>JBJECE010000012.1:0-179818 GCA_051870755.1 Paludibacteraceae bacterium | reverse complement strand
GTAAAAAAATAGGAGGAACAAACTATGGCAACTAAAACAGCAACAAGAACTACCACCAAAAGTAGTAGTAAGCCGAAAAGATTATCGAAAGCAGGAATATTTCTGCAAACATGGCCTAAAGGTGAAATCGTCGATATGAGAGCCGTATTGAAATAATGCGATACCTATTAGACACAAACATATTGGTATTCTTTTTCACAGACCCAAATGAACTGCATAGGGATGTCCGACGTATAATTGACGATTATGAATCGCAATTATATACAAGTTCTGTATGTGTACAAGAACTTGTTCATCTAATCCAAATCGGTAAAGTTAAACATAAACGCTTCAGAAAGATAGAAGATTTGTTTATGTATATGCAACAAGCAGGCATACATATTGCACCAATTACAGAAAAGCACTTGCGTGCCTATGCCAATCTATCATTAGATACGGAACATCGCGATCCTATGGACCGTCTTATTGTTGCACAAGCAATATCTGATCAAATTCCTCTTATCAGTTCTGACAATAACTTTGAAAGATATAAAAGACATAAGTTGAACTTTATTCATAACAAACGCTAACCAACAGCCGTTTATAATTTTTCAATACAAATAGCCGCCAAAAACCTTTGGCGGTTATTTGTTTTACGAAAAATACAGGTCGGCTTCGGCTTGACGGCGACGGGTCAGACCGGCAAGGGCAATGCCGCCGGCTTTGTTCCAACGCAGAAACTCGTCGGCAATGGTGGCATCGTTCGGGTCGGCTTTCACTTTGCGCAGAAGGGTCGATGAGCGCAGGTTTCCGGTGCCGATGTTGTAACACAACGACACCAATGCATCGAATTGGTTTTGACTGATGGTGAGCCCTTCGGCGTTGATGCACGCCTCGAACTGTGCCAAATCGTTACGCAGAAGCGCTTCGGCTTCGGACTGTGTGATGCTTTGGCCGGCTTGTACGTCGGCACCATAGTGGCCGTAACCGATGGTGTAGTACTGCTCGGTCGGCACGGGTTTGTAGGCTGTCAGACGGCAACCCTCGAACTGCTTGATGAGTGCCACGCCGGCACTGCCTGTTGTCTTATTTCCCATAGTTTGTTTGCTGTTTAATTGTTTGCGTATGACAAAGACGATGGCCATCACCATGGCCGCCATCACACTGATGCCGGCCACCGATCCGATGACAATGTATTGCTGTTTTGTCAATTTTGGTAGTTTCATTTTGTCGTTTCAAAAATTTGTTGTACTTTTGCCGGTGAAAGGTAAGACGTGTGAATCGGACACTTCGATTAGTGCAAAAGTCCCCGCCCGCGAGAATCCCCGACTTTGTCGGTAAAATTGAAGCACGCACTTTTGGGGCATTAGAGTAATGGATTCATTACTCTTTTATTGTTATACAATAGTGTATAATTCGAGTACTGCGCTTTTCACCTACAATAATTTTTACGTTTCCAACACTGTTTAAGTGGGCAGATAATTCATATATTTTGCCAAACCCCATTTTTCGTTGTTTTTGCGAATGTGGTTTGTCTGTTTTTACGCATATAGCGTTCCGTAACGCCTCTACAACTCGTAAGGCTGCAAGCGTCGATGTGTATTGTTTGGCTGCGTGAGTTGCCGTTTCGTCAATCGACGCAAATACAAACTCCACCATTTTACCCTTGAACGCACGGCATGGAACGCTCGTGCCGATGAGCGGCGCAAGTCGTTCCACAATAATAGCCCTGCGGATGTAAACGTCCTCTTTGCTGGTGCCGGTGGGTATGCTGTGTGGTTTATTTTTCGACATATTTTGTTATTTCAAAAATTACTTTGTGCTTTTGCAAGCATGTCTGTTGTTTTTTGCAACATATCAAATGCTTTTTTCAGCGCTTTGTTCGCCTTTCGGTCAAATTTATTGTACGCCGTTTTATCCTTTATTTGGGATTCGGATTTGTGCGCATGATAAAAATCCGACGACACGGCAAAATCGCGCTGACAACGATTCATAAATTGCCAAGCAGCCGACAGTCTTTTTTTATGGAAAGCATATTCGCTCGCAGCATGTTGGCATACCTTTTTGGCTTTTCCGGCGGCTACGCGCCCGATTTTCTCCTGCTTTTTGCAGATTGGTTGTTTCAGTTTCATAGTTTTTTTGGGTTTTGGTTTGTTATTTCAAAAATTTGTTGTACTTTTGCAGTATTATTATATCCGTTTGATAGTAAACAGGGCTATCAGTAAAACTTACTATACGCCAACACTTATAGGGTAGCGGATTATTTATAGCGACTATCTCAGTCGCTTTTTTGTATTCAATTCTTTCATCCGTTTTGGATTTTTCTTTTGAATTGGTCGCAAATCAAATGCGGTAACAATCAAATTTTTATTTGTATTGTACCAACGTGTTTCAATAACAATTCGATAGGTTTCTCCATCAAGAAAAATTCGAGTCTGATTTTTGTATTGTATTTTTTTGCCAAATGTAAATACCAATACTATAAAATCTTCAATTTCAAATCCTAATTGTTTGATTTCTGCACCATGTTCAGATATAATATGCGACAATCCGTATCCATTCAATCCCGGAGTTCCCCATACAATATCAATATCCCCAATATCCGGACGATATAACGCGGCAATACATTCACCACGTTTTACCTTTTTCAGGTACTTTATGGCATCCTTTGGTTTGTGCTTAAATTGTGTAAATTGTTCGCCAAACGCACCAATAATGGGATTTTTCTTTGTCGTCATAGTTTTTTGGTTTATATAAATTTTCGTACAATGCGGATGAGGTATAGCACCGCCATCAGCGCCACGATGGCAATGGCGATGCCGCCCACAGTGGAGAGCATTACCACCCACTGCGGTATGTCGGCCTCGACGGGCAGATACTCGTACACCGGCACCTCTACCGGCACTTCCAGCCGTATGGTGTCGGGCTTTTGGGTGGCCGCCAGCCAAAAACCGCCGGCCGCCGGATCCGACGTAAGCGATGCGCCGGCGTTGCCTGCCTCAACCGTCCCTACTCTGTTTGTCTGTGATGTTCCATTATTCGACGTTGGGAGGCTGCCCTGCGCATCGGCTTGTGGTCGGTGGGTGGATATATGGTGTTGTAGCACGCTGTCGGGTATGAAAGTGTGGGCGTAGGCACCCGGCACCAGCACACTGTCGCGCACGACGATGGTGTCGGTGGCTGCGCGCAGTTCGGGGTGGCGTGCCAGCAGACGCCCGAGTTGTCGCTGCGGCGTGCATGCGGCCAACAACGGCACTATCAGTAGTAACAAGCGTGCTTTCATCCTTTCAGTTTTTTGCGTAAGGTTTCGATTTCGGATTTCAGCGCCACGATGGTTTCGTTGGTGTGCGTTACGCGGGCTTTCAGTTCGTAGTTCTCGCGCCGAAGGTCAACGAGTTGTGCGTTTTGGTCGATGACTTTTTGGTAGAGTTCGGCATTCTTCTGCACCAGCAGGTCGATGCTGGACTGCATCTGTTGCAGCGTGCTGTTGTTGCGCGCGCGACGACCCAAAAACCAACTCACCACCGAGGTGATGACCGGTAACACATACGTCGTCCATTTGTAAATAATCGCTTCTTCCATAATTCGTTTCGTTTATTTGGTTGTTTCAATTTTTATTCGTAACTTTGCCGGTGATTAAAATCTTATCCATTCCGACGCCGTAGTTGGTTTGCACATTTCACCAACAAAGACTGACAGGATATTAGGGGTGCAAGTAACCTATACATACATCGGTCGGTTGTATGCTCTGAGATTATTTTTTAGGAGGTAATTGCATTACCTCTTTTTTCGTACCCAAAGCAATCGGTGTTTGTAGATTTTTTCGCGTGGTTCAGCAGTTCTAATAATCCATACTTTTGTTTTAATGTCAAAGGTTAGTTCTAACACACATGTATCATGTGGTGGAATATCATTTATTTTGACAAGCATAATGGCATTATCCCGTTTCTCCCTGATCTCATCGTAGTTGTCGATAACAAGTTTGATGTAGTCGGCGGCCGAAATATTGAGTTTATCTAACTCCTTGTTATGCCGGCGTTGGATATGTTTCAAGTCGTTGTCTGTAATAAGGATGTCGGCACATTGAATGTGCGCTTTTTGGGCTATGGTCCATTTAATACGTCCCATTTTAAGCCCTAACAATATTTTTTTCTCCCCTTTTGCTTGCATATCTCGGTTTTTTTTCGTATATTTGTACTCGGATGACGGTTTTTAATTGTCATCCATTCGAGACTCGGTTATTTATTGATTGGTTTTCGTGCCGGTTTTTTTATTGGCACAGAAACTTTTTTTTATACCAATGTATAACCTATATAACCCCTAACACACACCACTTTCATCACGGCCGGCAGGCTGTACAGATAGCGCTGCTGCCCTTGGTAGTACAGCGCCGTGTCGTTGCCCGCGTAGCGCGGATTGTCGATGCGTATGGCTATGCCGTAGTATGCACTGTTGATCTCATTTTTGATATAGGCAAAGATATTTGCATCGGAGTGTATCGTCATCGGATACCAGCCATCGGTGTCGGTGCGTGCCGCTTCGCCGGCGCCATGGTGCGCAGCCGTGGTGTTCCATAGTGTTTGCCCATCTTTTTTGTATTCATTATTTTCGACCCAATATTTGAATTGCAGATCGAGCACCCATTTTTTGCGGCGGTAATGTTTTTTGGTGCCGTCGTCGAGCACTTTTTTGTGATAGCAACTTTTGTTCAGTTTCATCAGCACGAGGCGCGGGTTGTAGGCGGCCAAGACATCGAGGCGCGGGTGGCGCACATACAGATTACCCTCTTTGCGTGCCACCTTTAGCATCGGTGTCATGGTTTGGAGCAGGCGCACGATGGTGTCGGCATCGGTGTCCTGCATGGTGTTCAATTGCTTGCTTATGTCGTGCAGTTGCGTGTCGTTCACCACATTGTCCTGCAAGCGGTCGCCTATGGCAATGGCGCCAAAGTCGTAGATAATATCGACCTGATAGTAACCGAACGGCGTGATAAACTGCGATGCCGTGAGCGGATTACCATACAGGTTGTCGGCCATGCAAAACGCTACCTCGGTACTCTCACCATCGCTTATGGGCAGTTTGTTGCCGGGGTTTTGAACCAATGTAGCCGTCCATTTCTTTGTGTTGTCGCTTTCGGATGTTGGATAAACTATCCGCAAATTGCCTCCCGACATAACGTTGGCGCGCACAAGTTGCACGGTGATGTCGCCCACAAAATCGTCAGGAACAATCAGGTAAGAGTAAAGTTCATTTGTCAGATAGCGCGTTTCGATTGGCCATTTGCAGGTGGTCGAAAACAGGAATGTGCCGCGGCTCGGCGTGTCGAATTTGAAACAGACGTAATGCTCTTCGCTGCGCCGACGGACGGCATCGTATATGGTCAGTTTCAGCGCACCTTTGCCTTGCGACGAACTGATTAAAATGATATTGACCGCACGATTTTTTTGCGCGGCTGTTTTGTGCCACACATAGCGGTGGGCGTCGGGGTATTCGTCGGCGGCTATCTCGCGCAACGTCATCACGCGCATGGTCGAGCCGTTCAACAAACATTTCAGGGTGTATTCGTTCATCGGGTCGCCAAGTTTGTCGGTTACGATGGCACGCTTGCTCACCACCAACTGATTGTTGACCATGGTGCCGATGCCTGACGCCGCGGCGGCCACCTCGTTGATGGCGCCGACGATGGATTTCGATGTCGTGGTCAGGTCGGTGTTGTTGTCTTTGTCCTGCTTGCCGCTGATGTCTTGATGTTCTTGCAGGGCGGTTGCGCCAAGGGCAGCACCGGCGCGTATGGTGTCGAGGTCGTCGATGACGTCCTGCTTGCCGCTGATGGCGTTGGTTACGGCCTTATTTTGTACGGCATTTTCGGAATTTTCGTCGAGTGCCGCATCTATTTGGGCCTCTTGGTTCACCTTGTCGAATCCGATTTTCGACAGCGGATTGAAAATTTGTTTGTATTTTGTCATATTATTTCAAAAATTTGTTGTACCTTTGCCGGTGAAAGAAGATAAGTCATAGATAAAGACCCAATGTAACGAGGGCGCCTTCTATGGGTTATCTTTTTTTTGCGTGATGCAATAATGTACATATTGCTTTTGGCTACGCTCGCCTACCATAATTTTTACTTCTCCAATCCGATTGAGTTCCGATTTTAATTCGTACATTTTTACAAACTTCATCTTGCGTTGTTTGTTGGAGTGTGGCAGATCTGATTTTACGAGTACCGCCTTTTTTAACGCTTCCACTATACGCAATGCGGCTAAAGTCGATTCATACCTCTTTGATGCTCGCGTTGCCGTTTCGTCAATCGATGCAAACAGGAACTCCACACGTTTGCCTTTGAAAGCACGGCATGGAACGCTTGTGCCGATGAGCGGCGCAAGTCGCTCCACGATGATGGCGCGGCGTATGTAAACGTCCTCTTTGCCCTCGCCGGTGGGAATGCTGTGTGGTTTGGTTTTCGGCATATTTTGTTATTTCAAAAAATTGTTGTACCTTTGCCGTGTCGTTTCACTATACAGTGTAGGTGAGTAATACCGACTGCGATGCTACTTTAGTTGGTTTCGACGTTTTAGCGAAAGGTTACTTTCGCTTTTTTGTTTATATCAAACGACGTCAAAAGCCATTTTCTTTGACCCGATACAGTTTCTTCGACGACAACAACAAACCGAAATTTATCATTGCTATAAACTCGTCTGTTTGATGTAGAACGCTCTTGATCAAACGCTCCAAATTGCACTACAATCGGTATAAAGTCTTCCACCTCGAACCCAAGTGCCTTTATGTCCTTACCATGTTTTTCTATGATATGTTTTAGACCATAGCCCTTGTTGGTTTTAGGATCATTCTCTCCCCAAATAATATCAATATCGCCAATGTCATCACGCCTCATGGCTGCGATACAGGCGCCGGCTTTGTGTTTTTTCAAAAACATTATAGCCTTCTTTGGCTTATGTTTATATTGATAATATTTCTCTCCGTATTCAGCCATTGCGCACGTCCGTTTTTAGCATCCCATGTTGGCGATGTAGTTGCGGCAAGTGGTTTCGTCGGTCAGCAGTTGCGTACCAACGGCGAGTTTGGTAGCGGCTATGGTTTTCGGACCGACGATACCATCGACGACTAATTTTTTGAAACCGTCGCATCCGTCGAGGTCGGTGTTCAAGGCACGTTGCAGGCGTTTAACAAGTTCGCCGCGGCTGCCATCGACCAAGGGAAATTTCACATCGCTGCTTGCCGGTGTGCTGCCTGTGCCGCCGTCGGTGGTTGGGGTGTCGTCGGTGCCAAAGAATTTGAACCCTGCCCACACGCCTACGCCCACGATGGCGAGCACTACCAATACGATGATCACTACTTTCCAAGTTGATTTTTTTGTTGCCATAATTGTAAATTTTTAGTGGTTTATTTGTTATTTCAAAAAATTGTTGTACCTTTGCCGGTGAAAAGAATAAGCAATTCGTTTAGGCTTGTATCGCGGATTGAGGCTCTTGTTTATAATCCTCTCAGATACAAGCCTTTTTTATTTTATTTACTTCAAGATTGTAATAAAATTTGCCTCCTCTTTGAAATTGTACAGCCAATCGTATATTTTCTATTTTTCCGTCAATTTTACATTTAACCTTAAAGTTCAAATAGCCTAAAACATCTTTACTATCTGTACTTTTGGCTGAACCAAAATTATTATAAACGGCATACTTTATCAGGTCAGGTAATACCGCTATAAGTGCTGCTTTTTTGCTGTACATCGCTTCGCCGTATGCGGTTTTTTGACCACTGCGAACTGTTATTTTGATATGTAACTGCGTATGCTCATTAACAACATGTGCATTTTTGTAATTCGCTTTTACATAGTCTGCAACATATTTTCGTAATTGTAACGATGTCCAACCTTGCCACTCTTTTGGAGTGGTTACGCTCGGGATAATATGTTGTTTGTATTTGCTCATGAGCGGTTACAGTCCGAGGCTTTCCATCTTCTCTTTGAACGCTTCGGCCGTCGAGGCGCCGGTGCGGTATTTGCACAGCGTTCCTTCCGGTATGGCATCCGACAGCGACGTGCGCATGATGTATTTACTACTCGAATAATTATCGGGATAGGTGCAAGCGCCGCGTGCCTCGAACATGGCATTCAGTCGCACAAGGTCGTCCTTGGGCAACGCCATGATGGTTTTCAGGGTGGTGGTGTCCCACGGATATTTGCTTGCGCCGCCCGGATGTAAAACCTTACCATAGTTATTGCAGGTTTTGATGAATTTTTCGCACAATTCATCGAGTTCTGACTCGTCGGCTTCTACTGTTACGGATGTTTTGTAACTTTTTTTAGCAGTGCTTTTGTTCGAGGTGTTTCCGCCTGTTTCGGCATCGTCGGCGGTTTCGCCCTTACTTTTGCCAAAGAATTTGAACGCCACAAACCCAACAACGGCTACTGCCAGCACGATGAAAAGGATTTTCAGATTTGATTTTTTTGTTGCCATAATTGTAAATTTTTTAATAGTTTATTTGTTATTTCAAAAATTTGTTGTACTTTTGCCGGTGAAATACAAGTTAGTATTGGATGCAAGAAACCCATAGAAGCCTTGCGTGGTACTAACTTGTTATTTTATTTATCTCAATGTTATAATAGAATTTGCCATCATTTTGTAGGCGAATAGCTAATCGTAAACATTCGGTTTTCCCATCTATCATCGTACATTTACATTTATAGTTCAAATAGCCAAGAATATTTTTTGCATCGGTGCTTTTTTGGGCGCCGAAATTGTTATATTTAGCATAGCGAATTACTTGCGGAATAATTTGAACAACAGATGCTTTTTTCAAGTACATCGCTTCACCGTATGCGGTTTTGCGTCCTGCACTTACGGTTATTTGAACGTTGATTCCTGTATCCTCGTTTTTGATAACTTTACCGGCAAGATTGCATTTTATAAATTGATATACAACCTTTCTTAACTCCGATTGGCTCATGTGTTGCCACTCTTTTGGAGTGGTTACGCTCGGGATAATATGTTGTTTGTATTTGCTCATGAGCGGTTACAGTCCGAGGCTTTCCATCTTCTCTTTGAACGCTTCGGCCGTCGAGGCGCCGGTGCGTTTTTTGCACCGCGTGCCGGCCGGTATGGCATCCGACAGCGAGGTGCGTGTGTAGTATTTCGATTTGACGGCACCGTAATTGTCGGAATAGGTGCACGCCGCCGCTGCCTTAAACATGGCGTTCAGTCGAACAAGGTCGTCCTTGGGCAACGCCATGATGGTTTTCAGGGTGGTGGTGTCCCACGGGTGTTTGTATGCAGACGCAGAATCGCCATAGTCGTTGCAGGTGGCGATGAATAGTTTGCACAAGGTTTCGAGCGTGGCATCGTCGGTGCCGGTGCCGGAGTTACCACCGCCGTCGCCGGCGGCATCGGCGCTTTTCTTCGATGCGATGATGATGATGAACAAAACCACCACCACGACAATAATGATCAGTTTTTTGTTTTTCAGTAATTTTTTCATATAACGTATGTAAATGTGTATTCTCCTACTTTGTTGGGTGAAAACCGATAGTCGGCACTTCCGTACGGATAGAGCAACATGGTTACTTTACCGGTTTTGGTTTCGATGACACGGTAAAGTTTTATTTTCCAGATGTCGGCATCTTCGGGCTCGCCTTCAAAAGGTTTGCGGGCACGATAGCATACAAATGTGTCGTTGCCGTCTTCGATTACGAGATCGGCATCGCGCACGGCTTCGAGGAATTCATTTTTCAGTACCATGTTCAAATCAGTTTTTTACAGATGAAAAAGACCAAAATCGGTATTACGATGGCCAACGCCAAAAGCGCAGCACTTTTAACCGGCAGATCTACTTCTACCGTAATTGAACCCAAGTTGCCAAGAACCGATTCACCGTTTTGCGCAGCGGTATCGACATCAGCACTGAAAATTTTTTGGAAAAGTGTCATAATCAAATCTTGTTTAATCGGTTAATAATTGATTTTACCAACGTGTCAAGGCCTAAATCGTCAGACCATCTAAAACTTTCGCCCTCTAACCACTCGATGAGCGTTTCGCCGTTGCCGTATTTTTTGTTGAAAACCGCGTTGAGGATCGACAATTCGCGGTCGCTCAACAGGTTCATTTCTTCGTATAGACTATCGTCGTGTCCCATCAGGTTCAGACCATCCATATCACGGTATAGTTTTGCCGCCAACTTATCGGCTGCATCAATTTCGGCATCAGTTACGGCGTTGGCGTTTCCGGACGAGGTTTTGTCAAATACATCATCGGCGGTGAGCGGCGTATCGTCGTTTGGTGTTTTTGCTTTTGTTTTTTGGTTTTTGATGACAATTACAATGGCCAACACGGCGATTATTGCTACCAATACTCCCATAAAACCGAGTGTTATTTTTGTGTTTGTTTTCATATCATTTTGTTTTGTGTTTTACAAATAATCCTATTATCAATGCACCGACCACCGTACCGGCAAGTGCCACATAACCACGCAACGTTGGCGACTTTTCAGCGCCGTAGGCGGCTCCGTAGGCAAAGTGTTCGCAGTTGTAGGTCAGCGCTTCCCATGTACGGTGTTTGTTGGCATCGTAGTAGGCTTGAATTTCGTCGTGTGTTTTCGTACCGTGTTCGATGCGCAAAATCCGGCGCTGCTGTTGGTTGACGAAAAAGTCGTAACTATCACAGTGCCCCCCACTTTCGTTGAAATGGTAGAACCTGCCGGCACTATAAACGGCTGCATGTCCGTAGAACGGTTGCTTTTTCAGCGCCGAAAGCACCACCAAGTCGCCATCGCTGATGTCTTGCCTACTAATCATTTTTCAATTTCAGTCCGCCTTTGAGCGAATTGCTGCTATCCTCGTCGTAACTTACAAACTGAAAACGGTCGAGCCCTGTTTTGCTCGGAGTCAGCGTATAGACAATGAAACCGGCCAATACACATGCTGCCACAATGGCAACTACTATTATAATTGTCTTATTCATAGAGTTTCGTTTAACTTTTGCGCAACGATATGGCGGCCACAATCAACATAACGATGTTGAGCACGGTGTTTACGATGAACAACTCCGATTCACGAACGGAATGGTTGAATACGGTGCAAATCACAGGATCGTCCTGTACGATCACACGTTCTACTTCCACATTGGTGGTTGTTGCTACATCTGTACCTGCCATTTTTGCCAAAAACTGATTAAAAATCGTGTTGGTGTATTCGGCATTGCTGTCGGATTCGCCACAATAGGTGGCAAATTCGTTGCGAAGCGATGCCACGAAATCTTCAAAGGTGTACTTCTCTTCCATCACGCTTACCATTTGTGATTGTTATAAACTAATTTGTTTGTGTCGAACAGCCGGATTACGATGAAACCGACCACCAACACTGCGGCACAAATCCAAATGGTTTTTTTGTGCTGTTGGTAAAAGGATTTTTTTATGACGTAATCCTGCGGGTTGACTGCATTATCCGGGTTATCCTCTTCGGCCTCTTTCAGAGTACGATAGTACAGGCCACTGTCGCCCACCCAAAAGGTATTTGGGTCGCCCGGTAGGGCATCGATGTTTATGTAACGGCGTTCTTGTTGCGTGCCGTTGTAACTACTTTTTATTGCCATAGTTTTTCGTTAGTGTTTGTAAAACCAAAATGCTGCAATAGCGAGCATAATGATAGTGCCTGCAATGATCCATGCGGAACGATTTTTAGATTGTTCCGACCCTGACATATAGGTTCGTTCTTCGTCGGTAGCCATTTGGATTGCTACTTGTTTTTTTCTTTCTTCATCCGGAATCATAACAAATTATTTTTTACCTTTCAATAAATAAATGATCAAACAGATGCCGGCAATCGCACACACCATGATGGGTATCGTGGAACTGCCTTTGGTTGAATCGAGCAAGTTGCTTTGACGGTCGGTCATGCCGGTTTCCGAAATGAGTTTGCGGTTCGTTTTGCCCGCTTCTTTCAACCCGATGCTGTCGGTCATGGCCGTCATGGCATAGCCTACGGCACGCGTTATCTCCTGCCACAATGTTTTGAAGGCATAACCACTATCGCCACCGCCCATGCTCGTTGTACTGCTGTTGTTTGTTTCTCCCATAGTGTTTCAAAAATTTAGTCCTTCAAGAGCATTATCAACACAACGCCCAAAAACAGATACATCATGATGTCGTTGCTGTTGTTGGCCTCGGTGTTGGCTTTTGTATTTGATACATTCCCTGCCGAAGCCGCAGTTATTGCATCGGTGATGCCTTTGCTGGTGGCTTCGATGGCTTTGGTGGTCTTGGCATTCTCGCCATCGCCACGCATCACGGCACCACCCTGCGCCAAACGCCGCAACTCTTTGGCGGCGGCACGATTGCCACGTTCGGCATCGTATTGCAAACATAGTTTGTACAGCGCCTCGATGCGTTCCGGAACGTTGGGGTCGGTTTCTTCGTCCAACACGGCTTCGAGCGTACCAATCATCTTTTTCAACGATTGATAGTATTTACCGGCCATCTTGTGGAAGGCATACTCGTCGGCTTCAAATTCGCTGTGTGTATGCAAACGATAGTGGCCGACTTCGTGCCATTTGATGAACTCGCGCTGAAATGGTGTCAGTTGATAATACAAATCGGTGTTGATGTACATCACACCGTCTTCGGTTACGGCTGCCGGTGTACCACTCACCAAATAATTGTCGTCGTTTGTATATACTATTTTCATCGGAATCTCCAATTAAAAAAAGGCTCACCCGCATTTTTCAGCGTGCGAGCCTTTTAATCCAAAACAGATAATCTTAAATCACTTCTTGGCTGCAAACACAAGTAACACAATGAGCACTACCACAACCAATACCACGCCTACAATCAGCCAAATGCTGCCCGAATCCGTGCCTCCTTTGGGCTGATTGCCGGACGGAGTGGTCTTTGGGTCGGCCGGTTGGCTGCCGGCGCCACCTTTGCCTTTATTGACCAAGTCAATAATCGTAGAACCTCCTTTGCCAATTTGACCCCAAATTTTATCCATATAGTTCATGGCTGTGTCAAACTTGGCCGATGTGTCATCGGTGGGTGTTCCATCGGCACTTTCACCTTCGGCCGTTTCGATCTCGCTGCCATCGGTAGTGGCTACCGGTTGGCCGTCGCCACGCCAAACCGCTTTTTTGCGCTTGGCACCCGTGACACGGTCGAACGACAAATAATGCCGCTTGATTTCGGCCATCTGATCGCCATCGTGCAACACCTCTTGAGCCATTTCGGCAAACGGAACAATGAAGTCGTCGCCATAAACGTCCCACAACTCAAGGGTGGTTTCCAAACTGATTTCGTCGGGCTTATAACCGAATTTGGCAAACAACGGCGCGATTTTTTCAGGCGAAACAGTGTGCAGCGCAAAGTTGATCGCGCTATCCACTGTTGTATTTTGATTCTGATCCATACTTCAATCGTTCGTTATGGTTCTACCAAAAAAGGGTTATTCGCCAAAAACGGCTTTACGCACATTTTGCAAGGCTTCGGCTGCATCGAGCGATGCACCAAGCATCAGCGTCAGGTCGAGTTGACGACCGGCGGCAACCGTTACAATAAACAGGTGTTTGTCGTCGAGAATCAATGGTTTGTTTTTGATTTCGACCATCGTGCGATCCAACTGACCTTGGGTCAGGAAGATGCGCGGCGAAATCTCCTCGTAACTATTACCCTTGATCGGGCTGAAACGCGCATGTTTGATTTTTTGACCAAACTGCGAAGCGTTGTCGGTACCAAGTTGCATGGCATCGACGATGGTCGGGTTACGCGTGAAGTGCGCTTGAATGAATGCCAACTTCGGGCAATCACATGTCATCAGCACGTCATCCCCATTTTTCAAAAAATCGCCATCGGCTACAATGGCATCTACTTGTTCGCCTGCTACGGCGGCAATGTCTTCAACCGATGTCAATGCACCGGCAAAAACGGCTACGGTGTGCGATACGCCGTCGTTGTTTTTCAACGAAATTTGTACTGGTTCACCCAAGTTCGATTCGTCGATAAAATCGGCGGCTCCTACTGTCTGACCGTTGGCACGAATGGTGCGGATGCGTTTTTTCAACGATACCGATTCGTTCCCATTGAAACGGTCGCTCAAATTTTGTTTGTTAATATTCATCTCCTTACATTTTTTAGATGGTTAGTTACTTCCGGCCTCGAAATGAAGCAGGTTTATCACTCTCGGTTGTTTTGGGTGCATCGCTTGATGACGCCGGTTTCTCGGACTTCATCACTTTCGAGCCGAAAAACAGCAAAAGCACGATGACGATTGCAAGCATGATGCACACGGTTGATGTTTTGTTCCACATAGTTTTATAAATTTTTAGTTGTTAGAAAAATTCTCGCTCTCTTGTTCAACCGCTTACACAAGCGGGCCGACCTTATGGCCACTCCCGCTTGCGTCGGTACGTTCTTCCGGGGCAATCTAATCAATACACAAACTACTGCTACTTGGCCCGTTCCCGGAACCACAAAAAACACATTTTCTTGTTGTTGCTACCGAAGAACTGTTTGAACTAAACGAATATCACTTAAACCTAATACGTTTCTGTTTGACACGACGTTCGGCCAACACTTTTTTGCTGGCGCTGCGTATGGCATCTTGCCATTTCATATTGTAATGCACCACCTTTTCAACGTTTTTGACACCACTTTTGCGGCGCTCCATCTTGGCTACTTCGGTGATACGCTTTAATTCCGATTTTGTCAGTTTACGTCCCATGTTTACAAAAAAATTCCGTGCTTCGTTGTTGAAACACGGTGCAAAGATACGAAACCGCAAAGGGGCGATGTCCGAATTTGACGCGATTTGGCGCGATTTGACGCAATTTGGCGCGATTTGGTAGTTTGTTTGTTGTCAGGTTATTTTTATTTGCGTTTGTTTGTGTTTATAGCGCCAAACAACTTTTCGTTGACAAACCACTGACAACAAAAACAGCGAAATAATTGATAATCAATTATTTCGCTGCTCGTTTTGTATTCCCGGAGGGGCTCGAACCCTCGACCCGCTGATTAAGAGTCAGCTGCTCTACCAACTGAGCTACGGAAACAAAACCTTCGACAATTTCGGGTGCAAAGGTACATAAAATTTTTCAGTTGCCAACACCGAAACGCATTTTTTTTGCATCGTGCTATGAATCAGTTATTTGCAACTGCTTCGATAACTTGTCGGACGATGTATTCCAACTGTTCGTTGTCGAGTTCGGTGTGCATGGGCAGCGACAAAACGGATGCCGCCAAGCGCTCGGCCACCGGAAAATCGCCGGCCTTATAGCGCGCATCGCGGTAGGCTTTTTGAAAGTGCAGCGGCACCGGATAATAGACCATCGATGGAATGCCGGCTGCTGCCAACGCATCGCGCACTTTGTCGCGATCAACGCCCTGCAAGCGCAACGTGTACTGATGGAATACATGCGTGGTATGCGCCGCCACAACGGGCGTCAGTATGCGTTCATTGCCGGCAAAGGCTGCATCGTAATAGGCCGCCGCCCTGCGACGCGCCGCCGTATAGTCATCGAGGTGCGGCAACTTGGCATCGAGCACGGCCGCCTGAATGCTGTCGAGCCGCGAATTGACGCCAACGCGGTCGTGATGATAACGCACTTCCATGCCATGATTGGCCACAGCGCGCATTTTCTTGGCCAAATCGTCGTCGTTGGTAAAAATGGCACCGCCATCGCCATAGCAGCCCAAATTTTTCGACGGGAAAAACGACGTGCAGCCGATATGCCCCATACAGCCCGACTTGATGGTGCGCCCATCGCTAAAAGTATAGGTTGCGCCAATGCTCTGGCAGGCATCTTCGACCACGAACAAATCATGTTTTTTTGCCAACGCGAGCAGGGCTTCCATGTCGGCATTTTGGCCGAACAGATGCACCGGCACGATGGCTTTGGTGCGTGGTGTAATGGCGCGTTCGACGGCCGCCACATCCATACAAAACGTATCGAAATCGACATCGACGACAACCGGCGTCAAGCCCAAAAGCGCCACCACTTCGGCCGTAGCGATGAACGTAAAGGTCGGTGTGATGACTTCGTCGCCGGGCTTCAGCCCCAACGCCATCAACGCTATTTGCAGCGCATCGGTGCCATTGCCCACAGGTATCACATGGCGAACGTCCAAATATTGTTCGAGATGCGCTTGAAAGGCCGACACTTTGGGCCCTTTGACAAATGCTGCCGACTCGATCACTTCGCGAATGCCGGCATCGATTTCGGTCTTTATGTGGTCGTATTGCGTGCGCAAATCGACCATTTGAATCGCTCTCATAGTCATCGGATTTTTACGTTTGCAAAATTACAAAATTGTAGTTAAACAGAAAAATTTTATTCATCAAAAAAAAATCCGTATATTTGCAGGCAAAACAAACCCTTACCAAGATGTCGTTCAGAATAGTGTTATCAAGCATTTGTTTGGCCATCGGCAGCGTGCTGTATGCCCAAAACGCCGCGCAGTCGTACCTCGAAGCCTTTACCCGCGGCGATTTCCGGCCGCACCGGCCAACCGCCGTTTATCACATGAACGATGGCGAACACTACGCCACGTTGAACCACGACAGCACAAAAATCGTGTCGTACGACTACGCCTCGGGACGCGAAACCGCTTGTTTGTTTGATGTTGCTACAGCCAAAAACTGCCAAATCGACAAAATAGCCGGCTTCACGTTTGCCGCCGACGAGCAAAAAATACTTATTCACACCTCGACAACCAAAATCTATCGGCGTTCGGCTACGGCGGCTTACTATGTGTACACCGCCCGCACCAACACCGTCGAGCCGTTGAGCGACGACAACGTGATACAAGCGGCCGCCTTTTCGCCCAACGGACGCATGGTGGCTTTTGCACGACATAACAATCTGTTTATCAAAAAATTGGATTTCGGTACTGAAATTGCCATCACCACCGATGGCACAAAAAACAGCATCATCAATGGCACGCCCGATTGGGTTTACGAGGAAGAATTTGGTCTGACACGCTGTTTCGAGTGGAGCGCCGACAGCAAATTGTTGGCTTACATACGTTTCGACGAACGCGACGTACACGAATTTTCGTTTCAGAATTTCACCGCCGACTACCCGACCCTGACGACCTACAAATATCCGCGCGCCGGCAGCCTCAATGCGCAAGTATCGCTACGCGTGTACGACGTACAAAATCGCACTACCAAAACGATGCAAACCGGCG
Source organism: Paludibacteraceae bacterium (assembly GCA_051870755.1). Lineage (GTDB taxonomy): Bacteria > Bacteroidota > Bacteroidia > Bacteroidales > Paludibacteraceae > W0P28-013. Next base: position 162,658 of record JBJECE010000012.1, on the reverse strand, counting down.
ACGACACCGACATCTATCTGCCCCAAATACGCTGGAACAACGATGCCGAAACCTTGACCGCCGTCCGGCTGAATCGCAATCAAACCATGCTCGATTTGTTGGCATTCAACGCACGTTCGGGCGTAGGCAAACGCCTCTACCACGAGCAAAGCGACACCTACATCGACTACGCCAACCTGAATTGTCTGCACTTTTGCGCCAATAATAGTTTCATCATCATGAGCGACAAAAACGGTTACCGCGCCCTGTATCATTTCGAGCCGACAGGCACACTCATCAAGCAATGGACGACCGGCGCCGAGCAGGCCGAGGTTACCGATTTCTACGGCTACGACGAAAAAACGGGCACCATCTATTTTCAATCGACACTCGGCAGCCCGACCGAACGCTATGTGGTAAGTGCGCGCAACAACAACCTGGTCATTTACGACCGACGCCACGGCTGGCAAACGGCCGAATTTTCGAAAAATTTCAAATACGCCATCTACAACTTCAGCAACAGCTCCACGCCCGACTGCTACACCATCATCAACAGCAAAGGGAAAACCGTGCGCACGCTCGAAGACAACGCCGCATTGGCCGCGCAATTCGAACAGATGCAGTTGCCGGTCAAAGAATTTGTGCAAATTACCACCGACGACGGCATCACGTTGAACGGCTGGATTGTGAAACCCAAAAACATTACCAACGACCAACCGCTACCGCTCGTCATGCTGCAATACAGCGGTCCCGACTCGCAGGAAGCCCGCAACCGCTGGGACTTGGGTTGGGAATACTATTTGGCACAATCGGGCTATGTGGTAGCGTGCGTCGATGGACGCGGCACCGGCGGTCGCGGACGCGACTTTCGCACATGCACCTACAAACATTTAGGCGAAATCGAAGCACAAGACCAAATTGCAGCAGCGCACTATTTAGGCAATCTCGACTATGTCGATGCCGAGCGCATCGCCATTTGGGGATGGAGTTACGGTGGATTTATGACTCTCTACTGCCTGACACACGGCGACGGCACATTCAAAGCCGGTATCGCCATTGCGCCCGTAACCGATTGGCGCTACTACGACACCGCCTACGCCGAACGATTCATGCAACGACCGCAAGAAAACGACCGCGGATACAACACATCGAGTCTGATGGATAAAGCCGACCGGCTGCAAGGCCAACTGCTGCTGATACACAGCACCGCCGACGACAACGTTCACACACAGCAAACGTGGCTCTACATCGAAAAGTTGGTCGAAGCGGGTAAACAATTCGAGATGCAAATGTACCCCAACAAAAATCACAGCATACTCGGTGCCAAAACGCGCCTGCACTTATACACACGCTGCACCGACTTTTTGAATAAAAATCTTTAACCAAATAAAAAATCGTAAAATTATGGAAAAACCGTATGTAGTAGGCATCGACATAGGTGCCACAACCGCCAAAATCGGACTCGTCGATGCGCGAGGCACCGTACTTGTACAAACCGCCATACGCAGCAACGACACCACCGACCCGCAACTTTTTGTCGAAAACCTTTGCGCCGCCATCACCAAACTTGTCCAAAAAGACTATGAGATGGAACAACTCCGCGGCATAGGCATCGGTGCGCCCAATGCCAATTACTACAAAGGCACGGTCGAAAATGCCGTCAATCTCACATGGGGCGGCCAGCAAATCATACCGTTTGCCGAGATGATAACGCAATGCATCGGCTTGCCTGTCAAAATAACCAACGACGCCAACGCAGCCGCCATGGGCGAAATGACCTACGGCGCCGCACGCGGTATGAAAAACTTTATCATGCTGACACTTGGCACGGGCGTCGGCAGCGGCATCGTCATCGACGGGAAATTGGTGTATGGCAGCGACGGCTTTGCCGGCGAACTCGGCCATGTAACCATGGTGCGCAACAATGGTCGGCTGTGCGGCTGTGGCAAAACAGGCTGTCTCGAAGCCTACGCATCGGCCACCGGCGTGGCACGCACCGCCCGCGAGCTGCTCGAAGCGACCGACAAACAGAGCCTACTGCGCAACATTCCGCCCGAGGACATCACTTCGAAAGATGTGTTCGAAGCCGCACAACAAGGCGATGCTTTGGCAAAAGACATATTCGACTTCACCGGCAAAATGTTAGGCGAAGCCATGGCCGATTTTGTGGCATTCAGCGCACCCGAAGCCATCATTCTGTTCGGCGGACTCATCAAATCGGGCGACCTGATCATGAAACCGACCGTCGAAAGTTTCAACAACAATCTGATGCCGCTGTGGAAGAACAAAATCAAAGTCGTGTTCTCGCAACTCAAAGAGTCGGACGCTGCCATTTTGGGGGCGAGCGCATTGGCATGGGAGGCCTAAAAACGATTGTTCACAAAAAAAAACGCAAACTTTGTGCCGAAAATTTGGCGGAATCAAAAAAAAAGTGTAATTTTGCACCGCAAAAATTCAGAGCAACTAATCTAACAATTTATAAGACAATGAAAAAAGGAATTCATCCAGAAAGCTATCGTCCCGTGGCATTCAAAGACATGTCGAACGAAGAGGTTTTCATCTCGCGCTCGACTATCGCTACGAAAGAAACCATCGACATTGATGGGGTAACTTATCCTTTGGTAAAACTCGAAATTTCGAGTTCGTCGCATCCTTTCTACACAGGCAAAACCAAATTGGTGGACACTGCCGGTCGTGTGGACAAGTTCATGAGCCGCTACCAAAACAGAGTCAGCAAAAACAAAAAATAAGTTTTGCGTTTCTTTTTTTGACGATACACAGAGAACTCCCGTGCCAACAAGGTGCGGGATTTTTCGTTGCAAGCGGTTGGGCGAATCGACTTTTTTAGTAACTTTGCAGCGTCGAGCATAACATCACGTCATGAAACGTCTATTCCTCACACTACTCTGCGCAGCACTCGTGGGCGTCATCGCCGCGCAAGAAACCACTGCCAAAGCCCCCATCGTGCTGAAAACATACGCCGAATACGGCTACAACACAACTTGGGGACATTTTGGACACGTTGCTGTCGGCGGTCATTTTCCCATCACCACCTATTTTGACCTGCAAGCGGCCATCGACCTCTGCACAGCCAACAGTTACGCCATCGACGGTCGCGCCATCGTGCGTTTCCCGCTCCGCGTAGGCCAACTCGCTTTGGAAAATAGGTTGCTCTACCGCGCCATGGCGTACAGCGCCACACACGAAGCCTGCGCCGCCTTGTCGCTGGGCTACCGCATGGACTACTTCGCCGTGTCGATAGGTGCTTTCAGCCGTTTCTACAGCCCGATGAACCACGACCGCCACACGCAGAACGCCGGCTACATCGTCGAGCCGTTCAATCTGCTATGGAACATCGAAGGCCATGTGCGGCGCGAAAGCGATTTTTGGAATCTCGGGCTGCGCATCAGCAATTTCGACGATTTCCAGATAGAACGTTTCAACGAACCGATTTTCACACTCGTTGGGCGCTACAATCCCACCGAGAAAATTCGTCTGTTTGCCGAAGTTTATTGCAAGCCGTCAGGCATGTTACACGGCGCCGCCAACTTCTACAACGCCGGTGCGCGCATCGGACTCAACTACATTTTCAAAAAACGCTAAACCATGAAACATAAAATCGTCTATATCATCGCTTTGGCGGTATGTTGCAGCAGTTGCGACATCGATTTGAGCGGCCTCGTTGCACCACCAAGCGACACCGTCGAACAACGATTCGCACAATCGCAAGCATGGAACGACACACACACTGCCGTCCGGCTGTCGGTGCCAATCGACGACTACACTTTTTATGTAGGCACCGACCTGCACACCGAAACCACCACCGACAACCTAACCGCCATGATAACCGCCCTGCGTAACGACAATAACGCCTATTTCGCCCTGCTGCTCGGCGATTTGATACATGGGAAAGGCCATTTTGCGACTTTCGCCGATGCGCTGCAATACAATGCCGCCACACAAGCACGCAACGATACCATTTTTGCCGCCGTCGGCAATCACGACCTCTACTTCGACCAATGGGACGACTACCGAAACTACTTTGGCACAGCCACTTACACATTTATTGTACAAACGCCGCACTACACCGATTTGTTTGTGTGCATCGACACCGGCAGCGGCACTTTGGGCTACGACCAACAACAATGGCTGCAACTAACTTTGACCGAAAACGACGGAAAGCACCGACACACAATCATTTACACGCACACCAACCTGTTCAAAGACGACAACACGGGCTTTCCCACCAGTAACATGGCGTTGGAAGAAACGTTCGCCCTCACAGCACTGTTGCAGCGACACCATGTAACTCTCTATCTGCAAGGGCACAATCACCATCGGCACGACATTTTGTATCGCGATGTGCGCTATATCACCATCGAAACGATGCAAGACAAGGCCGAAGCACCCTATTATATGACCGCCACGATGAGCGACGCCGACATCGATTGCCGATTCGTATCGCCTCGCCCATAAAAGTACCTTTGCTATGACACAACCTCCGCTCGCTTTGTTCGCTTTCTGTCCAAAATGCGGCTCCAACCACTTCGTTATCAACGACTTCAAATCGAAGCGGTGCCAAACATGCGGATTCGTGTACTACGACAACGCCGCCGCTGCCGTAGCCGGATTCATCGTGCACGACGACAAATTATTGCTATGCACACGGGCTAAACAACCGGCACAAGGCCTACTCGACCTGCCCGGCGGATTCATCGACCACGCCGAAACCGCAGAGCAAGCCCTTGCACGCGAAATCGACGAAGAATTGGGATTGTCCGTTGTCCGCGCCGACTACCTCTTTTCGCTACCCAACACCTACGTCTATTCCGATTTTACGGTTCACACGCTCGATCTATTTTTCAAAGTCGAAGTGGCCGATTGCACGCACATACACTGCGCCGACGATGTAGCAACCGCCCATTTTCACGATTTTCACCAGATAAATCTCGCACAAATCGGGCTCGATTCGATTCGCCAAGGTGTAGAAAAATTTCTTTTGCAAGCCCCTTGAGCGACACAATACGCTTTCAAAAATCATATTTTGTGCTGTAAAACATATTTTTAAGTACCGTACTTACCAGAAACCTTTGTTAATTATATATTCAAAAACATATATTTTACAATATTTAACATTATATAAATAACTGATTATAAATAAATTACAACAAACAACAGAAAATAATGTGTTAAAATCCGAAAAATATAGCGCATTTGTGTTTGTAGTTTCAAAATATGTCGTACCTTTGCATCGTGTTTTTCATGGTATTAGATTTAAGGTTAAGAGGATTGTGGTTGTCGTGATGACAACCCTTTCTGTTTTTATATACCCACACATTCCGACCATGGCAGATTCGACCTTTCACCTTCAGACACCCATAGGTTGGCTACGGATAACGGACAACGGCCGCGCCATCACACACATCCAGGCACACCCGCACGTGGGCATAGACGTCGCGCCAAAAACGCCATTGCAACAAATTGTCTGTCAGCAGATAAACGCCTATTTTCGGGGACAACTTCATGCGTGGGACATACCAATCGAACCGCGCGGCACAGCCTTTCAGCAACGCGTTTGGGACGTCTTGCGCGCCATACCGTATGGTCAGACACGATCCTACAGCGACATAGCACAAAGCATCGGTCAAGCGCAGGCCACTCGCGCCGTAGGCAACGCCTGTCGGCACAATCCCATTCTGCTCATCATTCCCTGCCACCGCGTCGTCGGCAAAAACAATCAACTGACCGGATTTGCCGCCGGTTTGGACAACAAACGCACATTGCTACAAATGGAACAACAATTTGTTGTAGCAATATGAGGATTTTTTTGTACCTTTGCACACACTATTAAACCGACAAAATTCATTTTCAAAAAAAACAATAAGCACATGGAAAAAAGCGCATTACAAATTGCACGAGCCGCCTACCGGCCTAAATTGCCGGCGGCGCTTATCGGAGGTTTGACACTGAAAGAAGGCAGTGCCACCGAATCGGTTGCCGACCAAGCAGCCATCAAAGAGTTGTTCCCGAACACATACGGCATGCCGTTCGTAACATTCGAGCCGGCCGACGCACCTTTGACTGCCACGGCCAACGTAGGCGTCATTCTGTCGGGCGGACAAGCCCCCGGCGGCCACAACGTCATTGCCGGCTTGTTCGATGGCCTGAAAAAACTGAATCCGAACAACAAACTTTATGGTTTTCTGGGCGGCCCCAGCGGCTTGGTTGACCACAAATACATCGAACTGACCGCCGACATTATCGACGAATATCGCAACACCGGCGGTTTCGACATCATCGGTTCCGGACGCACAAAGTTGGAAGAAAAAGCGCAATTCGATAGCGGTATCGAAATTTGTAAAGAGTTGGGAATCAATGCTATTGTCATCATCGGCGGCGACGACTCGAATACCAACGCTTGTGTTTTGGCCGAATATTATCTGCAAAAAAACTGCGGCATTCAGGTCATCGGCTGTCCCAAAACCATCGATGGCGACCTGAAAAACGCCATGATTGAAACCTCGTTTGGTTTCGACACTGCTTGCAAAGTCTATTCCGAAATGATAGGCAACATCGAACGCGATGCCAACTCGGCCAAAAAATATTGGCACTTCATCAAACTGATGGGACGTTCGGCGTCGCACGTTACGTTGGAATGCGCGCTGCAAACGCACCCGAACATCACCCTCATCGGCGAAGAAGTGGAAGCCAAAAATCAGACGCTGGACGAAGTGGTAACCTACATTGCCGAAGCCGTAGCCGCCCGCGCAGCCAAAGGATTGAATTTCGGCACCGTGCTCGTGCCAGAAGGCCTCATCGAATTCATTCCGGCCATCAAACGCCTGATTGCCGAATTGAACGATATGTTGGCACAAAACCAAGCCGAATTTGACACCATCGCAGCCGACGACAAAATCGCTTATGTCGTACAACATCTGACAGCCGAGAACGCCGCACTATTCGAGAGCCTGCCGGCTACCGTTTCGCGCCAATTGGCGTTGGAACGCGACCCGCACGGCAACGTACAAGTGTCGCTCATCGAGACCGAGCAACTGCTTGCCGAGATGGTCGGCAAAAAATTGGATGCGTGGAAAAAAGAGGGAAAATATGTGGGCAAATTTGCCACGCAACACCACTTCTTCGGTTACGAAGGCCGCTGCGCCGCTCCATCGAACTTCGATGCCGACTACTGCTACTCGCTCGGTTTCAACGCCGCCATGCTCATTGCCAGCGGCAAAACGGGCTATATGTCGTCGGTGCGCAACACCACCCAACCGGCAGACCAATGGTTGGCCGGCGGTATACCGATTACAGCCATGATGAACATGGAAAAACGCAACGGTAAAATGAAACCTGTGATACAAAAAGCACTCGTTGTGCTCGATGGCGGTCCATTCAAATATTTTGCCGCACATCGCGATGCGTGGGCTATCGAAACCGACTTCGTTTATCCCGGACCGATACAATATTTCGGGCCGAGCGAAGTATGCGACCAAACCACCAAAACATTGGCGTTGGAGCACGAATAATCGGTACCTCTTGTACCCAAAAATGCAACAAAAAGCGGCACTCGATGGAGTGCCGCCTTTGTTTTACAGTGTGCCACCACCGATTAGAATACCGACAAATAGCGTTCGCCGGTATCGGGCAGCAAGGCAACAATCATTTTGCCTTTGTTTTCGGGTTTTCGGGCTAACTTCGTCGCAGCAGCGAAGGCCGCGCCCGACGATATGCCGACCAGCAAACCCTGCGTATGAGCCAACAAACGCGCCGCCTCGAACGCTTCGTCGTCGGCAATGGTCAGCACCTCGTCTACCACTTGCGGATTGTATGTGTCGGGCACAAAACCCGCACCAATACCCTGAATTTTGTGTTTGCCCGGTACACCTGTCGACAGCACTGCCGACGAAGCCGGCTCGACCGCCACCACACGCACCGCCGGATTGTGTTGTTTCAACGCCTTGCCGACACCGCTCACCGTGCCACCCGTGCCGACACCGGCCACAAACATATCGACACGTCCGTCGGTATCGCGCCAAATTTCCTCGCCCGTAGTGCGTTCGTGCATAGCAGGATTGGCCGGATTGGTAAATTGTCCCAAGATGACAGCACCCTCAATCGTATCGCGCAACTCTTCGGCACGACGAATAGCGCCTTTCATGCCTTCGGCACCCGGAGTGAGTTCGAGTTGCGCGCCATAGGCTTTCAGCAGATTGCGCCGTTCCACGCTCATCGTGTCGGGCATGGTCAGAATGACGTTGTATCCGCGCGATGCGCCCACCCACGCCAATCCGACGCCGGTGTTGCCGCTTGTCGGTTCGATGATGGTGGCACCACGCTTAAGCACGCCACGCTGTTCGGCGTCCAAAATCATGGCCAAGGCAATGCGGTCTTTGACGCTCCCGCCCGGGTTGAAATACTCCAATTTTACCACTACATCGGCCAACAGACCTTCGATGCCATGCACACGCAACAGCGGCGTTCCTCCGATTAAATCGGTCAATTTTTCGTTAATCATACAATTTATGTTTAGAATATTAACAATATCTTTCGACTTCCCCCAAAAAAAAGAAATGCCTGCCGAATCGAAAGTGATTGGCAGGCTTGGAATGAATTCTCACTAAAAACAAACAAAACATCACACACCGACAACAGCGCGCCAATCAAGACGATGCGCGCAACAACATGCGATATTTTGCCGAATATTCATAATGATGTTCGATTTATTTTTACGTTGCAAAATTACAATTATTTTTTCGTATGATCCAAATAAAAATGACTTTTTAATATTTCATATTTATCACCACTCCTCCGTTTCGCGGTATTTCAGTGGCGTGACGCCAGTATTTTTTTTGAAAAACTGCACCATAGCCGACGAACTCGAGAAGTGCAGATTTTCGGCTATCTGCCACACACTCAAATCGCTGGTTTTCAATTGTATTTTGATTTCCAATATGACAGCCTCGTCCAGCCAAGCCATGACTGTTTTGCCGGTGATGCTCACAATGGCTTTCGACAAATATTTTGGTGTCAGGTGCATTTTGTCGGCATAGAATTTGACGGTGCGATGCTCTTTGTAGTATTGCGCCACATATTTGAAAAAGGTGTCGGACAACTTTTCGGCGCTGAATTTGGTATCGGTGTCGTCGGCATCGCCTTCGGAGCGTTTGTATATGCTCCCGATGGTGAGCAGCATGGCATAAAAGAGCGTTTTCAGAATTTCTTTGCGGTAACACTGTGTGCTATTGTAATTTTTGCCAATCAACGCCAAGCAGTCCTGCAACATTTCGTAATCGGCACGATTCAGGCGCACAATCGGACGGCGGCGCGCCATGCCAATAATATCGGTATCGAATGGTGTGGGAAAATCCATAATCACGTCGAGCGTTACCACAATTTTTGTAGCCGTATAGTCGGACGTGGCGCCATAATATTTGAGTACCGTATTGGGCGCCAACAACAGCAAATCGCCGCCACACACTTTGTATTTGCGGCCATTCACCGACATTTCGGCACGGCCTGTTTGGAAAAGCGCCACCACAAATCCCTCGAACGTAATAGGTTCGGCGTTGGCGTAGCGTGCCACAAGTTGTTCCGATTCGAGGTAAAAATCACTGTTCGTACACGTGTCATCGCCTTGTTGCAAGGCATCGGTTGTTAGTTTTACAATCGGTTCCATAGTATTAAAGGTTCAATATCGCCAAATTTGACATTTTTTGTCAGATATTCAGTATCAAACATCGTGCAAATCGCCCTATTTTTGCCAAAAAATTGATAAAAATTTTTAGGACATGAAAACGGAACGCGCCTATTATCAAATGAGTGTGGACGAAGTAGTCGAACACTGCCACACGCATCCACACGAAGGTTTGAGCAGTGCGGAGGCAGCCAAACGCTTGAAAGCGAATGGTTACAATGAGTTCAAACAAGTGGTTCACACCTCGCTTCTGCAAAAATTTTTCGCTCAATTCAAAAGTTTTTTAATCATTGTGCTGCTGATAGCCGCCTGCATTTCGGGCATCATCGGGTGGATGCATGGCGAAGGCATCACCGACGCGCTGATTATTTTGGTAATTGTGATTGCCAATGCCATCATCGGTGTGGTGCAAGAGTCCAAAGCCGAGAAATCGCTTGATGCGCTCGAACGCCTTGCCGCACCGCATTGTAAAGTCGTGCGCGACGGTCGGTTGCAAACCATTGCTTCGCGCGATGTGGTAGTAGGCGATGTGGTAGTGATAGAAACCGGCGACAATGTCCCCGCCGACATCCGTTTGACCGAGGCCGTCAATCTGAAAATTCAGGAGTCGGCACTCACAGGCGAATCGGAAGCGGTAGAAAAAGCGACCACACCCATCGACCACAAAGCGGCCATTGGCGACCGGCGAAACACCGCGTTCAGTTCGTGTGGCGTAACCTACGGCCGTGGCAAAGGCATCGTAATCGCCACCGGCTACGACACCGAAGTCGGCAAAATCGCCTCAATGATAATGTCCGTGGACGAGCATAAAACCCCGATGCAAATGCGCCTTGACCAACTCGGACGCATATTAGGCATCGGTTCTTTGATCATTTGCGCCGTTATTTTCGTCATCGGGTTGTTATATGGTAACAATCTGCTTACCATGTTCATGACTGCCGTGAGTTTGGCTGTGGCTGCCATTCCGGAAGGACTTCCGGCCGTTTCGACCATCGTATTGGCCATTGGCGTACAGCGTTTGGCGAAACAAAACGCCATCATCCGGCATTTGCCATCGGTCGAAACGCTGGGCAGCACCACCGTGATTTGCTCCGACAAAACAGGCACCTTGACCCAAAACCGCATGCAAGTAACCGAGATATATGCCGACAATCAACTATTTGACATTCAGAGCGATAAGTCATCCGCAAAACGGTTGGTACGCACTGCGATGTTGGTCAACGACGCAGGCATCGCCCATACCGCCGGCACAACCATTTGCACCGGCGACCCTACCGAAGTTGCCTTGATTGATCTGGGTCAGCGCCATTACGCCCTCGACAAAGCCGCTCTCGACCAGGACTATCCGCGCGTTACAGAAATTCCGTTCGATTCAAACAGAAAACGCATGAGTTCGGTACACCGATGCGCAAACGGCACCTACCTTGTGGCTATGAAAGGCGGTTTCGACGAAGTGCTGACCTGCTGTACCCATATAGCCATTGGCGGTACCATAATGCCACTCACCCGACAACAGCGCGCCCGGGCCGAAGCAGCCAATCGTCAAATGGCCTCGCGAGCCCTACGCGTATTGGCCGTAGCCTACCAAGAACTGCCGGCATTCACAACGTTCGACGACACCGTTGCCATCGAAAACAATTTGATATTTCTCGGCATGGTCGGCATGATAGACCCGCCACGTCCCGAAGCGGCATTGGCCGTCGAAAAATGTATCGAAGCCGGCATCAAACCGGTGATGATAACCGGCGACCACCAACTGACAGCCACCGCCATTGCCACAGACTTGGGTATCATGCAGGCAGGAAGTACCGTACTGACCGGCGCCGACATCGAAAGCATGAGCGACAGCGAACTCGAACACGCCATTGCGACGGTGAGCGTATTTGCCCGCGTGGCACCCGAACACAAAGTACGCATCGTCAAAGCCTTTCGGGCGCACGGACACATTGTAGCCATGACCGGCGATGGTGTAAACGATGCACCGGCACACAAGTTGGCCGACATCGGCATTGCCATGGGGCAAACCGGCACTGATGTGGCCAAAGAGGCGGCCGATGCCATTTTGGCCGACGACAATTTTGCCACCATCGTATCGGCCGTGAAAGAGGGACGCCGCATTTACGCAAATATTCTGAAAGCCATACAATTTATGGTCGCCACCAATTTAGGTGAAATTCTCGTCTTGTTTGTGGCCGTCATCGGCAACACGCCTTTACCTTTGCTGCCCATCCAACTGTTGTGGGTCAATTTGGTAGGCGATAGTTTGCCGGCATTGGCCTTGAGCGTTGAACCGGCCGAAAACGACATCATGCAACAACCGCCCATTCGAAGCAGAAAAAGCCTGTTCGACAAGCACTTTATATGGCAAATAGCAATACAATACATCATCGTCGGCGGGCTCACTTTGTGTGCCTATGCGATAGGGCTGCAAAGTTCGGTAGAAATAGCGCGCACCATGACCTTTGCCGTGTTGGTATTCACACAAATGACATTGATATTGAGCATTCGTGCCGGCCGCCACAACGTATTCAACGGGCTGTTTATCAATAAATATTTGTGGGCGACCATCGCTATTGTGTGCCTACTGATGTTGAGTGTGTTACTGATTCCGAGTTTGCAACAGTTATTCAGAATCAGCCCTCTCGATGCCGCACAATGGTGGTGGATTGGCGGTCTATCGGCTGCGGCACTTGTTATCAACGAAGTATGTAAATTATTGAGAAACAAACTCATACGCAAATAAATAAGCCATATTGTGCCATCAGATAGTAACGTATTGCATTTTTTTGTAATTTAGCAGTCGCACAACAAGCTGACAGACTATGACAGTTACCACAAGATAAATGACAAAAAGAGCCTTGGTGTAACTGTTTGACACGCGCGATGGCGACAGATTGCAAGTATTTTCTCAAAAAAAATCATTAACATTCGATTCGCTTATATCAAAATAATTTAGTACATTTGCATTGTAAAAACACTAAACAAATAATAGTATGGATTACCGCACAGCAGCATTAGTGTATGGAGCAAATTATAATGCACTAATAGATTATCGTCAAAAAAGAAATCCTAACGCAAAAACTAAAATGAACAAAAGTGCAACATTAGCAGACGATGCTTTATCACATGCAATTAGAAGCAATTTTCCTAATTTAGTTTTAGAATTTGTTGAACGTAACAATGAAACAGGTCGGGCATATCCAGTTGATTTAAAGTTTCAAAGTAGTAGGTTTATAAATACAGAACGCGTAATATTCAAGGGTGAATTAATGATAGCATTACAAAAATATAGTATTGGTACAATAGAATACAATTTCAATACACAAGAGTTTTACAGAGTGTCGTATTCAGATAAAACAGGCACAAGTAGAAAAATTAACCGTAGCTTATCATTGATTATACATAACACAAAAGAAATCAAAGAGTTATTAACATTTCTATCTAATTATTGGTATGCAGTGGAAGACTACGAGAATATGGTAGATACACAAGGTCATACACCAAGCAAAAAGCATTAAAACTATAAATCCTGCAATAAAACTTGCAGGATTTTTCATTAACAAACAATTTACTTATATTAAAATAATTTAGTATATTTACATTGTTAAGATAAGTTATTTTTTATAATTACAAAAAGAGATAAAAGTTAGGCATTAATGACAGAAGAAAAATTGATAGAATTTATTAGGAAAACAATAATTGAAACGATTAATGAACAAATGTTAGGTGAAATGTCCTTGCCTCGTAGTACTTATAAGGAAAGGATTAGGGTATTGACAAATAAAATATTAGAAAATTGGATTTTGGTAAGATACTGTACTCTTGTTGGTCAAACACGATATAAGAAACATTGGTCTGATGAATTGTATGGACACATGATAACAGTATCACGTTGGAAGTTAAAGAAAACCGATAAAATAGAAATACGCGAAAAAATATTTAGAGAAATTTGGGATGAAGAAGATTTTAATGATGTACAATGTTTAAGAATGGCTATTTCTCGTAAATTTATGAATGAGAAAATTGATATTAATTCGGAAAACGTTTTGCAATGTATAACTGATTGTATAGATAATACTAACAACCTGATACACGTAATTTTACAGCGAGATATCGATGGTATTGTTTCTTATATTAAAAGTATATAAAAATATAATTTATTGATAACCAGGTTATTATAAACTTTTTGAAGTTCTCATGAAGAAGTTAGAACGAACATTTATGCAGTTGTTCGAATCTTCGCGAGTAGCCGTATTTATTTAATTGTTTCGCTCTTTTTGAGTTATACTTCAGTTTCAGCGCGGCAAACTCATACGCGAAACACCCGATTTTCGCGCCCACCTCAAGAACAAAGCGGCACACACAGCGCACGCCAACGCCGCCACCGCATAACCTATCGGCATCGGCAAGGCAAAACCTTCAGGCGCCACCACAATGTAACACGAGCAAACCGCCGTCATAAACACAGCCGGCAACAAGGCCACCAAATAACCCCAACGGTAACGCGACTGTTTGTACAGGAATACGGTGCCCGTCCACAAGGTGAAACAGGCCAACGTCTGATTCGTCCATGCAAAATAGCGCCACACGATGTCGAAATTGACAAACGTCATGCCGAACACGACCAAAAACATCGGAATGGAAATCAGCAAGCGTTTAGGAATCGCTTTTTGATCGAGATGCAGAAAGTCGGCCACAATCAAACGCGCACTGCGCAACGCTGTATCGCCCGATGTGATAGGTGCGGCCACCACGCCGACAATCGCCAAAATGCCACCAACCGTGCCTAACCAACTGCGCGAGATTCGGTCGATGACCAACGCCGCTATGTTTTCGCCGGCATGTTCGGCCGCAAACGTCTGCAAACCGCCGACTCCGCCGAAAAACGACCCTGCCGCGGCCGCCCAAATCAGCGCCAAAATGCCTTCGGCCACCATCGCGCCGTAAAAGATGCGCCGACCTTGACGTTCGTTGGTCATGCAGCGCGCCATGATGGGCGACTGCGTGCCATGAAAACCACTAATCGCTCCGCACGCGATGCTGACAAACATCATTGGAAAGAGCGGATAACCTTGCGGATGCACGCTCTGCAAACCATCGGTCAGTTCGGGAATCGGTGCTTGCTTGACAAGCATCACTACCATGATGCCCAAGCCCATAAACAGCAACACAGCGCCAAAAATCGGATAAAAACGACCGATTATTTTATCGACAGGCAGCAAGGTTGCCAAAATATAATAGGCAAAGACAATGACAATCCACCACACCACATCGACACTGCCGACCAAGCCGTGCAACAAATTGGCAGGGCCGGTCAGAAATGTCGTGGTCAGCAGCAGCAACAGCACCAGCGACAGCATGCGCATAAACTGTTTGACGCCGCCGCCGAGTTCCTGCCCGACGATTTCGGGCAAACTGACGCCGCCACGACGCACCGACATCATACCCGACAAATAGTCGTGAACGCCGCCGGCAAAAATCGTTCCGAACACAATCCACAGAAATGCGCTCGGACCGAAAAATATGCCCATAATGGCACCGAAAATCGGGCCAAGGCCGGCAATATTCAGAAATTGTATCAGAAAAATGCGCCAAGCCGGCAGCGGCACATAGTCCACGCCGTCAGTTTGCGCCAAAGCCGGCGTAACGCGATGCCGGTCGATGCCGAAAATTCTCTCGACAAGTGCGCCATACAACAGATAGCCCACCACCAAAAGCACTATCGAAATCAAAAACGAAATCATGCCACGAACTATTTTTGTCGCGGGAAGAGCAAAATCGGCGTCCCGCAAAAATTCCATGTACTGCGCAACTTATTCTCCAAAAAGCGCAAATACGGTGCTTTGATATATTGCGGCAAATTGGCAAAAAACACAAACGTAGGCACTTGAGTATTAGGCAGTTGCGCCACATATTTTATCTTAACGTATTTGCCTTTGTAGGCCGGCGGCGGATAGTTTTCGATCAATGGCAGGAAAAATTCGTTCAGACGCGCTGTCGGCACTTTACGATTTTTGTTTTCGTACACCTGCATCGCCATCTCTATCACCTTGAAAATACGCTGTTTAGTTACTGCCGAAGCAAACACAATCGGGAAATCGACAAACGGCGCCAAGCGTTCGCGGATAGCTTTCTCGTACGCCTTGATGTCTTTGGCCTCTTTTTGTTCCACCAAATCCCATTTATTCACGCACACGACCAACCCTTTACGGTTTTTCTGCACCAGCGAAAATATGTTCAAATCCTGACTTTCGATGCCGCGCGTGGCGTCAATCATCAAAATGCAGACATCGGACGCCTCGATGGCACGAATGGCGCGAATGACCGAATAATATTCAATATCTGCGTTCACTTTCGCTTTTTTGCGAATACCGGCCGTATCGACCAAATAGAACGCATGACCGAATTTATCGTATTTGGTGTAGATAGAGTCGCGCGTGGTGCCGGCTATGTCGGTTACGATGTGGCGTTCTTCGCCGATAAAGGCGTTCACTATCGACGATTTACCGGCGTTCGGCCGCCCGACGATGGCTATTTTCGGCAGATCTTCCAATTCGTCGTTCACCTCCGATTTGAAGTGTGTCAGCAACTCGTCCAGCAGTTCGCCGCTGCCCAACCCATTGATGGCCGACATGATGAATGGTTCGCCCAAGCCGAGTCGATAAAATTCGGCAGCCTGATACTGCAAATCGAAGGTATCGACTTTATTGACTACAACGACAACCGGTTTTTGTCCCCGGCGCAAAATGTCGGCCACATGCAAATCCAAGTCCGTGATGCCGCTCTGCACATCGACCACAAACATAATCACGTCGGCTTCGTCGATGGCGAGTTGCACTTGGCGGTTGATCTCCTCCTCGAACACATCGTCGGAATTGACCACCCAGCCGCCTGTATCAACCACCGAAAACGAGCGACCGCACCATTCGCTCAACCCATACTGACGGTCGCGCGTGGTGCCGGCCTCTTCATTCACAATTGCCCGACGCGTCTGTGTCAAGCGATTAAACAATGTCGATTTGCCCACATTCGGGCGTCCGACAATAGCAACAAGATTTCCCATAATTCATCTGTTTTAGGCACCTATCCCCACTGCTTTCACAAGCATTCCGTCACCTACAAACCGTAAGCGGAAAAGGATAAATGCAGTTAATAAATATTTTATTTAAACACTCTTGCGTGCAACTACTGATAGAATAATTTGGCCGATGGGTCTTTGCGGCTTCTATCGTGTACCGACGAATATTTCAGCACATAAATGGTATTGGCAGGCAATGCAGGTACTTCCGTTACCACATTTGTCGGCTCAATATCGGCCATCAAACGGCCGTCTAATGTATAAATATATAGGTGATAATCGTCTTTTAACTCTTGCAACTGCACCTCGTAGCCACCGGCAGCATTTTTCCTGACGGTCAATACCCGCGGATCGGTGTCGATAAAAGGTTGCGTGCGTACATGTATCTCGTTCGAGAAATCGGTGATGTTCTCGTAATATTCGGTTTTGTCGGTGGCTTGCACGCGATAACGGTATTCCGTATCGGGCGATAACTGCTCCAGCGTGTAACTCAACGCATTTACATGCCGATGATGGCATTGATAGGTAACAGCATCGGCAAAATGCACCGTAAAATCGTCGAACAACAACTTGCCGGCTTTTTTCTGATAAGCGATACGGAATTGCGTAAAGGCATTATCGGCGGGCAACACCATCTCGTGTGTGGTACGCAACATGCTCTTTTCGATGATGACCGAATCGATGCGCGACCACGCGCCATCGGCGTAACCATCGACACACAACACGCTGCCGGCTGCCCCCATGCAGTGCATCCAAAAACTGATTTTGGTTATCGGGAAACAATAGCGTTCCGTCCACAACGTATCGCTGCTCACATCGAACACCACCGATGGCGACTGATTGCCATAGATAGTGGAATTGACCACGCCAAACGACGCATGCCAATCGACTGCACACGCGACATCGAAATCGGTAAACTCTTCGGTCAAAACGGTGCCGGTGCCAAGCGAATCGTAGGTATAAGCCGACAAATAATAGCCTGTAGCATCGAATGCTGCCTCCCAAGCCGCTGTGTACGAACTACTTGTGGTGTCGAGAGCAGCCACAGCCACCGGCACTTCCACCAACACAGGGCGCGACGACTGTCCCGATAAATAGATATGGTACGTCGTATATTTATCAAGCACAATGGATATAGTATCGCGATGCACATCGGAGAACGAAGCGTGTTCGGGGAAATAGCGCACAAACAACCGTGCGTGCATGGTCGAATCGGCCTCAGGTGTATACTCCACAGCACTTCCCCACTCGCCGGCATCGGCTGTAGCTATTTGGAAATTTTCGCCCGAGGACAACGACACTTTCAACTTATCGACCAACCATTTACCATTTACATCAACAACCTGAGAATTAGACGGTTGTTCCTGAACTGTTTTGAATAGTGGCAACGTTTCGGGGAACGGTTCGTAGGCGGGGAAGCCATCGCCGCCACCATCGTAACGGAACGTGATAACACCGCCTTTGTCGCTGATATACGTCAATGGCTGATTGAGCGGTGTACCGTTTTTCAGGGTTGGGAAAAAGGCGGTTACGTTGCGCGTGCCGGGATAAGTATCGCTGGCAGTGCCATTGGCTGCCGGATTGGCCGCCATGATTTCGACACCCAACGTAGCCGTATCGTTGTTCAGCGTGTTGCTGTTCCACAACGAGGCATTGTAATTGATGCGCGTAATCAGCAGGCCGGAACCGGGTAAATAGGCATCCCAACCACTTTTCTGACGATTTTCGATCATGAAAAATTGGGTAGGATTTGGCGAAACACCATTGAGATTGTGAGCGCGCGTAGCCGACAGCAGGCAGGCTTCGTTCGAAGTCAGCAGATGCGACAGCGACACCACCGACGGTTCCGACAGCACTTTCGGTTTGAGCCAACCCAAATAGAAACGCTCGTAAGCCGAATAGGTAGGCGGCGTACGACCGGAATTGTTGTACGAACCGCCCGACATAATATCCCACGTACCGAGATCTTTGCCGGCCGGATTGTAATCCGTTACATACAAATCGGGGAAACCGAACACATGCGTAAACTCGTGGCAGAACGTACCAATGCCGCACATCGTGGTGCCGGTATAGCTGCGCAACTCCGACGTACACGCATAATCGTTGAGCCGCACACCATCGATGCTCACGGCCGACTGCACACGCCAGCGATGCGGCCAGACTGTTTCCGCCGGGCCACCCTCGGCTTCGTTGTAACCGGCATAATAGACAAACACATTGTCCACATAGCCATCGCCATCGGTATCGTACACCGAAAAATCGACGCCCAACGTATCGGCCTTGCGACACGCATCGACAATCATTTGCGCCGGTGCTTTGTCGTTGCCATTGGCGTCGTTGCCGCCATAATAGTTGTACGGTCGATCGAGTTTTACAGGCCCGACTACCACAAATTCCGGTTGGAAAACACTATCGCTACATGCAATGAAATAGTCGCGCGCCGACCCGGTGGCGCCGTTTTGCGCATACCCCGATTGATTCAGCAAATCGGTGAACGCACTCTGCGGATTAGCCACTTTGAACGACAGGTTGGAAAACTCGGCCAAAATCACCAAACTTTTCGGGCTGCCATTATGCGGAAAACGCATCATCTCTGACGACGCATACGACACATTTTTGCGCACCGGCGCCGCAGCAGGTTTACTTACACGTTTCAGCAACCGGCGATCGGCTGCCGTACGTTCGGCGCTGCCACGCGCACGCACGCCCAACGAACGTATGCGGAAATCGGCCGTAAACTCGGCATATTCATAGTAGCCGGCCTCGTTGCGCGACACCAAATAGCCATCGTCGGTAGTGGTGTAGTGAAAGAACTCATCGCCACGCAGCAACACCGGCAATTCGGTGCCATCGGGCTGAAGCACGCGCAACACCTCGGGCGTGGCAGGCACGCCAAAGAGTAGAACACACAAACTACATTGTAATAATAATATCAGCGATAGACGTTTCATTGTGAAATAGATTTTGCATTGAACCTGCAAAATTATAAAAAATAATCCACTTATAAAAACAATTTCTGATTTTTTAAGTATTTCGGCACACAATATGATAGCAAAACGGCTGCCATGCAATTAGTAATGAGGAGTGAGGAGTAGTGAAGAGTGAGGAGTTTTCCTTGCTCTGCATTTGTTTTATTACCCCTAAATCCCCTGAAGGGGACTTATAGCCCTCCTTTAACCTGCCTGCGGTAGGCAGGGATGGTTTGGGAGGTAAAAACAAACGCAAACTACAAAAACAACTTTGAAACTATTTTGCACTTTTCCGTTTTGCACTTTGCACTATTTTTGAACCCTACGCCCTTAAACTATGCGGACGCGGCATGCCACGTCCCTACATTAAACCCTTAAACTTTGAAACTATTAAACTATTAAACTCTTAAACTTTGAAACTATTTTGCACTCTTCCGTTTTGCACTTTGCACTATTTTTACTATCTTTGCAGCGTAATTAAACAAACATAAACGACAAAAAACATTTTTGCCTATGGAATAGAAACACGAACCGTTCGTGTGCGCATCTTGAAACAGACATATAGAAAATAGCGTTTTAGTCGCTCTTGGGTCTTGAAAACTGGACACTTTTAAGATTTCTTACCAAGCATAAGCCTAAAAATGAACACGCGTGCAGCGTGGGCTTTGTTCGTTTATTTGGTAAGAAAGGTAGTCCAGAAATCCTCAAGACCCAAAGAAACAATTTTAGCACCACGCTATTTTTATGCGCACACACCAACCATTTTTTCTTTCCGGTGCTGCGGAGCCATGCCGAAAATCCGATAAAAACAGAGTAGGCAAAAAATATTACAAAACAATGAAAACAATCAAATTTTTTGCAGCATTATGCTGCGTAGCAGCGATATTTGCTGCTTGCGAACCGCAAAACGGCACAGAAAGTGGGTATGAGTGGGTTGACCTTGGGCTGAGTGTAAAATGGGCAACTTGCAACGTCGGAGCATCCAAACCGGAAGCTTACGGCAACTACTACGCTTGGGGAGAAACTACCATTAAAAATTCCTACACAGAGTCTAATTACCAGTATTATTCAGATCCTATTACATTGCCATTGAATAGAGATGCCGCACATGTGAATATGGGTGGGAATTGGCGTATGCCGACACATGCCGAATGGCTTGAACTAATAGAGCAATGTACATGGGAATGGAGAAGTAATTATGGTGGCACGACAACGTCCGGATACCTTGTTACAAGCGAAAAAAATGGAAATTCAATTTTCTTGCCGGCTGCAGGTATGCGCGATAGTTTCGATCTTGCCTTCAAAAATGAAGTTGGTGGCTATTGGTCGAGTTCACCGGCCACAGAAGAATCGGAAGATGTAGTATGGATACTGGCTTGTGATCAAGATGATTGGTTTGATGGCGTAAATGTACGTTACACTGGTCTAACTGTTCGCCCTGTATGTGAATAGAACCGAGATCAGAGATAATTAGGAATGCGGAGTGAGGAGTTTTTTCTTGCTCCGCAGCCTCCCAAGCCCTCCTGAAGGAGGGCTTTTTTGTGTCTGTTTTGCGTGAAGATTTGCCCTTTTTAAGCCTGCCTGCCGGTAGGCATGGGAAATGTCGCGCAGCGACAAAGGGTTCTAACCAATTAGTAATGAGCAATGAGTAGTGAGAAATGTAATGACACACTGCATCCGCCTACCGCAAACAAAAAAAAGAGAAGACCGCACAACAAAACACTTTCAGCCCGAAAACAAACAACAAAAAAAAGACACCACATTTATGAAGTGTCTTTTTGTTTTCTGATTTTGGTGCGTAGGATGAGACTCGAACTCACACGATCTTGCGACCACTACCCCCTCAAAGTAGCGTGTATACCAATTTCACCACCTACGCAATGGTGCCCAAGACAGGACTCGAACCTGCACATCTCGCGACACACGCACCTGAAACGTGCGCGTCTACCAATTCCGCCACTTGGGCAACAGACTTTTCAAGAAAAAAAGCAGCCTCATACTGCTTTTTGTGAAAGAGCGGAAAACGGGACTCGAACCCGCGACCCCGACCTTGGCAAGGTCGTGCTCTACCAACTGAGCTATTTCCGCAATAAATCAAACTAAACGCAAATCTCTTCCGAATTGCGGTGCAAAGGTAGTACATTTTTTTGAACCAACCAAATTTTTTCGGCAAAAAATATCATTTTTTTTGTTTTTTGCTGATTTAAGGCAGATTATAGCGGCTCTTTGAAGAAAAAAAAGTAATTTTGCAGCGCTAAATTTTCAAGTTATGACAACAACAGTGGAAGAAACTCCGAAAAAAAGTTTGAACTTTATCGAACAGATTGTAGAAAACGACTTGCAGGAAGGGCGCAACGGCGGCCGCATTCAGACACGTTTCCCGCCTGAACCGAATGGTTATCTGCACATTGGGCACGTCAAAGCCATTTGCATGGACTTCGGCATTGCCGAGAAGTACAACGGCACGTGCAACCTGCGTTTCGACGACACGAACCCCGTGAAAGAAGATGTGGAATATGTCGATTCCATCACCGAAGATATTAAATGGTTGGGGTTCAAGTGGCAAAACATCTATTATGCCTCCGACTATTTTCAACAGTTGTACGATTTGGCCATCCGTTTTATCAAAGAGGGGAAAGCCTATGTCGATGAGCAGTCGGCCGAAACCATTGCGCAACAAAAAGGCACGCCCACCGAAGCCGGCACCAACAGTCCGTATCGCGACCGCCCGATAGCCGAAAACCTCGATTTGTTCGAACGCATGAATCGTGGCGAATTTGCCGAAGGCTCGATGGTGCTGCGCGCCAAAATCGACATGGCGCACCCGAATATGCACTTCCGCGACCCGATTATGTACCGCATTATCACGTCGCACCCGCACCACCGCACCGGCTACACTTGGAAAGTCTATCCGATGTACGACTTCGCACACGGTCAGAGCGACTATTTCGAAGGCGTAACACACTCCATCTGCACGCTCGAGTTCGAAGTGCACCGCCCGCTGTACGATTGGTTCCTCGACCAATTTGTCGAAGGCGACTATCGACCAAAACAGCGCGAATTTAACCGGCTGAACATCACCTACACGGTGATGAGCAAGCGCAAGATGCTGCAACTCGTGCAAGAAGGCCTTGTAGCCGGCTGGGACGACCCGCGTATGCCTACTGTGTGCGGTTTGCGCCGTCGCGGATACACACCGCAAGCCATTCGCAACTTTATCGACAAAATCGGCTACACCAAAGTGGAAGGCATGATTGACGTGTCGCTGCTCGAATATGCCGCACGCGAGGATTTGAAACCGCGCGCCACACGCGTGAGTGCCATTTTCGACCCCGTCAAATTGGTCATCACCAACTATCCCGAAAATCAGACAGAAGTGCTGCTGACCGAGAACAATCCCGACGACGAACACGCCGGCACGCGCGAATTGCTGTTCGGACGCGAATTGTACATCGAGCGCGGCGATTTCATGGAAGAGGCGCCGAAGGACTTTTTCCGCTTGTCGCCGAACGGCCGCGAAGTGCGCCTGAAGAGCGCCTACATTGTGAAAGCCACCGGCTGCGACAAAGATGCCGACGGGCGCATCACGATCGTGTATTGCGAATACGACCCGACCACGAAAAGCGGTACCGAAGGCGGCAACCGCAAGGTGAAAAGCACCATCAATTGGGTGAACATCGACGATAGCGTCGAAGCCGAAGTGCGCGTGTACGACCGTTTGTTTGCCGTCGAAGACCCTTCGGCATCGGACAAGGATTTCCGCGAACTGCTCAATCCCGATTCGCTGAAAGTGGTGCAAGGCGTGCGCGTCGAAGCCGCATTGGCCAAAGCGCAACCGCTCGACAAGTTCCAATTCCTGAAAGTGGGCTATTTCTGCGTTGATCCGGATTCCACGCCGGAACACCTGATTTTCAACCGCACAGTCGCGCTGAAGGACACTTGGGCTAAAAAAGTCTGAGGCTTAACATTCAGTAATAGAAAGCACATTGCAAAAATGTGCTTTTTTATGCGCAAAAATTTTGTTAGTTAGATAAAACTAACTATCTTTGCAGCCGAAAACAAAATTGCTAATTGTCATGGAACGCATCATCGGCGTGATAGCCAAACTATCGCACAGTTTGGGCGAAATGGAAGAACAGGCCAAAGAGTACTTCGACTTGAAAGAACTGACACTCACCCAAATGCACTACCTCGAAGTCATCAGTCAGTTGGGCAACCCGAACATCACGGAATTGGCGTCGGCACTGCAGTTGACCAAACCGACCGTAACCGTCGGCATCGACAAACTGATAGAGCGCAACTATGTGTACAAAGTGCCATCGGACGACGACCGGCGCAATTCGCACCTGCATCTGACCGACAAAGGGCGCCAAATAAACGCCATGCACGCCTACGCGCACGAGCGTTTTTCGGAACTGATAACCGAAACCTTGGAGCCGCACGAAATCGAACTTTTGGTACAAATTCTCGAAAAATTGACTGTCAAATTATGAAAAACGCAACAGAAACGCGCGAACGTGCCATCTACAAAGCGACGTGGATCGGCTTTTTTGTTAATGTCGTGTTGTCGGCCGGCAAATTGGTGGCCGGCATCGTGGGGCGCAGCGGTGCCATGATTGCCGACGGCGTACATTCAGTGTCCGACTTTGCCACCGACATTGTGGTTCTGCTGTTTGTGCGCCTCTCGGCCAAGCCGAAAGATGAGTGCCACGACTACGGACACGGCAAGTACGAAACGCTGGCGACCGTCGTCATCGGCGTAGCGTTGGCAGGTGTCGCCATCGGCATTTTGGTCGATAGCGCCGAACGCATTGCGCAAGTGGTGCGCGGCGAGAGTATTGCCCGCCCAGGTATCGTGGCATTGGTGGCAGCCGCCGTGTCGATTGCAGCCAAAGAGGCGCTCTATTGGTACACGATGGCAACTGCCAAACGCGTTAATTCGCCGGCCTTGAAAGCCAATGCGTGGCACCACCGCTCCGACGCCTTTTCGTCGATTGGAACGCTGCTTGGCATTGGTGGCGCCTATTTTTTGAGCGAACAGTGGCGCGTGCTCGACCCCATTGCAGCCATTGTCGTCGGTGCATTGATCATCAAAGTGGCTTACGATTTGGTGATGCCTGGACTGAACGAACTGCTGGAACGGTCGTTGCCCAAGGAGCAGGAGGACGAAATCGTGGCGTTGGTGCTGGCAGACGATCGCTTGAGCGATGTGCACAACCTGAAAACGCGCCGCATCGGTGCCGGCATTGCTGTCGAACTGCATGTGCGTGTGCGTGGCGACATGAGCGTAACCGAATCGCATGCGATAACGCGCGACGTCGAACAGCGGTTGCGCCAAAAATACGGCGACCGCACGCAGGTCATCATTCACATCGAGCCGGTGAAATAAAATTGCGTGCTGCTACAGTGCAACAAAAATCCCCACCAAAAAGGCGGGGATTTTTTCATTGAGCATCCGTATCAATTATTGTTTTACGAATTTGCCAACCGACGTGGTGCCGTTTTCCAACGTAGCACGCAAAATGTACATGCCGTTTTGCAAGCCGGTTACATCAATCGTTTGTGCCGTGGTGCCGGCGGTGTGTGTATCCACCAACGCGCCCATGCACGAATAGATTTCGATGCGGTCGATATTGCTGCCGGCATTGATAGCCAACGTGCCTTTGGTCGGATTCGGGCATAACGTCAACGCTTCGGCGCGTGTAATGGTGGGCAGCGCGTCGGGTACATAGTTGCAATCGACAGCCGTAGCACGGCGTTTCCACGACGAGCCATCATCGCCTACTACACCTGCGCCTTTCGACGTAACGTAGTAACAAGTACTCTCCGTTACACCTTCAATATCGTCAGTTTGATATTCGGCCGAACTCCATTCTTGATTGCCATTGACAGCAATAATATTAAATGGTGTTACCGTCCCGTCGGGGAACGTGTAGGTGTACCAATTACCGGTTTTATCGGCTTTGACAAATTTGCCATCTGTTTTGTCGTGCCACATCCAATAGGAAACGCCTTGCGTCAAATCCCAATCACATTCGTCAGCAATGCGGAAGCGCACCGTGATGCCGGTGGTCGGCATTGGGTCGGGTTCCTCTTCGACCGGTTTTTCGATGACATATTCGCGCGTTACCACTTCACTTTTGCTGCTGCCGCTGATGGCAATAGCTTTCAGTGTGGTGGTTGCATTCACCGCAAATGGAGCCGTGTATTTGGTCGATGAAGCCGAAGGCTCGCTGCCATCGAGCGTATAGTAGATGGTTGGCGTGCCGATGCTTGCAGCCGTCATGCTGACGGTGATGGCTTTGTCGTAAGTTCCCGAAGCCGGTGTTACAGTCAGCGAAACCGTGTTCGACAGAGTCGTCTTGTAATACACGGCGTAGCCGGCATCTTTGCAAGCCAGCGTGTAACCGCTCGGTGCTGCATCAGTGTAGGCCGATCCGAGATACATGACGATGCTACCCGTTTTGCCGGTGATGGTGGCTTTGTAATAACCGCTTGCAGCCTCGTCGGAAACAGCACTTTCGCTGTGTACGCCCGCCAATTTGCGTGCCATAATCATCGGTTTTATCTCCTCTTTGTATTTCACCCAATGCGGATAGAATACGCAAGGAATACCCGGCATCGACAGAATATAGGCATTGCATTGCAAGATGAGGCTCTTGTTATTGATGCTGCTGCCGTCGTTTTTACCCATAATGTCCGCCGCATCTTCGCGACCGAACGAGTCATGCGAATCGATGAACGTTACCGCATATTTCGAATAGCCGGCACCCAGCAAGCCTTTACCCTTAATTTGGTAGTTTTGGTTCGCCATGGCATTTTGGAACACATCGTATTTGGTAGCAAAGTCGAATGTGAGCGTGTTGTAACTTGCTCGGTCGATGGCGGATTTCAGTTCTTCCGGATTGCCGTCCCACCACTCCATCACCGAGAAATAGGCCTGCGAAGCGGTATTGTAGTCGTTGATATGCGATTCGTGGAACCCTTTGCAGTAGTCGTAACGCCAGCCGTCGTAGTGCATTTCGTTTTTCATCCATTTCAGGTAGGCGCGACACATCTCGCGCACTTGGGCGTTGTTGTGATCCCAGTCGCGTGCAGCGCCGTAGTTTTTCGGGTCACCTTGACCATCATCGGGCGAAGCGCCTACGCCAACCGTACAACCTGTTGCCGAGGGATCGCTCCACACTTCATCGTCGCGCGTAATCCACGAGGCGTCCGGTTCGAACACGCCATATTCACCGAAATCCATCTTGTAGAAATCGCACCAACTCGATTTGTTGCCGGCGTGGTTAATAACGATGTCGGCTATCACTTTGGTGTTGCCGGCGTGCATGGCGGCAATGAATTTTTCGAGTTCGGCACGGGTTCCCCAGTCGCTGGTTTGGTTGCTGTATTGTTTGGGAATATAGCCAACGCCGCCACTCGATTTGGCCGATGGTGGCAACCAAACGAGGTCGAAGTAGGCGGCAATTTCGCTGGCTTGACCATTGAGTGTAGCCCATTTAGTGTCGCCGTAGCCTTTGTCAACATTCGAGTCCCAATAGAAAGCCTGCAACATCACATCGGGACATTGGCTTGGTACAGAGGAAGTGTAATCGCCGGTATCACCGCCACCTGTATCACCACCGCCGGTATCGCCGCCACCGGTGTTACCACCACTGATGGTTTCACCTGTATTGCCGGAGCAATCGCCTGTTGCAGCGCCAACATACAATTGGTCGGCTTGATATTTTAATTTAATGTAAAAATCGTAGCAACCATCGGCGGTACAGTTGTAGCGGTCGGACGACAACGTCACGCTCGATGTGCTATAACTATCCAAAGTTACCGCCCATGCAGCAGCGTTTTCTTTATCGTAGAGCTGAAAGTAATCACCGCTTTTTAACGGGACACCCAAAGCCATGTATTCGGTGAAATCCGAATTACTGTTTCCGGTGTTCAGCGTACCGGCAAAATAGGTGGTGCCGTTCACTAAAATGCCATAGGATTCAGCCTGCAAGGTAAAACAGACAAGCAACATCCCCAGAAAAATGCTAATTTTTTTCATGTTGTATTGATATTAAGGTTAGAAAATTCACATATCAGAATAATCGCGACAAAGTTAGCGATATTTTTCAAAAAAAACAAGTATCGGGAGCATTTTTTTAACAAAAAGCGAAAAACTCCCGACAAAATCGGGAGTTGGAGCCTTTTCTTTACATGCTCATGCCGCCGCAGCAGTGTATCACCTGCCCGCTGACGTAACTCGACAGGTCGGAGGCGAGGAATGTGGCGACGTTGGCCACATCGTCGGGTGTGCCACCGCGGCGCAACGGAATGGTTTTAATCCACTGTTCGCGCACATCGTTGGGCAGTTGCTGTGTCATGTCGGTGAGAATGAAGCCCGGCGCGATGCAGTTGGCGCGTATGCCGCGCGACCCGACCTCTTTGGCGATGGATTTGGCCAGGGCAATCATGCCGGCTTTCGATGCTGCGTAGTTGCATTGTCCGCCGTTGCCGTTTACGCCAACCACCGAACTCATGTTGATGATGGAGCCGCCGCGTTGGCGCATCATCACAGGCACGATGGCGTGCGTGAAGTTGAAGGCCGATTTCAGATTGACGTTGATGACGGCGTCCCATTGTTGTTCGGTCATGCGCAGCATCAGGCCGTCTTTGGTGATGCCGGCGTTGTTCACCAATATGTCGATATGGCCGAAATCGCGGTTGATTTGCTCGACCACGGCGTGTGTAGCGTCGAAATCGGCCGCATTCGATGCGTAGGCGCGACAAGTTACGCCGCAGGCTTCGATCTCTTGTCGGGTTTGTTCGGCTTGGTCGTTGATTTCCAAGTCGGTGAAGGCGATGTCGGCACCTTCGCGCGCAAATTTCAGCGCCACCGCCTTGCCGATGCCGCGTGCCGCGCCGGTGATCAGCGCCACTTTACCTTTCAGTAATTCCATGATTGCTATTCAATAAATATAAGTTAATCATTTGTAAATCAAAAATATACAAGGCACCTTGCCAATATCGGGCAATGCTTTTTTCCAGGCTGCCACCGTTTGTGTTCTGATGTATTCGTTGGCGCCGGTAATGTCGCTTGCGATGCACAATTTGGTCTGCGGTTGCAAATTTTTACACAACTCCTCAATCAGTTGTTTGTTGCGGTACGGCGTTTCGATGAAAATCTGTGTTTGATGTTCGGCATAAACGCGTTTTTCGAGTAGTTTGAGTTGTTGTGTGCGTGCATTTTTGTCGATGGGCAGATAGCCGTTGAAGGCGAAACTTTGCCCATTGAAGCCGCTTGCCATGAGCGACAGCAGTATGCTCGACGGCCCGACCAACGGCACCACTTTGATGCCTTTTTGTTGCGCCAACGCCACCACATCGGCTCCGGGGTCGGCTATGGCGGGGCAGCCCGCCTCGCTGATGATGCCGACATCGCTGCCTTGCAGCAGCGGCTCGAGATACGAAGCGATTTGGTTGATGTCGGTGTGCTGATTCAGTTCGAAAAAGCGCAAGTCGTCGATGACAATATCCTTGTTTACCTGTTTCAGAAAGCGGCGCGCCGTGCGCACATTCTCCACGATGAACACCTTCAGGCGCACAATGACGTCGGCATTCCCGTCAGGCAGAATATGCCGTAACGGGCTGTCGCTCAACATTGTAGGTATCAGGTAAAGCGTCCCCACGATGCGTTAGTCGGTTACGTTGGGTTGTTCGAGGCCGAGGCCTTTTTTCTTGTCCCACTCTTTCAGTACCAAGCCGAGCAGCAACGCCGCAATGCCAAGACAAGCCAACATAATCAGCGGCCATGTGTAATCCAACTTCGTAGCATCGGTTACGCCGACGTTGGTTTTGTCCAACACTTTGCCGATGAGCAGCGGGAACAACCACAAGCCGATGTTTTGAATCCAGAAAATGAGTGCGTACGCCGAACCGATGATTTTTTCATCGACCAATTTCGGAACGCTCGGCCACAAGGCCGCCGGCACCAACGAGAACGACGCGCCAAGTACCAAAATAGTGATGTAGGCCACCACTACTCCACCCACGGCATTGCCCTTGAACTGCGGCAACACGAATGCAAAAGTGAGGTGGCAGATGATGAGCAGCAACGAGCCGATAATCAGCATCGAAGCGGCTTTGCCTTTATGATCGACATAGTTGCCGAGCACCGGCGTGATGGCAACGGCCAACAGCGGGAAAACGGCAAATATCGTTTCGGCCGTGCCGCGCATGTAGCCCATGTAGCAATAGACCACCAACGCCACTACCGCTGTGGCTATCAAACCATATTTAAGTGATTTGTTTTTCGAAAAATTGCCGGCAAACGAGCAACCTGCAACTATCAGCATCACAAGGTATTGGATAATCGCCACATGGTCGCCGCCCCAGAACGAGCCGGTGTCGGGCAGTTGCAACGTCAGATTGCATTGCAGCATATTGACCGCGTATTTTTGGAACGGGAAAATGGCGCTGTAATAGAGTACGCAAAGCAAGGCCACCAGCCAAAATCCGCCGCTCGACAAAATTTTGCCGATGTCGCTGATTTTGAACGGATCGTCTTTTTCCTCGGCTTCGCCGGTTTGCGCATCCAATTTTTTGTCCATAAAGAAATAGACGACAAACATGATCAGCGCGATGCACAGCAGCACGACGCCGAACGCCACCGAGCGCGACACATCGACATGGCCGCCCAATTTTGCGAAAAACGGCGAAAAAATCATACATGTGGCTACGCCCAAGCGCGCCAAAGCCATTTCGGAACCCATGGCCAACGCCGTTTCGCGGCCTTTGAACCATTTGACGATGCCGCGCGACACGGTGATGCCGCCCATCTCGGTACCGCAACCGAAAATCATAAATCCGATGGCAGCCACTTTGGCCGACGCCGGCATGCCTTCGTAGAACGGCGAAACACCCAACTCGTCGAACAGCGGAATGTAGTTCAGATGCTCGGTGAACCACACCTCGACACTGCTGCCGATGAAACTTTCGCTGACGGCGTACCACTTGATGAGCGCGCCCACCAGCATCACCACGCCCGACAGCACGGCCGTGAAACGCACGCCCATTTTGTCGAGAATAATGCCGGCAAAAATCAGGAAGAAGACAAATACATTCAGAAAAGTTTCGGCGCCCTGCATCGTGCCGAATGCCGTCGAGTCCCAACCGCGTTCGGTCTGCATCAAATCTTTGATAGGCGACAAAATGTCCATAAAAATGTATGAACAAAACATGGCCAAAGCCAAGAGTAATAGGGCAATCCAGCGCATCGCGGCGCTATCCCTGAGAGTTTGCATTTTTTCGGTCATAATGAAAAATTTAGAAAATATTGCCGCAAAAGTACAAAAAATTCGGAGAAAAATCGTATATTTGCAGGAGTTTTTGCAAACAAACAGCAATTTTGGAGGTAACGATGGACATTTTTCTGATTATTGTAGGCACAATTTGCTTGTTGGTTGGTCTTGTGGGTACCATCGTGCCGGTGTTGCCGGGCGTGCCGTTGGGATATGTCGGCCTATTGCTGCTGCAAGCGACGGACAAGGTGCAATTTTCAACGCCTTTTTTGCTGATATGGGCCGGCGTGGTGGTGGCAATACAACTATTGGATACGTTTTTGCCCGTATGGACGACAAAATGGTCGGGCGGCAGCAAAGCCGGCGTTTGGGGCAGCACTATCGGCCTGCTGGTCGGATTTTTCTTTGCGCCGGTTGGCATCATCGTCGGGCCGTTTGCAGGCGCACTGTTAGGCGAACTGATTGCCGGCAAAGCGTTTATCGAAGCCTTAAAATCCGGTGCTGCATCGCTGTTGGGTTTTCTGTGCGGCACCATCGCCAAATTGGTGGCTTCAGGTTTGATGATTTACTATTTCGTCGCGGCTCTATTGTAACAATCAGATGGCACACACGCACAGCAAACAGTGGATTGTATGGACCACGACAAGTGTCGTGGCGATAGCGCTCGTTGTGGTGTGCAGCCTGCGCTGGCAAGCATGGTTTGGCAATCCGCCCGAGCCGGCCTATGTAGCCGGCGATTCCATCTGCCGAGTACAACTGACCTTTGGACGCACAGGCGCACAATCGCGTGCTGTAGCGTGGCAATGTGGCGACACCATTCGACCGGCCACATTACATCTCATAAATAAACAAATCTCTGACACTCAATACATTACAGCAAATTCACGCCTATTTGTTACGGCAGGCGGTCGCACGGCCTGTTATTTTGCCGAGTGCAACAATCTGCCGGCCGGCGATTATATATATAGGGTGCAGGTCGGACAGCACACATCGCAATGGTATCCATTTACGATGAACGATGCCGACGATGCCGTTACTTTCGTGTACATGGGCGATGTGCAAGATGCCGATGGTGGCAAATTGCACACATGTCTCGCCGACATCAATCAGCAGTTTGCGCCCGATTTTTGGCTGTTCGGAGGCGATGTCATCGAACGCCCGCACGATGGTTATTGGCAGGCCTATTACGACATGGTAGCCGATTTCGGCACTTCGACGCCGTTGTTGGCCGTGCCAGGCAATCACGAATACATCAAAGGCATCAACAAGCGTTTAGACGAACGTTTCGTGTGGGCATTTCCCTACTTTCTCGATGCCGATACACGGTTTGCAGGCGTAGCGCAATATACGTTCAGCGTAGGCAACGCCGCATTCTATCTGCTCGACAGCAACAACGATGTGTGGACACTGCCAAGTGCGCGTGCGTGGTTGCAGCGCACCATGACCGCCGATACCGCCCGATGGCATATTGCCACCTTGCACCACCCTGTCTATTCGTTGCGTGGCCGCCTGACAAACTTTTGGGTGCGACAAGCGTTTGCATCGCTCTTCAACGACAAGTGCGACCTCGTATTGGCCGGCCACGAACACGCCTATGCACGTCGCACCACCGACGGAACGACACCGGTGTATATCGTTTCGCAATGTTCGCCAAAAGATTATTGCATCAATTTCGATGCCGGCTACGAGCGCTATGGCGTTGGCTGTCGGTTTTATCAGATAATACACATCACCGGCGACACGCTGGAACTGACCACCTACACGCTCGACCACGAGCCATACGACCACCTGACACTGATCAAAACAGGCGACAGCACGGTGGTGTACGATGCTTTTGCCGATGCGCCCGAATATCTGCAAGTGGACTCGACACGCTACCGCAAAAGTGCCGCCAAGCGCGCCGCCTACCAACAGCGCATCATACAACACGTAGTAACCACTCGCCCCCTAAAGGGGGAGTAGGGACGCACTGCACCTGCCTACCGCAGGTAGGTGCGTCCGCATAGAATATAAAACCGAGATTTTTACCCCCAACCCCCTAAAGGGGGTATTGGCTGCGGTTTGATGTGCGTGAAGTCCCCTTTAGCCTGCCGGTAGGCAGGGGGATTTAGGGGTAATAAAACAAAACGCGGAGCAAGAAAACCATTCCTCACTCCGCATTCCTAATTCGACACCCCCTTTAGGGGGCTGGGGGGCTTGCGCGCCACGTCCCTACATTAAGCCCTGAAACTCTTGAAACTCCTAAACTTTTCAACTATTTTCCACTATTCCGTTTTGCACTTTGCACTATTTTTAACCCTACGCCCTTGAACTATGCACTAATTAGAAGTGAGAAATAAAAAAATGACCTTGGCGGGTGTGTCAAAAAAAATGAGCAATTAGTAGTGAGCAGTGAGAAATGTAGGGACGCATTGAACTTGCCTACCATAGGTAGGTGCGCCTGCCTACCGCAGTAAAACACCCCCCTTTAGGGGGCTGGGGGGCTTCGAGTTTGATTTAGCCGACACCGAAACGACAAATTTTTGGCAACACAGCCGCCATAGTCTTGACTTTTCTTTAATGCTTGATTTTGCTCACGCTCAACACACCGAAAATAAATTTTCGGTTGTATTCGCTCAATCGCAAAATTGCCTTTCGTTTCTTTTGGTCAAGCAAAAGAAATGAAAAAAACAAGATTTTTACCCCCAACCCCCTAAAGGGGGTATTGGCTGCGGTTTGATGTGCGTGAAGTCCCCTTTAGCCTGCCTGCCGAAATGGCCTGCCTGCGGTAGGCAGGGGGATTTAGGGGTAATAAAACAAAACGCGGAGCAAGAAAACCATTCCTCACTCCGCATTCCTAATTCGACACCCCCTTTAGGGGGCTGGGGGGCTTGCACGCCACGTCCCTACCCTTAAAAAAACACAAGAGGATACTCTTGCGAGTACCCTCTTGGTGGTTTTGCTATTTCCGTACGAAATTATTCTTTCACGAATTTAGCGGTGTGTACGCCTTCGGCATCTTTGATAGAGATGAAATAAACACCTTGAGCCAAGCCGGCTACCGATACGCTGTTTTGTACGTGCGACAGCGACATCAGTTGTTTACCCGTAAGGTCGGTTACGACGGCAGAAGCATCCGATGCCAAGTTGCTGATGTAAAGCATATCTTTGGCAGGGTTCGGATAAATAGCCAATTTGCTGTCGGCCACCACACGTTTGATACCTACGGCTTCAGGTTCGGCACCTTGGAAAGTTACATCAGCCATGAACATAGAAGTAGCTGACCAATAATAACTTTTGCCCGTAATTTCTTCATAAACACCTCCGACTGCGCCATTATACGTTCTTTTTTCTCCTTTGTAAATAATGTACGAGGTATTGTCCGGATAATATAACAAGTTCGGTTCGGAACCGAATCCACCAGCAACCTCATAGAACATGAAGTGACAAGCTTCAGCATCAGCGAGTTCAAATGCATCGGCTTCTACAAACACATAGAATGTGCCATATACATTGATAGACTCCGGTAAGGTAATCCAATAGGGTGTAGGAGTTGTAACAATATATTGATCAACGCCAAATGCATCGGCGAACGACATACGCACCTTACCAATGCAATCGCCTATCGATACTTCTTCGGTTTCTTCGTCATAATTTTCAGCATACACGCTGATGGTAATACTATCGGCGATTTGATGATCCTCTTTAATCCAATAGTTGTATAACACCAAACCAACGCCATTCAGTTGAGCGTAGTGCGGATTCTCATCACCCAAAGCCGTTACACAGAAACGTTCGCCATAACCGGTAAATGGTGTTGTTTGATATTCCGGAAGAAAATAAACGTCACCCAACAAGTCGAAATAGAAATTCTCACTAAGATCCGAACGCAAATTCGTTACAAGATCACGATGGTCGCCACTATAATTGTGGAACAATGCATACGAGTACGAAGCAGAATCTTTGCCTTGTGTATTTTCTACATAAAATTCATACGACAACGCCAACGGATTTTTTTCCGTGTTAACAGCGCCGACAATCACATCAGATTTACCATTAAACACGATGTCTGTCGTTACATTGCGGAAATAGGCCGTATCAGCATAGTTGTAATCACCATAAATCACAAAATTAGACGAATCGCTGGCCAAATAGATAGAGTCAGAAAGTGCACTATAAACACCCTCGGCAGCATAAATGTTCAATACCACATCATTCACTTGAGGCGACGGCGGGAATACTTCAGATTTCGTGATACGGAAATCTTCCATTGCAACAAACCAACCACCGGCAGTTTCAGTCATCTTATCCATTTCAGAGACCAATGTAAAATAGAGTGCAGATTCGGCATCAACCTTGATTTGGTATTTCAACAGGGTCCATTCTTGGCTTACGCTGTTTTCATCGAAAGAAATAATTTCAGTTTGCGAAGCGGGGTCAGCCGATGTGCCATATAAGAATTTACCGGTGCACGGATAGTTTGAACCACCGGTCATAAAATAGGCCGAAACCCAATAAGTACCGGCAGGCACTACAATTTTCGGAGATTTAATGTAAGTTTTTACATCGCTAGCACTTGAATAGCCCGAAATCAAAAACTGCGAGCCACTGAATGCCTCGAAACAACCGGAGCCGGAGCAACCTTTAACATCATTCGCCAAACCCAATTGCGAAATTTCTTTCATTGCCAAAGAATCCACTGTCCAATCAGTAGTTGCACCCTCGAAGTCATCGGCATAAATGGTATCGCCTTCATTGGTTGTTACCGTTTTTTGTGCAGGTGCTTTTTGTGCAGCATCATTCGTTATCGCAACTCGATGCGATTTGTTCATAAGACCAAAGGTCTTCGGAGCATTGGCAAACACTAATACTGAAGTTGCCAACAAGACAGAAAGAGTACAAAATACCTTTTTCATCTTTTCAAAATTTAGAATTAAACAAAATATAAATAAACACTAAGAATTTAATATAATTTCACGGCATTCACCGACAATCCCTGCGTATAGGTATCGAAATGACGAATAGCAATCCATGCCTTCGAGTATTCATATTCCTGCGGGATGTCAACCACTTCGACACCGACTTCGGGTACAACCAACGTTTCGGAACCATCTTCGTTGATTACCGTGTCAGGCACAAACGTATAATCCACCAAAATTTCGGCAGCAGCGTAGTTGTCGGCCGTAATCGAGTCGTGCGAGATTAAAATTTGATAACGTTCGTGGAACGATGTCGCCTTGGTAGCCAACGGTTTCACCAAATAGGAGAACTGCATAGCCACGCCCAAATCCGACTTAAATATCAGCCAGTTATCCGGTTTGTATTTGTTAGGACCGGCTTTGGCGTACGACACAAAACTACCGGCTTTTGTCATACCGTCTTGCACAAATTCAAACGGGCGAACAGGGTCTTCACCAAGTGCCATTACATACGATACAGCCGTCCAATCCGTTTCGGAAGATGAAGCGGAGAGATTGTAAACGCCTTTGTATAGGGCGCCGGTTTCGAACAACACAGGATCGCCACAAGTAACGCCGTTATAATTTTGTGCATAAGTAGTATAATAATACTCTGCATTTGCATCATATTCATCCGACACCAAAACAAACTCGTCGGCATTGGCAACACCTTTCATCGAGAATATGTGTTGTTTACTCAAGGCGCCATTGATCAGTGCTTCTCTGAAATCACCACCAACTTTATCCAATACAGTATCGATGCAGCAAATAAAACCATAGTCCACCAAGTTGGCATAATCGGACACTTTGCCGCTCAAACGTACTTTCGTTTGATAGACATCAGCGTCGTAGGTTACAACCCCTTTGGGTGCTTGTTCGGGGTCGGCAACCGGATCGTAGTCGCTTTTCACGGGCGATTCGTCGCACGCGGCAAATGTTACAACCAGCGCGGCAAATGCTGCTACTTTCAATAAACTTTTCATAGTTTCTATCCTTTTGTTTTTTTGTTTTTATACTATTTTTCTACAATTACGGGTTTTGGTCGGCCGAGTTGATATCCGAGTTCTCCTGCAATTCGCTCAACGGTATTTGGTATGTCCAACGCACGTCGCCGGCTTCCACTTTCAGCAGACCGTCAGGCGCACGGTGGTTGGTGCCACTATACGTGCGGTCGATGCCGCGATAGTTGCGTTTCAGGTCGAAGAGCGAGAAACCTTCGCCCCACAATTCGATGCGGCGTTGCAGCAGCACATCGTCCACCGATACCGCTGTTTTATCCCACGCGCTGCAGCGTTTCTCCATCAATGGTTTCAAGGCCTCGGCAGCACCTGTTTCGTTACCTTGGTGCGCCAACGCTTCGGCTTCAATCAGATACATTTCGGCAGCACGCATATAGGGGTAGTCCATCGTCCAGTTGCCGTCGTCGCCAAATTTCAGACTGGCATAGGCACCTTGTGCAGCTTGAGTTGGTTGTGTTTTGTCACCTTTCGGGCCATTGAACCACGCTTTACGGTAGTCGGTGGTATCAATCTGCTCGTACAGTCGACGGTCAACAGCACGCGGTGCATAACCTGCGCCGGCATAACCATCAGCAAGATTGGAGATGTGCGAATACCACGAGGCATTCACGAGCGACAACTCTTGTGTGGCAATGTCGAATCCCCATATCCATTCTTTCGACGAAATGTCAATGAATCCGCCATTAACCAACTCTTCTTTTTCCATCAATGTGAAGCCTGTGGCCGCTTTTTTGGCGTAGTCGACTGCTTTGTCCCACGCACCGGTTGTCAGGTAGTAGCGTGCCAGCAAGCCGCACACCACATTTGTATTGACTTCGCTTTTCGAAGTGCGTGCATAGCCGTTCAGCATACTTTCGGCCGTAAGCAGGTCTTGCTCGATCGATGCCAACACATTGCCAACCGTACCACGCGAGTAATCAGACTTTTGTGGTTCGTTCGAGGCATAATAGAGCGGCACACCCCTTTTTTCCAAATTGATGTGTGCACCCGAAGCATCGGGAGCGGCTGTAAACGGATTTTGGAAAATCTGTACCAAGAACATATAGGCGTATGCACGCATAGCCAAAGCCTGTCCGTAGCAGTAACGCAATGTTTTGATGGAGACATCGCTCTCGGTACCATTCACGGCATCGAGGTCCACCAGGGCAATTACGTCGTTGGCTTGTCCGATGACGGTGTAGAGGGTTTTCCAAGTGGCATACGGACGACGATAGTTCTCCAAGCGGAAATCCAATTGATAGTCGTAGGTGTACCAGTGGCTTTTGGTTTGCACCACATCTTCGCCCATGTGGTCGGAAGCCAAGAAAATGGCTCCGATGCCGGCATCGTCGTGTGCATTATAGCTTGAGTACGAATACATATAAAGCGTTGAATATAAGGCGCTAACCGAGTTTTGCAAAACGGACGGGTCCGATTTGATGATTTCCTGATACTTATCCGATGTAATGGTCGAAGTATCCTGTACCGACAGATAATCGGAATCGCAAGCCACCAATCCAAGTGTGGCCAAAAGTGCTGCTAATATTTTGTTTCTTTTCATGATTCTATGTGTTTTATAAAATTTAGAAACCGATTGTTATACCGCCGGACACTGTAGCCATGGCAGAATAGTTGTAGTCTGTTGCACCCGAGAAACTTTGACGCGGGTCCAAACCCTTGCGTGCCGAAGCCAAAGCAATGTTATCGGCTACCACATACAGACGCAACGTTTTGATTTTGGCTTTGTTCATCCATTTTTTGGGGAACGAGTATCCTAACGTGATGTTGCGCAGGCTGAAATAACTTGCCGACGTGAGTGTGGCATCACCTTGCAAACCAAGGCTTTGCTTGTTGACTTCGACGCGCGGTATGTTAGTATCGGTGTTTGTCGGAGTCCAACGTTTGAAAATATCCTTGTGCCAGTTGGTACCATATTCACCGCCGCCCATCAACGAGCCGTAGAAGCTGTCATATACATAACCACCGATTTGGAATGCGGTTTGGATGCTCAAATCGAATCCGTAGAACTCCAACGAAGTGGACAGACCGCCATAGAGGTCAGGGATGGCAGTTTTGCCAAGTACCACTTGCGATGCGTTACCGGTTTCGTAGGCATAGCGCGTACCGTCTTCCAGTTGGCCGTATTTCGATTCGTCGAAAGCGATGCCCTCTTCGGCTGCTTGTGCCACTGCCTCCTGATAGTCTTTTTCGGTAACTTCGTACATTGGCAGACCCGAAGTGCGTTCTACACCCAGATAGTGGTAATCGTAGAAGTCGTAAACACTTCCGCCAATCGAGCGCCAGTACGAACCTGACTGATAACCACCGTCTTTGTCGATCAGACTCTGTTTGTCTTCGGGCAGACGCGTCAAAGCATTTTTATAGTGTGTCAGGTTGAGATCGACCGTCCATTTCACGTCGCGCGTTTTTACCAATGTGGCACCCAAAGTTACCTCCACACCGATGTTGCGCATGTCCATTTCGTTCGTGTAGATGTACGACGGCGAACCTACCGAAGGTGGCAGCGGTTTGGCGTAAATCATGTCCTTGGTATCTTTGATGAAGAAGTCGGCTTCGATGTCCAAGCGATCGACCAATCCCAATTCGATACCGACGTTCAGGTTGTTACTCTTTTCCCACGTCAGGTCGCGATTGCCGCGTTGTGCCAAATAGACAGACGGTTGGCTGGCGCCATCGGTTACCGAATAGGCATAGAGGTCGAGGTAAGGAGCTGCGCCTGCACCGATGTTGTCGTTACCTTGCGTACCATAACTTGCTTTGATTTTCAAGTCGTGAATGGCATCGACGTCGCGCAACC
The DNA here is from genome assembly GCA_051870755.1 of Paludibacteraceae bacterium. Lineage (GTDB taxonomy): Bacteria > Bacteroidota > Bacteroidia > Bacteroidales > Paludibacteraceae > W0P28-013. The sequence continues at coordinate 122,900 of JBJECE010000012.1, read as the reverse complement.
AGCTCTCCTCTTTCATACGCCAGCTTGCACCTACCGACCAGAAGTGTCCCCAGCGGGATTCCGGTGCAAAGTACGACGAACCGTCGCAACGATACGATGCAGATACATAGTAGCGTTCAGCAAAGTTGTATTCGGCACGCGCCATGAAACCTTGTACGCGATAACCGCTTGTGTACGAAGTCAATCCGTCGATAGCACCACCGTTTTCGAGTTCAGGGTTGGTGGGATCGTAGAATTGCGATTTGCTACCTGTCAGCACTTGCGAATTGTCCATTTTGAACTCATGACCGATAAGCAAATTCAGACCATGTTCACCAAATGTATTTTCGTAAGTAAGCAATTGGTTGGTATTCAAAGCCTCGTAGCGTTGCGAAGTGCGTGAACCACGACCATTTACGTTTTTAGCATCGCCGCCTATCGGTGTTTGGAACGAGATAACGTTGATGTTATAAACGTCATAACTTGCGTTGATAGCCAATTTCAGCCCTTTGTAGAGTGTGAAATCCAAGAAACCGCGCAGGTTCAAGTTGTCCCACACACTATTATATATATTAGCCATGTTGGTAGCCAACGGGTTGGCGGTCGAAGCGTAAGGACGCAACATTTCGTCTTCACCGAAGTCGTATTTACGCGAACCGTCGGCGTTGTATTGCGGGGTACCATCTTTGCTGTAGAGATAAACCGGATAAATCGGTGCAATCATCTGCGAGAACATAAACAAGTTGGCGTATGCAGAGCCACCTGACGTAGGCGAGTCTTGACTTGTGTGTGCATACGATGCATTAACACCTACTTTCAACCATTTGGCCACCTCTTGTTCTACTTTGGCACGCACATTGAAACGTTGGAAACCCGAATTTACAATGTAGCCATTATCATCGAGATAACCTGCTGAAATATAGTAGTTTGTCTTATCTGTACCGCCGCTGATATTCAGGTTGTATTCCTGACGCAGACCGGTTTGGAATGGCTCTGACAACCAGTTGTCGGTCCATTTCAGTTGTTGTGCTTTCGACGACAAACGTCCCGTAAACGGATTGATAAGTTCGGTATCGGAAACACCCTGATAGATATTATAACCGAGGTTTTTGATCAGATCGTTCGAAGCAGCGATACCTGCGGCCAAATAAGACGAACCACTCGACAAATAGGCGTTACGCGATGCTTCCCACATCATTTCGTAATATTCGCCCGGGTCGGTAATGATGTCGTAAGTAGGTACGCCACGCATATTTCCACCGACACGCACTTCGAGGTTTACATTTACTTTACCCGTTTCGCCACGTTTGGTTGTAATAAGGATTACACCGTTCGAACCACGCGCACCGTACATAGAGTTAGCGGCTGCATCTTTCAGTACCGTCAGCGAAGCGATATCCTGCGTCGGAATCGAGTTCAACGAACCTTCGTAAGGAATACCATCGACCACGATGAGCGGGCTTTGCGAAGCCGAGATGGAGCCGACACCACGAATGCGGATAGATGCCGATTCGCCCGGTTGGCCGCTGCTCGATACCACCTGTACGCCCGACATGGCGCCATCCAGCGATTTCGAAACGTCGGACACCTGCATTTTGGCCAAGTCTTCGCCGCGTTTGGATTGTGCAGCACCGGTAAATGCTTTTTTAGTGGTCGTGCCGTAAGCCACAGCCATTACCTCGTCCAACTCGGTGGCCGAACTTTGCAGCGAGATAACCATGCCGTTGGCAGCCGGAACTTCCTGCGTGGCCATACCGATGTACGAAACCACCAAAACATCGCCTGCCGAGGCAGAAATTTCAAACGTGCCATCTACATCCGAAATAGTACCAACCGTGGTACCTTTCACCATAATAGATGCGCCGATTACAGGCTCACCGTCTTCGTCGGAAACGACGGTTCCCTTGATTTGCGCGAATGCTCCAACGCATGCGAGCAACAAGCCTGTCAAGATTAACGTAAACTTTCTCATAATGTCTCTCTTTCTTTGATTAAATAGTGTATAATTTAGTTGTTTTAGTTACAATTTGTAAGCATGCCACCGATGCAAAATGGCTATACATGACAAAGTTACACTTTTTGCCGTTACAAAACAAGTTTTCCGAAAAAAAGTTGTTTTTTTATCGTTTTTTTTCATTTCAGGCACCAAAAATCGGCCATGACAGATATTGTTTTTCAATAAATGTTATCAAAAATAACACGCTGAAATTCTGCAAGTTAGATAAATAAAAGCATTTCATCAAAAAAAATTTGCGTTTTTTTTCAACAAGTCGGCCTGGCGCGGTTGTTTTTATGTTTTTAAGCATTGATTTAACAAGAAATAATCTTGCCAAATGGGCAATTTTGGGCGGTGTTTTCGGTGTTTTTTCGAGTAAAATTCTGCAAAATCAGTTTCAAAAAGCACAAATTTCGTTGCCAAAAGCAACGAAATTCGCTTAAAACACGCCAATTTGCTTTCAAATTGAAAGTGTATGGCGTTATATCTGTGCGTATGCGCCGTTATCGTCCGGCCACGACGATGACAAATTCGCCTTTCGGCGGGTGTTCCTTGAAATGTTGCACCAAGTCGGCAAGTGAACCGCGCACGGTTTCTTCAAATTTTTTGGAAATTTCGCGCGAAACGGAGGCTTTGCGGTCGCCACCCAAATATTCGGCCAACTGTTCGAGTGTTTTGAGAACACGAAACGGCGATTCGTAAAAAATCATCGTACGCGTTTCGGCGACAAGTTCGATCATTTTGGTTTGGCGTCCTTTTTTCTGCGGCAGAAATCCTTCGAAGCAGAAGCGGTCGCACGGCAAACCCGAATCGACCAAGGCCGGCACAAACGCCGTTGCCCCGGGCAGACATTCGACCTCGATGTCGGCCGCCACGCAAGCGCGCACCAACAAGAAACCGGGGTCGGAAATGGCCGGTGTACCCGCATCTGAAACCAACGCTACCGATTCGCCCTTCTGCAACCGCTCGACTATGGCATCGACCGTTTGATGCTCGTTGAATTTGTGGTGCGAGAGCATTGGCGTGTGAATGTCGTAATGATGAAGCAACACCGATGTCGTGCGCGTATCTTCGGCAAGAATGAGATTAACTTCACGCAAAAGGCGCAATGCCCGCAAAGTGATGTCCTCCAAATTGCCGACCGGTGTCGGTATCACAAAGAGTTTTGGCATAAGATTTTACTATATATAATAGGGTGTATCAAGCAAAACGCCGTTTTATCAAATCGATGAAATCGGCAGTTGCCGGTTTGTCGGACGGCAGTGCACAGTGTTTTTCGAGGTAGGCTTCGGCCTGTTCGAGCGACGTGCAATCGTTGAGTGCGTCGAGTACCGTAGCCATTTTTTCGCCGTTGTTATCGAACAATTCGCGCTGAAAGCGAAAACGATCGGCAATGCTGATGGCGCGTTTGAGGTCGGTTACCGGCCGATGGGCAATAGTTGCCGCCACCGAGGCCGCCTCTTGCTGTTTGGCAAAAGCATCGACCACCGTTTCGGGCTTGTGAATGGTTTCGGCCACAATCTGCGCCGCCGGTTCATCGGCAGGTAATTTGTCTGCATCAGGCTGATTTTCAGCCTCTTCGCAGACATCGGCAACAGGTTCCGGCTCAACCATGGGTGCTGGTTCGGGTTCGACGTCGGCAGCTGGTTCGGACACCTCAACAGGTGTTTCGTCCGGAGCGGGCGCTGGCGTTTCGGGTTCGGTACGGACGCTGTCGCAAGCGGCATCGGGCAAGTCTGTCAGGCAACGGCGCAGGCTTTCGACCTTGGCGACGGCCAAATCAATCAGCGGTTGCGGGAATGTATTCATTTCGGCAAATCCTTGCGTCAGCGCCTGCAATTCGGCAATGTCCTTTTCGATAAGTACGATAAGTGTGTCTTTGTTCATAATTTTTTGTGGTGTTTTAGCAGTATATTTGGGAAAATGTGTTATCTTTGCCAAGCAATAAATGCATGTGCAAAATTACAAAAAATATCAATATACGACCCTAATCGGGCGACTAACACAACAGAATAATGGACTTTTTTGAATCGCATGCCCATTTCACGCATCATCATGGCAGCATCGAGGTGATTTGCGGGTCGATGTTTTCGGGCAAAACCGAGGAGTTGATTCGCCGTTTGAAACGCGCCAAGTTTGCCAAACAGCGTGTCGAAATTTTCAAGCCCTGCATCGATACGCGGTATTCGGAGCAGGACGTTGTGAGCCACGACCATACGACCATTGCCTCGACGCCTGTCGATTCGTCGGCCAGCATCTTGTTGATGACGGGCGATGTAGATGTTATCGGCATTGATGAGGCGCAATTTTTTGACGATGGTTTGGTTGAGGTGTGTCGCACGTTGGCAAATCAAGGTTTTCGCGTTATCATTGCCGGTTTGGACATGGATTTTCGCGGTGTGCCGTTTGGTCCGATGCCTGCGCTGATGGCTATCGCCGACGATGTAACCAAAGTGCATGCCATTTGTGTGCGTTGCGGTTTGCCGGCCTATATTTCGCACCGGTTGGTAGCCGGCGAAAATCAGGTTTTGTTAGGCGAAACAGACAAATACGAACCTATTTGCCGCGACTGCTACAACAAATTGCAGGACACGGAGAAATAGCATTACGATCCGAGAAAATGTTTTTAGACTCTTTTCGTTTTGTCGGAAAGAGTTTTTTTTGTATTTTTGCAGCGCAATGGTTCACATCGGCACTTGCCACGCAAGTGTGTGATTAAAAGGGAATTCCGTGCAAATCGGAAACAGTCCCGCTGCTGTAAACGACCGTTTGCAAGGCTGCGACACCACACAATCCACTGAACAACATCGGGAAGGACGCCGCAGTCGGTCGAAGTCAGAAGACCTGCCGTTGCCACACACACGGACTTTCGCCCTCGAGGAAAGGGCGCAGTATGATTATGAAACGATTTCGACACTTTTTAGTTTTTGTAGTTTTCAGTGCGCTGTGTATCAGCGGTTTGAGAGCGCAAGATACACTATCCGTCGATACGACCCGCATTTATCACATCGACGAAGTGTCGGTGTCGGCCAAATACCACCAACCGGCCGACATTACCTCGGCACAAGTATTGTCGGGTGCCGCGCTGCAACAACTCAATTCGCATTCGGTGGCTGATGCGTTGCGCTATTTTTCGGGCGTTCAGATAAAAGATTTTGGCGGCATCGGCGGTTTGAAAACCGTCAATATACGCAGCATGGGCACCAATCACGTGGGCGTATTTTACGACGGCATCGAACTCGGCAACGCCCAAAACGGAACGATTGATTTAGGCAAATTTTCGTTAGACAACATGGAAGCCATAACCGTGTACAATGGCGAAAAAAGTGCTGTGTTTCAGCCGGCTAAGGATTTTGGATCGTCGGGTAGCGTCTATTTGCAGTCGAAAGCGCCTCGTTTCGATGGCGACAAATCCTATCATGTAACAACCACCGTGAAAGGCGGTTCGTTCGGGACAATCAATCCATCGGTACTTTGGGAGCAGCGTTTGTCGCCTAAAATTGCCATTTCGGCAAGTGCCGAATATTTGTACACGACCGGCAAATACAAATTCCGTTACCAAACTGTAGGGGGCTACGACACCACCGCCGTCCGACAAAACGGCGATGTAAATGCCGTGCGTGCCGAAGTGGGTCTTTATGGTCAGATGAGCGAAGGCAGTTGGCGTGCAAAAGCCTACACCTACCATTCGGAACGCGGTTATCCGGGCGCGGTTGTACGCGGGCGCTTCACACACGAAGACCGCCAATGGGACACCAATGTGTTTGTACAAGGTTCGTTTCAGAAAACTTTCGGCGATGTCTATTCGCTGATGTTCAAAGGCAAATATGCCTACGATTATCTGCGCTACTTGGCCGACCCCAACAAAGATGCCGGCGTGATGTATGTGGACAACACCTACAAGCAGCACGAAGTTTATTTGAGCAACGCCAATCGCTGGCAAATATTCCCGTTTTGGGATATGGGGTTGTCGGTCGATTTTCAGTGGAACAAACTCGATGCCGATTTGTACGATTTTGCCTATCCGCAACGCTACACGCTATTAGGCGCGCTGGCTACGGCCTTCAACTTTTCGCATGTCAAATTACAAGCCAGCGTTTTGAGTACATTTGTTCAAGACCACACCATAAAATCGACTGCGAATACCCATACTTTGAAATTCACGCCTGCAGTATTCGCATCTTATCAGCCATCGCACAAAGTCGATTTGACACTGCGGGCATTTTTCAAACAAAGTATGCGTTTGCCCACCTTCAACGACCTCTACTACACGTTCATCGGCAATGCGACCCTGAAGCCCGAAAACACCACGCAATACGACATCGGCATCACCTACAACCAGCCGATAACAAGTTGGTTTCCAATGCTATCGATACAGATTGACGGCTATTTCAACCAAGTTACCGACAAAATTGTTGCGACACCGACCTCCAATTTTTTCCGTTGGACAATGATAAATCTCGGTTACGTCGAAATTTGGGGTAGCGATGTTGCCATACAGACCACATTTGCCCCCATCGAGCCATTAACGTTGAATTTGCGTTTGGCGTACACCTATCAGCAAGCACGCGACTTGAGCGACCCGACATCAACCTACTACGGCGGGCAAATTCCATACATTCCGCGCCACAGCGGCAGCGTTACGTTCAACGGGCACTACAAAACCTGGGATTTGAATTACAGTTTCATTTACACCGGCGAGCGTTACGACTCGTCGGCCAACATCGCGGCCAACTATATACAACCGTGGTACACCCACGATTTGTCGCTGTCGAAAGCCTTTCAATGGTCGAAAGCCGGGTTGAAAATCACCGCCGAAGTCAACAACCTGTTTAATCAACAATACGAAGTGGTGCGTTGCTACCCGATGCCCGGCATCAATTTCAGAGCAATAGCACAAGTAACATTTTAGAAATCAGATTATTATGAGAAAAAGAACTACCAGCATTTGTTTTTTGAGTTTAACACTTATTGGATTATCAGCCTGTCGCACCGACATTATTCCGACGCCGGCGACTTCCAATCAAGTGGACAGCGCCAGCACATCGGGCATGAGCGGTTTTTATCTGCTCAACGAAGGCAACATGGGCAGCAATAAATGCACGCTCGACTTTTTCGATTACACCAGCGGCACCTACATCACGAACATTTTTCCATCCGTCAATCCGCAAGTAGTCAAAGAGTTAGGCGACGTTGGCAATGACTTGCAGATTTACGGCAATCGTCTGTACGCCGTCATCAACTGTTCCAATATGGTAGAAGTGATGGATGTGCGAAATGCCCGCCATATCGGCACTATCACGATTCCGAACTGCCGTTACCTTGCCTTTGCCGACGGTAAAGGCTACATATCGTCGTACGCCGGCGAACAAACCATCGACCCGAATGCGCGACTTGGCTATGTGGCCGAATTTGACACGGCAACACTGCAAATCACACGCGAAGTAACCGTCGGTTATCAACCGGAAGAGATGACCATTGTCGCCGGAAAATTGTATGTCGCCAATTCGGGCGGCTACCGCGTTCCAAACTACGACAACCGCGTGTCGGTAGTCGATTTGGAGACGTTTACGTTGGTGCAAAATATGGATGTAGCCATCAATTTGCATCGGCTACGCCAAGATGCACACAGCAACATTTATGTAACTTCGCGCGGCGACTACAACGGTATCGGAGCAAACACTTATATCATTGACAGCCAAACAAATAGCGTATGCGATTCGCTGGGTTTTGCAGCCAACAACTTGTGCATTTGCGGCGACAGCCTGTACGCCATCGGGGTGCAATGGAATGCCGCAACCGGCAAAAACGACATATCGTACACGCTATACGACATCGGCAAACACAAAAAAATAGTCGGTGGTTTCATAACCGATGGCAGCGATAGCCGCATCGAACTGCCATACGGCATTGCCGTCAATCCGACAACACGCGAATTTATCGTTACCGATGCCAAAAATTACGTTACGCCGGGCACCATCTACTACTATAACGCCGATGGTACGCTCAAATGGGAAGCCACCACGGGCGACATACCGGCACACATTGCCTTTGTCAATCAACCAACCTGCATACAACTATGAAACATCTGATTACAAGCCTTTTAGTCTGCATTATTAGCGGTGTAGCCATGGCGCAATCGCCATATATCGAACGCGTGTACGAGTACTGCCCTGCTCCGGGACAATTCGTCAATCTGTTGCCGGCCTACACCGCCGGCGACGATGCCGCCGCCATGGCACAAAAAGCCACCGATTGCATCGCCGGCACTGCCAACGGCACTATCCTATCGTTAGGTGCGTGGGGCGGTTACATTGTCTTCGGGTTCGACCATGCGGTGCCAAACAATGCCGGTGCCGATTTCAAAATTGCGGGGAATGCCTTCGCAGGCAACGCCGAGCCCGGCATCGTCATGGTAGCAAGCGACGACAACCAAAACGGACTGCCCGACGACCCTTGGTACGAGATTTGCGGCAGCGCTCACACGCACGCCGACACGCAACAACGATACGCCGTAACCTACCGCAAACTCAACCAATCAAACGACTCTATTGTTTGGGAAGACAATCGGGGGAATCGGGGATTTATCGTCAAAAATAGTTTCAGAACACAAAATTATTTCCCGGAATGGTTAACCGACGACAGTCTAACTTTTGTCGGGACGCGCCTGCCAAATAACGCCGTAGAGCAATCGCCCAACTACTTCGTACTCAACGCATTCGAGTATGGTTATGCCGACAATCAACCCAACAACACCGACACAGGCATCGACATTGATTGGGCAATCGACACCTTAAATCAGCCGGCGCACCTATCAAGCATCGATTTTATAAAAGTGTACACCGGCGTGTTTCAGAACAATGGCAATATCGGCGAATGTTCCACCGAAATAGCCGGCGCCATAGACCTACACTGCAACACCGCCAACCCTCGCATTCCGGCCGACGACGTCAAAGTGATAACCGACAACGGTGCCATCCGCATTGTAACACGCCAGCCCTGCGACATTGCCGTTTACAACATCGCAGGGCAAATAGTGATGCGCCACACACAATGTACCGAATGCCACTTACAACTGCCGAGCGGCATGTATATCGTAACAGCAGGCAGCACATGCCGTAAAATAGCGCTATAGCGCTACGGCAAACGCACCATCTCTATCGGTTGGCGTTTGGCAGCATCGAGCGGTGCCGACATAAATTTGATTTTTCCGAAATCAATCGTTTTGAAATCGAAACAGCGAATCGTAGCATTGTGCATCGTCCGATAATAGATGCGCCGATGCCGAATGTCAGTTGCCACTGTCCACTGCGTGGCGCTCGGAATATCAGGAACGGGCTGTCCTTCAGCCACTTGTGCGCCGATTGGTATATCAAAATTATTCAGAATATGGAACGCCTGTATCACGGTTTCGTCCGTTGTGTTCAAGCGCGGTGCGGTAGCCTGAAAAAACGCAGCGCGTACAAACCGCGACGGCGGCGTCATATCGCCCGGCAGCCCGAGGAAACCGCTTCCACCGCCAAAAGCCGACAACGACAAGGCGCCCACCTGCCGTTTCGGCACAGCGCCGGCACTCAAATTGACGTAATTGTTCAAATTGGTCAGGTGCCACTCGAACCCCGGCGAATTAGTCAATACGCCCAGCGTATTTTCGTAAAAACGCGCCTGGCAATCGACAATTTCGAGTACCACCTGCCGGCCACTCGCTTCGGTAATGCGCCAATGCACTGTCGATCCACGCGCATCGATTGTAACGACCCGCACATCGTCCATCGCGGTTTTCACCTCGTCGATAGTGGCAAAACTGCTCAATATCCACGAAACTAACTGCAAGTCGCTCAAACACTTATCTTTTTGAGCAGCATCGTATGAGCCATAATCGCCATACTCCGGAAAATAGAATAACGCCGCCGACAAACCGGCTTCATTCATTCCATCGACCACAAATTCGGGCTGCTGCACCGCCAACCCGACATACCCGTATTTGGCCTTGAATTTTTTGCCATTTTGCGTGCCATCGGGCAAATACGATTGCTGCTTATACCCACGCGGCACCACGGCATAGCAACTCTCCAAATCATCGCCGGCCCACTCGATAGTGCGAGCCACAACAGGTTCACCACTCGCCGTACAGAGCGTAATGCCCGTACAAGCGACCGCACACGGCATCGAACACACCAATGCCCATACCAAGAGAAAGAAAATGCGTTTTTTCATAATTAAGTTTTTTAAGAATTTATACCATTATTTAGAAGAGCAAAAACGATGCCAAACTCCCAACAAGCACACTTAAAATATTTTCGGTGGGTTTTGGGTAAAAATATGCGGTTGTTTCGCCGATTTTGCGTAATTTTGTCAAACCATTGAAAGAGAGAAAGCACGCGTATGAAAACAGACCATCTCAAATCATTTATTCCATTCGTAATCAGTTACATAGGCATCATTATTGGTGCACTTTTGCATATATTTGCGTTGCCGGTCGGCTTTTGGATTTTTGCCGTCAGTGCCGTCGTATTTGTCGTTACGCGCATCATCACGCTGCCCAAAACCGACGACAAACGCACACGTCGGCTCTACGCCCAACTGATGATTGGCGCCGGCTGCCTGCTTGGCACTGTCTATTTGATGTACGTCGGGCAAAACGCGTGGGCTATCACTTTGATAATCAGCGCATTTATCGACATTTGGGTGAGTTTCCGTTTGAAATAACCGCACAACGATTATGGTTTATCTGCAAGCAGAACATCTGAGCAAAACTTTCGGCAACGACTTGTTATTCAACGACATATCGTTTGGCATCGAACAAGGGCAACGTGTAGCCATCGTAGCCCGCAACGGTGCCGGCAAAACCACGCTGCTGCGTATGTTGGTCGGCAAAGAGAGTTGCGATGCAGGCACCATCACTTATCGTCGCGATTTACGCGTCGGTTTTTTGCCGCAAGAGCCCGAATTTGCGCCGACCATGACCGTTCTCGAAGCCTGTTTCGCCGGCGACAGCGACACCGTACAAGCCATCGCTCGCTACGAACAACTGCTCGAACAAAACGACAACACACCGCAACACGCCGATGCGTTGCAACACGCGATGAACGAGATGGAACGCTTGCACGCGTGGGACTACGAAACGCGCATCCGACAGATTCTCGGCAAACTCGACATACACGACCTGCACAAAAACGTGCAACAACTGAGCGGCGGCCAACAAAAACGGCTCGCCTTGGCCAATGTGCTGATAACCGAGCCCGACCTATTATTGCTCGACGAGCCCACCAACCACCTCGATTTGGAGATGGTGGAATGGCTCGAAGATTTTCTGAATCACTCGAAAATGACACTGCTGATGGTAACGCACGACCGCTACTTCCTCGACCATGTATGCAGCGACATCATCGAAATAGACCGACAGCAACTATTCCGCTACAAAGGCAACTACAGTTACTACCTCGCAAAACGCGACGAACGCATCGACAACTTCAATGCCGAAACCGCACGCGCACAAAATCTCTATTGCAAAGAACTCGATTGGATGCGCCGCCAACCGCAAGCACGCGGCACCAAAGCCCAAAGCCGCATCGACGCATTCAAAGCCATAGAACAGCGCGCCAAACAACGTCTCGAAGAAAAACAAATATCATTAGGCGTCAAATCGGCATACATCGGCAGCAAAATTTTCGAAGCACAATACATATCCAAAGCCTTTGGCGACCACAAAATTCTCGACAACTTTTACTACAACTTTTCGCGTTACGAAAAATTGGGCATCATCGGCAAAAACGGCACGGGCAAATCCACTTTTCTGAAAATGCTGTTAGGCGAAGTTGCCCCCGACAGCGGCCGATTCGACATTGGCGAAACCGTCCGGTTTGCCTATTACAGCCAAACAGGCCTCGCATTCGACGAGCGCGACAAAGTCATCGATGCTGTACGCGCCATTGCCGAAGAAATTGACCTTGGCGGCGGCCGCAAACTCACCGCATCGCAACTGTTGAGCCACTTTTTGTTTCCGCCACAAAGGCAGCACGACTTCATTGCCAAACTGAGCGGGGGCGAACGGCGACGGCTGTATCTCTGCACCGTACTGATGCGCAACCCGAATTTTCTGATTCTCGACGAGCCGACCAACGACCTCGACATCGCCACACTAAACGTGTTGGAAGATTACCTAATCAATTTCAAGGGTTGCGTCATCGTAGTGAGCCACGACCGCTTTTTCATGGACAAAGTTGTTGATCATCTGCTGGTTTTTAAGGGTAATTGCCGGATTCAGGATTTTCCGGGCAACTACACCGACTACCGCGAATGGTGCGAATTGCAAGACGCCGAACAACAAGAGCAGCAACCCCAAAAAACGGCCAAAACCACGTCCGAAAAAGTGCGCCGCACCGACGATCACAAAAAACTGACATTCAACGAGCAACGCGAATTTGAACAACTCGGCAACGACATCGAAACGCTCGAACGCGAGAAAAAAGAACTCGAAACTGCCCTGTCATCGGGACTGCTCGCCAACGACGAACTTGTACAAAAATCGCAACGATTCGCCGAACTATCCGACATAATAGACTCAAAAACAACACGTTGGCTCGAGTTGAGTGAGCACGCCTAAACACCACGAACCTATGGATGTACGCATTGACCCCACCTGGAAACAGCAACTTGCCGCCGAGTTCGACAAGCCCTACTTTGTGCAACTCGCCGAATTTGTCCGCCACGAATACCAAACACGGCAAATTTTTCCACCGGCACGGCTCATTTTCAACGCTTTCGACCTCTGCCCTTTCGACCGCGTCAAAGTCGTCATCATCGGACAAGACCCCTATCACGGCATCGGGCAAGCACACGGCCTCAGTTTCTCGGTCAACGAACAGATAGAACTGCCGCCATCGCTGCGCAACATCTACAAGGAGATTCACAGCGACCTCGGCATCGAACCGCTGCCACACGGCAATCTCGAACGCTGGGCGCGGCAAGGCGTACTGCTGCTCAACGCCACGCTGACCGTACGCGCCAACATCGCCGGTTCGCATCAAGGCCACGGCTGGGAACAATTCACCGACTGCGCCATCAAAGCCTTGGCCACACAGCGCGAACACATCGTATTCATGCTGTGGGGCAACTATGCACAACAAAAAGCGCAATTCATCGACCCTGCCAAACACCTGATACTCAAAAGTGTACACCCATCGCCACTGTCGGCCAGCCGCGGCTGGTTTGGCAGCAAACATTTTTCGAAGGCGAACAATTACCTAATTTCCAATGGGTTAGAGCCGATTGATTGGCATTGAAACAGCTACAAAAGGTTACAAATAACAACTAATTTTGTCGAATTATCAAAAAAAACGTATCTTTGCAAAAAATATACAAGCCCTACATTATGGCATAAAACTAATGTAACATATTGATTTTTATAGCGTTTGCTATTTATTCAGGACTATCTTGAAACGTGAGAAATTTTAAGGACTGTGTCAATGAATAGATGTGGATGCTCATGCGCGTGCATGGGCTTGACATATCGCTGACACAGGGTATTTCTCACGACCTCAAGATAGTGGATACTGTTAAGTCCACTTTTTTTTTGTGCCGTATGGAGCATATTGGTCAGGAAATACAACAAGAATTACGCCGCCAAGAGCGCAGCGTTGCTTGGTTTGCGCGCCAACTGCACTGCGACCGCACCAACATTTACGACATATTCTCCCGCACCAACATCGACCTGCAACTTCTGATTCGCATTTCACGCATTCTGCACCGCAATTTTCTTCGCGAATGGGCTGACGCCATCGATATTACTGTAGAATAATTTACTACGGTAGTGTAGTATCTTGCACTACGCGCCTCGCCCCTCTCCTATTTACATATATTATACTTTTGCAATCAAAATTGGAGTATGCCGAAAAGCCAGCAAGTGAGTAGGCGCAAATAAAAAAAATAAAGTTATGGCAAACTTAAAATCAGGCCTTATCTTAAACGAAGGCGAAAATTTAGTAATGGAACTCAAAGCTGAAATGTGGGCAAGCAGTCAAAATCCTTTAGCAAAATTATGGGGATCTATTGTGAAATTTTTTAATTTTTTATTGGGTCGCAGACGTCGAGGATTTGTCGTTATCACCAATCAACGCGTTGTTGAAGTGATTCAAAAAAAGGCTTTATGGGTATTCAACGTCGGTAAAGACGTAAAATATTTGTTGCCAAGTAGCATTAAAGAAGTGGGTTATACAAAAGAGGGAACCTGCCTTGGCTGCTGCTGCCAATCATATACTTTATACTATGAAGCTTTTACAGAAAAAACTTCTGTTTTGCTCCAAACCGGTAATGAAAATGAAACACAAAAAGTAGTAGATTCTTTCTACAAAGCAATCTTGAAAGCTCAAACCAATGAGTAATAAACAAACAATCGTTACTCTGTCACGATTTTTGTATTTAAATACTTATGCCATCCTCCTGCTTGTCGGGGGGATAGGCATTGTATTTATTCCTCTATACAAAATAAACAAATGGCTTTTCATCATTCAAATAGTCATTACGTTTGTATGCTGGAAAAATTCATTACGCATTTTTCGCTCTTGGAACGACAAAAAGCGTAAATACAAGATTCTGATGCAACGTAACAGCGACTGTTTCAGACCGGATACATTTCGCGAATATATGCAAGCTCCCTGTGGACGATTGCTGGTAAAAATCGTACTCAACGACTTGAACCTATCGCACGAATACAATACACTGAAAAAGTTGAAACAACCATTTATTAAAACATTGAAAGACAACTGTAAAAGTCAAAAAACAATCATTTATATCAACAAAAATAACCTTGAATCATGAATATTTTTTATATCGTTCTTTTTACATTATTGCTTTTAGGTATACCCGGAACTATCATTTGGTTTCTGATTTTACCATTGAAAAAATCGACTGAAAAAAACATCATCTTCGCCATAACCATACTTATAAGTATAGTTGTTGTTACATTATTTATCGCAAGTGCTTTTGTTCCAAGCAAAATCGACCGATTTATCGAGACTGAAATTGCCGAAGTAGAGCATCAAATCAACCGGATTTCACCCGAATATACCCAGCAAACATTAAATGCGGAAACAATCAAGAATCTGATTGCCGATAGCAAACAAATTCGTTCATATCTCAACAACAACGACGACGTTAATTTTATAGTACGAGTTATCGGTGTAAATGCCTATATCTCCTACTTGGAAAATTTTTGTGAAAACATTGATATCTATTTAAACGAATTCGAAGAAACTAACACGCCATTCACACTGCACAATATTTTTATTTCGTTAAAAGAAAAATCGCAAACACCTGTGCTACAAACAATTAAAATTATCGAAATCATTATTATTGTAGTAGCTTTCGTTGCCTATCTTGCCATTCTTATTTGGGTAATGGCAATTAAAAAGGGGTGGATAAGCAATGACGGCATTGTTTTTGGCGAAAATCAGCAACCTATTACCTATAATATTAGAACTTGGTGGTAAAAAACGCCATATATACCAAACACAAAAATCGCCCTGAATCAGATTCAAGGCGATTTTGTTTGTATGTGTTTACCACGAATCTTATCGCGAATAGCCTTTCAAGATGCCGCGCGGCGAATTACGCACAAACAAGACCACTTCGTCGCGTTCGGGCGTGGCCGGAAACGTGGTACAAATGGCCTCCACTGCCTGCGACACATTCATATCCGATTGGAATATCATGCGATACATGTCCTGCACATTCTGAATTTGCTCGTTGCTGAACCCGCGACGACGCAAGCCAATGGAATTGACTCCGGCATACGAAATCGGATCGCGCGCCGCAATGATGTACGGCGGAATGTCCTTGTTGATGCGCGAACCACCCTGCACCATCACATGCTTGCCGATGTGCGTAAACTGATGCACCAAAGTGCCGCCGCCTATCACCACAAAATCATCGACAACCACCTCGCCGGCCAACTGCGTGGCATTCGACATGATGATATTGTTATTCAAATGACAATCGTGCGCCACATGACAATAAGCCATCACCAAACAGTTGTCGCCAATGACGGTTTTCCCTTTCGACGCCGTACCGCGATGCACCGTAACACATTCGCGCAACGTGGTATTATTGCCAATTATCGTATAAGTCTGCTCGCCTTTGAATTTCAAATCCTGCGGAATGGCACCAATAACCGCCCCCGGGAAAATTCGGCAATTCTCGCCGATAACCGTATTTTCGTAAATCGTAACATTCGGTCCGATATGCGTACCGGCGCCAATCGTAACATTCTTTTCGATGACGCAAAATGGTTCAATCACCACATTTTCAGCGATTTTAGCATCCGGATGAATACATGCAAATGGTTGAGTCATAATTATTTTTGTTTTGTTAGTATCTCTTTTGTGATTATTCGCACAGCGTTTTTCTGATCTGCTTACTCAACGCCGTATTGACACTATGACCGGGATGATAAGCAATCACCTTGCCCAAAATCGGTCGTCCCACCAACGACAAATCGCCTATCAAGTCGAGCAATTTGTGCCGAGCAGGTTCATTCTCGAAACGCAAATCGGCATTCAGATAGCCCAACGCATCGACCTGCGGGCACGGCTGTCCCAACAAATCGGACAAGCGCTGCAATTCTTCGTACGCCACCGGCTTATCGTAAATCACCAACGCATTGGTCAAATCGCCGCCACGAATCAGATTCATCTTCAGCAACGGCTCCAATTCGCGCACAAACACAAACGTGCGACAAGGCGCAATCTCGTCGGCAAACGTTGTAAAATCGTCGATGGCGGCCACTTGGCGTCCCAACACCGTCGAGTCAAATTCGATTTCGACCTCGAGCGAAAAGGTTTCGGCCGGCACAATCTCGATACGCGAAACACCATTCGGCGCCTCATAAACGATTTTGCGGTCAATCACCAAATAGTTTTTTTCCTGATTTTGTTCGACCACGCCCACTTTGGCCAACTGCTCCATGTAGATTTTCGCACTGCCATCCAAAATGGGAAATTCCGGCGCATTCACCTCTATCACGCAGTTGTCGATGCCGGCTGCATACAAAGCCGCCAAACCATGTTCTACTGTACCAACCTGTACATCGCCGCTACGCAACACCGTACCGCGCGTCGTTTCGGTTACATAGTCGGCCACAGCAACCACACACGGCTCCGCCGGCAAATCGACACGTTTAATCACGATGCCCGTATTCTCGGCCGCAGGTTTCACACGCATTTCGATTTGCAAACCGGTGTGTAACCCTTTGCCCTGCAACACGAACGGCGCACCTATTGTCCTCTGTTTCATATACTTAATCAATCAGCAAGCCAATACTTGCTACATTTTTCTTATTTTTTCCATTCGCTTAACTGTTTCTCCAAGTCGGCAATCCGTCGCACAAGGTCGGGCAACTGACGATGCAGCACCGCCGAACGCCTAAACAACATGGCCGACATCATCGGATAGCCCTGCCAATGCTTACCCGGTTCGGCCACCGACGCATTGACGCCCGTTTGTGCGGCAAACACATTGCCATCGGCAATGTTGAGGTGTCCGGCGACGCCCACCTGACCGGCAAAAATACAATGTTTACCCACTTTTGTCGAACCGGCGATGCCCGATTGAGCCGCCATAGCCGTATGCTCGTCAATCTCCACATTGTGCGCTATCTGACACAAATTATCGATTTTGACGCCGGAATGAATATGCGTCGAACCCATTGTGGCACAATCGATTGTCGTATTGGCACCAACCTCTACGTCATCATCGAGTTTGACATTGCCAATCTGCGGAATTTTCATGTAACGACCTTCGGCGTCGGGTGCAAAACCAAAACCGTCGGCGCCCAACACCGCACCTGCATGTACGATGCAACGCTTACCGATTTCACAATTCTCGTACACCGACACATGCGCATACAGAATTGTATCGTCGCCCACCTGCACATTATCATCCAAAAACACATGCGGATAGACTTTCACATTGTTGCCAATACGCACATGTTCGCCCACAACCGCATACGCGCCGATGTAAACATTTTCGCCTATCACCGCCGAGTCGGCCACCACAGCCGTGGCATGCACACCGGTCTTCTTGGGCTTCAACGAGTCAACCAACTGCAGCAATTTGGCCAATGACTGATAAGCGCTCTCTACCTTTATCAGCGTAGCCGCAATGGGTTGCTCCGGCACAAACGTCTTATCCACCAACACGATGTCCGCCTTGGTGGTGTATATAAAATGTGTATATTTCGGATTCGACAAAAATGTCAGCGTGCCAGGACGTCCCTCTTCGATTTTCGAGAACTCACCGACCGTAACATCTTTATTACCAACAACTTCGCCTTGTAAAAATTCAGCAATCTGCTGAGCAGTAAACTTCAATTCCATGCTAAAATAACTAATCTGTCTTATTGTAAGATGCAGCACGCCTGCAAAACGTTGCATCAACACGCATTTTTTTGCAAAAAAACACACACTAACAAAAAACGCACTTCAAGAGTGCGTTTTCTGCCACTTGTGTACGGGGAATGGTTATTCTTCGTTCAACGTTACACGTTTGAAGTCGATAACATTCACGCCGGCTTTTTTCAGAACGTCTTTCACCAATTCTTTCGACTCCGACATGATGTATTGTTGTTCAACCAATGTCGATTCTTTCAAGAATTTTTGCAAACGTCCTTGAGCAATCATTTCGATCTTTTTCATATTGAAATTGGCAGCGGCTTCGGCCGGCACATTAGCGCGAATGTCGCGAGCCACTTGTGCCTGCTCCGGTGTCAACCAGCCTTTTGCCGTGTTCGACTCAATGTGGTCTTCGCTATCGGCATGAGCCGGATTGATGCCGGCTTTGCGCAGCGCATTTTCGATAGCCTTGTTTACCTCGTCTTGTTTGGTCTTTTCGGTAGCCACCGACAATTCGCGGTCTTTCACTTCCTGAGCCACATGGTCGGCATCCAAAGCCACCGGCGCCATCGACGCCACTTGCATATTCACACCGTGCACCGTTTCTTGGTCGGCATCGGCCGAGTCGGCTGCCACCAACGACGACAATTTGTTGCCGAGGTGGTTGTAGGCATCAACTTTCGGAGCGGCAATGAAAGCATAGTCGCTCAATTCCATTTTTTCGCCGGTTACGCCCGAGCGTTCGGTTACAAGTGCCTCGACGGTCAAATCGCCCACTTTCAACGCTTTCAGTGCAGCGAGGTCGGCCGGTTTTTCGGCGATGGCGACGTCAAGAATACGTTTCACCATGTTCACAAAATCGGCATTTTTGGCTACGAAGTCAGTTTCGCATTTTACAGCGACGATGCAACCAAACCCACCTTCAGATTTTGCGAGCACACATCCTTCCGACGCTTCACGATCCGAACGTTTTGCAGCAATAGCTTGACCACGTTTACGAAGCAGATTTTTGGCTTCTTCGAAATCGCCATTTGCCTCTTCGAGAGCTTTTTTTACGTCCATCATACCTGCGCCGGTAATATCGCGCAATTTTTTAATATCTGTTAAAGTTACAGCCATAATATTTTTATTTTTATTGGTTAATACTTTTTATAAAAAGGCGCCACACAACACAGTTTCATCACGTGTCTGCGACGCCTTCGTGTCATCAATGAATCAAACTATTACTCTTCGGGCGCAGCCGGAGCCTCTTCGGTGCTGTCAACTTCCTTGACAGTACGTTTGGCGCGTGTGCGTCTTTCTTTGATTTCGGGCATTTCTTCGCCGCCTTCTTCTTCCGATTTTTCCAACTTGCGTTCTTGCATACCTTCTTTCAAGGCATCAACCATAGCAGTCAGAATAATTTCGATAGATTTGGTAGCGTCATCATTGGCAGGAATCACATAATCGATACCGTTCGGATTCGAGTTGGTATCAACAATTCCGAATACCGGAATGCCCAAGCGTTGAGCCTCGGCCACGGCGATGTTCTCTTTCATCACATCGACAACGAACAAGGCGGCCGGCAATTTGCTCAAATCGGCAATAGAGCCCAAGTTCTTCTCCAATTTGGCACGTTGACGCATGATTTGCAGTTTCTCGCGTTTCGACAGGTTGGCAAACGTGCCATCGGTTGACATTTTGTCGATGGCATCCATTTTTTTGACAGCCTTACGAATGGTCGGGAAGTTGGTCAACATACCGCCTGCCCAGCGTTCGGTGATGTAAGGCATGCCGGCTTCGGTCGCTTTTTCGGCCACCACTTGTTTGGCCTGTTTTTTGGTAGCGACAAAGAGCACACGTTTACCCATGCGGGCGAAATTTTTCATAGCCTCGGCGGCTTCGTCAATTTTAGCGACCGTTTTGTGCAGGTCGATAATGTGGATTCCGTTGCGCTCCATAAAGATGTAAGGCGCCATGGCCGGATTCCATTTGCGTTTGAGGTGTCCAAAGTGAGCACCTGCATCCAACAATTCTTGAAAATTTGTTCTTGGCATTGTTTTTTTGTTTTTTTGTTTACCTTCTTTTTTACTTTTTTTGTCAAGCAATCATCAAGTAGTTGCACAAGGCAAGTCTAAATGATTTAGATACTAAACAAGATATATCGTAAATTTGCGGGCAGCGACGCGCAGTCGCTCCCACAAATTGCGATGCAAGCGAATTAACGTTTGGAGAATTGGAAACGTTTGCGTGCTTTCGGGCGACCCGGTTTTTTGCGTTCCACTTCGCGCGAGTCGCGTGTCAGGAAACCGGCTTGTTTCAAAGCAGTTTTATCTTCGGCATTGATTTTGACCAATGCACGCGCGATAGCCAAGCGCAAGGCTTCGGCCTGTCCTTTGAAACCACCGCCAACGAGATTGACGCGTACATCATATTTTTCGGCAACGTCCAATTTGTTCAGCGGTTGTTTCACCACGAACTGAAGCATAGCCGACGGAAAATATGTTTCCAAATCGCGTTTGTTGATAACGATTTTACCGCTTCCCGGTGCAACGAATACGCGAGCAACTGCCGCTTTTCTTCTACCTACTGCATTTACTACTTCCATATTCGAAATCATTTAATTAAATTTAAGTCTATTACTTTGGGTGTTTGAGCCTCGTGCGGGTGCTCGGCGCCGGCATATACATGCAGGTTGTCCATCAGTTTGGCTGCCAATTTGTTTTTGGGCAGCATGCCTTTCACAACTTTTTCGACCAAGCGTACAGGGCTTTGTGCGAAAATATCAGCAGGACTCTGCGAGCGTTGGCCGCCCGGATACAACGAATAGGTCAGATATTCGCGATCTGTCCATTTTTTGCCGGTCAGGCGCACTTTGTCGGCGTTGATAATAATAACGTTGTCGCCACAATCGACATGAGGCGTGAAATTGGGTTTATATTTGCCACGCAACAATTTGGCCACTTTCGAGGCCATGCGGCCGAGTACCATATCGGTGGCATCTACCAACACCCACTCTTTGTTTACAGTAGCCGAATTGGCCGAAACTGTCTTAAAACTTAATGTATCCACAACTTTTTTTGTTTTTGAAAATTTCACATTGCTCACATTTGCCGTTTCGTTTTTCCCAATTTGGTGCGGGCTAATTCACACTTATCGAGGTTGAACCGGCTAATAATGAGCCTTCTAAAACTTGGATAATATTTGGGACTGCAAAGGTACAACTTTTTTTGTTGTCAAACAAGCGTTTTTTCTATTTTTTCAATAAAACTTTTTGAACAGGCAAAAAAACAGGCTGTCGCACCGCGGCACGACAGCCTATATTATATAGGGTGTAGCGAGGGTTACTTGATATATCCCAACAACTTCATCAGGTAGAGATATGCAGCGGCAAGCAATGTACCACCCATCAACGCCAGCAACAACAAAACCGACAACTTGGGTGCCACGGCACGTTCGGCGGTATAAGCCGGATCGATGATGCGCGCCGTTTCGGTAGTCGATGCCAACTGCATTTGCGTCATTTCGCGCTGTTTGAGCAACGTCAGATAGACGGCTTGTTTCAGTTCGCGTTCGCGCGCGAGGGAAACATATTCGCGTTCCAACGTCGGCACATCGTTGATTTGCGCCGTAAATTCACGATTTTTCGCCATCAAATCTTGTTTGGTGATTTGAATGCTCTGCTTGACATTTGTGATGGTTTGCAAAATATTGCCGCGCATCATACGGATTTGTGCCAACACCTGTTCGGCTACGGGATTGGCTTCGGTGGACGAGCGGCTGATGCGCAAATACTTCATTACCAACGTATTGTACGACGCCATCATATCGCCAAGCGTTTCGTCCTGCACGCCGGTATTACTCGGAATGAGGTCGGAATCGGAGGCGTCTTTCAGATAATTTTCGACAAACGACACCAAATTGTACTGCAAATCGGCGGCAGCGATACGCTTTTCGTAGTCGCTGGCGGTTTCGATGTACAACTGCGCCTGCGTGCTAATGTCGGCGATGTTGCGTTTCTTTTTGTAGGCTTCGACATCGACTTCGGCCTGTTGCAGCTCGTCCGAAATGAGCGCCAAGCGGTCGTCCAAAAAGCGGAGCGTTTCGGATTGCACTTTGTTTTTATCTTCTAATTCGCCGCGATTGTACAACTCGATGACTTTGCTAAGCAGCGCTTCGTTTTTGCGCGGGCTCGACGAGGTGTACGACAGCAAAATAGTATTTGCCTTTTTGTTGGTTTGTGCCACCGTCACCTCTTTCGACAAGGCATCGATTTGATTTTTTTTGCTCAACAGCACAAATCGTACGGTGTAAGTCGTCGCGTCGGGCTCGGCAAGTGTAGGAATGAGTTCCTGCCGTTCGACAAAGCGAAATGTGCCCCATGGTGTTTCGACAGGGTCGGCAAGCGTAGCGACGGTGCATTTGAAGCGTTCGGTATCGTCCAAGATGGTGCGTTTGAACTTCAAACGATAGGTACCATCGCCTTTTTTGGTCACGTCGATGCGCAAGGCGCCGCGCATAGTAGCGGTAAATCCGGCAGGATAGACAACGCTCAACGGCGATTCGTCGTATTGCTCGACGTAACGCAACTTGAATTTGCGATACACAGCCGTGCGCAAGTCGAGTTCGTCAATCACCTGCGAGAATAGTTGGCGCGAGCGAATGATTTCGATTTCGTTGTCGATTTGACGGCCGCCACCCAAGCCAAAATCGGCCGCCGAGAAGCCTGCAATAGACAAACTGCTCAACGCACCACCGGCATTGTCGCCGCGCAACATGATGGTGGCGTTGGTGGCGTACTGCCGTGCCGTGCACAAATAATAGACCGACACCATCGCCAAACAAATCGCGATAGCGACAGCAAACACATACCATTTGCGCAACACAAACAGCAACAAAGCCTTTACATCGATTTCCTCATTGGTATTTTGAATGGTCTTTTCGTTTTCCATAATTGATTACTTATTGATGATTGCGACAATAACGGTGGCCATAGAACAGATGGTGGACACTGCGCTCAGATACATCGACACGTTGGTTGATGCGGCATGATCCAACCGTGTGCGGTTAGGTTCGACATACAACACATCGTTTTGCTGCAAATAGTAATAGGGCGACGAGAGCAAATCCGTCGAATTGAGGTCGATGCGCACAAAATCTTTAGTTCCTCCTGCATTTTCGCGAATCAGCATCACATTATCGCGACGCCCATACACCGTCATATCGCCGGCCAAGCCCAAGGCCTCCATCAGCGTGATGCGTTCGTTGCTGATGGTGTACGACCCCGGGCGAGTTACTTCGCCGAGCACCGTTACTTTATAGTTCAAAAATTGAATATTGACAATCGGGTCTTCGAGATACGTTTTCAGTTGCGACACCAGCAACGCGATGGCTTCCGATTTTTTCATGCCGCCGACTTTTATCTTACCCAAAATCGGGAATGTGATATATCCCTCAATGTCAACCAAATACGGTTGGAAAGTGGGTGTTTGATAGAGTTTGTCGGTGCCGGGCGACATATAGGCCACTACGGGCAAATTGAACGGCGCCACCGCCTCGGGGTCCATGCCGGACACCGTAATGGCCAGCATATCGTCGGGGCAGATGCGTGCTTCGTGCTGTACGGCGCCCACCACCGCTTCCGACGACTCTAACCCTTGGAAATAGGGTACTTTTTTGTGCATCGTGCACGATGTTGTCATCGCCGCCACCAGCACAATCGGGATAAGATGTTTGATATTCATAGTTTTAACGATTTCCGTATTGTTTTTCGTAATATTCCTGATAGGCGCCGCTTGTAATGCGTTCGACCCACGCCTCGTTGGCCAAATACCAATCGACGGTTTTTTCGAGTCCCTCCTCGAACTGCAACGAGGGATGCCACCCTAATTCGCGCTGCAATTTTGTCGAATCGATGGCATAGCGCAAGTCGTGTCCGGCGCGGTCGGTAACGAACGTTATCAGCTGTTCGGACGTGCCGGCGGGGCGCCCGAGTTTCGTATCCATAATACAGCACAGCAAGCGAATCAAATCGATGTTTGTCCACTCGTTGTTTCCACCTATATTATATGTGTCGCCATTTTTGCCTTTATGAAAAATGACATCGATGGCGCGCGCGTGGTCGTCCACATAGAGCCAATCGCGCACGTTTTCGCCCTGGCCATAAATGGGAATCGGGCGATTGTGTTTGATATTGTTGATAGCCAACGGAATCAGTTTTTCGGGGAAGTGATGCGAGCCATAATTGTTCGAGCAGTTGGACACGACCACCGGCAAGCCGTAGGTATCGTGAAAGGCGCGTACGAAATGGTCGCTCGAGGCCTTGCTGGCCGAATAGGGCGAGTGCGGCGCATATTTTGTTTGCTCGGTAAAGAACGTGCCATCTTTTTCGAGTGCGCCGTACACCTCGTCGGTAGAGATGTGGTAGAAGCGTTTGCCCTCGTAGTTGCCCTGCCACAGATTTTTGGCCGCCTGCAACAAGTTGCATGTGCCCATCACATTGGTGCGGATGAATGCAAACGGGTCGGTGATGGAACGATCGACATGCGACTCGGCCGCCAAATGAATGACGCCGTCGGGACGATAGGTTTCGAACACTTCGGTGATTTTGGCAAAATCGGTAATGTCGGCTTTGACAAACGTATAATTGGGTTCGTCGGCCACATCAATCAGATTTTCGAGATTGCCGGCATACGTCAGCGCATCTAAATTAACAATGTGATAATCGGGATATTTCCGAACGAACAGGCGTACCACATGCGAGCCAATGAATCCGGCGCCGCCGGTAATGATGATTGTTTTCATGTTATCGGTTCAACAAAGTTTAAGGATTGCAAAGATAATAGTTTTTTCCGACACAGACAAATTTGTCAGCAAAAACCACATAAAAGTCGCATTTTTTGCACAAAAAAGCGCCATGGTATTGTCGGAATGAAAAAAAAGCAGTAACTTTGCGCCGCTTTTCGTGTAAAAGCACTTATTATTCACTAATAAAAACATCAAAAACAAATGGCAACTAAAATTAGATTGCAAAGACACGGTCACAAAGGTTACGCTTACTATCACATTGTAGTGGCCGACAGTCGTGCGCCACGCGATGGCAGAATTATCGAACGTATCGGTTCGTACAATCCGAACACCAACCCTGCGACCGTAGAGCTCAACTTTGAGCGTGCGTTGTATTGGGTAAATGTAGGCGCTCAGCCGACCGACACTGCCCGCAACCTTTTGTCGGGCGAAGGCGTTTTGCTGATGAAACACCTG
This sequence comes from Paludibacteraceae bacterium, assembly GCA_051870755.1. Taxonomy (GTDB): domain Bacteria; phylum Bacteroidota; class Bacteroidia; order Bacteroidales; family Paludibacteraceae; genus W0P28-013. The sequence continues at coordinate 97,295 of JBJECE010000012.1, read as the reverse complement.
CAAGGTGGTGTTAAGAAAGGCGCTTTTGACGAAGCGACCGCTCAACAAAAATTTGAGGCTTGGAAAAACGAACGTGCTCAAGCTACCAACAGCATTAAAGCGGCCGATGCGTCGAAAAAGGCCGAAGCCGCAAAACAGCGTTTAGAAGTAGAACGTGAGATTAACAAGGCGAAAGCTGCCGAATTGGCGAAGAAAAAAGCCGAAGCGTTGGAAGCCGAAGCCGCTGCTGCCGCTGCCGAATTGGCCGCCGAGACACCGGCCGCAGGCGAAGCTCCCGCTGCGGAATAATCGACGCGCGACAACGTTTGCAAAAAAAAGTCCGGCAACGGGCTTTTTTTATTGAACATAAAAGCGTATATTTGTAGGCTCAAATATCGAAAACGCCATCGCCTTGCATCGTTCACAATACGCACACGAAATAAGCGACACTCTCTGGCTTATGATTTTACAAGGGCTCAATTACCTTGCGCCCTTGTTGGTGTGGCCGTATTTAATGCAAATATTGGGTGTCGAGCAATTTGGCTGTATCAGTTTTGCCATGGCCGTCAATCAGTATTTGATGATACTTGTCGATTTTGGTTTTAATTTCAGCGTAACAAAAAAAATTGCGCTTGCCCGCGACAATCGGGACAGCATCAATCGACTGTTTTCGGAGGCATTGGCGGCAAAATGCGTGCTTGTGGCAGGCGCCTTTGCATTGCTTTTGATCATTGTTGCGATACCAAATTTCCGGATTTACGCTAAGGTGTCAGTCATACTTTTTTCGATGGTCATTTGCAATGCATTGACCTTTGTGTGGCTGTTTCAGGGATTGGGCAAGATACGCATCGTGTCGATCATCAATTGCGTATCGAAAATAGCGATTCTGCCACTCACCTTTGTATTTGTGCACACGACCAACGACACACTCGTAGCGGCTTATATTTTGGGCGGTGTGTATGTGGCATCGACTATTTTGTCGGTGATATTGGTCAAACTACAACGTTTAGCAAGTTTTGTAGCCGTGAAATGGGCAGGCGCCAAAGCCATACTGCGCGATAGTGTCCCGATTTTCATTTCGAATGCGGCGAGCAGCATTTATGCGATGCTTTTTGTGGTGATATTGGGCTATTTTGCCACTCCTGACGAAGTCGGGAAATATGCTGCGGCCGAAAAGATGATGCGGATGGCTTGTTATGCCATTTGGCTGCCTGTATCGCAAGCATTTTTTCCGAAAATTTGCCAAACAGCCAACCGCAGTCGGGCAGAAGCGTCCCGTACAATACGCGCGCTGTTTGCGGTGATGATAGTAACGATGATATGTGTTTGGGGCATTTTATTTTTCTTCGCCCAACCGCTATCCGAATGGTTGGGACGCGGTTATGTCGGTTTCGAACCAATAGCCAAGATTTTGGCCATTGTGCCATTGTTTGTAGCGCTTGGCGGTGTAGCAGGTCAGTTGGGGCTGCTCACCATGGGCGATGACCATGATAAAAAGTGCTTTCAAAACATTTATTTGGCCGCTGCCTGTTTATCTGTGGTACTTACATTTGCGTTAGTTCCACATTTTCAGGCAGTTGGCGCAAGCATAGCCTTACTATCGACCGAATGTTTTGTTTGTGTGGGAATGCTGGTGCGTTTTTTTAAGTCCAAAGCATGAATTATTTGTCGCTCATATTGTGGATTATGATGTTTTTTGTATTTGCTGAATTTATTTTTAGCAAAAACGACCGCATTTGCCGCCAAATTTACAATATGGCATTTTTTGTACTTGTATTCATGGTTGGTATTCGCTATTATTATGGTCCTGACATAGCACATTATGTACCATTTTACAATGATTTGCCTAATGTTTGGCTGGTACTCACAAGGCAATATGCTTCCGGCTTTGAATATGGTTTTGATGTCTTTTGTAGTGCAGTAAAATCTTGCGGTTTCTCATTTTGGTGGTGTACTTTGTTTATTACACTCATCTATTATTCCGCCATTTGGATTCTATTTAAAAAACTAACAAAATTTCGGACATTTGCACTTTTTGCGCTCATTTTACTCGATTACAATTTACCCTTACACGAGTTACGCCAATGTTTATCGGTTTCGTTTTTTATTTTTGCATATCTGCTCTATCAAAAACGCAAATATTTTGGTTGCCTCGTTTGTGCCATAATTTGTGGTTTAATGCATAAATCAGGTCTTATAATTTGTGCATGCACCATCTTTTTTATGCTCTTTTGGCAAATGGGCATAGATAAACGCGCCTACATCACTTTGGCCATACTTCTATGCGCCATGCTGATAATTCCACTATCGAATATAGGTGAAACGATTTTTACCAAACTAACCATTTCGCGCAGTATAAACGATTCTATTTTACATCATTTGCAGTTAGGCAAAAATTTGCAAACAATATTTCCCATATATTTCTTAAGCATATTATGTTTAGCCTATTATAGCAAATTCACAACCAACCATAAACATTCCCATTGGATGATGTGGATTTGTATTGCAGTAATTGTATTTTTGTATCAATATTGGTATCTGCTCAATCGGTTACGGTCGTTTTTCTTACCATTTATCATCGTGTATATGCAACACGAAATTGCCGAGAGCAAAATTACAGACGCCTTACCGCGACAAATATTTGCGGCGATTTTTATGTTGTACGCCATTGTGTTTAATTACAACAATAACATTCGCGCAGATTATGCACTAAGCCATACATTTGACACTGTAACCATTTTTGATTTAATCGGCAACAACAAAAAACTATTACAAAAACATCAACTTGAAGAAGCGAGTCTATACTGGAGCCACGACATTGATTTTGCTATGGAAAGAACAAAATGATAGATATTTTACTTGCGACATACAATGGTGAACAATTTTTGCGCGAGCAACTTGATTCTATTTTGGCACAAACGTACACCGATTGGCAACTTTTTGTACGCGATGATGGTTCGACGGATAACACACTTGACATCTTGCAAAAATATGCCGAAATGTATCCGCAAAAAATGACCATATACAAGGACAATTTGTACAACCTTGGCGCGATGCATTCGTTTGAACAACTTTTACTTAAGTGCGCACACAATCAATACACCATGTTTTGCGACCAAGATGACGTGTGGCTGCCCAACAAAATTGAACTCTTTGTACAAAAAATGCACGAAGTCGAAGCACAATTCGCAAATTTACCATTGGTAGTACATGGCGACATGATTGTTGTGGACAAAAATTTAGATCCTATACATCCGTCATTTTGGCAATACTCTCATATTCGTCCCGAAATATTAGATGACAAGTTGTATTTTTTGGCCATTTGTAACACTATAACCGGTTGTTCGTGTTTGTTTAACAACAAGGCTAAACAATATATGCTCCCCATCAGCAAGCAGGCCTATATGCACGACGCGTGGCTTGGTCTTACGACTCTGAAAAACAAAGGTAAAATAATACCCATTTTTGAGCCTACCATGCTCTATCGACAACATAACACAAACACACTTGGTGCCGTAGATTACCAAAAAGTGCGTTTCGATGTCGCTTTTAAGAAAAAAATGGCCAGACAAGTTTATCATCAAGCGAAAGATGTGGTATTTAAGAATAAACTTGAATTTTGGTTCTACAAAGTAATTTATTTTGTTTACCGACACATAAGAATACGATGAACTCTGTCTGCATGGCTACATATAACGGCGAAAAGTTCATCGCCGAACAACTAACGTCAATTCTCAACCAAATTGCGTCGGACGACGAGGTTATCATCTCCGACGATGGTTCTACCGATGGCACATGTGCCATTATCGAATCGTTTGGCGACCAACGCATCACACTGCTGCACAACAAGGCGCACAACTTCAAACACAATTTCATCAATGCACTACAGCACGCGCATGGAGATTATATTTTTCTGTCGGACCAAGACGATGTTTGGCTGCCAAATAAATACGACATTTGCTGTAACTATTTAGCACAATACGATTTGGTGGTTACGGACAACATTATTACCAATGCCACTTTGGAGAAGATACATCCATCATTTTTCGAGTTCTACCACTCGGGAAAAGGCATCTTGAAAAATATTCTATTTCATACCTATTTTGGTGCTTGCATGGCCTTCCGACGTAAAATTTTACATTACGCCATTCCTATGCCAACCACATCGGAAATAGCACACGACAATTGGATAGGATTAGTGGCCGAAATCGTAGGGACAGTATATTTTATACCGCAGCCATTAATGCTATATCGTCGTCATTCACAAGCACTTACAAATCTTAAAGGCACTTTTTTGAACCGCAGCGAACGCAGCCTGTTTGTCAAAATATGGAGCCGTTGCATTGTATTGGCTGCCGTATGTCGATTTTATCTATCCTATAAAGTTGGTCGATATAAATAATTTTTGTATTTTTGCAAACTTTATCACGCCATCATGATTGACCATTTAGTTTCGATAATCACACCACTATACAACGGCGAACGCTTTATCGGCGAAACCATCGACAGCGTTTTAGCCCAAACGTATCCGCATTGGGAAATGTTGATTATCAACGATGGTTCGACAGACCATAGCCCGCAAATAGTAGAACAATACGCTGCCAAAGACCCTCGCATCAAATTGTTTCATCAGGCCAACCATGGTTCGGCTGCTGCGCGCAACAATGGCATACGCCGCGCACAAGGTCGTTACATTGCCTTGCTTGATGCCGATGATTTGTGGGAACCAATATTTCTCGAAGAACAACTAAAGTTACTACAAAACACATTAGGCGCCCTATTGGTGTGTGCTGCCCACAAACGCATTGACGAACACGGCAACGAATGCCTGCAACCGTTCGTAGCACCACGCGAAGCCCATTACAACGATTTATTAAAAACATGTTCAATCACCTGTCTGACAGGACTATACGACACACGCGCCTTTGGCAAAATGTATTTACACGAAGAATTGGTCAGTTTGCGCGACGACTACGCCTATTGGTTAGACATCATACACAAAGTCGATGTAGTGTATGCGAATCCAAAAATTTTAGGTTCATACCGCATTATAAACAACTCCATTTCGCGCAACAAGCACAAAGTCATTATACCGCAATTCAAAGTATATCGCCATTTTGAACATCTCGGTTTTTGGCAAAGTGTGTACTACACCATCTGTTGGGCGTGGAATGGTTATAAAAAATACAGCAAATGAGCGCATCTCATCCACAATATGATTTTTTGATTGTAGGCAGCGGTTTGTTTGGCGCCGTATTTGCGCAACAGGCTGTCGAACACGGCAAATCGTGCCTTGTCATTGATAAGCGCACACACGTCGGCGGTAACGTTTATTGCGAAGAAATCGAAAACATTCAAGTACATCGCTATGGCGCGCATATATTCCATACCAACGATACCGACGTATGGAACTATCTCAACCGATTTGTACATTTCAATCGCTACACAAACAGCCCTTTGGCATCGTACCATGGCGAATTGTACAATCTGCCGTTCAACATGAACACCTTCCATCAATTGTGGGGCGTACACACCCCGCAAGAAGCCATCGAAAAAATTGCCGAACAATGCAGTCGGTACAAGCATAAAACGCCAACAAATTTAGAAGAGCAAGCCTTGCAATTGGTTGGCCACGACATTTACGAAAAACTGATAAAAGGTTACACCGAAAAGCAATGGGGACGCAAAGCCACCGATTTGCCAAGTTTTATCATCAAACGGTTGCCATTGCGCTTTACCTACGACAATAACTATTTCAACGATGCTTATCAAGGGATCCCCATCGAAGGATACAACGAACTGATAAACAAACTATTGACTAATTGCGACATTCAACTTGGTATTGATTTTTTGGAACATCGCGAGTTGCAACAAATGGCACGCACCACAGTCTATACCGGCATGCTGGATGCCTATTTCGACTATCGTTTCGGGCATCTTGCCTACCGCAGTTTGCGATTCGACACCAAAGTGCTCGACACCGACAATTTTCAAGGCAACGCCGTTGTCAACTATACGGCAGCCGATGTACCCTACACACGCATTATTGAGCATAAACATTTTGTAGGCGGGCAGCAACCTAAAACAGTGATTACCTACGAATATCCGCAAGAATGGGACGCATCAAAAGAGGCGTATTATCCCATAAACGACACCGAAAACGAAAAACTTGCCAATCAATATCGACAATTAGCCCAAACAGAGAACAATGTCGTTTTCGGCGGGCGATTGGCCGATTATCGCTACTACGACATGGACAAAGTGGTGCGCGCTGCGCTTGACACCGCACAACACACATTAAACAAACACACGCACACAACATGCTGAACGTATCCATCGTCCTATATACCACACCATTCGAACAAGTAGCGCAACTTGTCGAAACGCTCCGCCAAAACACTTTGGTGCGCGCGATTTTCCTTGTTGACAATTCGCCGACACGCGACGAACGATTTGCAACACTGCCCGTACGCTACGAATTCAACAACCGAAATCTCGGGTACGGCGCCGCCCACAACCGCGCCATGCGCGAAACGCTCAAAACCGACACGCCCTATCATTTGATCGTCAATCCCGACATCACATTCGACAGCGCCATACTTGACGAACTCCTCGCATTTATGGAACAAAACCGAAACGTGGGCGCAGTCATGCCAAAAGTATATTATCCGAACGGACAATTACAATACTTGTGCAAACTGATACCGACACCATGGAATTTGTTTGGACGACGATTTCTGCCACGCTGCCTCACCAAACGCAGCCAGCATCGGTTCGAGTTACGCGACTTCGACTACGACCACATCGCCGACATACCGTTTCTGTCGGGCTGTTTTATGCTGTTGCGAACCGCCGCTCTGCAAGAGGTAGGACTCTTTGACGCCCAATTTCACCTATATATGGAAGATGTTGATTTGAGCCGCCGACTATACCAAAAATATAGCACCGTCTTTTATCCGGCCGCATCCATCGTTCATAAACACGCACACGGGTCGTACAAAAACAAGCGATTATTGTGGATACACATTATCAGTTCGTGTCGCTATTTCAACAAATGGGGCTGGTTTTGCGACAAAGAACGCACCACCATCAATCAACGCACCTTAACACAATTAAATCTCAAATAATACCATGGACGCTTTTTTGAACTTTTTCCGTGAATTCGATTTTATGCAAATCGCCAGCGCATTCATTGTGCTGTTCGCCATCATCGACATTTTGGGTTCCATACCCATCATTCTCAACCTGAAACGTCAAGGCGAAGATGTCAAACCGTTGCAAACAAGCAGCGTATCGCTCGCCATCATGCTGTTATTCCTTTTCGCCGGCGATTGGATTCTGCAACTCTTCAACGTCGATATTCGATCGTTTGCCGTTGCCGGCGCGCTCATCATCTTTTTTATGGCGCTCGAAATGGTGCTGGATGTCGTCATATTCAAAAATGCAGGACCCTCGGGCAGTGCCGCCATCGTGCCGTTGGCGTTTCCGCTGGTGGCCGGGCCGGGCGCATTCACAGCCTTGCTCTCGCTACGCGCCGAATACGCCACCATCAACATCGTCATCGCACTGTGTCTTAACCTGTTATGGGTTTACATTGTATTGCGTATGACGTCAAAAATCGAAAAGATTTTAGGCGAAGGCGGCATCTACATCATGCGCAAATTCTTCGGCATTATTTTGTTGGCCATCTCCGTAAAACTGTTTGTCGAAAACCTCGATTTCCTTATTTCGACCATACGCAAATAGACAATCAATCCGGCGATGACTGCAATTTTGCCAACAGGCTATTTGGCACCAATATCATACTATTACTATTTGGTCAACGAGCGCATCATAATCGAACAACACGCACACTACCGAAAACAGACCATTGCCAACCATTGCCGCATAGCCACAGCCCACGGCATCGACACGCTGACCATTCCCGTGGAGCACACCAACCATACACCCGTCGGCGATGTGCGCATCTCGAGCCATCACGATTGGCAAACACTGCATTGGCGCGCTTTGGAAGCCGCATACAACGCATCGCCGTTCTTCGACTACTACAAAGACGACCTAAAACCATTCTACGAACAGCCCGCCGACAATCTGTTACAGTGGAACACACAACTGCAAAACAAAATACTCGAACTGCTCGGATTCGATACAACATATTGTTTCACAGATAGTTACAAAAAAAAATACGAAAATAGCATAATTGATTTGCGCGATGCGTTCAACGCAAAGAAAAATATCGTAACTTTGCAACCCGATTGTGTGCTGACGCCTTATTACCAAGTTTTCGAACAAAAATTCGGTTTTCAGCCCGATTTGAGCATCATTGACTTGTTATTCAACATGGGCAACGAGGCACGACTAATTCTAAAACAAGCATGAATACACCTGACATCGATTGGGAAAGCATCGGCTTCAACTATGTAGCAACCGACTTCAATGTACGTTGCACCTATAAAAACGGTTCGTGGGGCAAATTGCGCATCTGCGACTCGCCCAACATCGAAATTTCCATCGCCTCGTCGTGTCTGCACTACGGACAAGAAGCCTTCGAAGGCATCAAAGCATTCCGCGGCCACGACGGCAAAATACGCATCTTCCGCCTCGAAGAAAACGCGCACCGGCTACAGTCGTCGTGCGATGGTTTGGTTATGCCGCAAGTCCCGACTGAACTCTTCACCGAAGCCGTCATAAAAGCCGTCAAACTCAACGAACGATTCATTCCGCCCTACGAATCGGGCGCCACGCTTTACATCCGGCCACTCATCATCGGTGTCGGCCATCTGCTGGGCGTGCGTCCCGCCGCCGAATACGAATTTATTGTATTTACATCGCCCATCAGTTCGTACTTCAAAAGCGGTTTCAGCGCCACCAAAGCAGGCATACTGCGCGGCTACGACCGTTCCGCGCCACTCGGCACGGGCTGCTACAAAGTGGGCGGCAACTACGCATCGGGCATGCGCGCCGGCGTACGCATACACGAGTTGGGTTATTCGTCCATCATCTACCTCGACCCGAAAGAGAAAAAATTCATCGACGAATGCGGCGCCGCCAACTTTTTCGGCATACGCGGCGACACCTACATCACACCGCAATCGCACTCCATACTGCCATCCATCACCAACAAAAGTTTGATGCAACTCTGTCGCGACTTCGGATGGCAGGTCGAACAACGCCCCGTGCCGGTCGAAGAGTTGAGCACGCTCGACGAAGCCGCCTCGTGCGGAACGGCCGCTGTGGTGTGTCCCATCTCGCAAATAGACGACATCGACACAGGCATTCAATACGTCATCGCCAAAGACGGACACCCCGGTCCGAAATGCACCCGCCTATACAACCATCTGCGCGACATACAATACGGTCGCACCGACGACATACACGGGTGGAACACCATAATATAAGGCAAAACATGCTGTTTGGCACAATTTTTGCCATTATGTTGAAAAAAAACAGCAAAAAAACATGCACGTTTCAGGAAAAAATAGTACTTTTGCAATCCCAAAAAACAGAAAATTTTTTATTCACTTTTTATAAACACAAAACATTATGATTAAATTAGGTATTAACGGTTTCGGCCGCATTGGCCGTATGGTATTCCGTGCTGCTGTCGAAAACTTCGGCAACGACATCCAAGTTGTAGGTATCAACGACCTGTTGGACGCTGACTATTTGGCTTATATGCTGAAATACGATTCGGTTCACGGCATCTTCAACCACGACATCCAAGTTGAAGGCAACTACATGATTGTTGATGGCAACAAAATTCAAATTTTTGCCGAGAAAGATCCGTCGCAAATCACTTGGGGCGCTTTGAACGTTGACGTTGTAGTAGAATCGACCGGTTTCTTCCTGACCGAAGAATTGGCTTCGGCTCACTTGCAGGCCGGCGCTAAAAAAGTCATCATGTCGGCTCCGTCGAAAGACGCCACTCCGATGTTCGTTTATGGTGTTAACCACAACACATACGCCGGACAAAAAATCATTTCGAACGCAAGTTGCACCACCAACTGCTTGGCTCCTATCTCGAAAGTGCTGAACGACAAATTCGGTATTGTTCGCGGTTTGATGACCACAGTACACGCTGCAACAGCCACACAAAAGACTGTTGATGGCCCGTCGAAAAAAGACTGGCGCGGTGGTCGCGGCATTTTGGAAAACATCATCCCGTCGTCGACAGGTGCTGCCAAAGCCGTAGGCAAAGTATTGCCCGAATTGAACGGCAAACTGACCGGTATGTCGCTCCGCGTTCCGACATCGGACGTATCGTTTGTTGACCTGACCTGCGAATTGGCCAAAGAGACTTCGTACGAAGACATCTGCAAAGCCATGAAAGAGGCTTCGGAAGGCGAACTGAAAGGTGTACTCGGTTACACGGAAGACGCCGTTGTTTCGACCGATTTCCGCAACGATGCCCGCACTTCGATTTTCGACGTTAAAGCCGGTATCCAACTCGACAAAACGTTCGTTAAAGTGTGCGCTTGGTACGACAACGAATGGGGTTATTCGAACAAAGTGCTCGAAATGGCTCGCGTTATCTGCAAATAATTGCACATCGAACACACGAAAAACTCATTCCCAAATATGTTTGGGAGTGAGTTTTTTTTCGTACCTTTGCAGCCGATTTACAAACCGACGTTTCGACGTATTTTCTTGATTAAATTCTTCACGGCTTCGCGCCTGTTTCTGTAGGGTTTTACACGCCAACATTGGCAACTGACAAGAATTTTCGAGCCGATACTTAGCAACGTGTACAAACCAAAAATGACATGATACAATTTGAAGATTTGGGACTCCGCCCCGAAATTCTGACGGCGATAGCCGAACTTGGTTACGAAACGCCGATGCCGATTCAGGAACAAGTGATTCCGTTTCTGTTGGAACAAGAAGGCGATTTGGTGGCTTTGGCGCAGACAGGCACAGGCAAAACAGCCGCTTTCGGACTGCCACTGCTCACAAAAATCGACACCACAAGCAAACAGATTCAGGCATTGATTTTGTCGCCGACACGCGAACTTTGCATTCAAATAGCAAACGATTTGAAACATTATGCCACGCACATGGAACATACCAAAATTGTTCCCGTATATGGTGGCGAAACTATTGTAAAACAGTACAAACAACTAGACATTCAGCCGCAGATTTTGGTCGCAACACCCGGCCGTCTGCTCGACTTGAACAAACGCGGCAAGGTGCATTTGGAGCATGTGCGCTATTTGGTACTCGACGAGGCCGATGAGATGCTCGACATGGGTTTCAAAGATGATCTGGAAGCCATTTTGCAGTCGCTGCCGGCCAATCGACGCACTCTGCTCTTCTCGGCCACAATGCCCAACGAGATTGCGCGCATAGCCCGACAATACATGACCGATGCCACCGAAATAGCAGTCGGAACGCGCAACGCCGGTGCCGAAAATGTCGATCACATCTACTACATGGTGCAAGCCAAACAGCGTTACCTCGCGCTGAAGCGCATCGTCGATATGAACCCCGACATTTACGCCATCGTATTCTGCCGCACACGTCAAGAAACAAAAGAAGTGGCCGACAAACTGATGGCCGACGGCTACAATGCCGATGCCTTGCACGGCGATCTCAGTCAGGCGCAACGCGACACCGTGATGAACAAATTCCGAATACGACACTTGCAGATATTAGTCGCCACCGACGTTGCAGCACGTGGGCTCGACGTCAGCAATCTGACACATGTCATCAACTACAACCTGCCCGACGACGTCGAAGTGTACACCCACCGCAGCGGACGTACCGGACGAGCCGGCAAGCGCGGCATATCCATTTCTATCGTCCATCAGCGCGAACAACGCAAAATCCGCACCATCGAGCACATCATCAAAAAGAAGTTTGAACGCGCGCGCATTCCCTTGGGCATCGACATCTGCAAACGACAACTTTTCCATCTGATAGAACGCATGGAGCAAGTGCAGGTGAACGACGAACAAATCGATCAATTTCTGCCACATGTCTTCAAAAAATTGGATTACCTGTCGAAAGAAGATGTGATACGGCGCTTTGTGTCGTTGGAGTTCAACCGTTTTCTCGATTACTATCGCGATGCTGAGGACTTGAATCTGCCCGAAAAAAATGACAAAGAAGTTACCACCAAAAGCAAAACCCGCGCACCCAAGAAACGCGGGCAACGCGTGCGGATGCTGATTAACTTGGGGTTCCGCCACAATGCCACGCCGCGCACCATACTCAGTGCCATCAACGATGTTACCAACGACCGCACCATCAGCATTGGCGACATCGAGATAGCCCAGCGCGGCACCTATTTCGACGTCTATGCCGACCAAGCCAACCAAGTACTCGAAGCATTCGAGACACGCGGCGGTAAACTGACCGTGGAATTGGTAGGCAAACGCGACAAACAAGATATGGTGCCGTTTCGTCCCGACAAGCGACAAAAAGGCGGTAAATATCCCGACAAATTTGACAATCCGAAAGCAGCGCAACGCTACGAAAATCGTCGGCGCAAGCAGCAAGACGACCGTCCTGCCAATCCCGAAAAGCCATGGCGCCGCCGCCGTTAAGCGCGTACAACCTCTTTATAAAACCTATACGCCATCACAGACACCTTGTTATTACGCCTTCCTTGAGGCATAATAACCAAGTTGTCGTATGCGGGTTCGTTGTTATTCCATCGGGCAAGGCAAAATATTGGAATAGCCGCCGTCGTGGTAGAGATTCTGCATGGTTACCTTGCGGGTGAGGTCGGAAAAGAGCGTCAGGATATAGTCGGCACAGTCGTCAGCCGTGGCGTTGCCCAGCGGCGAGACCTTATCCACATAGCCAATCATCCTATCCATGCCCGCGATACCTTGTCCTGCGGTGGTCATGGTGGGCGATTGGCTGACGGTGTTCACGCGCACGCCTCTCTCGCGCCCCATGATAAGTCCGAAGTTGCGGGTGATAGACTGCAACATCGCTTTGGCGTCTGCCATGTCGCCATAGCCCGCCATAGCGCGGTCGCCGGCGATATACGTGAGCGCCACCACGGAGCCGCCGCGGCGCAGCGCGTCTTTCTTGTAGAGCGTCTGCAGCAACTTATGGAGCGACATGGCGGATATGTCCACCGTCTTGCGGAAGAACTCGTAGTTGAGGTCGGTGTAAGGGATGCCCTTGCGGATGTTGGGCGACATGCCGATGGAGTGGAGCACGAAATCGAACTGCCCGCCGAAATGCGCCATCGCGCCATCGACGAGTGCCTCCAAGTCCTCCACGGAGGTGGCATCGGCAGGGATGACGAGGCTACCCGTCTGCTCTGCCAGTTGGTTGAGCGTACCCAAGCGGATAGACACCGGCGTGTTGGTTAATACTAACTCGGCACCTTCTTCGGCGGCTCTCTCCGCCACTTTCCATGCGATAGACATATCATTCAGTGCCCCCGTGATAATGCCCCGCTTACCTTTTAAGAGATTGTACATATTTTTAACTTTTGATATTTCCACTGACATTGATAACTTCGCCGGTGATGTAGGATGCTTTGTCGGAGGCAAGGAAGACTGCCACGTTGGCAACGTCTTCGGGTTCGCCTGCGCGGCGCAAGGCGATGTCTTGCACCCATTGGGCGCACACCTCGTCGGGTAAAGCCTGCGTCATCTCGGTCATGATAAAGCCCGGCGCGATACTGTTCACGCGCACCCCGCGCGGACCTATCTCTTTCGACAGCGACTTGGTGAGCGAGATGAGTGCCCCTTTGGACGCTGCGTAGTTGCATTGCCCGGCGTTGCCGAACAAGCCTACAACCGATGAGATGTTAATGATAGAGCCGCTGCGGCGGCGCATCATGTGGGTGGAGACCAACTTGCAGAAGTTGAACGCCGCTTTGAGGTTGGCGGTGATGACCGTGTCCCACTGGCTCTCGTCCATGCGCATGAGCAGGCTGTCGCGCGTGATACCCGCGTTGTTGACGAGGATGTCTATCTGTCCGTAGTTTTCCAACACACTATTCACCACCTGCTCGGTGGTGTGGTAGTCGGAGGCGTCAGCCTGTATCGCCATACAACAGCGACCAAAAGCCTCCACCGCCTGCGTTACCTCATCGGCACTATCTTTGCGGTGCAGATAGGTGAACGCGATATCCGCCCCTTCGGCAGCCATAGCCAGCACAATAGCACGACCGATGCCGCGACTTCCGCCCGTAATCAGGGCGATTTTTCCGTCTAATAAATTCATAATAACTTGGTTAACATAAACGACAATTTGCCTTTGCAACACATCACGCCTTCGACCGTTGCTTCGGCATCGACCACAATCAAGGGGCCTTTTTTCCCGATGATGGTTGAACGCGTTACCACAATATCGCCCGGGCGCACTTGGCGTTTGAAACGCACGCCGTCCACACCGGCATACAGAGCTAACTTGCCAACCAAATCGTCTTTGAGCAATATGGCACTACCCTGCGCCATCATTTCGCATAAGATGACGCCCGGCACAATCGGGTTGCCCGGAAAATGTCCTTGTGTGAAAAACTCGTTCTCGCGGACGGTATATCGTGCAGTGGCTATGCCGTCTGCTACCTCCGCTTCATCGACCAGCAACATCGGTTCCCGATGGGGAATGATTTGTTTAATTTCTTCTCGATTCATGGTTTATCATAGATTTTTAACAAGTCAAGTGCAAAGATAAAAAAAATCTTTTATTATCGAAAGTAATCATTTTGCTTTCTGAACTTTTGATTCGTTCAGCGCAAGGGTCGTATGGCCACGGTTGCGTTGTGGCCGCCGAAGCCGAGAGAGTTGGAAATAGCGATGTCTATCTTGTGTTCCTCGGCGTGCAGCGGGGTGTAGTAGAGGTCGCAGGCGGGGTCGGGCTCCGTCAGACCTATCGTGGGCGGCACGATACCGTTCTCCACCGCCAGTGCCGTCAGTACCAACTCCAGTCCGCCTGCCGCGCCGAGCATGTGTCCGGTCATCGACTTGGTGGAACTGATGAGCGCGCGGTGTGCCTCCTCCTCGCCCAATGCGAGTTTGATAGCCTTGGTTTCCGCGGAGTCGTTCATGGCGGTGCCTGTGCCGTGGGCGTTGATATAAAGCGTCTCACCGTCGCGGTAGCCTGATTGGTCGAGTGCCTCGCGGATACAGCGTGCGGTAACCGTGCCGTCAGGACGCGGCGCGGTGTAGTGGTGTGCGTCGCAGGTGTGTCCGTAGCCGCATACCTCAGCGATGATATGTGCTCCGCGGGCGATGGCATGCTCCATCTCCTCCAGCACCATCACGCCGGCACCTTCTGCCATCACGAAGCCCTTGCGACGGCTGTCGAAGGGCAGACACGCCATAGCGGGGTCTTCTACGGTGCTCAGCGCCCGCGCATTGGCGAAACCGCCGATAGCCAGCGGGTGGATAGCCGCCTCGGCACCGCCCGCTACGATGGCGTCTGCGCGCCCTGCCTGAATAGCAAGGAACGCCTCGCCGATGGTGTTCGTGCTCGTGGCACATGCCGCTACGGAGGTCAGGTTAGGACCTTGCGCGTTGAGGCGAATAGCCGTGTTGCCGCCGCCCATGTTCGCAATTAGCATGGGGATGAACAGCGGCGATACGCCTTTCGCGCCGCGGTCAAGGTAATTCTTGGTCTGCGCCACGAAGGTCTGCAAGCCGCCAATGCCGGATCCTAAATAGACGCCCAGCCGCTCGGGGGCGATGTTCTCGCCGCTGACCAAGCCGCTCTGCTGCACGGCTTCCAAAGAAGCCGCTACGGCATACTGGCAGAATAGGTCGTAGTGGCGAATCTCCTGCGCCGTCAGTCCGGATGCGATAGGGTCAAAGTTCTTCACTTGTCCTGCCACGTGGATGGGCAGAACTTCGTCTTCAAAACCGCGAATGGGCTCGATGCCGCACTTGCCCGCGATGGCTGCTGCCCACGTCTTGGCGGCGGTATTTCCGATAGGGCTTATCGCCCCAAGTCCGGTTATTACTACTCGTTTCATATTGTATTTTTATTAAGAATGATAGTTACGTTATGCCGTTTTAGCGATACAAATAGCGTTTGATACTTCCTTTCGGTGTTTTGGCGAATGGATCGAAGCGCAATTCAAAACTCTTCACCTGCGCATATTGCGGCAGGCGGCCATTGAGGTTGCGCAAGTTCTCCTCCATAATCGCGTTTAGTTGTCCGGGTGCGCAGGCGTCCTCGCCTGCTGTGGAATAGCTCTTTGTTCTTGATTCCTGGCTCTTGGTTCCTGGTTCTTCCTTCGGCACGATGATGGCATGCAGCAAGTGCTCGCGTTGCACCACCACCGACTCTTGCACGCTGGGCAGGCTGTTGAGCAGCACCTCTATCTCCTCGGGGTAGATGTTCTGCCCGTTGGACGACAGTAGCATGTTCTTGCACCGTCCCACGAGGAAGAGCGTGCTGTCTTTGTCTAATGTGCCGAGATCGCCCGTGCGGAACCAGCCGTCTTCGGTGAACGCCTCTGCCGTGGCTTCGGGGTTCTTGTAGTAACCGGCGAACACACACTCGCCTTTCACTTGAAACTCCCCCGGGATGTTCTCGGGGTCGGGCGATGCGATACGCACCTGCAGGCTATCGATGGTCTCGCCGCAACTCTTGGCTTTGTAGCGCCCCACGTGTCCTAATGACAGCAGCGGCGCGCACTCCGACATGCCGTAGCCCGTGATGAACGGCATACCGATGCGGAATGCCAGCAGTTGTTCTATCGCGGGCGGAATGGCTGCGCCGCCGGTGGCGAACACCTCTATCTTGCCACCTAATGCTGCCATCACTTTCTCGCGAAGCATGCAGCAGTAGTCGTGGTGCTCGGTGTAATGCGTCAGTTTCTCTTGCCTCGCGGCACTCTGCATCTCTGCGCCAACGGTAAACTCCACCATCTTCGCTAGCACAAGCGGCACGGCAAAAAATATCTTGGGGCTGTAGGCTTGCATGATTTCCACCACCACCGATGGTATCGGCAGGCGCCCGAGGATAACCGTGTGCATACCCGTGCACATCGGCGTGATGAGGTCGCAGGTCAAACCGAAGATATGCGCGTATGGCAGGATACTCACATAGTTGTCGCCCGCGCAGTAGGGAATATGTTGCTGAAACTCTTTAACGTTCCAACTGAAGTTACGCGCCGTCAGCATCACGCCTTTCGGGTTGCCTGTGGAGCCGGAGGTGTACATGATGGCGCACACCTCGTCCAAGTCGCGGTGATGGAAATGTAAATCTGCAGCGCTGTATCCCTGCGGATAGGCAGCAGCGAGTAGATCGTCGGCTTGCTCATAGGCACGCCGCGCCTCATCGGTCGCTGCCAGCAACTCCAAGGTGTCGGTGTCGAGGACGGCTACCACGTTGGGCATGGCGTCGAACGACATCGCATCAAACGATTTTCTCTCGGTGTAAAGAATCTTGCTGTCGGAGTGATTGACCAACTGCTGCACGTCGGCCGGCAGAAAAGCGTTGTAGAGTTGCACGCTCACATAGCCGCCCGTCAGGGCTGCCAGAAAAGCTTCCGACCAATGCACCGAACTTTTGGCATTGATGGCTATCTTGTCGCCTTCTTGCAGCCCGATGGCTTGCCATACAAGTTGCAGACGCGCGATGTTTTGCGCTAACTCGCCGTAGGTCTCCGTCCGCACCTGATAGTCCGACAGCGCCGGCGCCGACCAATACGTTTTCACCGAATCTTCAAATAATTTTACCAAATTTTCCATATACCTAATACCTAATTTTATCTTTTTATAGTGTGTTATTATCTCATCCGAAATTCCCGCGGTCCTACGCCCTCGTGCGTGCGAAAAAACTTGCCGAACGCCGATTGGTTGCTGAATCCCAAATCGTAACTTATCTGCGAGATGGTTTGTTCCTCATTTTGCAGGCTCTTGCGGGCTTGGAGCATCAGTTTTTCGGCTATTATCTCGATGGCGGGCTTGCCCGTTACGTTCTTCACGCAGGCGGACACATAGCGCGCCGTCAGATGCAGGCGGTCGGCGTAGTAGCCTACGGAATGCTCCTCGCGATAATGACTTTCCAACAGTGCCATAAAACGTGCACACACCTCCTCCTCGCGTGTCTGCGGCTGGCCGTTGTAAGGCAACAGATAGTACGCGAAACCATAAATATACGCTTTGATAATGTAGTATATCGACTGTTTCAAATATGGATTATGGTCATGCGCCAACGAGGTACGCAGAGTATTCAGCGCCGTTTCCAGCGACGACAGCGACTCCCCTTCCAAGTGCATCAACGGTTCCCGACGCAGGTTCAAAAACATCTGATAACTGTTCTTCAGATTCAGATAATCGATGTACGCGCGCGACATCAGCACCACGCGCGCCTCGAAGTCCCGACTCAAACCTAAACGCTTCACACGCTGTTGTTGTATAATCACCAACATGTCGTTCGCCTGCACATGGTACGTTACGCTATCTATCTGAAAATCAGCACTACCACAGGTTACCAGCGCCACGCACACATGATCGACCTCGTAGGTAATACCGCGTTCAAAGAGCGAGTGCGTCTTGTCCAACAGTACCACATCATCATCCAAGCACAGCGTACCCATGCTCCGATACATATTCGCCGATAATCTTGTAACGTCCATCGTGTTTGTAGAACTTCAAAAAATAATATTTGTTCAAAAACGGTGCGCAAAAGTAGTCTTTTTGTACAAACCAACAAAATAAATAATACATTTGGAACTGTTTTTCGTACAAATCAGACTATTTTTCGGCATCTTGAATGCCAACCGGCCACATTTGCGCCTTGCAGGAAAGGAGAAAAATGATGGAAATCTGTACGATGGGAACAAAAAAAATCAAGACTGAAGTGTCTTGACTTGTCAATTTTCTGTCGGCGTTTTCATAGCCGTTTTCGCTCTGCTGCCCTATTGACGGGCTTTGTGGAGTATAGCGGACTCGAACCGCTTACCTCAACACTGCCAGTGTTGCGCTCTACCAGATGAGCTAATACCCCGAATTGCGGTGCAAAGGTACACTTTTTTTCTGAATCCGCCAAACAAATCGACATTTTTTTTGTAATTTTGCACAGAAATATGTTATACGCCGACGTCATATTGCCTTTCCCTTTAGCGCAAACCTACTCGTACGCCATTCCCGACACCATGGAACAGACGCTCGCTGTCGGTATGCGCGTGGTGGTACCGTTCGGCGTGCGACGTTTCTACACCGGCATTGTGTGCCGCATCGACACGCAGGCACCCGACTGCAGCACCATCAAAGCCATCACGCTGCAACTCGACGACCAACCGGCCGTACGCCCCGAACAATTACAGTTTTGGCAATGGATGTCAGTGTACTACCGCACACCATTAGGCGACATATACCGCGCCGCAATGCCTTCGGCACTGAAACTCGAAAGCGAAACCATGGTCGAGTTGACCGACGCAGAGCAAACTGCCGATTTGTCGGCAAACGAACAACGCATTTGCACCCTGTTAAGTCAAAAACCGCTCTCCATACAGGCCATCAACAATGCCTTGGAGGTAAAAAACGCACTCCCGGCCATCAAAAAATTGTTGGCGCACGGCCTCGTAACACTCACCGAGGAAATCAGCGAACAATATACGCCACGCACGGCATCTTTTATCGGATTAGGCGAAGGCTACGCCGCACAACCGACCGAAGCCATGCAAGGTGTGCCGCCACGCGCCAAACGCCAACTGCAACTCGTGCAGACCTATTTAACGCTCTGTCCCGACGGCGCACTCATCAAAAAAAGCGACTTGCTCCGGCATGCCGATTGTACGGCAAACATCTGCGCAGCACTCGTCGAACGCGGCATTTTCCGACAAATTACACAAGAAATTTCGCGTTTGGAAACATTTACAAAATCGGACGAACTCGTTACGCTGACACCTGATCAACAGACTGCCTACCAATCTATTAAACAACAATGGCAGCAAAAAAATGTGGTATTGCTGCATGGCGTAACGGCCGGCGGCAAAACCGAAATCTACACCCATCTGATAAATGACGCATTGCAACAAGGCCAACAAGTGCTCTATTTGGTACCGGAAATCGCACTCACCACACAACTGACCATGCGGCTGAAAAGCATTTTCGGCGAGACACTCGGCGTATATCACTCGAAATATTCCGATGCCGAACGTGTCGAAATTTGGCACAATCTATTAAGTCGGCAACCGCGCCAAATCATCATCGGCACACGCGCTGCCCTATTCTTACCATTCAGCAATTTGGGGTTAGTCATTGTGGACGAAGAACACGACGCATCGTACAAACAAACCGACGCCCATCCGCACTACCACGCACGCAATGCCGCCCTCATGCTGGCCGCACAGTTCCATGCCAAAAGCATCATTGGCAGCGCCACGCCTGCGGTCGAAAGTTACTGCAACGCCCTGAACGGCAAATTTGGCTTGGTCGAATTGTCCACACGCTACACACACACAGCACCACCGACCATCATATCGGTAGATTTGACCGAAGCGTACCGCAAAAAACAGATGACCGGCCATTTGTCCGACTTTTTAATCGCCAAAATGACCGAAGCGCTGGCAGACGACGCACAAGTCATTCTGTTTCAGAACCGACGCGGATTTGCACCTTATACCGAATGTCGGCAATGCGGTTGGGTGCCGCGCTGTCCGCACTGCGATGTCAGCCTGACCTATCACCAACGATTCAACAAACTGACATGCCACTACTGCGGCTACACGCAAACACTGTCCGACACGTGTCCCAACTGTCAGCAACCAACGCTGCAAATGCATGGATTCGGCACCGAACAAGTGGAACACGAGATTGCCGCACTATTTCCGCACGCACGCATCGGACGCATGGACATAGACTCCGTGCGCAACAAAAACGCTTTCGCACGCATCATCGAACAATTTGACAACCACGACATCGACATTCTCGTCGGAACGCAAATGATTGCCAAAGGATTGGACTTCGGAAATGTCGGATTGGTGGGCATTCTCAACGCCGACAACCTGCTCAACTATCCCGACTTCAGAGCCAACGAACGCGCCTTCCAACTACTGACACAAGTGAGCGGACGCGCCGGACGTTGTCGCCGACAAGGTGTTGTCGTATTACAAACATCGCAACCACAACACCCTGTCATTCAGAACGTTAAAAATGGAAATTACAGAGCATTCTTCGACCGCGAAATGGTCGAACGCCAACACTTTCACTATCCGCCCTACTATCGGTTGGTACAAATAACGCTGAAACACCACAACCCCGACATTCTCAACCAAGCCGCACATCGCTTGGCACACGCCCTTTGCGACCAATTTGGTACGCAACGCGTTTTTGGTCCCGACAACCCGCCCGTCGGGCGCATCCGCAATCTGTTCATCAAACACATTTTGCTGAAATTTGAAATCGGATTACCGCCCGAACAATGCAAACAACAGATAGACGAGCGCGCACGCACCCTCCGGCAACGACCGGAATACCGCCAACTAAGCATCAGCCTCGACATTGATATGTGATTTGCACCAAGCATTTGCATATATGCAAATAAATTCGTACCTTTGCAGGCGAAAACCAATGCGGCATTGGCGTAATTGGTAGCCGCGCCAGACTTAGGATCTGGTGTCGAGAGACGTGTAGGTTCGAGTCCTATATGCCGCACAAAAAAATCTTCGTGTTTGCGAAGATTTTTTGTTTTTATTACGACCATTCACGCAATCAATCCATACGGTCAAAATAATCAGCGCATGTAAACTGCCGCAACATTTCCACTGTGCCATCGCTGCGACGCAACGCAATGCTCGGGTGCGAAATGCCGTTAAACATGGTGGTTTTCACCGTCGTGTAGTGAATCATATCCTCGAACACAATGCGTTCGCCGACGCTCAATTCGTGGTCGAAACTCCACGAACCGCAAAAATCGCCACTCAAACACGAATTGCCACCCATGCGGTAAGTCGGTTTGCCTGCCTGCTCATCGGTGGCACCCACGATGGCCGGTTTGTAGGGCATTTCCAAACAATCGGGCATGTGACAGGCAAACGACACATCAAGCAAGGCCGTCTTAATACATTGATTTTCAACAATATCCTGTACTGTCGAAACCAACACGCCCGTGCGCCACGCAAACGCGCTGCCGGGTTCAAGTATCAGTTGTAAATGCGGATATTTTTGTCGGAACTTGCGAAGTATTGTTATCAAGTGTTCGGTGTCGTAGTCGGCACGCGTCATCAGGTGGCCACCGCCCATATTGAGCCATTTAATCTGCGCAAACAGATGCCCAAATCGTTGCTCGACGACCGCCAACGTCCGTTCCAAATCGTACGACGACGATTCGCATAAGGTGTGAAAATGCAGTCCTTCGATACCATCGGGCAAAGCCGACAACTTATCGGCCGTAACACCCAATCGCGAGCCCGGCGCACACGGATTGTACAAATCGGTTTCGACATCGGAAAATTCCGGATTGATGCGCACTCCGCACGAGATGCCGTTGGCACACGCCACCGCTGCATATTTTTCGTATTGCGCCAACGAGTTAAAGGTAACATGGCTGCTGCATGCTGCAATCGCCGGAAATTCGGCCTCGGTATAAACCGGCGCATACGTGTGCGCCTTGGTGCCGAATTTGTCGTAAGCCATACGCGCCTCACTCAACGAACTCGCCGTCGTACACCGAATATATTCACGAAAAATAGGAAAAGTTTTCCACAACGCAAACGCTTTGAACGCCAAAATAATCTCGACTCCGGCACGCTCGGCCACCGATTTTATCAAAGCCAAATTGCGACGCAACAACGCCTCTTCCACTACATAGCAAGGCGAGGGAACTTGCGAATAATCGTATTTTTCAAACTCATTCATCATTTTTTACGCGGGAAATAATAGCGAAAATGCCACAAACAATGTATGATGCCGATAAGCGCCATGGCAATGCCGACATTGACATGCCACACCAACCAACCATGATAATTTGCTACAGAAAGATTATAACGTACAACGATGGCCAACCACAACCCCAACAGCCCCGACACCAAAAACGTTATCAGCAACGCATAATTCCAAATTTTGCGATGCACGCTTTTAGCGTACACTTTTTTGGCCGACAACACGGCCGAGACGGCATACAACGCCAACAATCCCAACGTGATTTCGAGCACCCAATAATCGGACGTACGCGACAAACCGCCACGGTCGCAAAAACCATCGCCATCGGCATCAATCATCATGCCGCAAGCGCCACGGCAATCGACTTTGCCGCGCGGACAATCGTTAGCAGTGCCGGCAAATAATGCCACGGCAACGCACAACAACAATGCGCATAAAATGTGTTTCATCAGTTTATTGTTTGCTAAATGGCTGTTGCCATTGATTCATTTTTGGTTGAATTTGTTGCGCCAACGTTTCCGGCAAAACAAATGGTAAGCATTTATCTATCAACGTTTTAGTTGGAGCATAAAGTACCGATTCGTCAATTTTTTCTTGTTCAACCATGTGTACATGCACATTTACGGCATCAAAGCACAACACGCAGACGCTCAAA
Source organism: Paludibacteraceae bacterium (assembly GCA_051870755.1). Classification (GTDB taxonomy): domain Bacteria; phylum Bacteroidota; class Bacteroidia; order Bacteroidales; family Paludibacteraceae; genus W0P28-013. The sequence goes on along the minus strand of JBJECE010000012.1, from coordinate 73,856 downwards.
ATCAGCCACATTTTCAACAGTCCGAAAGCGGCGCCCGCTAATTTGTTCAGCCAACCCAAAGCCGCAAAACTGAACACTTTTTCCAAGCAAAACGCCAACACACGCAGCACAATAGCAACTACCAAGAATATAACGAGATAGGCCACCGGCACAAGCACTTTCGGCTCGTAATCGCACAGCGTAGCAAGCCAATCGGCCATGACCGGCGCAAACGCCCGCGCAGCCCACATGCCCAACACGATGCCAACGACAGAGGCAATTTCTTTGAAAAAACCGCGAAACAGGCCGCGAATCAGCCCGTAAGCCAACGGTATCAGCAATATAATATCAATCATCGACATAGTTATTCGGTATGTTTTATACAAATTGGCACGAATCCGAGAATCCGCGCCAACCAATATTGGAACACGCTGTTAATTAAATAATTACAGCGATTTCTTCACTTCAACTTCGACAAAGCCTTCGATAATATCGCCCACTTTGATGTCGTTGTAATTGGCAATATTCAAGCCGCACTCAAAGCCGCTGGCCACCTCTTTCACATCGTCTTTCATGCGTTTGAGCGAAGCCAAATCGCCGGTATAAACCACAATGCCGTCGCGAATGAGGCGCACTTTGTTGGAACGTGCGATTTTTCCCTCTTTAACCATACAGCCGGCCACCGTTCCGACTTTACTGATTTTGAATGTCTCGCGAATTTCGAGCGTCGCCGTAATTTCCTCCTTAATTTCGGGCGAGAGCAAGCCTTCCATAGCGGCTTTCAGTTCCTCGATAGCATCGTAAATAATTGAGTACAAGCGAATATCGACCTCCTCGCGCTCGGCTGTTTTGCGTGCATCGGCCGACGGACGCACTTGGAAACCGATGATAATGGCATTCGACGCAGCGGCCAACATCACGTCCGATTCCGAAATCTGTCCCACCGCTTTGTGAATGACATTCACCTGCACTTCCGGCGTTGATAGTTTGATAAGCGAATCGGACAATGCCTCGATCGATCCATCGACGTCGCCTTTGACGATGACATTCAATTCGTGGAAATCGCCCAATGCACGGCGCCGGCCGAGTTCCTCGAGCGTAAGGTGTTTCGAAGTGCGCAGACTCTGTTCGCGCGCCAACTGTTCGCGCCGCGCCGCAATGTCGCGCGCCTCGTGGTCTTGGTCGAAGACGTTAAAGTTATCGCCGGCCTGCGGTGCACCGTTCAGACCGAGAATGATAACCGGTTCGGCCGGTTTAGCCTCTTTGATGCGTTGATTACGCTCGTTGAACATGGCTTTGATGCGCCCGTACGACGTACCGGCCAACACCACATCGCCCACATGCAACGTGCCGTTGCTCACCAACACGGTGGCCACATATCCGCGCCCTTTGTCCAGCGTCGATTCGATGACCGAACCCGATGCTTTACGATTCGGATTGGCTTTCAAGTCCAACAAATCGGCTTCGAGCAACACTTTTTCGAGCAACTCTTTCACGCCGATACCTTGTTTGGCCGAAATGTCTTGCGATTGGTACTTACCGCCCCACTCTTCGACCAAATAATTCATATTGGCCAATTCCTCCTTAATTTTATCGGGATTGGCATTGGGTTTGTCCACTTTGTTAATGGCAAACACGATTGGCACACCGGCTGCCGAAGCGTGGTTGATGGCCTCGACCGTTTGCGGCATCACGCCATCGTCGGCCGCCACAATGATAATCGCAATATCGGTAACTTTGGCACCACGCGCACGCATGGCCGTGAAAGCTTCGTGACCCGGAGTATCCAAAAACGTGATATGACGACCATCGTCAAGTTTCACGTTGTAGGCGCCGATATGCTGCGTAATGCCACCGGCCTCACCGGCAATGACGTTCGATTTGCGAATATAGTCGAGCAACGATGTTTTACCATGATCGACGTGTCCCATGACCGTTACAATCGGCGAACGCGGTTCCAAATCCTCGGGACGGTCGGCGTCCTCTTCGATGGCATGCGCCACATCGGCACTCACAAATTCGGTTTTGAACCCGAACTCATCTGCCACAATATTGATGGTTTCGGCATCCAAACGTTGGTTGATCGACACAAACAATCCTAAGTTGAAACACGTTTGAATGACTTGTGTTACAGGCACATTCATCATCGTTGCCAAATCGTTGGCCGTTACAAATTCGGTCAGTTTCAATATGCCTTCGGCTCGACGTTCGGCAGCGGCTTGCTCCTGCTGACGTTGCGCTACGGCCTCGCGTTTGTTTTTACGATAGTCGGCCGCTTTTTTGTTGCTGCGTTTATTTTCGGTCAGGCGCGCCAACGTCTCTTTAATCTGCAAGGCCACGTCTTCCTCGCTGACATTCGACACATGTATCGAGCGTTTGTTCTTCTTGTCGCGCATGCCGCCCGACACTTTGTTAATGTCCACGCGCTCGTTTTTGCCGATGCGTTTACGTTTTTTGCGCGATCCGCCCTCGTCGGTCAAGGTTATTTTGCCGACAGTGTGCGGGCCGTCGAGTTGCGGAATATCCGTGCGGAAAATCTCCTCCTTGCGGGCCGGTGCCGACGGTGTCGGCGCTTTGGCTGCCGGTTTCTCGGCACGAGGCGCTTCGGCGCGTTCTTTACGTTTGGTTTCTTTCGATTTTTTCGTGGGGCGCGTAGCATCGTTGATGGCATTCAAGTCGATTTTACCAACCATTTTCAGGTTGTTTTCGATTTCCACCTTGCGATAGGTAAACACCTCGTCGGTTTTCGCCGCCGGACGCTTTTCAACCTGATTTTCAACGGGTTTTACAGTTTCTACTGCGGGAGCCGGTTGCGGTTTCTCGGCCGGTGCAGCCGGTTTTGCTTCGACTTTGGCAGCCGGTTTGCCCGCTGCATCCAAATCGATTTTAGCCACAGGCTTAAAGTGCGGAGGCTCGACACGAATCACTATCTCTTCGACCGGTTTGGGGGCTTCCGCTTTCTCTTGCTTGAGTTCTTCTTTTTCGCGTTCTTTTTCGATGCGTTCCTGCATCAAACGGTCCGACTCTTGTTTGATCATTTCGTCGGTACCAAATTCGTGCAACAACAGTTGTTCCTGCTCGCTCGTCAATTTTGCATTGGGATTGTCATCATCGAAAGTGCCGCCCTTGCGATTCAGAAAATCGACCGCCGTCGACAGTCCGATATTTAATTTTTTAATAACCTGTGCTAATCGTGCCATACGTAAAATTCTTTTTCCTAAAATAATCTGTTTTTCTCTGTTTTATATCATTGGGTATTCCCAAAATGCGCCACCAACGGCCACTGCATAGTGGAATTATCAATCCTCGAACTCGGCTTGCAATATGCGCAGCACATCGTCGATAGTTTCTTCTTCCAAATCGGTACGACTGATCAACTCGTCGCGCGGAATAGCCAACACTGCTTTCGCCGTATCACAACCAACCGCTTTCAGTGCATCGATAACCCACTGATCGATTTCGTCGTTAAATTCGTCCAAATAAATATCATCGCTATCATGGTCGAGCGTTGCATCGTCGCGATAAACCTCTATGGTATAACCACTTAACATGGTTGCCAACTTGATATTCGATCCGCCCTTACCGATAGCCAACGACACCTCTTCGGGTTTGATATAAACACTCGCTTTCTTGTTCTCGTGGTCGAACTCGATGGTAGTGATTTTGGCCGGTCCCAACGCACGCGAGATGAACAAACCCAAATTGTTCGTATAGTTTATCACGTCGATGCTTTCGTTGCGCAACTCGCGCACAATGCCGTGAATACGAGCGCCTTTCACGCCCACGCAAGCGCCTACCGGATCGATGCGGTCGTCGTACGACTCCACAGCCACTTTGGCGCGCTCGCCGGGAATACGCGCTATTTTCTTGATGGTGATCAGGCCGTCGTGTACTTCGGGCACTTCCATCTCGAACAAACGTTCCAAAAATTCGGGCGATATACGCGACAGATAAATTTTGGGGTTATTGTTCTGATTATCAACGTGATCGACGATAGCACGAACGACATCGCCTTTGCGGAAAAAGTCAGTCGGAATCTGTGCATCTTTTGGCAGCAGCATTTCGTTGCCATCGTCGTCGAGCAGCAACACCTCTTTTTTCCACACCTGATAAACCTCGCCCGTTACTACCAAGCCCACCAATTCGCTGTATTGCGAATAGAGCGCTTCTTTTTGCAAATCCATGATTTTCGTGGCCAGAATTTGGCGCAAATTCAACACTACACGGCGACCAAACTGCATAAAATCCACTTGGTCGGTAACCTCTTCGCCGACTTCGTAATCGTCCTCGATTTGTTTGGCCTCGGACAACGAAATTTCGGTGTTCGGGTTTTTCACCATGCCGTCTTCTACCACGATACGATTACGGAATATTTCGCAATCGCCCTTATCGGGGTTGATAATCACGTCGTAATTCTTATCCGAGCCGAACATTTTGGCAATCACACTGCGGAACGACTCTTCCAAGATGGAAATCATCGTCGAGCGATCAATGTTCTTCAACTCCTTAAATTCTGCGAAGGTGTCAATCAAATTGACATTTTCTTTTCGTGCCATAATTTTTATTTGATATGTGTTATTACTTTTGTTTTTTCTTCAAAAAAAAGAGCCGCGCCGCCTTACACTTTCAACACGGCACGCACCTGTTTCACATCGGCGTATGCAAATGTCAGCGTTTCGGTATGCGGTATTTTACGTTTTGCCCCTTCGGGTTTCACCATCGTGGTAACATCCACAGCGAAAGTATCATCGGCCACGGCGCTCAACACGCCCGACAATTTACGACCATCTTTGGTCAGCAACTCCACCTCGTGTCCCATATTTTTACGATATTGTCCCTGAACTTTGAACGGCGCAGTTAAACCGGCCGAGCCCACTTCCAATTCAAAATCTTCGACATCGCGATCGAGCCGCGATTCGATATAACGACTCAACTCCACGCAAAAATCGATGTCGATACCCGTTTCGTTGTCAATTTCGACCACAATCACATTGTCCGCCGACACCGAAACATCGACCAGAAAGCAGTCCGTACCGACCAATTTTTCAGTTACTATCTTTTCGACTAACTGTTTGTCTATCATATACTAACGTGCATTTTTGTTACACATTTCAATGGTTTTTGCAACAGCGTAGGGGACTTTGTCAAGTCCCCTACTCCATCAACGTTGCAAAGTTACGTTTTTTTTTTCATTCAGCCAAATTTTCAGCCAACAAAAACAAAAAAAAACATTAGGGACGTATTTCCATACGCCCCCAATGCCCTTTAGAATATGAACAACTATGATTTACTCTTCCGTTTCACGTTCAGCTTTCGAGCGCTCGTAGTCCTCCATCGAAGCCACCACAAGTTTGTCGTATTCGCGCAAACCTGTACCGGCCGGAATCCGCAGACCGACAATCACGTTCTCTTTCATGCCTTCCAACCGATCGACTTTGGCATTGATAGCCGCTTCGTTCAACACTTTCGTGGTCTCTTGGAACGATGCTGCCGACATGAAACTCTTGGTACCTAACGCTGCACGCGTAATACCTTGCAGCACCTGACTCGAGGTGGCCGGCATGGCGTCGCGCACTTCGACCAAACGTTTGTCGTGCCGTTTCAGCAGACTGTTTTCGTCGCGCAATTTGCGAGCGGTAACAATCTGACCGGCTTGCAACGTCTCGCTATCGCCGGCGTCGGTTACCACTTTTTTGCCCCAAATGCGGTCGTTTGCTTCGTTGAAATCAATTTTATCAACGATTTGACCTTCGAGGAAACAGGTGTCGCCCGATTCGGCAATTTCGACTTTGCGCATCATCTGACGAACGATGACTTCGAAGTGTTTGTCGTTGATCTTCACACCTTGCAGGCGATAAACGTCTTGCACTTCGTTCACGATGTACTCTTGCACAGCCGTCGGGCCTTTGATGGCCAAAATGTCGGCAGGTGTAATCACACCATCGGACAGCGGCGTGCCGGCACGCACATAGTCATTCTCTTGCACAAGTATCTGTTTCGACAGCGGAACAAGATATTTTTTCTCTTCGCCCGTCTTCGATACGACGCTGATTTCGCGGTTACCACGTTTCACTTTGCCGAACAGCACTTCGCCATCGATTTCGGCAACAATGGCCGGGTTCGATGGGTTGCGCGCCTCGAACAATTCGGTTACACGCGGCAGACCACCAGTAATATCGCCGGCGCTACCCACAGCACGCGGTATTTTCACCAGCAAATCGCCTGTTTTGATGGCTTGTTTTTCTTCGACCACCAAGTGCGCGCCTACCGGCAAGTTGTAGGTTTTCAGAATGTCGCCTTTCTTGTCTTTGATGTGCGCAGCAGGCATCTTGTTCTTCTCCTTCGACTCGATGATGATACGTTCGCGCAGGCCGGTGGCTTCGTCCGATTCCACTTTGTACGTTACGTTTTCAATCATATTTTCGAATTCGAGCGTACCTTCGACTTCCGAAATAATAACGGCATTGAACGGGTCCCATTCGCAGATTTTGTCGCCTTTCTTCACGGTTGCGCCACTTTCGAAGAACAATTTCGAACCATACGCAATGGATTGCGGTGTGGACAACAATATGCCGGTATTTGCATCAATGATGCGCGCTTCGGCCTGACGGCTGACAACCACATCGTACTCGTTGCCGGCTACATCTTTTGCTTTCACCGTGCGCAACTCGTCGATCAACAAAATACCGTCGTAGTTCGATACCATATTGGATTCGGCAGCAATGTTCGAAGCCACACCACCGACGTGGAATGTACGCAGCGTCAACTGTGTACCCGGCTCACCGATAGACTGAGCGGCAATAACGCCGACAGCCTCGCCGCGATTAACCAAACGACCGGTAGCCAAGTTGCGACCATAACATTTGGCGCACACACCATGTTTCGATTCGCAAGTCAATACCGAACGAATTTCCACACGTTCAATCGGCGATTCTTGAATGATTTTGGCCTCTTTTTCGGTGATTTCATCGCCGGCAGCCACTATCAATTCACCCGTCTGCGGATGGAATACATCGTGTACCGAAACACGTCCCAAAATACGTTCGTACAGCGACGAAACGACTTGTTCCTTGTTACGCAACTCGGTCGCAACCAATCCACGCAACGTGCCGCAATCTTCTTCCGTAATGATAACATCGTGCGATACATCGACCAAACGACGTGTCAGATAACCGGCATCGGCGGTCTTCAACGCCGTATCGGCCAAACCTTTACGAGCGCCGTGCGTCGAAATAAAGTATTCCTGCACCGACAAGCCTTCCTTGAAGTTGGCCAAAATCGGGTTTTCGATAATCTGACCGCCTTCGGCACCGGCTTTTTGCGGTTTGGCCATCAGACCACGCATACCGGACAACTGACGAATCTGTTCTTTTGAACCACGGGCACCCGAATCCAACATCATGTAAACCGAGTTGAAACCTTGTTGGTCGGCCGCCAAACGGTCGATCACAACTTTGGCCAATTTGCTGTTGACCTCAGTCCATGTATCAATAATTTTGTTGTAACGTTCGTTGTTGGTGATGAAACCCATGTTGTAGTCAGCCAAAATGCCTTCTACGTCATCATAACCTTTCTGCACGAGTGCGTCTTTCTCTTCAGGAATGATTACATCCGACAAGTTGAACGACAAACCGCCGACGAATGCCATCTTGTAACCAAGGTTTTTGATATCGTCCAAGAATTGGGCGGTACGCGCTACACCGGCTTTTTCGATAACAAACGAGATGATGTCGCGCAACGATTTTTTAGAAATCAGTTGATTGATGAAACCGCACTCTTCCGGCACATATTTATTAACAATTACGCGACCGACAGTGGTTTCGTCCACCATACGTTCTACCAAATTGCCGTTCTCGTCCAAATCTTTCACACGCACCGATATGATAGCATGCACATCGATTTGTTTCTCGTTGTAGGCAATTTCGACCTCTTCGGGCGAATAGAATTTCATGCCTTCGCCTTTGGCGCCTTTACGCGGTTTGGTGATGTAATACAAACCAAGCACCATATCTTGCGACGGCACTGTGATAGGCGCACCATTCGCAGGATTCAAAATATTGTGCGATTGCAACATCAGCAGTTGTGCTTCGAGCACAGCCTCGTTGCTCAACGGCAAGTGCACAGCCATTTGGTCGCCATCGAAGTCGGCGTTGAATGCCGTACATGCCAACGGGTGCAACTGAATGGCTTTGCCTTCGATCATTTTCGGTTGGAACGCCTGAATACCCAAACGGTGCAACGTTGGTGCACGGTTCAGCAACACAGGATGACCTTTCATCACATATTCCAAGATGTCCCAAACAACGGGATCTTTGCGGTCGATGATTTTTTTGGCCGATTTCACGGTTTTGACAATGCCGCGTTCTATCAACTTGCGGATAATGAACGGCTTATACAATTCGGCGGCCATATCTTTCGGCAAACCGCATTCGCCCATCTTCAACTCCGGACCAACGACGATAACCGAACGTGCCGAATAGTCAACACGTTTACCCAGCAAATTCTGACGGAAACGACCCTGTTTACCTTTCAAACTATCGGACAACGACTTCAGCGGGCGATTCGAATCGCTCTTCATGGCCGTCGTTTTACGCGAGTTGTCTATCAGGCTATCGACAGCCTCTTGCAACATACGTTTTTCGTTGCGCAAGATGACTTCCGGTGCCTTGATTTCGATCAAACGTTTCAGGCGGTTATTGCGAATGATGACGCGACGATACAAATCGTTCAAGTCCGAAGTGGCAAACCGACCACCATCCAGCGGCACCAACGGACGCAATTCGGGCGGAATTACCGGAATGACTTTCAAAATCATCCATTCCGGACGGTTTTTCGGGCGTGCTGCGCGGAACGATTCTACTACCTGCAAGCGTTTCAAGGCTTCGGCCTTACGTTGTTGCGATGTATCGGTATTGGCTTTGTCGCGCAATTGATACGACAACGAATCCAAATCGAGCCGGCAGAGCAGGTCGTAAATGGCTTCGGCACCCATTTTTGCAATGAATTTGTTGGGATCCGAATCTTCTAACAATGCGTTATCGCTCGGCAAACGATCCACTAAACTCAAATAGCGTTCTTCGTCCAAAAGCATGCCATCGGTTACGGGTTCGTCGTCTTCGGCGGTCAGTTCGGCCAACACACCGGCTTGAATTACAACATATTTCTCGTAATAGATGATTGCATCCAGATTTTTGGTCGGCATACCGAGCAGGTAACCAATTTTGTTTGGCAACGAGCGGAAATACCAGATATGTGCCACCGGCACTACCAACTGAATGTGTCCGGAGCGTTCACGGCGCACTTTTTTCTCGGTAACTTCGACACCGCAACGGTCGCACACTATACCTTTATAACGAATACGTTTGTACTTGCCGCAATTGCATTCGTAGTCCTTGCACGGACCGAATATACGTTCGCAAAACAAGCCGTCACGTTCGGGTTTGTAGGTACGGTAGTTGATGGTTTCGGGTTTCAGCACCTCGCCATACGACGATTCGAGAATTTCTTCCGGCGATGCAAGGCCGATAGAAATCTTGTTAAAGTTCGTTTTTGTCTTATTTTCTCTTTTAAATGCCATAATCTTTGTGAAATTTGAAAAATTTAAATTTCAGGTTGGCGTTTCGCCGGATGGTTAATCCAACGACACACTTAAACCCAAACCTCTCAACTCGTGTAACAATACATTCAACGATTCCGGTATGCCGGCATTTGGCATCGGTTCGCCTTTTACAATGGCTTCGTAAGCGCGTGCGCGTCCCATCACATCGTCCGATTTCACGGTCAGAATCTCTTGCAGGATATACGATGCGCCAAAGGCCTCGAGTGCCCACACCTCCATCTCACCAAAACGCTGACCACCGAATTGTGCTTTACCGCCAAGCGGCTGTTGCGTAATGAGCGAGTATGGGCCGATGGAACGAGCATGCATTTTGTCTTCGACCATGTGACCAAGTTTCAAGAAGTAGGTTACACCCACAGTAGCCGGTTGGTCAAAGCGTTCGCCGGTGCCGCCGTCATACAGATAAGTTTTGCCATAACGCGGCACGCCGGCTTTGTCGCACCATTCATTCAGGTCGTCCAACGAAGCGCCATCGAAAATCGGCGTTGCAAATTTCACGCCAAGTTCTTTACCTGCCCAGCCAAGCACAGCCTCGAATATCTGTCCGAGGTTCATACGCGAAGGCACGCCCAGCGGGTTCAAAACAATATCAACAGGCGTACCATCCTCGAGGAACGGCATGTCTTCCTGACTGACAATTTTCGAAACGATACCTTTGTTACCATGACGACCGGCCATTTTGTCGCCCACGCGAATTTTACGTTTTTTCGCGATATAGACTTTGGCCAATTGGATGATGCCCGAGGGCAACTCGTCGCCGATGGTTACATTGAATTTCTGACGTTTCAAGCGCGCATCGGCTTCTTTATATTTGCGCAAATAATTCATCACGATGTCGCGAATCAAATCATTTTTGTGCGCATCGGTCGTCCATTTCGTGAGTTGTACGGTGGCATAATCGATTTCGTTGAGCATTTTTTGCGTAAATTTCATACCTTTCGGAATGAGGTCGCCGCCCAAGAAATCTTTCACGCCTTGCGACGTTTTGCCACTCGTTACAGCCACCAATTTTTCGATCAGGCGGGCTTTCAGAGCGGCTGTTTCTTTTTCAAACTCTGCATCGAGTTTGGCCAATATCTCTTTGTCGTTGTTGCGGGTCTTACGGCTATGTTGCGCTTTGGCATACAATTCGCGCCCTATCACAACACCTTTCAGCGACGGCGATGCTTTCAACGAAGCATCTTTCACATCGCCGGCTTTATCGCCAAAGATGGCACGTAGAAGTTTCTCTTCCGGTGTCGGGTCGGTTTCGCCTTTCGGCGTAATTTTACCAATCAATATATCGCCCGGAATAACGTGTGCGCCGATGCGAATGATGCCGTTTTCGTCCAAATTCTTGGTGGCGTCTTCGCTCACATTCGGTATATCGGCAGTCAGTTCCTCCAAACCGCGCTTCGTTTCGCGCACTTCGAGGGTGTATTCGCTCACATGAACCGACGTGTAAATGTCTTCACGAACCACGCGTTCATTGATCACGATAGCATCCTCGTAGTTATAACCTTTCCACGGCATATAAGCCACTTTCAGGTTGCGTCCCAAGGCTAACTCGCCATTCTGGCTCGAATAACCTTCGGTCATGATTTGGTTCAACGTTACTCTGTCGCCCTTCTTCACTATCGGACGGAGGTCGATGGTAGTATCTTGGTTGGTACGTTCAAATTTCGGCAAACGATATTCTTTGACCGACGAATCGAAGTTGACAAAATCTTCTTCTTCGGTACGGTCGTAACGCACACGAATCACGCTGGCATCGACAAATTCGACCACGCCTTCGCCTTCGGCCATGATTTGCGTACGCGAATCGCGTATCAACTGACGTTCGATGCCGGTTCCGACAATCGGGGCTTCCGGACGCAATACAGGCACCGCCTGACGCATCATGTTGGCACCCATCAACGCACGGTTGGCATCGTCGTGCTCCAAGAACGGAATCAAAGCCGCGGCTATCGAGGCAATCTGTTGAGGCGCCACGTCCATCAAATCGACCTGATTGGGGGCTACCAATGGGAAGTCGGCTTCCAAACGCGATTTCACTTTGTTGCGAATAAAGCGTCCGTCGGCATCGAGCGGTGCATTACCTTGTGCTACTACCAAGTCTTCTTCATCTTCGGCTGTCATGTACACAATGCCGTTATCCGACAAATCCACCTGGCCGTCCGACACTTTACGATAAGGCGTTTCGATAAAGCCTAAATCGTTAATCTTTGCATAGACGCACAACGAGGAAATCAAACCGATGTTCGGACCTTCCGGCGACTCAATCGGGCAAAGACGACCATAATGCGTATAGTGTACGTCGCGCACCTCGAAACCGGCACGATCACGACTCAAACCACCGGGACCGAGAGCCGACAAACGACGTTTGTGCGTTACCTCCGCCAACGGATTAGTTTGGTCCATAAACTGCGACAACGCATTCGTGCCAAAATACGAATTGATAACCGACGAAATCGTCTTCGCGTTAATCAAATCGATTGGTGTAAACACCTCATTATCACGCACATTCATGCGCTCGCGGATAGTGCGGCTCATGCGGGCAAGGCCAACATTAAACTGCTGATACAACTGTTCGCCCACGGTGCGTACACGACGGTTGCTCAAGTGGTCAATATCATCAACCTCAACTTTCGAATTGATAAGTTGGATCAAGTATTTGATAATAGCGATAATATCCTCTTTTTCAAGCACATGCACATCGATATTATCCGTCTTGCCATTGAACAATTTGCGATTGATGCGGTAGCGGCCGACCTCACCCAAGTCGTAACGTTTTTCGGAGAAGAACAAGCCATTCACCAACTCGCGTGCCGAAGCATCATCGGCCGGTTCAGCATTACGCAACTGACGATAAATATGCAACACGGCTTCGCGTTCCGTATTGCTCGGGTCTTTTTGGAGCGTATTGTAGATGATGGTAAAATCATCCATGTCTTGTCCCTCTTTGTGCAACAAGATGGTCTGATTACCCGATTCGATAATGTCGTCGATATGCGATGCTTCGAGCACTGTTTCACGATCGACAAGCACTTTCGAGCGCTCTACGCTGGCCACTTCGCCGGTGTCCTCATCGACAAAGTCTTCCGTCCATTTTTTCAACACACGGACTGCCAATTTACGCCCAAGGTATTTTTTCAAATTCGTTTTGTTCACTTTTACCTCTTCGGCCAAACCAAACGTTTCCAAAATATTTTGGTCGCTTTCGTAGCCGATGGCACGCAGCAATGTGGTAACCGGCAATTTCTTCTTGCGGTCGATATAGGCATACATCACATTGTTAATATCCGTTGCAAATTCAATCCACGAACCGCGGAACGGAATAATGCGCGCCGAATACAATTTAGTACCGTTTGCATGAATGCTCGAGCCAAAGAACACACCCGGCGAGCGGTGCAATTGCGACACAATTACACGTTCGGCACCATTGATTACAAACGTACCTTTGGCCGTCATATAGGGTATAGGCCCTAAATACACATCTTGAATCACGGTGTCAAAATCCTCGTGATCGGGATCAGTGCAATAGAGTTTCAATTTGGCCTTCAACGGCACACTATAGGTCAAACCACGTCGAATACACTCTTCGATTGTGTAACGTGGCGGGTCGATATAATAATCGAGGAACTCCAACACGAAGTTATTACGCGTGTCCGTAATCGGAAAATTCTCGGCAAACACGCGATACAACCCCTCGTTTTTTCTCTTCTCAGGTGGAGTATCAAGCTGGAAGAAATCTTGAAATGATTTTAGCTGCACTTCCAAAAAATCAGGATATGCCATCTGATTTCGGATAGTAGCAAAGCTAATTCGTTGATTTTCAGTATTTGAAGACATTTATTTAGTGTATTTGTTGAACTTACTTTGTGTTATACATAAAAAGGCTTAGAGTCCCGTTTTACCGGGATTCTAAACCGAGTTTCCTGAAAATCAGGGTGTTAGACTTACTTAAGTTCAACTTCAGCACCTGCGTCGGTCAATTGCTTTTTCAGAGATTCTGCCTCTTCTTTAGCAACCCCTTCTTTAACAGCAGCTGGAGCAGCGTCTACGATATCTTTAGCCTCTTTCAAACCAAGACCTGTGAGCTCTTTCACAAGTTTCACGATCTGAAGTTTGTTAGCACCTGCCGATTTCAAAATAACGTCAAACGACGATTTTTCCTCGGCGGCCGGAGCTGCACCGGCAGCAGGACCGGCGGCTACAGCTACTGCTGCGGCTGCAGGTTCGATACCATATTCGTTTTTCAAAATTTCGGCCAACTCATTTACTTCTTTAACGGTAAGGTTAACCAATTGTTCTGCAAAAGCTTTCAAATCTGCCATTGTAATAAATTTTTATGTGTTTGTAATTTTATTTTTTGTAATTGTTTATCGTTCAGAGAGTGTTTGAAGCACACCATGAATCGTATTTCCTCCGGATTGGAGTGCGGACACAACGTTCTTAACAGGCGATTGCAACAAGGTGATGATTTCGCCGATAAGTTCGTTCTTGCTCTTGATTGCAACAAGAGCATCAAGTTGGTTGGCGCCTACATAGACACACTCCTCAACATAAGCAGCTTTCAACACCGGTTTTTGAGCATCCTTGCTAAACTCTTTGATCAATTTAGCGGGAGCATTGCCCGTGTTCGAAAACAACACCGTCGTATTCTCTTTGAACGAATCTGCCAAGGCCGAAGTATCGAAGCCGTTAGCCTCCAAAGCTTTTTTGAACAACGAGTTCTTAACCACCACCATTTTTACCTCTTGTGCGTTGCACAAACGGCGGAGTTTGCTCACTTGTTCTGCATTTAAGCCTTGAGCTTCAGTCAAATAGAAATGACTATAAGCGTTGAGAGTTTCCTGTAATTGCGAAATAATTATGCTTTTATCTTCCTTTTTCATACGTCAGTCTCCTTTAGTTTTTCTCGTCGATGGCCTTCGTATCTATTTTGATACCACGGCTCATTGTACTTGAAAGATAAACGCTTTTTACATAAGTACCTTTCGCAGACGATGGTTTCAATTTAATGATTGTAGCCATAAATGCGCGAGCATTTTCAGCAATCTTTTCTGCCTCAAACGATACCTTACCTATGGAAGTGTGGATAATACCGGCTTTATCGACTTTGAAATCGATTTTACCTTGTTTTACCTCGGTAACGGCTTTACCAATTTCCATTGTTACAGTACCACTCTTCGGATTAGGCATCAAACCGCGCGGACCAAGTACACGACCCAGCGCGCCAATTTTACCCATAATCGAAGGCATTGTGATAATCACATCAATATCAGTCCATCCTCCTTTAATCTTCTCGATGTATTCGTCAAGTCCTACATAGTCGGCACCGGCAGCTTTAGCCTCGGCCTCTTTGTCAGGAGTGCACAATGCGAGAACCCGTACTTGTTTACCCGTACCATTGGGCAACGACACTACGCCACGAACCATCTGATTCGCTTTACGAGGGTCAACGCCCAAACGTACATCAATATCCACAGAGGCATCAAATTTGGTAGTCGTAATTTCTTTTACCAATTTTGCGGCTTCATCAAGAGTATAAGCTTTCCCTGCTTCAATTTTCTCGGCAGCCAACTTTTGTTTTTTTGTAAGTTTACCCATTTTCGAATTGAAGTTTAATGTTAGACATTAGGGAACTCGCCTTTGACGGCAATACCCATACTACGAGCCGTTCCGGCTACCATGCGCATAGCCGACTCCACTGTGAAACAGTTCAAATCGGGCATTTTGTCTTCGGCAATGGCTCTCACTTGGTCCCAAGTGATTTCGGCCACTTTTTTACGATTCGGTTCGGCCGAACCGCTTTTTACCTTCGACGCTTCGAGCAACTGAATGGCTACCGGAGGCGTTTTTACGACAAAAGTAAACGATTTGTCTGTGTAATAAGTAATAACAACCGGCAAAATTTTGCCTGCTTTGTCTTGGGTTCTGGCATTAAATTGCTTGCAAAAATCCATGATGTTGATGCCTTTCGAGCCCAACGCAGGACCAACCGGAGGCGACGGATTAGCCGCACCACCCTTAATTTGCAATTTGATAAGTCCAGCAATTTCTTTAGCCATAATTTTAAGATTTTGTTGTTAATTGAATTTTGCGAGCACTGCAACGCGCGTAACCTCGTCCGTTACTCTTTCTCTACCTGCATAAAACCCAATTCCAATGGGGTTTTACGACCGAATATCTTCACCATTACTTTGAGTTTCTTTCTCTCGTTGTTCACATCTTCGATGACTCCGGAGAAACCACCAAACGGTCCGGCGATCACTTTAACATTCTCGCCAACACTGAATGGCACTGCAATTACCTCGTCGCTGCTCTGCTGTTCGTCGATAGTGCCCAATATTCTGGTAACTTCCGACGGGCGCAGCGGAACAGGAGCGCCACCGGGCGTTTCGCCAAGGAAACCCAACACGTTCGGGATGTTACGCAAGCGTCCCATCGTTTCGCGCGTCATATTGGCCTCCACCAGCACATAACCCGGTAAATAACTGCGTTCTTTGATTACCCGTTTGCCGTTACGTACCTGATACACCTTTTCCATCGGTATAAGAACCTGAGCAACCGTTTGGCCTAAATCGGAAACACGAAGTTCTGCTTCCGCATATTCCTTCACCTTGTTTTCCTTGCCACTAATGGCTTTAAGCACATACCACTTAAAATTCTCAGACATCTTAAAACCTCCCGAATTAGAGTACCTTGTTGTAAATAAACGTCATGAGGCTCTCAAAACCCAAGTCCATAACCCAAACGATAAGCGCAATAATTAGGGAAGCAACTAAAACAACTACCGCGCTATTGGTCAGTTCTTGCCGCGAAGGCCACGAGGTCTTGTGGACAAGTTCCCGATAGGACTCTTTGAAATAATTGATGAGTTTCATATTCTCGCAAATAGATTTTTTTTGCACGGAAGGAGAGGCTCGAACTCCCGACACCTGGTTTTGGAGACCAGTGCTCTACCAACTGAGCTACTTCCGTAAATAGCAGGGAATGCATCGCTGCCGTTCCCTGCTGGTTATCAATTACTTGGATAAATTAAGCAATCAATTTTGTGATTTGACCGGAACCTACCGTACGACCACCTTCGCGGATAGCGAAACGCAGACCTTCGGAGCAAGCTACAGGATAAATCAGTTTTACCGAAATTTCCAAGTTATCGCCCGGCATTACCATTTCAGTTCCTTCCGGCAAAGTGATTTCGCCGGTTACGTCCATGGTACGGATGTAGAATTGAGGACGATATTTGTTGTGGAACGGTGTGTGACGGCCGCCTTCTTCTTTTTTCAAGATATAAACAGAGGCTTTGAACTCGCTGTAAGTTTTTACCACACCCGGGTGTGTAATAACCATACCACGTTTGATTTCGTTTTTGTCGATACCACGGAGCAACAAACCTACGTTATCGCCGGCTTCGCCTTGGTCGAGCAATTTGCGGAACATTTCGACACCGGTAACAACCGATTTTTTGTCCTCGCCCAAGCCAAGAATTTGAACTTCGTCGCCAACTTTTACAACGCCGGTTTCAACACGACCGGTAGCAACAGTACCACGACCGGTGATCGAGAATACGTCTTCAACAGGCATCAAGAAAGGTTTGTCGATGGCGCGCGGAGGCAATTGAATCCAGTTGTCAACAGCGTCCATCAGTTCCATAACTTTGTCAACCCATTGAGCTTCGCCGTTCAATGCGCCGAGAGCCGAACCACGAATGATAGGTGTGTTGTCGCCATCGAATTCGTAGAACGAAAGCAATTCGCGCATTTCCATTTCTACCAAGTCGAGCATTTCGGGGTCGTCAACCATATCGCATTTGTTCATGAACACAACCAAGCGCGGTACGTTTACCTGACGAGCCAACAGGATATGTTCGCGAGTTTGCGGCATCGGACCGTCGGTAGCAGCAACAACGATGATAGCACCGTCCATTTGAGCAGCACCGGTTACCATGTTTTTAACATAGTCAGCGTGTCCCGGGCAGTCAACGTGTGCATAGTGGCGGTTAGCCGTTTCGTACTCGATATGAGCGGTGTTAATGGTAATACCACGCTCTTTTTCTTCCGGTGCGTTATCGATTTGGTCGAACGATTTGATTTCTTCGTTACCGAATCCTTTTTCGTGGAGCACCTTCGAAATAGCAGCGGTCAACGTCGTTTTACCATGGTCGACGTGACCAATTGTACCAATGTTTACGTGCGGTTTGGTACGTTCGAATTTTTCTTTTGCCATAACTCAAAAAATATTAAAGTGTTACTAATAAGTTTGTTGAGCTGTTGACGAGGATTGAACTCGTGACCTCTTCCTTACCAAGGAAGTGCTCTACCACTGAGCTACAACAGCAAAAATAATTGAGCGGAAAACGGGGCTCAAACCCGCGACCCCCAGCTTGGAAGGCTAGTGCTCTATCGACTGAGCTATTTCCGCAAGGTTGTGGGTAGTGATGGATTCGAACCACCGAAGTCGAAAGACAGCTGAGTTACAGTCAGCCCCATTTGGCCACTCTGGAAACTACCCTAAAAAGTATCAAAGAACTTTTTCGAGCCTCTTGTCGGATTCGAACCAACGACCCCGAGATTACAAATCACGTGCTCTGGCCAGCTGAGCTAAAGAGGCATTCTCATTTCGGCCGCACTGCGAAAAGGCGGCTGAAACGGTTTGCAAAGATAGACATTTATTTCCAAATGACCAAAGATTTTGTTCATTTTTCACAAAAAATCTTTGCAGTATTACGCTAACTAACTGATAATGAACGCACAAAACGTTTATTTTTAGTTATTAGCGAGATTCGACGACTATCAGCGACGTTTGTCTTTGGCTTTGAGTATTTGCCGTTCGACTGCTTCGGCGCATTCGTCGATGGCTTGTTCGAACGAGTCAGCGGTTTTCGATGCAAAAAATTCGTCGGAGGCGGCTTTGAGGCGCACTTGTGCGTCTTTGTTGTTGTCGGTTTCCGGTTTCACCACTTTGAGTGTAACGTCGGCCACGGGCGTGCCATCGCATAGTTTTTCGAGTTTCGAGAGACGTTTTTCGATATGTGCGCGCAGGCGTTCGGCTGCGTCGAAATTGATGGCTTGAATTCTAATTTCCATAATTTTTTGTTTTTATGAAGTTTGACATTAAGTATGTTTGTTCGTTTTGTCGGCACGCGGGTGTGCTTGTTTATAAATATTATGTATCTGGTCGAATGTTGTGTGCGTATATATTTGCGTTGCGGCCAGATTGGCGTGTCCGAGCAGTTCTTTGACGGCATTGATGTCGGCACCATTATTCAGCATGTCGGTGGCAAAGGTGTGGCGCAATACGTGCGGGCTGCATTTTTGTTGTGTGCTGATTTGTGTCATGATGCGATGTACGATGCGATAGACGGCGGCGGCATACATTTGTTTTCCGGAGCGCAATATATATAAATAGGGTGTATGTGTTTCGATTTCGGCATTGCGTGCTGCTATATATTGTTGCAAAATTTGTGCCAATCCATTGCCAAATGGTACGATGCGTTCTTTTTTTCGTTTGCCAAAGACCCGTAATGTTTGTCGGTCGAAATCTATGTCTATATCCTTGATATTCAGCAGTTCGGATAGTCGAATGCCGGTTTGATAAAAGGTTTCGATTATAGCCTCGTCGCGACACGCTTCAAAGGTAGTATTTTTTTGCGAGATATCCAATAGTTGGTTCATATCTTTTTCGCGAAAAAATGTAGGTACTTTTTTGGGCGTTTTGGCTGCCGCTATTTTGGAGGTTGGGTTTTGCTCGATGACGCCTCGTTGGAGCAGGAAGCGATAGAAGGCGCGCAGTGCTGCCAATCGGCGATTGACGGTAGTGGCTGTGTTTTTTTGTTCGCGTTGTTGCATCAGCCATTGCCTGATTTGTTCTGTATCGGCATGGACGATGTCGATTTGCGGTGCGTTTTGTTGCAGAAATTCGCCGAAGGCTTTGATGTCGTTACGATACGACAAAACAGTATAAGAAGAGTAATTCTTCTCATACTGAAGGTATTGCAGAAAGGAATTGATCATTGTTTTGTTTCAATTTTTCTGCACCGTTGTCGGTTGCCGGTGTTTAGTTTTCCGACTGTTGCAGATGTTGCACGTAGATGGCGTGCATTTTTTCCTCACGTTTTGTAACGGATGGTTTTTCGAATTGTTGACGACGGCGGAGTTCTTTTACGACGCCGGTTTTTTCGAATTTGCGTTTGAATTTTTTGAGGGCACGTTCGATGTTTTCGCCTTCTTTTACTGGTACAATAATCATTTTGTAATAATTAAAAGTGTTATTCGATTTTGGACTGCAAAATTAGTTATTTTTTTGATGCCACACAATTTTTTTTGCAGAAAAATTAAATTTCTTGTTTGATTCCTTCGTTTTGGCATGGTATTTTGGCGATTCGGCGTTCGTGGCGTCCGCCTTCGAAGTCGGTATTAAAGAAAATTTCGACCATTTTCAGGGCTAATTCTTCGGGAATGAATCGTGCGGGCAGTGCGAGTATGTTTGCATTGTTGTGTTGCCGTGCGAGTGCCACAAGTTCTTCGTTCCAGCAGAGTGCCGAGCGGATGCCTTGGTGTTTATTTACGGTCATGTTGATGCCGTTGCCGCTGCCGCAAATGGCGATGCCGAAATCGCAAGCGCCGTTTTCGACGGCTTTGGCGAGCGGATGTGCATAGTCGGCATAGTCGCAACTATCGGTGCTGTGGGTTCCGTAGTCGTAAACGCTGGCGTTGTGTGTTTCGAGCCATGCGGCGACTTTTTGTTTGAGTTCGTAACCGGCATGGTCGGAGGCGATGCCGATGGGAAGTTGATGTAAAGGTTTCATTATTGTGATAGATTAAAATTTATGTCAGTTTTCGGAAGCGAATGCTGTCCAACCGCGCGCTTGCAGCGTTATTTCTTGTCCGTCGCGCGTTACGAGTGCGCAGCCGTCTTGTTGGTCGGCGATATGCCCGATGACGTGAACGTTGTCGAGGTTTTTGACGCGGTCGTACAATGCGAGCGGCACGGTGAAGAGCAGTTCGTAGTCTTCGCCACCGTTGATGGCGACGGTTGTCAGGTTGAGATTCATTTCTTCGGCCATGGTGGCTGTTACATAGTCGATTGGCAGTTTGTCTTCGTAGATGCGGCAGCCGACGGCGCTTTGCGAGCAGATGTGCAAGAGTTCGGACGAGAGTCCGTCGCTGACGTCCATCATTGCGGTCGGCACGATGTGTTCTTTGGCGAGCATTTCGACGATGTCTTTTCGGGCTTCGGGTTTCAGTTGGCGTTCGAGGATGTACTCTTTGCCGGCGAAATCGGGTTGAAAATCGGTGAGGTTTTGTCCTTCGAACACGCGTCGTTCGCGTTCGAGCAGTTGCAATCCCATGTAGGCAGCGCCCAAATCGCCGGTTACGCAAATGAGGTCGTTGGGTTTTGCGCCGTTGCGATAGACTATTTTGTCGGCCTCGGCTTCGCCAATGCAGGTGATGCTGATGGTGAGTCCGGTGAGCGAGGACGATGTGTCGCCGCCGACCAAATCGACGCCATATTGTTCGCAGGCGAGGTAGATGCCACTATAGAGTTCTTCGATTTGTTCGAGAGCGAATCGTTTCGACACGCCAAGTGCGACAAGTATTTGTGTCGGTTTGCCATTCATGGCACAAATATCCGAGAAATTGACCATGGCGGCTTTGTAACCAAGGTGTTTCAAGGGCGTGTAGGTGAGATTGAAATGGATGCCTTCGAGCAGAATGTCGGTAGTAACCAATGTTTTTTTGCCGGCAAAATCGAGCACGGCAGCATCGTCGCCGACGCCTTTGTTGGTTGATTTTTGCGTCAGTTTCACCGATTTGGTCAGATATTTGATGAGGCCAAATTCGCCTAAATTTTCGAGTGTTGCTTCGGTATTTTCGTTATCCATGACTACAATTTTGATTTCAGCATACAAAAGTAGTATTTTTTTGTGGAAAAATGCATTATTTTTTTCGTAAATGATATTTTTTGCGTAATTTTGACGCTGTTTTTCAAAAAAGGAGATAAAAATGGGCAAACGTATAGTTTTGACGTGCTTGGTTGCCATGGTGTGCGCCATCGTTCCATGCCGCGGCGACGGCGTATCGACAAACCAACTGAAGAAATTGGGGCAAGTGCTGCTGCACATCAACGATCGCTATGTGGACAAGGTAGATTCGGAGTCGCTGGTTGAGGCAGCCATCAGCGGCATGCTCAAAGAGTTAGACCCGCACAGTACTTATTATTCGGCCAAAGAGGCGGCTAAACTGAATGCTCAAATCGATGGCAATTTTGAAGGTATCGGTGTGCAATTCATGATGTTGTCGGACACGATGGTGGTAACCCAAACCATTGCCGGCTGCCCTGCCGACCGTGTAGGCGTGCGTCCGGGCGACAAAATTATAGTGGCCGACGGCAAGACCATTTCGGGCGTCAAAATGTCCACGTCCGACATTATGTCGATTTTGCGTGGCAAAGCCGGTAGCACCGTCAGAATAATGGTGAAGCGTACCGGAGCGAAAAATCTTATAGAGTTTGCTATTCGGCGCGGAAAAATTCCGATTTATTCGGTCGATGCGGCCTATATGATAACGCCCTCCATCGGCTATGTGAAATTGAATAGTTTTTCGGCAACGACGCCTGCCGAATTTAGTCAGGCACTGAACGACCTGCGGGCGCAAGGTATGAAACAGTTGTTAATCGACCTACAAGGCAACGGCGGCGGTTTATTGCACAGCGCCACGACTATTGTCGATGAGTTTTTGAGTTACGATCAAATGATAGTGTACACCAAAGGCAACAACTACCCGACACACAGTCTGAAAGCCACCGACGACGGCACTTGCGATTACATTGATGTAGTCGTGTTGGTCGATGAAAATTCGGCTTCGGCGAGCGAAATTATGGTTGGTGCGTTACAGGATTGGGATCGTGCGGTGATAGTCGGGCGGCGTACTTTCGGCAAAGGCTTGGTGCAAGTGCCATTGACGTTGATTGATGGTTCGCTCCTACGCCTGACCGTAGCCCGCTACTACACGCCCAGCGGCCGCAACATTCAGAAACCATACGACAAAGGCAACGACAATTATCAAAAAGAGTTAGACGAACGATTCAAACACGGCGAACTAACATCGGCCGACAGCATCAATTTTCCTGACTCGTTGAAATATACGACCAAAGTATTGGGGCGCACGGTGTATGGCGGCGGCGGCATCATGCCCGATGTATTTGTGGCATTAGATACGACGCGCATGAACAACTATCACCGCGATTTAGTGGCCAAAGGCATACTGAGCAAGACAGTCGTCGAATATCTCACAGCCAAGCGCAAGAGCCTATTGAAAACATTTCCCACGTTTGAGCAATTCGATGATGCATTTCAAGCAGGCGAGTTGCTGCACACTCTCATCGCCAACGGCACACAAGAGGGCGTAGCCTTCGACCAAACCGCTTTTGACGCCGCACAGCCACTGATTGAGCTGCAACTCAAGGCACTCTTGGCACGCGACTTGTACGACAATGGTTGCTACTACCGCATAATGAACACCCAAAACGACATTGTGCAACGCGGCATCGAAGTGTTGGAACACTACAACGACTATTTGAAATGAAATTGTCAACCATTGCACTTATCGGTCCCGAATCGACCGGAAAAACTACCCTATGTCGTTCATTAAGTGCGCACTACGGTTGTCCTTGGCTTGAGGAATACGCCCGTACATACGTTGAGCAATTGCAAGGCGCCTACACTTATGCGGACGTTGAGCGTATAGCGCGCCATCAGGAACACGCTCTCGCTCAAGCGCAAGCCGCCTACGCCGACTCGCATCGTTTTCTATTCATCGACACCGACTTGATAATTACAAAAGTATGGTTTGAGCATGTGTACAAACGCATACCGATATGGTTGCCCAACGCCATACGCCGACAGCATATCGACTTTTATTTATTGTGTGCGCCCGACCTGCCGTGGCAGTTCGACCCCGTACGCGAGAATCCACATTTGCGCGACTATTTGTTCGATTGGTACCGGCGCGAGATAGAAACAGCCGGTGCGGCCTACGCCATCGTCAAGGGCTGCGGCGCCGCACGCATGCAACACGCTACACAAGCCATCGACACACACTTCGGAAACATTTAGCATCAGATAATTATGAATCCATTAGAAGAAACTATCGCTCAACTATCCGACACAGCCCACTGCAACACGCTGTGCCACAAGCAGAACAACCATGTACCCATGCCCAACACGCAAATATTGGGGCAGATAGTCGATACGCTCCGCAGTATTTTATTCCCCGGCTATTTCGGGAATGCCATCTCAAATGCAGCGATGCTTCCTTATCAAATAGGTGTGCGCATCGAGGAGGTAAATCGTTTGTTAGCCGACCAGATTTTTGCCGGATTCTGCTTCAGCGACGACACCATTGCGCTGCCGGAAGCACACCGCGCCGCCCAAACGGTAACGACCGCATTCATTGAGCGGCTGCCTCAACTGCGCGACATACTCAGCACCGATGTCGATGCGGCATTCGAAGGCGACCCTGCCGCCAAAAGTTGTATGGAAGTCATTTTCTGTTACCCTATCATTCGCGCCATAACCAATTATCGCATAGCGCACGAATTGTTGTTGCTCGATGTGCCGCTGATTCCGCGCATCATCACCGAAATGGCACACAGCGAGACCGGCATCGACATACACCCGGGAGCAACCATCGGCAAATACTTCACCATCGACCACGGCACCGGCACCGTGATAGGCGAAACAGCCGTCATTGGCGACCACGTCAAAATTTATCAGGGCGTAACGCTCGGCGCCAAAAGTTTTCCACTCGACCAAAACGGCAAGCCGATAAAAGGTATTCCGCGCCACCCAATTATCGAGGACAACGTCATCATTTACGCCAATTCAACCATTTTGGGGCGCATCACCATTGGCCGGAACGCCATCATCGGCGGCAATATGTGGGTGGACAAAGATGTGGAAGCCGGCACCATGATTACCCAACGCCGCCGCGACTAAGCGACCGGTTGAGGTCATACGACGATTCAACTTTTTTTACTACTTTTGCAGTTTGAAACAAACATCACACTATGGGTACCGAATTTCAAATGATAGCCAAGACTTTCAAAGGCTTGGAAAACATATTAGCCCAAGAATTGGTTGCTTTGGGCGCCAACAACATTCAGATTGACCGCCGCGCCGTGTCGTTCACCGGCGACAAAGCATTGATGTACAAAGCCAACATCTGTTTGCGCACCGCCGCGCGTGTGCTGAAACCGATATTGACTTTCAAAGCCCGCAATGCCGACGAAGTGTACAATCAGGTAAAGCAACTCGATTGGAGCAAATACCTGAACGTCAAGCAGACGTTCGCCATCGACAGCACCGTTTATTCCGACGAATTTCGCAATTCGCAATTTGTCAAATATCGTGTGAAAGACGCCATTGCCGATTGGTTTATGGAGCACGAGCAAAAACGTCCGTCCATCCGCATCGACAATCCTGACATTTACCTGAACATTCACATTTCGCACACGCAATGCACTTTGTCGCTCGACAGTAGTGGCGAATCGCTGCACAAACGAGGCTACCGCGATGCGCAAACCGAAGCCCCCATCAACGAAGCCTTAGCCGCTGGTATGTTATTGATGGCCGGTTGGAACGGGCAAACCGACTTTGTCGATCCGATGTGCGGTTCGGGCACACTACTCATCGAAGCGGCACTGATTGCACTCAACATTCCGCCATGCATCTATCGCACATCGTTCGCTTTCGAGCAATGGCCGGACTTCGACGCCGAACTATTCGACACCATCTACAACGACGACAGCGACGAGCGCGAATTTACCCACAAAATCATCGGCTGCGACATTTCGCCCCGCGCACTCAAAATAGCCGAAAACAACGTCAAAGCCGCCGGTTTGAGCAAATACATCACTCTCGAACGGCGCAGCATAGCCGATTGGGGCACGCAACAACAGCCATGCCTCATCGTAACCAATCCGCCTTACGGCGAGCGACTTGTACAAGACGATTTATTCAACTTGTACGCACAAATAGGCGAAACTCTCAAACACAAATTTACCGGCAGCACCGCGTGGGTCATATCGTCGAGCGTGGAATGCCTGCAAAAAATCGGGCTGCACCCGTCGCAAAAAATAGAATTGCTCAATGGCGCGTTGGAATGCGAATTCCGCGAATTTGAACTCTTCAGCGGACGACGCAACGACTTCGTCAAAGAGAAAAAAACGCGAGCGCCACACGCCGACGCCAGCCAACAGCCACGCGAACATGCACACGACAAACGCCGGTTCGACGACAAACGCGATGAAAAACGCGACAAAAAGCCGCCCCGCGACAGCAAAAACATCGAACGCACACGGCCTTATTACGAAAGCCGAAGCGGCAAGCCGCTCTTGTACGAGAACAAAAACACACGCAAGCCATAATCACCGAAAACAAACCGACAACATGGAAAATTTTGCAGGACTCACACCACCCTATTCCGATTACGAAACTGCCAAAATAGTTGTGCTACCCGTGCCCTACGACGCCACAAGCAGTTGGGTGCACGGTGCGGAACATGGTCCCGAAAAACTGCTCGAAGCCTCCGTGCAACTCGAATGGTACGACACTGAAACCCGCACCGAAGTGTATAAGCACGGCATTCACACCGCCCAACCGGTCGATGAGCAACGCTCGCCCGAGCACCTGTGCACCGCCGTCGAACAACGTGTAGGCGCACTCTTCGATGCCGGCAAATTCCCGGTAACCATCGGCGGCAACCACACGGTGAGCATCGGCGCCATACGCGCCGCCGCACAACGCTATGACAATCTGACAGTGTTGCAACTCGATGCGCACAGCGACCTGCGACGCACCTACGAAGGCTCCGAACTGAACCACGCCTGCGTGATGAACCAAGCCAAAAAAGTGGCGCAAATCACACAAGTCGGCATACGCAGCCAATGTATCGAAGAGACCGACAACTTCGACCCCGAACGCATATTCTGGGCACGCGACATCTACTTCGACCGCGACAACCAATGGGAAGAAAAGGCCTACGCCACACTGACTCCGAACGTCTATCTGACTATCGACCTCGATGTGTTCGACACAGGCATTCTGGCCGCCACCGGCACGCCGGAGCCTGGCGGGCTGCACTATTTTCAAGTACTGCACTTCTTGCGTCCGCTGTTCGAACGCTTCAACGTCGTCGGATTCGATATTGTGGAACTATGCCCGAAACCAAACTTGCACGCATCGGACTATTTGGCTGCGCGGCTGGCCTACCAACTGATGACCTACAAATTTCTGCAAAAATAATTGCAAATCGCTATGAATAAGCCAAATAAACCATGCGTATGCAAAAACTGCGGTATGCTGTGCTACGATAATTTTTGTCCACGCTGCGGGCAAAAAACCGACACCGACCGTTTGACATTCAAAAGCATGACGCGTGGATTTGCGGCGGCAATCGTCGGCGGCGAAAACGGCCTTATACACACGCTCACACAATTATTCACGCATCCGAACCAACTGATAACCAATTACATAGAAGGTAAACGCAAAAACTATTTTGCCCCATTTCCGTTGCTGTTTCTGGCATTGGCCGTCTGCCTTGTTGTGCTGCAAATTGCCACTGTCGATTGGGCAGGGGCGCTCGAAAACTTCGACCTGAGCATCGTCAAAGATGCCGACAAAGCCACCGCCGGCCGACTGCTGCAACGCACGCGCGCCATCTACGCCTTCTTTTTCCGCTATTTCACGCTGATTTCGGTACTCCTCGCCCCGATTCTGATCATCGGCGTGCGCATCTGCTTCGGCAGCGACTTTCGGCGTCAGTACAATTGGGCTGAAACCACGGTGATGCAAACCTATCTGTTGGTACAAGTCATTCTCTGCGCATCGGTTTTGACGGTCATCGTTTGGTTGGCGCCATCGTTGTTGTGCCTCGGCCGACTATTGCCATTGGTATGCATCGTATTGCTTGCTGTCGATACGCACGGCATGGGCAGCGCATCGGTGTGGAAACGCATTGGGCAGAGCATTTTGGCCATATTCTTCACACTGACCATTCAAACAGCACTCTGCACCACCATATTGTTGTTGGCTTATCTGCACTAATCGCACACTTTGGCACGCAAATTGCAGTTGTCCGATTGTCATTCTGTCATAAAAAAACAACATCGCTATGCACAAACACATACTCATACTGCTGCTGACCATCGTATCGTTGCATTGTTTCGCCAAAGAGTTGTCGGGACATGTGGTCGATAGTCTGCGACAACCCGTTCCATACGCCAGCGTATTCCTGCAAAGCAATCCGCAAATAGGCACCATCACCGACGAAAACGGCTTTTTTGTGTTGCCCGACTACACCGCCAACGACCATGTGATCGTTACCTGCATCGGCTACGAAAAATTCGCCTTGCCGACCAACAAAATATCGGGCACAAAACCCATACGCATCGTACTGAAAGACCAACCGCTGATGCTCGATGCCGTGGTCGTGTCGGCCAAAGGTTCGAAACGCCAACAACGCAAACTGCTCAAACAACTGCTTGCCGACATTTACAAGCAGATGCAAACGGATTTTCCCGACAACGCGCGCAACTACCGCATCGTGTCGGACGTGTCGGTGTACAACGAGGACAAAGTGGTGGCTTTCGACGAAATGGTGGGCAACATCGTAGAGTTGCCTTATCTGCAAAATGCCCGCAAACAGGATTCGCTGCAAATAAAAGCCGACTTCACACGCTACTACATCAATCCAAACACCGCCAACGGCCTGCGCAATTTCGACCAAGACCTATTGAAACGCAAGGAAAAACGCCAACTGCAAAAAATCGATTTCGAAAAATCGGAGCCGATACACCGCATGCTGTGGACACTCGACATCAAAAAATTGTTTGGCGACATTTACAAAGAGACCGGCAATTGGAGCATCAGCGAACGCGACGCACTATCGCAACTGCTGACCTATACCAAAACATTCACATTGCCGGGCATCCTATCGGCCACCATGAAACTACATCTGGCTGTCGATGCGCACAACCACATACAACGCCTCTCGCAAAGCGTTACATTATGGGCAAATATCCCGTTCGGCTACAAACTGTCCGATGCCCAAGTGGCCGCGCTCAACCTTGTGCTGATAAACGACGGCGCCGGCAATTTCGACAAATATCGCCTAAAAACCGCCAACGGCAAAGTGGAACGTAACGTATTTTTCGAACAGCAAGATGGTCAAGTAGTAGTGAGCGAAAAGAATTGGGCGGCCAACGTGCAAGGTGCCGACAAGAACGGGCAAACCATCGCCTTCAACCAAAAAGCGACTTGCCACGTATTGTCGGTAGAAACAAAAAATGTGCGCCCATACAGCCGCCAAACACTCGCCACCAAAGCCCCACGTACCCAAATCGACTTATCGGGCGTCAGATAAAACAACGACGCCCCGGAAAGATTTTCCAAGGCGTCGTCTTGTTGTATGCGTCTGTGTCAGGCGCTTTTTGTTAAATCAAGTTCAACTCTTTCAGTGTAGCCACATTGCCACGAACCGATTTGGCGCTGGCAGCAAATTTTTCTTTTTCTTCGGCATTCAGGTCAAGTTCGACGATTTTTTCAACGCCGTTTTTACCAAGAATCACCGGCACACCGATGCAGATGTCGTCCTCGCCATATTCGCCTTCGACGAGCACCGAGCAAGGAATCATCTTCTTTTGATCGTGCAGAATAGCCTCTACCACATAGGCTCCGGCTGCACCCGGTGCATACCAAGCCGATGTGCCCAGCAAGCCGGTGAGTGTAGCGCCGCCCACCATAGTCGATTTTACCACTTCGTCGAGTTTTTCGGCACTCAACAGCGTTGTTACAGGCACGCCTTTGTATGTAGCGAAACGCACCATCGGAATCATGGTGGTGTCGCCATGGCCGCCGATAACGAAACCTTCGACCTCGTTGGCATTGCAGCCGAGCGCTTGACTCAAGAAATATTTGAAACGCGAACTATCGAGCGCGCCACCCATACCGATAACACGGTTTTTGGGCAACCCGAGCGCTTTCAGAGCCAAATAGGTCATGGTGTCCATCGGGTTCGAGATGCACACCAAAATGGCATTGGGCGAATACTTCAGAATGTTTTGGGCAACACCTTTCACGATGCCGGCATTCACGCCGAGCAATTCTTCGCGCGTCATACCCGGTTTGCGCGGCAGTCCCGACGTGATAACCACAACATCGGAGTTCGCCGTTTTTTCATAATCGTTCGTGCAACCAACGATAGTGGTGTCGAAACCGAGCAACTGCGCGGTCTGCATCATATCCATTGCTTTACCTTCCGACACACCTTCTTTGATGTCGAGCATTACAACTTCGTCGGCCACTTCATTGAAAGCCAACACATTAGCGCATGTAGCACCTACATTGCCTGCGCCTACAACTGTTACTTTTGACATAATTGTTTTATGATTTTGAATGTTAATAATAGTCCTAACAGAAATGTGTTGCAAAAATACATCTAAAAACGGAAATGGCGAAATTTTTCCGCAATATTTTTATGTTAATCGCCAAAGTCGTCGCCATCGCCACCGCCCATGCCGCTGTCGCCGCCACTTTTGGCACTGTTTTTCTTCTTCTCTTTCATATTGCCGAAGTTGTATGTCAGCGACAGAGTGAACCGCTGCCCGCTCGGACGTTGCTCAAAATCCTGATAAAACGTATCGCCCCAAGTATAGCGTTTCCAACCGCGCGAATTCAACAAATCGCGCACGGTGAACGCCAAATTCAACGTGCGGTTCAGGAACGATTTGCGAATGCCCAAGTCGATGCTGTAAAAATCTTTCGTTTTGCCCTGTGCAATGACGTGCGGCGAAAAATATCCGGCCGTCAGTTGGCCTGTGAATGTCTTGGTAAACAAGAAGTTGGCCATCAAACGAATATTCCACGAGAAACCTTGGGTTTTGTCCTGTAGGTGTACGCCTTGATATTCGATGGCACTCATCTGCTCGTAGA
This sequence comes from Paludibacteraceae bacterium, assembly GCA_051870755.1. Lineage (GTDB taxonomy): Bacteria > Bacteroidota > Bacteroidia > Bacteroidales > Paludibacteraceae > W0P28-013. The sequence continues at coordinate 43,278 of JBJECE010000012.1, read as the reverse complement.
ACAAATTGAGCGTCGTGGTCATATTCAGCCACGAGCAGAAACGGTTTTTGCCCACAACTTCCAAACCGGCCGATTGCGAACTTGCCACGTTGTCGTAGGTGGTTTCCATCACATTCGGATGGTCGGGCGACTCGAACTGCACCTGTTGCACGATGTCGGTGCTGTAGCGATAGTACAACGATGCCGACAACGTGTGCGCCTCCCACGATTTGATGTAATTCAGTTCGAGCGCATTGGCAAATTCGGGCATCAGGTTCGGATTGCCGTACGAAATGTTGGTCGAGTCGGACACATTGCGATAGGCGCTCAACTGCCGTCCGCGCGGACGATTGACGCGACGCGTGTAGTTCAGTTGCAACTCGTGGTCGTTCGGGAAAGCATACGACAAATAAGCCGTCGGGAATAGTTGAAAATAGCCTTTGTTGTTCACCACATATTGTTCGGTGGCAGCATCGCGCGTGCTCACGGTTGTGTTGGTATATTCGCCGCGCAACCCGACCGAGAAACTGAATCCGCCGAATTTGGCACCATACGTGGCATAAGCCGCCGCAATCCATTCCTGATAACGAAAATCGTTGTAGGCCGACAACGAATCGCGCTCCGGCGCAGGGAAATCCCACGTTTTGGAGTTCGACATACGATCCTGCCAATTCAGCGCAACACCGGCTCCCAATTTCATGTTGGTGCGCAATTTTTGCACATAATCGGACTTGAACTGCATACGCTGATTGTCGAAACCGCTGTATTGCTGCTGCGTATAGGCCGATGCCCAACCTTGCGTTACCGTCTGGTCGTAGTCGGACGTCTGGTCGCGACCGCTATTGCTGTACTCCACCGACGTGCGCACTTCCGAACCTTTTTTGTCGATTTCGTATAAATATTCCAACTGCACGCTGTACGACAAGCGTTTCGCCGCGGACAAGGTATTGTGCGTATATACAGCCGTATCGGACAAAGCATAACGCACCGAATTATAATCAATTACGGACGAATTATTATCGTTGCGCGAATTGATCATACCCGACAGGCTCAACGTATTTTTGTCGTTGATGTGCCAATCGACGCCGGCGCGCCCGAACAAGCCCCAATTTTTGCGAACATTGCGGCTATCCTGATGCATAAACGCCACCGTATCGCCGGCATTGAGCGACCACCGATCGGTAAATCCCTCGCCGGCACCATTGCGCTGACGAAATCCGGCATTGACGTAAAAATCGACTTTGGAACTGCTGTAGTTGAAATTGGCGCTGGCATTGCCGCTCACTTGGTCAACTATCTGATAATCGATGCCGCCGGTTACACTGCCGAAGAAACCGCCACGACGGTCTTTTTTCAGAATGATGTTGATGATGCCGGCCGTTCCTTCGGGGCTGAATTTGGCCGACGGATTGGTAATCACCTCGATGCTCTCGATGCTGCCGGCTGGCAACTGTTCGAGTATCTGGGCGCGATTGTCCTCGTCCAAGCCCGACGGTTTGCCGTTAATCCAAATCTCGACACTGCTGTTGCTGCGCAGCGAAATGTTGCCATCGTTGTCCACTTCGACCGACGGAATATTTTCGAGCACTTCGGTGGCCGAACCGCCGGCTGCGGCTACGCTCTGATCGACACTAAACACCTTTTTATCAATGTCGAAACGCATTTGCGAACCCTGCCCTACCACTTCGACTTCGCCCAAAAGTTGTGCATCTTCCTGCAATTTCAACGTGTGCACATTGATGGTCTGCGCTTCTTGTTCGACGATAATCTGCTTTTCGATCGACTGATAGCCGATAAACGAAATCTCGAGCCGATAGGCGCCAACAGGCACTGCCTCCAACCGAAATTCGCCATCGACATCGGTGATACCGCCGCCAACCACTTCGTTGTTGTCGGCCAACTTAAGTACCACATTTACAAAATCGAGCGGTGTACCCGCCGCGTCGGCTACCTTGCCAACGATGTCAGCTGCAAAGGCCGTCAAACGGCACACACACAGCAGCAACAAAAGGAAATAAAAACGTTTCATCTGCATCAGTTGTTTTTTTGCAAAAAAATATCTGCAAAAATAGTACTAATCGGACACAAAGCCAACTATCGTTCGACAGTCAAGCCTTTTGTATCGACAAAAACCGCTCGCACAATGCCTCGACCGCCAAGCGATACGAATCGAGCCCGAAGCCGCCTATAGTGCCCATCGCCACCGGCGACAGCAACGACGTATGCCGCACAGCCTCGCGCCGAAACACGTTGGAAATATGCACTTCGACCGTCGGCGCCGGAACGGCAGACACCGCATCGGCTATCGCCACCGATGTGTGCGTGTAGCCGCCCGCATTCAGCACAATGCCATCGACCGCAAAACCAACCTCGTGAATCCGATTGATAATTTCGCCTTCGACATTCGACTGAAAATAACTAAATTCGACCTGCGGAAACCGCTGCTGCAACGCAGCAAAATAGCTGTCGAAATCGGACGAGCCGTAAATCGCAGGCTCACGCTTCCCGAGCAGATTCAGATTCGGGCCATTGATGATAACAATTTTCATATCGCTATACACTATTAAAATAGGTGGGCAAAGTTACAAAAAATATTGTATCGCGCCAAGTGTTGGTCGATTGGCACCTTTTTTGTAATTTTGCGGTCATGAAACGATTAGTGATTTTCGACCTCGACGGCACACTGCTCAACACTATAGCCGACCTTGCTGCCGCCACCAATTTTGCCCTCGGGCAGTGTCATTTCCCGACACACGACACCGACGAATACCGTTTTTTTGTCGGCAACGGCATCAACAAACTATTTGAGCGCGCCCTGCCCGAAAACGCACGCGACGAAGCACACATTGCCGCGATTCGGCACTATTTTCTGACCTACTACGCCGCCCACAACTGCGACCTCACGCGCCCATACGACGGCATTCCCGAACTATTGACACACTTGCAGACATGCGGACTGAAATTGGCCGTGGCCTCCAACAAATATCAAGCCGGCACCGAACAACTCGTGGCGCACTTCTTCCCCAACATCCGATTCGATGCCGTATTCGGACAGCGCGACAACGTACCCACCAAACCCGACCCGACCATTGTGTACGACATTTTGGCCGCCACCGGCTGCACCGCCGACGAAACACTCTACGTGGGCGATTCGGGCACCGACATGATGACCGCCCGCAACGCCGGCATCGAAGCCGTTGGCGTAACGTGGGGATTTCGCCCGCGCGCCGAACTCGAAGCACTTGCACCCGCGCATCTGGCCGATAACGCCGACGAGATAAAAAAATTATTGTAAACCGTTGATTTTTACGAAAAAAAGTGCTATCTTTGCAACCAAATCATCGGAGAAATGTTATTGACGTACGCACATACACACGTTACGCACGCTCTGCCACTTGGTAGAACGCCACATTTTGCCCCCCCCCGTTTACATTATTTAACATTCTACGCACTTCACACAAGTCGTCTGCACCCGCAAGGTGCCGACCATCTTGTCGTGCGCATACATCAAATGAAGAACAATGAGGAATTAGGAGTGAGAAATGTAGGAACGTATTGAACTTGCCTACCGAAAGACAGGGAAAATTAGGAAGTAGAAAAATTACAAAAAAACGACCTTAAACTCTTAAACTTTGAAACATTAAACTTTAAATTTCTTACAACTATGAAAAAATGTACATTCCTGATGGCCGCCTTGCTGTGCGGCGCATGGTGCGCTACGGCGCAAAACACCGAAAATGGCCACGAATACGTTGATCTCGGTTTGCCAAGCGGCACCAAGTGGGCGACCTGCAACGTGGGTGCCACCGCGCCCGAAGGCTACGGCGGCTACTACGCTTGGGGCGAAACCACCACTAAAGACACTTACTCTTGGGGAACCTACAAATGGTGCAGCAAAGGAACGTATGACTCCCAAACAAAGTATTGCACAAACAGCGCTTACGGCACCGTGGATAGCAAAAGGGTGCTTGATCCCGAAGACGACGCAGCCCATGTCAATTGGGGTGGTGCTTGGCGTATGCCTACCGATGCCGAATGGACGGAACTGCGCGAAAACTGCACTTGGACGTGGACGACCTTGAACGGCATCAACGGCTACGAAGTGAAAAGCAAAAAAGAAGGCAATGACAACTCCATTTTTCTCTCTGCTGCCAGTACTTACGGCGAATCTTCAATTACCTCGGTAGGCACAAGCGGCAACTATTGGTCGAATGCGCTCTACACAAACGCACCATCCCAAGCATACTATGTGTATTTCGATTCGCAAGGGGTGAGTAGAAAGAACAGTTACCGCTTAAATGGTCGTTCCGTGCGCCCTGTGCTTACCACCTATTCGATTACGCTCACTGCAGAAAATGGCACGGTAACCGGCGCCGGTGTTTATCCCCAAGGCACGGAAGTAACGCTTACGGCCACGCCTGCCGAGGACTACCACTTCGTGCAATGGAGCGACGGCAACACCGAAAACCCGCGCACTATCACCATAAACGCGAATGTTGAGTTAACCGCAAAATTTGCTGCCAATCCCGTCTATTATAACGCCGTGGGCGGCTTGTTCTCCGTAGGCGCGAGACGACAAATAAAGTTCGCGGCAGGCAACTTACAATACATCCAAAACACCGCCACTTGGGCATTTGCAACCTATCAATATGATATGCAGGGCGCTGCCAATGTTGAAAATAGCGCATTGACCAACAAAATAGACCTTTTCGGTTGGAGCGGTAGCAACAACACCGCGCCTTGGGGTGTTAGTATCTCCACGGACTACAATAACTATTCCGGCGACTTTGTGGATTGGGGACAGAAAATCGGCGATGGTAACATTTGGCGCACATTAAGCATCGACGAGTGGACATACCTGCTTGCAACTCGTACAGACGCAGCAAACTTGATGGGTATAGCGTGTATCCAAATCAGCGAAGAGCAGTATGCCTATGGTTTGATTTTATTGCCCGACACATGGAGTTGTCCAGAAGATATTACGTTCACAGCCGGTATGACGGGAAATTACAAAACTAATACTTTTAACCTTGAACAATGGGCGCAATTAGAGGCTGCAGGAGCCGTATTTTTGCCGGCTGCGGGTTACCGCTACGGATTGAACATCGAACGCATACAGGACAATGGTTTATATTGGTCTGCTTCTGCATACGACTCGAACAACGCGTACCACCTGCAATTTACCGTCAGTGGAACCAATTTGAACAACTTCAATCGCTACTACGGGCATGCTGTCCGTTTGGTGCAGGATTTTTACACCGTTACAGCCACTTGCGACGCTGCACAAGGCAGTGTCAGTGGTGGCGGCACATACGCCAAAGGCAACGAGGCAACGCTCAAAGCTACGGCTAACGAAGGCTACCACTTCGTGCAATGGAACGACAACAACACCGAAAATCCGCGCACCATCACCGTAACGGCAGATGTAACGCTCACCGCGGAATTTGCTGCAACACCAACTGCGCTTGAGGCCGTAATGGCAACGCACGTCTATGCCGACAACGGTCGTATCTATGGTGCCGACGACATCCGCATCTACGACCTGCTCGGCCGCGACGTAACACGCCTAAACGGCTCATTGTGCGGCGTTTATGTAGTTAAAAGCGGTAACGCTGCCGTTAAGGTAGTTGTAAAATAATGTTGTAGGGACGTGCCGTGGCGCGTCCCTTACAGAACATAGAACCAAGAACATAGATTGTAGGGACGTGGTGTGCCACGTCCCTACATTATTACACCCTTAAACTTTGCGAACGCGGCATGCCACGTCCCTACATTCAACCATTAAACCCTTCAACTTTGGCACTTTTTGCAATTTTTTTGGCCATACCTCTTGACAAACGCGCAAAAAAGTTGTATATTTGCAAGTTAATTCCGATGTCAGTCGTCGGTACATCACAAAACAAACAACAGCATAAAATATGGAACGCGCGTATAAACCTCGTAAAAACTCATTTTTCAATCAGCATTTCACTTCGACCATCAGCATTGTGTTGGTCTTGTTTATGGTTGGCCTGATAGCATTTCTATTGGCTTTTGCCAACGAAATTGCACAATATACCAAAGAGCATGTGGCGCTGTCGGTGGTGTTGAGCGACGACGCTACCGAAGCCGATGTAGCGCGCCTCGAACGCTATTTGTCGGCGTGCGATTTTGCCAAACGACACGAATATATCAGCAAAGAACAGGCCTTGCAGGAACACATCGACGGCATGGGCGAAGACCCGACCGAACTGCTGGGCTACAATCCGCTACGCGCCTCCATCGAGGTCTATTTGCAGGCCGACTACGCGTGTACCGACAGCATTGAGGTGATTCGGCAAAAGTTGCACCCATTTCAGGGCATCGACGATTTTGTCTATCAGAAAGATATGATACAACTGCTGAATCATAATGTCAATCGTTTGGCTATCGCGCTGGGTATCATTGCATTGATATTGTTGCTTATATCGGTGGCACTCATCAACAACACCATACGCATATCGGTCTATTCGCAGCGTTTTCTCATCAATACGATGAAATTGGTGGGAGCGCGTCCCGGTTTTATTCGCAAGCCGTTTATGAGGCGCGCGGCCGGCAGCAGCGTTTTGGCCGCCGTCTTGGCATTGGCCCTATTGGGCGGCGCGTTGTATTATGTGCAAAACGAGGTGGGTACGCTGCTCAACCTCTACCAATGGCGCATTGTGGTGCCGGTGGCGGTTGTTGTGTTTGCAGTCAGTTTCGTCATTGTGATGTTCTCGACGTTGTTTGCCGTGAATCGCTATTTGCGCATGCAAACCGACGATTTGTTTTATGTTTAATCAATTATCGAATAATATGAAATTTGCGTTCAAAAAGATGAATTTTGTGCTGATGGCAGTGGCTTTCGCACTGATTGTAATCGGTTTTTTGTTGATGCATGGTTCATCGACAGTTTTGGAGTTTAATCCCGATGTATTCAGTTTTCGGCGCATCACATTGGCTCCCGTCGTATGTATGTCGGGCTTTGTGCTGATGGTGGTTGCCATTTTGTGGAAAGGTAAAAAATAGGTATCACGTATGGATTGGTTAGAAGCGTTGATATTGGGCCTCGTTCAAGGCCTGACGGAATATTTGCCTGTGTCGAGCAGCGGCCATTTGCAAATTGGCCATGCGCTTTTGGGCACTTCGGGCGAGGAGAATCTGACGTTTGCTATCGTGGTACACGCGGCTACGGTGTTAAGCACTTTGGTAGTGTTGTGGCGCGAAGTGGCGCAGTTGTTCGTTGGCACATTCACAACCACAGCGTGGAACGACGAGAAAAAATATGTCTGCAAGTTGCTGGTATCGATGATACCTGTTTTTGTGGTCGGCATGTTTTTTAAGGACGAAGTGGAAGCCTTTTTCGGCGACGGCTTGTTGCTCGTCGGCATTTGTTTGCTGCTGACCGCCACTCTGTTGGCGTTTGCCTACTTTGCCAAACCGCGTCAAAAAGCGGAAATATCGTATGTCGATTCGTTCGTCATCGGTGTGGCGCAGGCGGTGGCAGTACTGCCGGGTTTGTCGCGGTCGGGTGCCACCATCGCCACCGGCCTGTTGTTGGGCGACAAAAAAGAGAGCGTGGCGCAATTCTCGTTTTTGATGGTGCTGATACCGATTTTAGGCGAAGCGTTTTTAGATGTGCTCGACTTGTGCAGTGCGCCGACAGCCATCGGCATCGGCTGGCTGCCGCTGACCATCGGTTTTTTGGCAGCATTTGTGTCGGGATGCCTGGCTTGTAAATTTATGTTGGCGCTGGTACGCCGTGGCAAATTGATCTATTTTGCCATCTATTGCGCCATTGTAGGCGCGGCGACCATTATTTGCACGCTGTTGTGATATGAACAGCCAACTTGCCGCCTTTGCCGAAGGTACAGTTTTGTACATCAACAAACCGCTGCATTGGACGTCGTTCGATGTGGTGAATCGGGTGCGCAGCGTGCTGTGTCGCGCATTGGGTACCAAGAAACTGAAAGTCGGCCATGCCGGCACGCTCGACCCGTTGGCCACGGGCGTGATGGTGCTTTGCACGGGCAAAGCCACCAAGCAAATCGATCGTTTGCAGGCGGGCATCAAAGAGTATGTGGCGACGTTGGAGTTGGGCGCCACTACCCCGTCGTTCGATTTGGAACATCCGATTGATGCGCATTTCCCGACGGAACATATCACGCGGGCGTTGGTTGACGACGTGTTGCAGCAATTCCGTGGCGAGATATGGCAAGTGCCGCCCGTCTATTCGGCAGTGAAAATTGACGGCAAACGCGCGTACGACTATGCCCGCAACGCGCAAGCCGTTGAAATACAGCCAAAATTGCTGGTGATTGACGAATTGGAAGTGTTGCATTTTGCGCTGCCCGTACTGACAATCAGGGTTGTGTGCAGCAAAGGAACCTACATTCGCGCCTTGGCTCGCGACATCGGGCAAGCCCTGCAAAGCGGCGCACACCTGACAGCCCTTCAACGTACACGCGTGGGCGATGTAACGTTGGCCGATTGTCGGGAAATTGACGAAGTCGTGGCAGATGTTACGGCTATGATGTCTGAAAAATAACAAAACAACAAAATAAGCGTATGAAATTATCGAAATTTAAGTTTAAGTTGCCCGAAGAGCAAATTGCCCAATATCCTGTTGAGCATCGCGACGAATCGCGCCTGATGGTGCTGAATGCCAAAACCGGCGAAATCGAACACCATATTTTTAAGGAAATACTCCATCAGTTCGACGAGAACGATGTGTTCGTGTTCAACGACACGCAGGTATTTCCGGCGCATCTGTTGGGCAATAAGGAAAAAACGGGCGCACAAATCGATGTGTTTTTGCTGCGCGAACTCAATCCTAAGTTGCATTTGTGGGACGTACTGGTGGAGCCGGCGCGCAAAATCCGCATCGGCAATAAACTCTATTTCGGCCCCGACGAATCGATGGTGGCCGAAGTCATCGACAACACCACTTCGCGCGGGCGCACCGTGCGCTTTCTGTACGACGGCGACCACGACGAATTCAAACGCGAACTGTACGCCTTGGGCGAAACGCCGATACCGCGCTACATCAAACGCCCTGTCGAGCCCGATGATGCCGAACGTTACCAAACTATTTTTGCCAAAAACGAAGGAGCCGTAGTGGCTCCGATGGCCGGCGCGCACTTCAGCCGCGAACTGCTTAAACGCATGGAAATCAAAGGCATAAATGCGGCATGGATAACGCTGCATGCAAGTTTGAGCATGTTCCGCGACATCGATGTAGAGGATTTAACCAAGCACAAAATGGACTCCGAACAGATGTTCATCGAAGAGGCGGCCGCTGATTTGTTCAACAAAGCCCACGAGGGCAACCACAAAGTGTGCGCCGTTGGCACCACAGTGTTGCGAGCTTTGGAAACGGCATCAATGGCCAACGGATTCATCAAACCCTACGAGGGCTGGACAAGCAAATTCATATTTCCGCCTTACGACTTCACAACAGCCGATGCGTTGGTATCGAATTTTCAGATGCCGTATAGCACGATGCTGATGAATGCAGCCGCATTTGGCGGATACGAGTGCGTAATGAACGCCTACGACGTGGCTGTGAAAGAGGGCTACCGCTTTGGCGTTTACGGCGACGCACTGCTCATAAAACGCTGATTGTAAGAATTATACCAGCAAAACAAAAGGCAAAAAACAGTTGTTTTTCGCCTTTTGTGTATTGTCAAACTGATGCGTTATGCATCTCGGAGAGCAAATTGACGTCTATTTCGTCGCCGTGTTTATCGACAAACCGGAAATCAAGGAATCCGAGATCGTGCAAGGCCACCACTTTGAATCGACAACGGTATTTCCACCGCCAACGTCGTTCGAGCGATCGCAGCCCCTTTTGCAGATATGCAGCCACATAAGGATGCACCATCAGGGTAACATTGGTGATTTTGAAATCGTGTACAATGCTTTCCAATTGGTCTTCTATCTCATCGACCAGCAGAATGGCAGGACGCGCCTTGCCGGTGCCGCGACACGTCGGGCAGGTTTCGTCGGTACGAATGACGGTGGCCGGTCGCACGCGTTGCCGCGTGATTTGCATCAGGCAAAACTTGCTGAGTGGCAGAATGTTATGTCGAGCACGGTCGCCGGCCATCAGTTCGGTCATGTGTTCGTACAATTTTTGTCGATTGTCGGCCTCCATCATGTCGATGAAGTCGATGACGATGATGCCGCCAATATCGCGCAGCCGCAACTGACGGGCAATCTCTTCGGCCGACGCCATGTTTACCTCCAACGCATTCTCCTCCTGCGACTGTCCGGCGCGTGCGCGTGTGCCGCTATTGACGTCTATCACATGCATGGCCTCGGTTTGGTCGAATATCAGGTAGGCGCCGCGTTTTACCGACACCGTACGTCCGAACAATGATTTCACATATTTTGCGATGCCGAAACTTTCGAATATCGGCAGATCGCCGGTATAGAGTTTGACAATATTTTTGTCGGGCGCAATGGTTTTGAGGTACATTGTCAACTCGTCGAACGTGGCCTGATTGTCCACATGTATGCACTCGAAATCGTCGTCGAACAAATCGCGCACGATGGCAGCCGAGCGGCTCAACTCTTCCGATATGAGCGAAATGCCGTTCGAATGTTGAATATTGTCGATGGCTTCGCTCCAGCGTTTGGTGGTCATTTTAAGTTCGGCATCGAGTTCGGCTACGCGGCAATCTTCGGCCACGGTACGCATGATGAGACCGCAGTTGGCCGGTTTGATGCTTTGCATCAACTGACGCAATCGTGTGCGTTCGGCATGCGAACGTATTTTTTGCGACACAGAAATTTTATCGCCGAATGGCAAAAATACCATGTTACGGCTGGCGATGGAAATCTCGCCGGTGAGTCGTGGTCCTTTGGTCGAAATCGGTTCTTTGACTATCTGTACCAATATATAATCGCCGGTGGTCAGCACATCTTTTATATTGCCTTCGCGCTCTAAGTTCGGATAGCGTTTCAACTTGTCGGGCAAACGTTTGCGGTCGCTCAACACCTGTTTGATGTAATTGTGCATCGTCAGGAATTGGTCGCCCAAATCGTGATAGTGAATAAACGCCTCTTTGCTCGAACCGATGTCCACAAATGCGGCATTCAGTCCCTGCATCACGCGTTTGACGCGCCCGAGGTAAATGTTTCCAACGGCAAACGAAGCCTTCAGCGTGTCTTTGTGTATTTCGACCAACTTTTTGTCTTCCAGCAGCGCTATGGCAATGGCATCGTTGTTTACGCCTATTACTAATTCTTTTTCCACAATGGTAGTATTTTGATTTCATGGCAACGGGCATGCCCGCTGACGATTTAGGTAAAAACAAAAAAACAAACTTAAAGACGCTAAACGGATACCGAACTCTAAATTTGTTTTTCGTGTTACAGACAATTATTTTTTCTTGTGTCTGTCTTTTCTTAAACGTTTTTTACGTTTGTGTGTCGACATCTTATGTCTTTTGTGTTTTTTACCGTTTGGCATAATTTTTGAATTTTAATTTGTACAAAAAACTAAACGCGTTATTTCAATTTCGCAACAAATTCTTTCGAAGGTTTGAACGCGGGAATGCTGTGTTCAGGGATGATGATGGTAGTGCTTTTCGAAATGTTGCGAGCAGTTTTTTGAGCGCGCGTCTTCACGATAAAACTACCGAAACCCCGCAAATACACGTGGTGTTCCTTGGCCAAATCATTTTTGCCGGCGGCATGCAATCTTTGGCTCTCTTGCAACGAGCCTTTGACGGTTTCGATGAATGCCTCAATCGTTCTCAATACATCCTCTTTGCCGATGCCCGTGTTTTTGGCAATTTCATTTACAATGTCTGCTTTTGTCATGTCAGTAAAAGTTTATTAGGTTGTTATTATTGTTCGAGTTCGTTTTTCGGACTGCAAAGATAGTAATTATTTTTTGAAAGACAACCATTTAGCACAATTTTTTTTTGATTTTTTGTTTTCCTGCGAAAAAAGTTGCATCTTTGCACCATGAAAAAGACAGGTTTTTACTTTATTCTTGACAATATTGATTGGCTACAACGTCGCTTAGCGGCATGGTACGAAACCCATCGGCGCGATTTGCCGTGGCGACACACGCGCAACCCATATCGGATTTGGGTCTCGGAGATTATTTTGCAGCAGACGCAGGTAGCCCAAGGATTGGATTATTATCGACGATTTGTGGAGCAATTTCCAACGGTAGAAGCGCTGGCCGCTGCGACGCAAGACGACGTGTTGAAAGTGTGGCAGGGACTTGGCTATTATAGTAGGGCGCGACATCTGCACGAGTCGGCACAACTCATTATGGAACGTTTTGGCGGCCGATTTCCAACAAAATACGCCGATGTGCTGTCGCTCAAAGGCGTGGGCGAATATACGGCGGCAGCCATCTGTTCGTTTGCCTATTGGCAGCCGTATGCCACAGTCGATGGTAATGTTTATAGGGTGTTGGCGCGCTATTTTGACTGCCATATGCCGATTGACACGACCGAAGGGAAACGTTGGTTCTCATACTTGGCACAAACGTTGCTCGATACACGTCAGCCCGATGTGCACAATCAAGCGTTGATGGAGTTCGGCGCGTTGCAATGCACACCCGTTGCGCCTCGCTGTGACGATTGCCCTTTGCACGATCATTGTGCAGCCTTGCTCGGACAGTGTGTAGATGTGTTGCCTCGCAAACAGGGTACGAAGCGTGTACGCGATCGTTATTTTTACTATTTTTTTATTCTGATTGACGACAAAACCTTTTTGCACCAACGCGGAGCGCACGATATTTGGCAGGGATTGTATGAGTTTCCGTTATTAGAGTTGGCGCGACCGATAGGCGTCGAAAAACTATTGCGCAAAGCAGAGGTGACGGATTTGATCGGTCGCGGCGGCTATGAACTTGTGCATGTGTCGCCGGTCAAAAAACATGTGTTGAGCCATCAGCGCATTTTCGCGCAGTGCCTCACGGTGAAATGTGTCGCACGCACCGAAGCCTTGGCCGGTTATACGGAATTGCCGTTGTCCGCTTTGTCTGATTTCCCGATATCCCGTTTGATGGATCGACTGATAGCCGATGCACAAAAATAACGAAAGGGGCGAACGCATGGTTCAGCCCCTTTTTTCGTTTTCGGTGTTTCTATTGTGTTTATTTGACAATTTTCAGTACGCCGCTGCTCGATTTGACGATGTAAATACCGGCTGCAAAATTCTCAATGTTTATATCGTTGTCGCCGGTGATAAGCAGAATACCGTTGATGTTGTAAATCTCCAAATGATGGCGATTGTTGTTGTGTACGATACCGTCGGCATAATAAACGTCGTCAATAACCACCTGCTTGATGGCGGTATTCGCACCGATGTAGCGATAGAGTTGTACGGGAGCCAATATGGCATTGTCGGTTTCTTGAAAATAGCGGAACAGCAATTTGCGGCCGGGGGCTGTTTCGTCGGAATTGTAGCGCAGTTTTGAACCATCGGCACCTATAATATTGACATTGAGTCCATCCATTTCGATTTGGTTTGGCAGTGCGGTGCTGCTTGTCTGCAAACCGTTTCTGTTGTTGTACTCGGTTTCAGCGGAGTTGTATCCGATGAATTTTCCGCCGGCACCTTGTATGCTGTATGTGTTGTCGTTGATGGAGCGGATATTGAAACTGATGGCCATGGTTTCGCTGTCGGCTGCGATGGCTTCGTCGGCAATGCTGACCGTTTTTGTGTTTTTGCTGACATCAAACTCGTCAAGCGAACCATCAAAAGCGAGATCGTATTCTTCGCACACAATCAGGTATTTACCTTCCCAACTGTCGGGAGTGGCGGTTACTTTCACAAAATATTCGCCTTCGGTCGGCTGACCCGAAACGACCACTTTGCAACTATCCGCCACGCCGTTGTAGGCCACAGCCACAATGTACGTTGTGCCGGCGCCAACAGCCACTACATAGCCGCGCGCACTGACGGTAGCCACGCGCTCGTTGCGCGATTCCCACGACACCTCTTTCAAGTCGTCGTCGAGGTCGGCGGGCAGCACCGTGGCAGTGAGTGTGGTGTAATCGTCCTTGGCAAATTCCAACAGATGTTCGCTGACGATTACCTCTTCGGGCTGCGGCTTGCTTTTGACTATCACAACGCACGAATCCTGCAATCCCGAGGCAGTGGAGGCAAAAATACGCGCTTCGCCGGGCGATTGCGCTTGGGCTACACCGCTTGTGGCATTGATGGTTACTACTTTTTCGTCGCTCGACGACCACGTAACCTCTTCCACAAACGAGCCCTCAGGCAAAAAGGTTACACTAAGTGGTTTGGTATCGAATATATTACCGGGTATGTCGGCCACCATGGTCAGTGTGTCGATCTCTTCAGAGTCGATGTTGATGACAATGGCCGTAGCGCCTTGACGGACAGTTACATGGCAAGTGTCGGTGATGGTTTCGGCAGCATTTAGCACGACAATGTCGGTGGTGCCCACGCCGGTGGCTTCGACCAGCCCATCGGCAGTAACGGTGGCGATGGTTTCATCAAGCGACTTCCACGACAGAGCCTCGGTGCTGTTGGCCGGATAACGTTTGGCGGTCAGTTGTTTGCTACCGTCAATGGCCAATGTCAACTCTTTCGGGTCGATAGTCAGGCGTGAACATGGCAGTTCTTTATCGACTGTCCATTTCAGTTTGACGTCCCAAATGCGGAATCCGCCTTTGTCGCCGGCGATGATAAAACCGGTAGTGGCTGTAGGCGCAGCGGGTTTCAGTGTAATGGTCGTCAGCCCCGTAACTTCCTGACGTACAATGCAGTTTGCACCAATCGTATCCAACGCAGAGCCATTGCTGAATTTGCCCGGGAAATTCTCTTTGATGAAATAGATGTAGCGTTCGTATTGAACCGGTGTACCGATGGCACCTTGGTTGTCGCCGATGGTCAGCGTAATCTCTTCGATGGGAAAACCGACTTCGGGCAACTGCAACCACGAATAAGGGTCTGCCGTAAATTTTGCGAGTTGAATGTACTGCTCAGGTGTGGCATTGCTGTGCTGATTTTTGATGAAACAGCCACTGTATTCAAACCCACGATCGTCGGTCAGCGTCCATGTTTTGTAACTTTGATCTTTGCCTTCGCAGGCTACGATGTTGGCGTTTGTGAGCATGGTCGAGTCTTTGTACGCTTCGAATGCCGACAAAGCGGTACTCGCCAAGCAAGCACACAAGAATAATGTAATCTTCTTCATGATATTTTTTGATTTAAAGTGATTTCGAAGTGCAAAAATAGCAATTTTTTCGCAGAATAACACTATCTACAACAAAAAATCGCCATTTTTGTTGGCTATATGGGCGAAAGTTTGTACCTTTGTACACCCTAAATTATTAAAGACAAAAATACCATGAAAAAACTTACACTGCTGATGGCGCTGTGCGCCATAGGGCTGTGCGCGTCGGCCGGAACCTACACGCGCGTTACGAAATTCGACAAAATCGGCACCAACTTTCAAGACACGTTTTTAATTGTGTGCGAATACGCCGGCAATGCCTACATTTTCGACGGGCAGAGCGATGCCGGTCGCAATTATGTGTTGGTCGAGCGGTTCTCGGGCAATCAACTTGTAGGTGATTATGCCGACAACGAATGCGTGCTGCTGCACAATCAGTGGCATGCTTACGACAAACTTTGCTCGATACTTTGCAAGGGCGATGGCGATCGTGCCAATGGCTATTATCTCGGTGGCGTGGGCGGCGGCAACGGTATTCAGTTCTCCAACGGCCAACTCAACGTCGAAGTAACATGGCAGGGCGAATTTGGCATCGATTTCGTATCGAAAACGGGCGGCGGCAAGTTCCAATTCAACACAGCCGACAAGGTATTCAAATTCTACAGCCAATCGGAGCAGACACGTCCCGTGCTGTACGTCAAAGGCGATGGCGGCGACTATGTGGGCGAAGACCAAACCGTCAATCTGCTCGACATAAACTATGCGCAAGCCGACTTGTATGCGCGCTATTCCGATTTTTCGAAAAAACTCTTTTTCTGGGATTTGACGTTAAGTCAATCGGAATCCGAAACAGCCGTGCCGCGCGTCGAAACGTCGATTCAAACCTCGTCGATGACGGCTTTGAAAGGCGATTATTCGCAAAAAACGCCAAATACGCAGGCCGGTTGGGCTTTGTCAAATTCGTACATCCAATTTCCCAGCAGCGAGGAAGGCGGCACGCAAGCCAAACTCACCACGCTGGAACTGACACTGACGCCCGTCAGCCGTTACGACGAAAAATGGTACAATTACCACATCGTACTCAACTGCATCGACTCGAACAAAAAACGTTGGAAACTCGATAAGGTGTTGCCGATTTTCTGCACCTTCACCGACCGCGACCCCAACAACAAGGAGTATGATTTAGAAACCGACACCAACTATGTGATGAACGAAAATTTGCCGACAGCCATTACGTTTGTGGCGGCCGACGATTTGCAGTTGTACGCTATCGATGGGACAGTTTATGGCGCCGACAATATGCGCATTTTCAATTTGCTCGGGCAGGACGTTACACGCTTAAACGGTTGTTTGAAAGGCGTTTACATTGTTCTTATTGACGATAAAACGGCAAAAATATTGGTACCATAATCATTTCCATTCATCAAAAATAGGACAGCGCCGCAACCTTCGGAGATTGCGGCGCCGTCGTATGCAGAGCGTCGGGGGTTTACAAAGCCTCGAGCACAGCCACCAGCAATTTCCAGAATTTTTCGGTAGCGGCAATGTTCAGTCGTTCGTCGGGCGAATGCACGCCACGCATCGTCGGGCCTACCGACACCATATCTAAATGCGGATATTTTTCACTGAACAGACCGCACTCCAAACCGGCATGTATAGCACGAATTTTGGCTTTCTCGCCAAACAGCCGCTCGTAAGTGGCTGCGGTCAGTTGCGCCAACGGCGAATGCGGATTGGGTTTCCAGCCGGGATAACCATCGCCGTGCGTAACCGTGGCACCGGCCAAAGCGAACACGCTTTCGACCATGCGCGCGGCATCGTATTTCGACGATTCCACCGAACTGCGTTGGCTGGTTGTAATCAAAATTTCGTTGTCATTACGCATTTTTACGGCGGCAAGGTTTGTCGATGTTTCGACAAGCCCGGGCATGTCGTCGCACATGCGCAACACGCCGTGCGGACAAGCGTACAAAGCGTTGAGCAAGCGTTCGCTGTCGGTTTTGTCGATGAATTGTTCGGGCATGGCAGCCGATTCCAAATCGATAGTCAGATTGGGTTCGGTAGCCGCCAATTCGGCTTCGACGTCGGCGGCGAATTGGTTAAGTTTCACGCGCAACGTCTCCTTGTAAGCCATTGGCACAGCGGCCACAGCCGTGGCTTCGCGTGCGATGGCGTTGCGCAGGTTGCCGCCATTGAACGAGGCGAGCGCAAGGTCGGTTTCGTGGGCTGTCTGCCACAAAAAGCGGGTCAGCAGTTTGTTGGCATTGCCGCGTCCTTTTTCGATGTCGTCGCCGCTATGTCCGCCGGTCAATCCTTTTACCGTGATGCGGAAGCCAAAATAGCCTGCGGGCGCGGGCGCGGGCGTGTAGTGCAGCAGGGCCGTGGTGTCGATGCCGCCGGCACAGCCGATGAAAAATTCGCCATCGTCTTCCGAGTCGAGGTTGATGAGCATGTCGCCGTGCATAAATCCGCTCTCGAGGGCAAATGCGCCGGTCAGGCCGGTTTCTTCGTCCACCGTGAACAGACACTCCAACGGGCCGTGTTTCACATCGTCGGACACAAGCACTGCCAGAGCGGCCGCCATGCCGATGCCGTTGTCGGCACCGAGCGTTGTGCCGCGCGCGCGTACCCATTCGCCATCGATGTAGGGCTGTATGGGGTCGGTGTCAAAATTGTGTACGGTGTCGTTGTTTTTTTCGCACACCATATCCATGTGCGCTTGCAGCACGATGGCCGGATGCGATTCGTAACCCGCTGTCGCCGGTTTGCGTATCAGCACATTGCCGGCTTTGTCGGTCAGCGTTTCAAGGTTGTGCTCCCGACCGAATTGTTGCAGGAAAGCGATGATTTTGCTCTCGCGTTTCGACGGACGAGGCACTTGGCAAATGTCGGCAAAAATACGCCACAGCGTGGTGGGTTGCAAGTCTGCGATAGTTTTCATGTTTTGCATATTTTGAAATGTTCGAATTTTAAGATGATTTGTGCAATATAAGTCGTTTTGTAGTGCAAAATTATAAAAAATTGCGCAATTCAGTTCTAAAAATAAGTTAAATATCACAGGTTTGCATGCAAATTTATGCTTTTAGCGCTCGTCAAGATAATTTTATTCATTATCTTTGCGAAAAAATTGGTGTTATGGAGTCGCTTGTGTGTACTTTGGTGCTGGTTGGTGCTGCTGTCTTGCTGTTGGGCGTGAAAGTCTTTTTTGTCAAAGGTGGCCGGTTCCCGAACATCCACATCGGCGGAAACAAAGCGATGCGACAACGCGGCATTTCGTGCGCCACTTCGCAGGATCGCGAAGCACAACAAACGACGGCCGACACGCACCACAAAGCATGACATTTTTTATTCGGAAACAATTTTATAAAACACAAAACAATGAAGAAAATTTTTATTTTTGCGGCTGCCGCGGTGCTGTTTGCCGCGTGTGCCAATTCGAAACAACCCGACGAAGCAAAGAGTTTGGAGCCGGTTGACGGTACCATTCCGGTGGCTGTGGTTAATGCCGACACCATTTTTTCGCAATACCAATTGGCGATAGAGTTGCGCGAACAACTGACTAAAAAACAAGAAGATGCCCGCTTGACCGTGAACGAAAAAGCGCGTAAATTGCAAAACGAAATGGTCGATTTTCAGCGCAAATTGGAGAATAACGCATTTTTGAGCCGCGAACGCGCTGAACAAGAAGGCCGTCGATTGCAGCAAAAAGAGGCTGACCTACAAGCACTTGACCAAAAATTGACACAAGATATTCTGGAAGAGCAACAACGTTCGAATTTGCGCCTGCGCGACAGCATCGACCATGCGCTCGAAGTGTTGAATCGCGATGGCCGATACCAACTGATTTTATCAACGAGTTCGCTCAACGACAATGTGTTGTTCGTTTCGTCGGCGCTGGACATCACCGCCGATGTGGTTGAATATTTGAACGAAAACTACTAATCGTCCTTGGCACAACGCTTGGCAAAAGCATAAGCCGCAATCGTCTGGTTGCGGCTTTTTGTGCGTGTCCATCAATCGAAGGCGGGCAGCAGCGGCATGTCGTCGATAAATCTGACATGGATGCCGACTGTGTAGATATTTTGACGTAAACTACTGGCTAATAGTTTATTATCTGAAAGTCGTGCAGCATCTTTTTCGGTTACGACGATGGCTTTAGGCGCAGGTAAGGCGTCAAATTGGCGTTGGATGCGCACAAAATCGTCGGCCGAGAAATTGTGATGATCGGCAAACGGCATCGGCGTGATGGTGGCGGCTTGCGGGCGCAAATGGTCGTACAAGCCTTGCGGCGACACGATGCCCGTAACGACAAGCAGGTGCGGTTTGTCCGCTACGCTAAACGGCCACGCCGCGCCGGCAACGAGGCCGCGTGGCGGTTCGTAGTCGAAGGTCGAGAAGTGCAGTTGCTGACCATCGCGCAGATGCAGACGCGTGCGCCACAGCGCGTGATTGGGCGTATAGTCGACAGGGCATTTGCTCACAACGACACAATCGGCACGCTGCAAACCTTGTTGCGATTCGCGCAAGCGTCCGAGCGGCAAGTAATCGTCGGTGTCTGTCGGGCGGTTGAAATCGACCAAAACAATCGAAAACGACGGCGTTACGAATCGATGTTGAAAGGCATCGTCGAGCAGAATAATGTCGGGCGGCTGTGGCAGTTGCAGCAGTTGCTCAATGCCGTGGGCGCGTTTTTCATCGACGGCAATGATGGCATGCGGAAATTTGCGGTGCATCTGAAACGGTTCGTCGCCGATGTCGCGTGCAGTCGTGTGTGCGTCGGCCTGCACAAAACCGCGCGTCCGGCGCTTGTAGCCACGACTGAGTACAGCCACGCGCTTGTCGGCAAATTGACGAATGAGATATTCGGTGTGCGGCGTTTTGCCGGTGCCACCGACGGTGATGTTGCCGATGCAGATAACCGGCAAATCGAATTTTTTGCTGCGACACACGCCGCAATCAAAACATTTGTTGCGCAACCGCACTACGCCGCCAAACAGTTGCGCGGGCAGATAGAGCACTATTTTTCGCAGCAGGTTCATCGCCGCAAAGTTATAAAAAGTTGTCGAGGCAGCAAACAGCATTTCTGTTTTTTTTGCGTCCCTATTGTGCGGTGTTGTTTTTTGTTGTATCTTTGCAGCGCGAAAAGCAGCAAAATCTTCAGCCTTGTTCGCTCCCTGCGGCAGAAGGCTCGTGTGCTTGGTCAACCACGTAAAAAAACAAGAAAATATGAGACAAACTGTATCTATTCCGTTCATGATGTTTGGCATTTTGTTCAATGTGTGCCTGATAGCATCAAATCTATTGGAAACCAAAGTGATAGCATTCGGTCCGATTACTTTGACGGCCGGGTTGCTGGTGTTTCCGATTTCGTACATCATCAACGACTGCATTACCGAAGTGTGGGGTTTTCGCAAGGCGCGCATCATCATTTGGAGTGGTTTTGCCATGAATTTTTTCGTCGTAGCCTTGGGTTTGTTGGCTGTGCAGTTGCCGGCTGCGCCGTTCTGGGAGGGCGAAGCGCATTTCAATTTCGTGTTCGGTATGGCGCCGCGCATTGTGGTAGCCTCGCTGACGGCGTTTGTCGTCGGGTCGTTTTTGAATGCAATGGTGATGAGCCGCATGAAAGTGCGCCATGCCGGACGTTACTTTTCGTGGCGCGCCATATTGAGTACCGTTGTCGGCGAAACGGCCGATTCGCTCATCTTTTTCCCGATAGCCTTCGGCGGACTGATGGCGTGGTCGGAGTTGCTGCGTTTGATGGCGGCACAAATTGTGCTGAAAACGCTCTACGAAATGGTCGCCCTGCCCGTAACAATACAGGTAGTGAAAGCCGTAAAACGCTTGGAGGGCAGCGACGTGTACGACAACAACATCTCGTACAACGTATTCAAATAATTGATAAACAATCATTAAAAAAAACTTTCGCTATGAATCACAAGGCGGCATTAGTCGTTTTCAGCGGCGGGCAGGACTCGACCACGTGTCTCTTTTGGGCAAAGCAACGCTTCGAAAAAGTGGTGGCGTTGAGTTTCGTCTATGGCCAAAAGCACCAACACGAAGTGGATTTGGCACGCGAGATAGCGCGCATGGCCGATGTCGAATTTCATGTAACGGACGCATCGTTTATCGCTAAATTAGGCAATAACTCGCTAACAAACAGCGCATTGCCAATGGACGAAACAAAACCGGCCGACCACTACCCCAACACGTTTGTGCCGGGACGCAATCTGTTTTTCTTGGCCATTGCGGCCGTATTTGCGCGCGAGCGCGGCATCAGCCATTTAATAACGGGCGTGTCGCAAACCGATTTTAGCGGTTATCCCGACTGTCGCGACGCGTTTATCAAATCGATGAACGTAACGCTGAACCTCGCCATGGACGAACAATTCGTCATACACACACCACTGATGTGGATCGACAAGGCGCAAACATGGGCTTTGGCCGACGAACTCGGCGTGCTCGATTTGGTCAGACACAAAACACTGACCTGCTACAACGGCATCGCCGGCGACGGCTGCGGACATTGTCCCGCCTGCAAATTGCGCCGCGAAGGATTGGAACGTTATCTGAAAACAAAACATAAACAATGAAAGAACGAAAAGACGAACTCAGTTTGCTGGGGCGCAAAACCGAATACCGCCAAGACTACGCGCCCGAAGTGCTCGAAACATTCGACAACCGCCATCCCGACAACGACTATTGGGTGCGGTTCAACTGTCCCGAATTTACGAGCCTCTGCCCGATTACGGGGCAACCCGACTTTGCCGAAATTCGCATCAGTTACATTCCCGATGTGAAAATGGTGGAGAGCAAAAGCCTGAAACTCTATCTGTTTAGTTTCCGCAACCACGGCGATTTTCACGAAGATTGCGTCAATACCATCATGAAAGATCTGATTCGACTGATGGATCCAAAATACATCGAAGTTACCGGCTTGTTTACACCGCGCGGCGGCATTTCCATCTATCCGTATGCCAACTACGGGCGCCCCGGCACCAAATATGCCCAATTGGCCGAACAACGCTTCGCCACCCACGAATAAAACAAATAATAATTAGTAATGAGTAGTGAGAAATGAGAAATGTAGGGACGCGGCACGCCACGTCCCTACATTGTTCTTGGATCTATTCTTTGTTCTATGTTCTATGCGGACCTGCCTGCGGCAGGCAGGCTCTACCTTCGGTAGACAAGCACTACCTTCGGTAGGCAGGCACTACCTTCGGTAGGCAGGCTTAAAACGGGGAGAGTACGCACAAAAGTAGTTTGCGCAAAAAAAATTGCATAGGCTGCGAGCCGAAAAATCAAGTGAAAACGGCGTAAAATTGATCACTGACGGCGCGAAGCGACGGAACGATTGAGCAATTTAGCCGTTGAACGACCCGATTTTTCAGAGTGAGCAGGCTTAGCAAGGGCGTTTCTTTAATTCTTGATTTTGCTCACGCTCAACAAACCGAAAAAATTTTCGTTTGTTTTCGCTCAATTGCAAAATTGGTTCGTTTCTTTGCGCTCGTGCAAAGAAATGAACATACAATTTGGTCAAGCAAAAGAAATGAAATGAAACCGAGATTTTTACCCCCAACCCCCTAAAGGGGGCTATTGGCTGCGGTTTTATGTGCGTGAAGTCCCCTTTAGGGGATTTAGGGGTAGTAGAGATTTTAGATTTTTTACCCTTTTGCCTTATAAACTATGCGGACGCGGCACGCCACGTCCCTACATTATTAAACCCTTAAACTATTTTGAAACATTAAACTCTTAAACTACGAAACTCTTCAGCAATACCACTCAACTAATACACCCTATTTATATATACCCACAACCATTAACACAACGTGAATAAGATTAACACACATTTAACACTATTTTATTTGCGACATCGAAAATAATCTTGTAATTTTATGCCGTAAAACACAATTTTAACCTTTTAGCATCTAAATACTATGAAAAAACTTACTTTCTTGCTCTGTGCACTCGTGTGCACAGGCGCATTGAGCGCAGAAACCTACTACATTGCAGGCAATTCTACGACATTGTTTGGTGCCTCGTGGGATCCCGCCCACATGGCACTTGACGCGCAATCGGACGGCACCTACTCAAAAACCTTTACCACTTGCGTGTCTGGCAAAGAGTACCAATTCAAAATCACCAACGGAGGTTGTGACAGCGAAACTAATGGCACACGAACTTGGGGCTATTCCGACCTCACTTCTGTCCCTGAAGGTGTTTCGACATTAACAGAAGGAGATGGCAAAAATAACATCGTTTGCACTACATACGATGCCAACATGACCGTTGTATTCGACCCCACAGCAGGCAAAATCACCTTGACAGGTACATTTACCAATGGTTCAGATCCCGGCACCACAACCTATTATATGAAACACTCGTGGGGCAACAAAGGTTGGGCATGGAAAGAATTGACCGCTAACGACGATGGCACCTATTCCATTCGCGATATTTATGGTGGCACCGGCTGCAATTGGAATACCAAAGCAGACGATAGCAGCAGCAAATGGATTAGCAGCCCAACATTGGTAGGTTCGCCGGCCGTTGGCGATTCGGCCGTATTTACATTGGATCCAACTGCCGGTGATAAAGCCATTACCATCACAAAAATCGGTTCTGCTGGTGGCGAAGGTGGCGAAGGTGGTACGACCGCTTATTACATTGCAGGTGATGATGCCGTATTGTTTGGTGCTTCGTGGGATGCGGATGGCCTGGCACTTGACGCACAACCGAACGGCACCTACTCCAAAACCTTTACCACTTGCGAAATTGGCAAAGAGTATCAATTCAAAATCACCAACGGCAAATGGGATAGTGAAGAAGGCGGCCATACTTGGGGCTATTCCGACCTCACCACAATCCCCGAAGGTGTTACCGGAGTAACCGAAGGAACCGGCAAAAACAACATCGTTTGCACCACATACGATGCCAACATGATCGTTGTATTCGACCCCACAGCGGGCAAAATCACCTTGACAGGCGTTTTCAAAGGTGAAGGCGGTGAAGGCGGTGGCGGTACCGACCCTGAACCCGGCAAAATAGTAATTAAAGTGCAAATTCCCGACGACTTGCACGCATGGGACTACACTGCTGAACCATACGTTTACTCGTGGGTAGCAGGTGCCGAAGGCAAATTCGCCGAACAACCGATGAGCCTTGTAGATGGCTGGTACACACACACATTCGATGTAGCCGTAGCCAACTTTATCATTGTAAACGGCAATGCATGGGCGGAAGGCGGCGCAACCAACTACCAAAGCGTAAATATGGAAAATGTTACAGCCGATGCCTGCTACATTATGGGTAACGGCGAAGAAAAAGAAGGCGATGGTGAGAGTTGGAAGAAAACCCTGACCGAAACCGAATGCGAATCCACCGCTCTGCAAGCAGTTACCGTGACCGACATTTACGCCAACAACGGCCGCATCTACGGCGCCGAGGGCATGCGCATCTACACCGTCAGCGGCATGGACGTAACCGACCAAAACGGCCAACTGAACGGCATCTACATTGTGAAAACACAAACCGGCGTTTGCAAAATCGCTGTAAAATAACACACGCGCGATGCGCTACTATTGGTAGCGCATCGCTTACATTTTCATATCGTACAAAACCTTTTATTTATAAACCTTAAAAACAAAATTATCATGAAAAAAGTTTTACTTTCGATGCTGGCACTCGGTATGAGTGTAAGCATGTTCGGCGCAACAATTTACCTAAACACAGGTGGTAATTCTTTGTGGAATCAATCTAACGCTACTTTCAAAGAGTCGATTTCCGGTCAGGCAATGACTAAAGTTGATGGTACTGCAGACTATTTCTCAGTAGAAATTGAAAGCACACAAACTCAAGTTCATTTCCAACGTTTAAGTCCGGAAGGAAGCGTTTGGAATGAAACGAGTGATTTAACCATTGAATCAGGCAAGGATTGTTTCACTATTACAGGTTGGAACTCTCCGTGGGGAGAATGGAGCGTTTACACAAAACCCGCCCCCTACTTTGCTCTACATGGAAATTTTACGGGTACTTGGGGAACAAGCCCTTTCAGCATTTCGGACGACGAAACAACCGCAACACTAACAATCAGCATGAAAGCCGGCGAGTATGAATTCGGCGCACGTATCAATGGTGAAGCAAATTGGACATCAAATGGATTAACAGTTACGCGCGATCAAAACAGCGTAAATTTCAATACAACGGGATCCGGCAACAACAAGCTGACCGCAGACATTGACGGGGACTACACATTCACATACACATTTGCAACTAACATATTGGTAGTTACATACCCAAGTGGTGGCACCACTGCCCTGCAAGCAGTTACCGTGGCCGACATCTACGCCAACAACGGCCGCATCTACGGTGCCGAGGGCATGCGCATCTACACCGTCAGCGGTATGGACGTAACCAACCAAAACGGCCAACTGAATGGCATCTATGTTGTGAAAACACAAGCCGGCATCGTCAAAGTGGTTGTACGCTAAGATAAAAAGAGCATAGAGCATAGAACATAGAGCATAGAACATAGATTGTAGGGGCGCGGCGAAGACCACGTCCCTACTTTTTTTGTTGAGTAGCGGCACACACGAAGTGCAAAAAAAATTGCTTGTCGAAAGCCGGTGCGTTTTTTTGTAGTCAAAACATTTGGCTGAATCAAAAAAAAATCGTACCTTTGCAGCCGCTTTTGACATAAAGCGCATTGTTTAATTATTTTTTATTCACTAAAAGTTTTATCTGTATGATGAACCATTATGAAACTGCTTTCATTTTGACTCCCGTTTTGTCTGACGCACAGATGAAGGAAGCAGTAGAAAAATTCAAGAAATTTCTGGTCGAGAACGGCGCAGAGATTGAGAATGAGGAGTGCTGGGGTCTGAAAAAATTGGCTTACCCCATTCAAAAGAAATCGACCGGTTTTTATGCCTTGTTGCAATTCAAAGGCGATTCGAGCCTTGTAGCCGCGTTGGAAACCCAATATCGTCGCGACGAGCGCATTTTGCGTTTCCTGACATTCCGTTTGGACAAATATGCGTTGGAATATGCGCAAAAACGTATCAACAAAATATCTAAAGTAGAGGAGAAGTAAACTATGGCAAACAATACAGACATTCGTTTTTTGACTCCCATTGCAGTTGAGAACAAGAAGAAAAAATATTGCCGTTTCAAGAAGAGCGGTATCAAATACATCGACTACAAAGATCCTGAATTTCTGAAGAAATTCTTGAACGAGCAAGGCAAAATCCTTCCCCGCCGTATCACCGGCACCTCGTTGAAATATCAACGCAAAGTTGCCCAAGCCATTAAACGTGCTCGCCACTTGGCTTTGCTCCCATACGTAACCGATTTGATGAAATAAATTAGAGGAGGAACACACTATGCAAGTAATCTTGAAAGAAGACGTGGCCAACTTGGGCTACAAAGACGATATCGTAACCGTGAAAAACGGCTACGGCCGCAACTATCTGATTCCGACAGGCAAAGCCGTCATCGCCAGCGAATCGGCACGCAAAGTGCTGGCCGAAAACCTGAAACAACGCGCTCACAAATTGGCTAAAATCAAAGCCGATGCCGAAGAATTGGCCGCCAAACTGAATGGTTTGGTTCTGACCATCGGCGCCAAAACGAGTTCGACAGGCACAATTTTCGGTTCGGTAAACAACATTCAAGTTGCCGAAGAGTTGAGCAAACAGGGCTTCGAAATCGACCGCAAGACTATCGTGATAAAAGATGCTATCAAAGAAGTTGGCACCTACAGCGCAGTGATCAAACTGCACCGCGAAGTATCGGCCGAAATCACATTGGAAGTGGTTGCCGAGTAAATGGAATTTGCAGAGTAACAACACTTTGCAAATAAGCGCAGACCAAAGAGAGCGGATTCAGGAAACTGAGTCCGCTTGTTTTGTGCGTGCATAGTGATGCAGCATCAGTGCGCGCGCTGCTTTTGGGCAATGTCGAGGCGCAAAAAGATAAACAGCAAAATGGTGAACGACCAAAGCGACGAGCCGCCATAACTGAAAAACGGCAGCGGTATGCCAATGACCGGCATCAGGCCGATGACCATGCCGACATTCACCATGACATGAAACAGAAAAATGCCCACTACCGAATAACCATAGATGCGCGCAAAGGCTTCGTGCTGCCGTTCGGCCAAGGTAATCAGCCGGAAGAGGAACAGCATGTACAACACCAACACGAGCACCGCTCCCAAAAAGCCGTACTCCTCGCCAACGGTGCAGAAAATAAAGTCGGTGTGCTGTTCCGGCACAAATTTTAATGTGGTTTGCGTGCCATTCAAAAAGCCTTTGCCAAACAATCCGCCCGAACCGATGGCAATTTTGGCCTGTTGTACGTTGTAGCCGGCGCCGCCGGGGTCGTCTTTCATGCCTAACAAAATTTCGATACGCGCCTGTTGGTGCGGCTGCAACACATGCGCAAACAGATAATCGGCCGAATAGCAATAGGCCACGCCCAACACCACAAAGGCCACTACCAGCCACAAGCGGGGACAACGCGTACGCACACTGAACACAACGGTATAGACCACCATAGCCGCCAACACGCCCAACAAGACATAAACAAAATTGACCGGCACCCAACCGGTGAAATGCAATACAAACGCGACTGCAAAAACAACTAACATGCCATAAATCAGCCATTTAATAGGCATTTTAGTCGAGCGATATTTTAGAATCAGCGCAAATGCCACCACCAAAATCAGCGCAAAAGCAATGACCAAGCCCATCGAAGCCGACGCCACGCCAACAAAAGGCAGTGCGCCAAAACGTATAACCACCACAAACAGCACCACGCAACACAATGCCGCAAACGGAATCAGGCCGGGCAAGCCCTCGCGAAACAACATCAGCATGAACGACGCATAGACCAATGCCGATCCGGTCTCCTTTTGCAGGACAATAATCAGCATCGGGAGTAATAGCAACACACAGACTTTCAGATAATTACGAAATCCTTCGAGTTTGAAACCATATTGCCCCATGACATTGGCCACCGCCAAAGCGGTGATAAACTTCGAAAATTCGGCAGGCTGAATGCTAATCGGGCCAAATTTGAGCCACGACCGCGACCCATGCACATCGGGTGCCACCACCATCGTTATCAGCAGCAGCACCACCATGCCGACATACAGCAGCATGCTGAGCGACTGAAAAGCGCGCGCATCGATGAGTAACACGATGCCGGCCAAGCCAAGCGCCGTTACAATCCAAAGCAGTTGTTTGCCCGAAAAATAGGCAAAATCGAAAATAGATGTTTGGTCGATGTCGTGGCTGGCACCATACACATTGATCCAACCAAACAGCACCAATATGATGTACATCAGCACTATCGGCCAATCGATGTAACGCAATATGTTAGTATTTTTTGACATCGGGAGCAGTTACAGCATTTGACATACGGTCGAACAAATCCTTGCGACGAATCTCGCCAAACAGATATTGTTCCAACACTAAACTTGCAATCGGGTTGGCCCATGTGGCGCCAAATCCGGCATTTTCGATGACGACCGCCACAGCGATTTTCGGCTTATCCTTGGGAGCAAAGCCGATGAACAGCGAATGCGGTTTGCCATGGCTGTTGTCCACCGTACCCGTTTTGCCGCACATGGCAATGCTATCAAGTTTGTACCAACGACCGGTGCCATATTCGCACACGCGCCACATACCCTCTTTGACGGCAGCAAAATAGGCGGCATCGACATTGGTCCGATGTTTATGTTCCAACATCGAATCGGCACGATTGAGGTGCGGCGTAATCCACACGCCATCGTTGGCGATGGCAGCCGCCATATTGGCCAACTGCAACGGCGTAACCTGCACTTCGCCTTGTCCGATAGCATTGGATCGAATGGTGAGCGCGCGCCAACCGGTTTCGCCATAGATGCGATCGTACGTTACCACGCGCGGAATGCCACCATGCACTTGGTCGGTGATGTCGCTATCTTCAAATTTCGGGCCTAAGCCGAAACTGATAACATCGTTGCGCCAACGGTCGTAATTGGCTTTGAAATTGGCATTTTTTTCGCCATAGCCGCCGCGTTCGAGCGTTACTTTGTAGGCCTGCCAAAAGTAGGGATTGCAACTCTGCTCGATAGCGCCGGCAAGCGACACCGGCGAACCGTGATGGTGCGTGCATTTGATGGGTTGCGACCCCGGTCCGCTGCATGGGAACAAGGTTTTGTCGGTGATGCCGCCCTCTTGCAAACAGACTAATGCTTGCAGCGTTTTGAACGTTGACCCCGGCGAATAAACACCTTGTATTGCTCTGTTCAGCAATGGTTTAGTCGGGTCGTTTAAGAGCGTGGCGTAATTTTGCGACCGTTGCCGCCCGACCAACAAGTCGGGATTCCACGTCGGATTCGAAGCCAAGGCCAACACCTCGCCCGTAGCCGGTTCGATGGCCACAATGCTACCACACTTGCCTTGCAGCAAGTCCTCGGCCACCGCCTGCAAGCGATAATCAATCGTCAGAGTCAGGTCTTTGCCGGCTACTGCCGGTACATCGTATGCGCCATTTTTGTAGCGTCCCTGCACCCGCCCCGACACATCGCGCAACATGATTTCGACACCATTGCGTCCGCGCAAATCTTTTTCGTAGGCTTTTTCGATGCCGCTCACGCCGGCATAATCGCCTTGTTTGTAGCACGAATCACGCTCAATCATCCGTTTCGACACTTCGCCGATCGAACCCAAAGCATGCGCGCCAACCGGATAGGTATAACTGCGCAATGTACGCGTTTGGATGGTAAATCCGGGGAAACGATGCAATTTTTCTTGCAACACGGCGTATTCCTCGGGCGTAATCTGTGTCATGAATCGCTGTGGCGTGCGCGACGAATAGCCCACCCGTCGCTCCACGTCGCGCATACGCTGCTCAAATTCCTCGCGCGTAATGGCAAGTGTCCGACAAAATTCGGCTGTATCGAGCGGATTGCCGGCCTTTTTGGCCTGACGCAATTCGCGTTTTGTAACCATCAGGTCGTAGGTCGGATGATTGTACACCAACAATTCGCCATTACGGTCGTAAATCAGTCCGCGCGGCGCATAGAGCGTACGCCGCAACAACGCATTGCCATCGGCCAACTCGCCATAGTCGTGTATGATTTGCAGATTGAACAACTGCAACACAAAAATGACGATGACGACAAGAATGAAAAGGCGGATGGTAAATTGCCTATGACTGTTCGAATCGTTTATCACCTACGTTTCGGGGTTAATATTTGCAAACAAAATATCAGTGCCATGGTAGCCAACGCGCTGCACAACGTGCGCAGCAGCACTATGCCTATGTGCGCCAACGAAAAAGCCTCGAGCATAAACAATGCAAAATGATGTATCACCACCAAAATGGCCGCATAAGCAAAAAACGATTTGCCGAAATTGGCATACGACGGCGCCATTTTCTCCAAATTTTCGCGAGTCGCAATCAGCGGCAGTATGTACGGACGCAGAAAAGCCACCAACACGGTAGCCGCCGCATGAATGCCATAACTTCCCGAAAAAACATCGACACAAAGCCCCATGGCAAACGCCACCAACATAGCCACCGACGACGACATAGCCGTCGGCAACGTAAGCACAAACAACACATACAAATACGGGCAGGCCAAACCATACAGATGTATGTTGTTCAAAATCAGCCCTTGCAGCAGTACATATAGTGCAAAATACAATATGAGTTTCAAAGATTCACGCATCTGCTATTTCTTGATAGTTTGAACCGAATCGACCAAAGACAACAACTCGTCGCGGTGCGCACAATCCACCACATGCACATGCTCCAACGTGCGATAATTCACAAGCAGGCGCAGCCGGATATTGCTAAACGGCAGATTGTCGTCGGACACCACCCTATCGACCACGCCAATAGGCACGCCGCCGGCAAAAATGGCAGAATAGCCGCTCGTTACGACCGTATCGCCCACAGCCACATCAACATGCGGCGGAATTTCGGTCAGCGAGGCAAACTCGGGCGAAAAACCATTCCAACTCACCGAGCCTAAATAGCCATTTTTCGACAACCGACCGCTAATCTGCAAATGCGTATTGATAATGGGCATCGCCACCGCGTAGTGTTGCGACACGGCATCGACCACCCCGACAACGCCATCGGCATTCACCACGCCCATATTGACTGCGATGCCATCGGCACTACCTTTGTCGATAATAATCAGATTCTGAAGGCGATTCACCGTGCTATAAACGACGGTCGCCGAACGTGTGCAGTAACTCCGTGTTGAATCGGCCGACAACACGCCGCCATCGGGAGCAGGCATCTGCGATTCGAGCGCAGCAATCCGATTCAGCAGTTGTTCGTTTTCGGCCACCAAGCGTGCATTGGTTTCCTGCAAGCCGAAATAATCGGTACACGCAGCAACGCCGCTATGCACCGTCCCTACCATCGCAGCATTGGCACGATAGACAACACTCTGCCGAAAGGCGCCACTATTGACTACCAACAGCAGTGCAATCAACTCCAGCAGAGCGAACTCGAAAAATGTGGAGAATCGTACAAAAAAACGCAGCAATGCCGACATAAACAACTAAAATTATTTACGCACACACGGCCGACACCTTAAATTACGAGCCAACCGTGCACACATTGTTACTGACAAGCCGTCTTATCAGCGCAACAGGAATTGGAACTTGTCGATATTCTTCAGCGCGATACCGGTGCCACGCGCCACAGCATGCAACGGGTCGTCGGCCACATGGAACTGAATCTGAATTTTATCCGTCAAGCGTTTGGCCAAGCCACGCAACAAGGCGCCGCCGCCAGCCAAATAGATGCCGTTGCGCACCAAATCGGCGTAGAGTTCGGGTGGTGTTTCTTCCAACGCTGCCAAAACAGCCGTTTCGATTTTCGTTATCGATTTATCGAGGCAGTGCGCAATCTCCTGATACGACACCGGCACCTCCATGGGCAACGCCGTCATTTTATTCGGGCCGTGCACCACATAATCCTCCGGTGCCTCTTCGCCGAGGTCAATCAGCGCCGAACCGACTTTTATTTTGATTTGTTCGGCCATACGCTCGCCCACTTTGATGTTATGCTGACGATTCATGTAGTCGATAATGTCGCCGGTAAAATCGTCGCCGGCAATACGAATGGACTTGTTCGACACCATGCCACCCAACGAAATAACGGCAATTTCGGTCGTGCCGCCGCCTATATCGACAATCATACAGCCTTCGGGTGCTTCGACATCCAAGCCGATGCCCACGGCAGCCGCCATCGGTTCGTAAATCATGTACACATCGCGGCCGCCGGCATGCTCCGACGAGTCGCGCACGGCGCGAATTTCGACTTCGGTACTGCCCGACGGTATGCCAACCACCAATCGCAGCGAGGGAGTGAACAATTTATTGCGGTGCGGTATCATTTTGATCATGCCGCGAATCATCAGTTCGGCAGCCTTGAAGTCGGCAATAACGCCATCGCGCAAGGGGCGCACCGTGCGAATATTTTCGTGCTCTTTGCCCTGCATCATTTGCGCTTTTTTGCCAAGCGCTATCAGATTGTCGGTGCGGCGGTCGAGCGCCACTATCGAGGGTTCATCAACTACTATTTTGTCATTGCAGGTGATGACAGTGTTGGCCGTTCCAAGGTCGATGGCCACATCCTGCGTTAGCGAAAAAAGTCCCATTTTCGTATGTTTTTATTGTTAGATTTGACGGATAATTAACGAGTTACAAAAGTAATAAAAAATCGGTTATCATACAATGATAACTCTTTTTTTTCGCAAGAAAATTATCAACACGCCCAAAAATATGATTTCCGACAGCAAAAAAGTCGGCAACGCCCCTGCGCACCGACTTATTTACGACCATTTTGGTGTGTTTGTATCAGCGAATGATGTCGCAGCCCATGTATGGTACCAACGCTTTCGGAATGCGTATGCCGTCGGGCGTTTGGTTGTTTTCGAGCAGCGTGGCCACGATACGCGGCAATGCCAAAGCCGAGCCGTTGAGTGTGTGGCAGAGTTCGGTTTTGCCGTCGGACGTTTTGTAGCGGCATTTCAGACGATTTGCCTGATAGGCTTCGAAATTGGATACGGAGCTGACTTCGAGCCAGCGTTTTTGTGCGGCCGAGAAAGTTTCGAAGTCGAAGCAGAGTGCTGCGGTGAAACTCATATCGCCACCGCACAAACGCAAAATGCGGTACGGCAGTTCGAGTTTTTGCAACAAGCCTTCGACGTGCGCCAACATCTCGCGGTGCGATTCTTCGCTGTGTTCGGGCGTATCGATGCGTACGATTTCGATTTTCGAAAATTCGTGCAAACGGTTCAGACCGCGCACATCTTTGCCGTACGAGCCGGCTTCGCGGCGGAAGCATTGCGTGTAGGCGCAATTTTTTATCGGCAACTCTTTTTCGCTCAAAATGACATCGCGATAGATGTTTGTTACCGGCACTTCGGCCGTCGGTATCAGGTAGAGGTCGTCCACTTCGGCGTGGTACATCTGTCCCTCTTTGTCGGGCAGTTGTCCCGTGCCGTAGCCCGATGCTGCATTGACCACGGTGGGCGGCATTATTTCGAGATAGCCGGCCGCGCGTGCCTCGTCGAGGAAGAAGTTGATGAGCGCACGTTGCAGACGCGCGCCAAGTCCTTTGTACACAGGGAAACCGGCGCCCGAAATTTTAACGCCGAGTTCGAAATCGATTAAATCGTATTTTTTTGCCAATTCCCAATGCGGCAGCGGTTCGAATCCGTCGAACGTAGGAATTTCGCCGCCCATTTTTTCGACCACGTTATCTTCGGCCGAGGTGCCTTCGGGGACGCTCTCTTTCGGCAAATTCGGGATTTGCAGCAACAAGTCGCGCATGGCATTGGCTTTTTCGTCCATCAACGCCGACAATTTTTTGGTGTCGTCCTTGTATTGTGCCACTTCGGTTTTGGCGGCTTCGGCTTCGGATTTTTTGCCTTGCTGCATCAGTGCGCCTATCGATTTGGATAGTTGGTTGATGGCTGCCAATTTTGTGTCGAGTTCTTTTTGTGCAGCACGACGTTCGCTGTCGAGCGCAATAACTTGGTCAATCATTTCGGCCGCCGGCGCGAAATGTTTCTTCCCTAAACGACGAACGACTTCGTCGCGGTTTCCGATAATTTGTTTCAGTGTTAACATGTGATTTTATGATGTCTGTTTCAATCGTTTTTTTCAGCGTGCAAAATTACAAAAAGTTAATGATTTTTACGCCATTCTGTCGTTTTTTTTGTGTTCGGTCGGCAAATATTGTGTTTGTATGTGTCGCATGCTGTTCCACAACGACGATGCCGCGTGCGGATTGAGCCGTTCCATGTCCTCCAAAAGGCGTCGCACTTCGCTACGATTCGATTCGCATTCGTAAGGGCAATTTTTCACTTGTTTGCGGTAGCAACGCTGTTCGGCAAGCAGTTGCAGGTCGCGCTCGCGCACATTGGCCAGCGGACGAATGATGGTCATAGCGAATTTGTCCATCGTCAGTTTGGGCGGCATCGAGGCAAACGTACCCTGAAAAATCTGATTCATCAGCAAGGTTTCGAGCATATCGTCGCGGTGATGCCCAAGCGCAATTTTGTTGCATCCGAGTTCGTCGGCCAGCGCGAACAGCATTTTGCGGCGATTCCACGAGCAGAGAAAGCAGTGTGACTTGCGTGCATCGGTCGAGGTATCGAAATGCGTGCGCCGATGCACAAACGGCACGTTGTATTGTCCGCAAAACGCCTCCAAATAGGCCAAATCGGCCTGATACGGCACGTTATCGACCGAAATGTGCGCCGCCACAAGTGTAAAGCGCGGTTTGTAGATTTTGGCACGTTCGCCCAAAAATTCGACCAACGCCAACGAGTCTTTGCCGCCCGACAAGCCAATCAGCACTTTATCGCCATCGCTTAGCAGCGCATACTCCTTAAGCGCGGCATTCACCTTGCGCTGTATCTGTTCGAATAGTTCCACGATTCTATTGATTCCGAGTTGCAAAAATACAAAAAAAAACAACCGACAAACGCATCTTCGCCGCCATTTTTTTCAGCGATGTTTGTTGCGCGGGTGTTTGTCGATGATTTCGGTGCGCAAAAACGTCATATCGACATGCGTATAAATTTCGGTAGTGAGTATGCTTTCGTGTCCGAGCATCTCCTGAATGGCACGCAGATTGGCGCCGCCTTCGAGCAGATGTGTGGCAAACGAATGGCGAAACGTGTGGGGCGATATTGTCTTTTTGACACCTGCCGCTGCGGCTAACTTTTTGACAATCAGGAACACCATGTTGCGTGTCAGTTGATGACCGCGTCGGTTGAGAAAGACAAAATCCTCTTGTCCGCGCTGTATGGGCAACGCATTACGATCGATAAGCCAACAGCCGATAGCCTCTTCGGCCGGCGCCGACAACGGCACCAAACGTTGTTTACTGCCCTTGCCCTCGACTTTGACGCAGTGTATGTCGAGGAACAGATGCGACAACTTCAGATTCACCAACTCCGACACGCGCAGCCCCGACCCGTAGAGCATCTCTATCATCGCCTGATTGCGATGTCCGTCGGGCAACGACAGATCGATTGCCGCCAAAATGGCCTCTATCTCGCCGATTGACAACACTTCGGGCAAATAGCGTGGCAATTTGGGCTGTTGCAGCAGTTCGGTCGGGTCGGCAGCGATTTCGTTATTGTAAGTCAGAAAATTGTAAAACGCTTTCACGCCCGACACGACACGCGCCTGCGACCGTGCCTGCAAACCAAGTTGACCAAGTTCTATGACGAACGACTCCAAATCGGCGCATGTGGCTGATTTGTAGTCGATATGTCGCTCATCGAGGAAGTCGAGGAGCAACAGCACATCGCGCGCATAGGCCTCGACGGTGTTGTCCGACAGCGAACGTTCCAACGTCAAATAGGCCTTGAAACGTCTGACAGCGGGAAGTTGTTGATTGGTATTCACCGTATCAATTCACCCGAAAGCGATCGACGCCATCTTTCAGATAGCCCACCGCCTGACGCGCAGCCGCCAAGCCGGCATTGATGTTGGCTTCGGCAGTTTCAGCACCCATTTTTTTCGGTGTGGCAAACACGCGCGTACCAAATTGTTCGCGTAGCGTTGCCAACGAATCGGGCGCTACATCGGCCACATATTTGAAATCGGGGCGTTCGGCCAGCACCGCGGCCAAATCAGCCTCGTCGATAACCTCTTTGCGCGCCGTATTGACCAAACATGCGCCTTTCGGCATCAGGCTCATCAGGCTGCGATTGATGGATTTGCGGGTTTGGTCGTTGGCCGGAATATGCAACGACACATAATCGGAGCGTTTGTACAACTCGGTCAAATCAGTAATAGGAGTAACGCCGTCGGCCTCCATTTTCGCGGCCGGCACAAACGGGTCGAACGCCACGACCTGCATACCAAAGCCTTGCGCCAGCCGAGCCACAAGCCGTCCCACATTGCCATAGGCCTGAATGCCAAGGGTTTTGCCTTTGAGTTCGGAGCCGGTACCCGGATTAAAGTTGTTGCGCGCCATGTATATCATCAGTCCGAGCGCCAATTCGGCCACAGCATTGGAATTTTGGCCGGGCGTATTCATCGCCACGATGTGTTGCGCCGTGCAAGCCGCCAAGTCGATGTTGTCGTAACCGGCGCCGGCACGCACCACTACCTTCAATTTCGGAGCGTGTGCAATGACATCGGCCGTTACTTTGTCGGAACGCACAATCAGACCTTCGACATCGGCCACAGCGGCATAGAGTTGTTCTTTGTCGGTATATTTTTCGAGCAACGCCAACTCGCAGCCGGCTTCTTCGACAATGGTACGCATACCGCTGACTGCAGCGGCAGCAAATGGTTTTTCGGTGGCAATAAGAATTTTCATATTTCGTTACGATTTAAGTGAATGGTTATTTTTTGACATTGTGTTCTTTAGCCCATCGGGCATAAGCGCGTTGGTATTTTGCGCGATTGCCATTGTGCTCGGTCAGCGTGGCAGCAAAATTGTGCGTACCATCCATTTTGTCGGATGCACACATATACAGATATTTGCTTGGCCGATAATTCAACACCGCATCTATCGCCACGATGCTGGCCATGCGAATAGGCCCCGGTGGCAAACCGAGATGTTTGTATGTATTATACGGCGAATCGATTTGCGTATGTTCCTTCAACACGCGCGTCAGCGAAAAATCGCCAACAGCATACCGCACCGTCGGGCAGGCCTGCAACGGCATTCCGCGCCGCAAGCGATTGATATACAGACCGGCAATTATCGGTTTGTCGGACGCGATATTGGTCTCCTCGTCGATAATGGACGCCAACACCGCCACTTCGACCGGCGACAACCCTGCCGCTGCCGCCTTGGTGCGCCGCTCCTCCGTCCAAAAGCGATTGTATTCGCGCTGCATCCGATCAAACAAATCGTCAATCGTCATTGTCCAATAAACTTCGTATGTATTTGGTATAAAGAGTGTTAGCACCGTTTCGGGCGTAACCTGATATTTTTCCAAGAATGCGGCATCGGTCAAATGTTGATGAATTGTGGCCGAGTCGAGCATCAACTGCTGCGCCAGCCGCGATGCCAAATCGGCTTTGAGCCGGATGTTGTTGAAACGCAACTTCACCGGTTGCTGCATGCCGGCGACAAGTCGTTGCGCCAGCGTGCGATTTGTCATGCCATCGGCTATGCAATAACTGCCGGACTTGATGCGCGCGCCATAACCATGACGCAGCATATAGCGCCGGAACGACGAAGCATCGTCGGTAAAACCGGCAAGTTCAAGTTGGCTGCACACATCGTCGAGCATAGCGCCGGCATATACGCACAAGCGATCCGGCGCACCATCGGCCACGCGAAATGCCGGACGAAACTCCGACTGCCAAAGATAAACGCAAACGACGGCCGCCACCAAAATCAGTGTGCAGACGACGGCGCACAAGGTGCGATGTTGTTTCTTTTTCAATGCAAAAATAAATTTGATTTCCGAGGTGTAAAGATAGACATTTATTTTCGGACAGCCGCAAAAAAATCGAAGAAAATACGTTAAAACCCAATTTACGCGCCACACGCACTGCGCAAATATCTGATTATCAAAAACAAACAAAGTTTTCGACTAAAAATTTGGCTTAACCGATTTTTTGTATTACCTTTGCACCGCTTAAATTATAAGTCAGACACGGAAGTTTGGGTGAGTGGCTGAAACCAGCAGTTTGCTAAACTGCCGTACGGGTTTCCGTACCGGGGGTTCGAATCCCCCAGCTTCCGCAGAAAAAGAGGGTAACAAGTTACTAACGAACGTGTTACCCTCTCTTTTGTTTATCCGGCTGTTTGCTTACTACGACAGCAGTGCGAACGCGCCAAGTTCGTTGAGGAATATCAGCAGAATGGCGATAGGCACCACAAAACGCATCAGAAACAGGAATGTATTCACAAACCACCCCGAAACGGTAGCGCCGTGCGACAACTCCTCACGCACATCTTTTTTGCTGCAAAACCAGCCCACAAATATGGCGATGAAAAATCCGCCGACCGGCATCAGAATTTTCGACACCAGGAAGTCGCACCAATCGAACAACGTGCGTCCGAACAACGTCAGGCGCGTATCGGCACCCAGCGACAGCGAGCACAAGGCGCTGGAAATGACAATGACCAACGATGTTACGATGGCGGCATTTTTGCGCGAGCAATGAAACTCCTCCGACACAAACGCCACTATAATCTCCAAAATAGATATGGTGGAAGTGAGCGCCGCAATGGACAACAGCACAAAAAACAAGATGGCAAAAATGTAACCGCCCGGCATCTGGGTAAACACGCTTGGCAAGGTAACAAACACCAACTGCGGTCCTTGTGCCGGATTGATGCCAAGCGCAAATACAGCCGGAAAAATGGCCACGCCCGACAAGACGGCAACTATCGTATCGAGCACCGACACTTGCGCCACGGTACGCATCAGATTGTTGTCGCTCCGGATGTACGAACCATAAGTAATCATACAACCCAAGCCCAAACTGAGTGAGAAAAACGCCTGCCCCAAAGCACTCAGAATGACGGTCGGCGTGATTTTCGAAAAATCGGGTTTGAACAGAAACGACAATCCGGCAGAAGCATTCTCCATCGTTATCGAGCGTACGCACAACAAAATCAGAATCAGCAGCAAAAACGGCATCAGAATTTTGGAATAGCGTTCGATGCCTTTTTCGACACCGGCCACCACCACATAGAGCGTCAGCAGTATGAACACCACGTCCCACAACAATGGTCGGAACGGCGACGACGAGAAATCGGCGAAAAAGCGAGCAAGGTCGTCGGTCGTTTTGCCGGCAAAATTGTTGCACACCGCCTGATAGATATACTCGATGCCCCAACCGGCCACTACAAAATAGAACGACAAGATGAAAAATGCGCAAACCACACCAAGCAAGCCCATCAGCACCCAGCGGTTTCCGCCGGAGAGTTTGCGGAAAGCACCGGCCACATTGGCACGCGCACGCCGCCCGATAAGAAACTCGGACAACATGACCGGCATGCCCAACAGCACCACGCACAACACATAAATGAGCAGAAATGCGGCGCCGCCATTCTGCCCCACTTCGTACGGAAATTTCCAGATATTGCCAAGTCCCACGGCCGAACCGGCAGCCGCCATCACTACACCGACTTTCGAGCCGAAATGCGTTCGTTTATGATGTTCCATAAATACAATGTTTGCGCCCGCCGAAACTATGGCCGCGTGGCGACAGCCACACCCGACCGCCCAACGAGCCGTGTTGGAAAATTAGGTTTGTGCTTCAGGATGGACGATTGGCCAACCGTGCGGTGTTAAAACATGGCATTTAAGGTGCTGCAAAATTACAACTTTATTTTGACATCGGCAAACGCTCGGCGACCACCATCGGCAAAAATACACCACCCGACACATTTTTTTGTGCAGATTCGTTTGTTTGCTGTCGAAAAATAGTGTAACTTTGCAAAAAATTGTACACCCAATATATAATATGACACATCTTAACCTGATAACTTTTGCGTCGGAACTGAACAAGCAAGGCACCATTCGTCATGCGCACCGACAATTATTCGACCTGCTTGACGCGCACTACGACGTGCACATTGTGTCGCCGGACGCCGTCGAAGCCCTCGAACGCAACGAGTTACAACTCGTATTCATTTCCAGCGGCGGTGTCGAATATCTCTTTCGTAACTACTACGACCAACTGCCCAAACCGATAGTATTGCTGACCGACGGGCTGCAAAATTCGTTAGCCGCCTCGCTCGAAATCAGCACATGGGCACGCCGTCAGGGCACTTCGTGCCGCATCATTCACGGCGACGAGCCGACCTTGTTGGCCGAACTGACCGCCTACGAGCGCCTGTTTGCCAAGCGAAATCTGCTGGCCGGCAAACGCATCGGTGTCATTGGCGAACCATCGAAATGGCTGATAGCCAGCAACGTGGACTACACAGCAGCACGCCAACGCTGGGGCATTGAATTTGTCGATATTGCATTGGACGAGGTTGTAGAAAACTTCAACGCCACCACCGACGACGAAGTACGCCACGATGCCGAACAATTCATTGCAAACGCTCAAGCCGTGCGCGAACCGCAAGTGGCTGACGTATTGAAAGCCTATCGACTCTACAATGCGATAAAAGTGGTGTGTCTGCGCCACAATTTGGACGCGTTCACCATTCAGTGTTTCGGGCTGATACCGCGCATCGGCACCACCGGCTGTCTGGCCTTGTCGCTGCTCAACGACGAAGGCATCGTAGCAGGCTGCGAAGGCGACATGCAAACCGTATTCACCATGTTGGCTGTCAAAACGGTAGCCGGCTGCGATGGTTTCATGTGCAATCCCTCGCAAATAGACGCCAAAGCCAACTCGTTGCTGCTGGCGCATTGCACCATCGGGCTGAAACAGACACAAGCCTACATCGTGCGCAACCATTTCGAGAGTTTGAGCGGCGTGGCCGTGCAAGGCACCCTGCCCGACGGCGACTATACGCTCGTGAAATGCGGCGGCAATGCGCTGGACGAATATTTCGTATCGTCGGCACGACTGCTGCACAACACCGATTTCGACGACGTTTGCCGCACGCAGGTGCGTCTGCATCTGCACGAATCGTGCGACTATTTCTTTCAGAACCCATTGGGCAACCATCACGTTTTGATACGCGGCGACCACGCACAAACGCTGTCCAACTTTTTCGAATTGAATCAGGTAAAACGCGTGCATTAACACGCTCAACTATTAACATCAGGTGAGAATCGACATTATTACCGTACTGCCGGAATTGCTCGAAAGTCCGTTGGGCAACTCTATCGTAAAACGCGCGCGCGACAAGGGTTTGGTCGAAATCGTTGTACACAACTTGCGCGACTACAGCACCGACCTGCGACATCGCCGCGTGGACGACTACGCATTCGGATTCGGAGCCGGCATGGTGATGCAGATAGAGCCTATCTACCGCATCATCGAAAAGCTCAAAAGCGAGCGCGCCTACGACGAAGTCATCTTTATGACGCCCGACGGCGAACAATTTACGCAACCCATGGCCAACAGGCTATCGCTCGTGCAGAACATCATCATCTTGTGCGGCCACTACAAGGGCATCGACCATCGCGTGCGCGAACATCTGATAACGCGCGAAATAACCATCGGCGACTATGTGCTGACAGGCGGCGAACTGCCGGCAGCCATCGTTACCGATGCCATCGTGCGGCTGATTCCCGGAGCGCTGGGCGACGAAC
This sequence comes from Paludibacteraceae bacterium, assembly GCA_051870755.1. Lineage (GTDB taxonomy): Bacteria > Bacteroidota > Bacteroidia > Bacteroidales > Paludibacteraceae > W0P28-013. The sequence continues at coordinate 1,405 of JBJECE010000012.1, read as the reverse complement.
AATCGGCGCTCTCCGATTCGTTTCAGGACAATTTGTTAGCGCCGCCCGTTTACACACGTCCGGCCGACTTCAATGGTTGGAAAGTACCCGAAATACTGCTGTCGGGCAACGAACGCAAAATAGCCGAGTGGGAACACGAACAAGCCGTCGAACGCACGCGCCGACTGCGGCCGCATCTGCTTGACGACTGATAGTGGCACAATGCCGCTTTGCATCTTTTGAACACAAACGGAAAACAAGAATTCTCATGAGCATCAAACAACTCTTCTACCTGCCTTGGTGGTTTGTACAAGCGCGATTTTTCGGGCGCAAGCGCCCCTTACAAACAGTGCTTTTCATCAGCGACCGCTGCAATCTGCAATGCAAACACTGCAGCGTCTATCAACAAGAAAATCAGCACAATATGACCTACGACGAAGTGCGCCAACATTTGGAATACTCCTACGGATTGGGTTCGCGCTTTGTCGATTTCGAAGGCGGCGAAGTAACCATTTGGCGCGATGGCGACCACCGCATCAACGACCTGATAGACCTCGCCAAAAGCATCGGATTCTACTCGGCCACCATCACCACCAACGCGCAACTGCCCTTCGCCGGCTGCCATGCCGACAGCATCTGGGTCAGTTTGGACGGCATCGGCGACTACCACGAAGCCGTACGCGGCAAAGGCACATTTGCCCGTTTGGAGAAAAATATCGCCTCGTGCGGACACAAACATCTGAGTGTCAATATGGTAGTAAACACACTCAATTACGAAAGTGTGGACGAAACCATCGAATATGCCAAACAAAATCCGGCCATCGAAATGATTTCAATCAACTTTCACACGCCATTCCCCGGCACCGAATATCTGATGGTGGACAAAGCGCTGCGCAATGAAATAATCGACAAAGTGATTGCCTACAAGCGCAAAGGTTATCCCATCATGAACTCCGTGTCTGGACTCCAAAGAATGAAAGATATGCGTTTCGAAAAACGGTGTTGGGTAACCAACTTCATCTATCCGGACGGTTCGCGCGGCAACTGCATCGGCGAAGGCACCGACATCTGCAACGACTGCGGTTTTTGCATGGCCGGCGAAATGGCGTCGGTCTTTGCCTTGCGCCCCGACACCATTTTTGCGGGACTAAAACTGCGCGGATAATCCAACCGCCGGTGAACAAAAAACAGAAAAAGTGCGTTGTTACGCACTTTTTTTCGTGATTCCGCCGGGCTCATCAATTTTGAAACACGCTCGGGCGACGGCACCACAATTTACACCTTATCAAATTTTGACGAGGTTGCTGATGAGGTTAGTGCAAAAAAAGCCACCTCATCAAATTTTGACGAGGTTACTGACGAGGTTAGTATCGAGGTTGGTACCGAGGTTGCGTCGACAGAAAATAAACTAAACAAAACTAAACTA
>JBJECE010000011.1:0-15013 GCA_051870755.1 Paludibacteraceae bacterium | reverse complement strand
ATGCCGAGTTAGGCTCACCGATGGGGAATATCATCTCTTGTTGGAAACGTGCCTTGGCTTCGCCTTCGTCCTCCTCTCTCGGAATAGCAGGAGCAAGCTCCGCTCTCCTCTCGTTCGTTCGTCCGTTAGCATCATCTGCAGAGTTTTCTTCTACCCAAACCTCCTTTGCCTGACGGAATGCTGCCCATGCCTTGGGCCATCCGGCATAGAAGGCGATGTGGGTGATGATTTCAGAGATTTCTGTTCGGGTGATGCCGTTCTTCTTCGCCTCCTGCAGATGGAAGGTGAGCGACGAGTCGGTCATTCCCTGGCTGATGAGCGATGTGAGGGTGACGAGACTGCGGTCGCGCAGACTGAGGAGGTCGTTGCGGCTCCATACCTCGCCGAAGAGGATGTCGTCGTTGAGGTGAGCAAACTCGGGGGCAAACTCGCCAAGCTGTGTGCGGCCTGCCGTCTGTACTATCTTTTTCTGTGCCATAACGTTGATTGTCATTGCTGTTAATAATGTGAATAAAATTGTTTTTCTCATGTGATTTACTCAATAAAGTTGGATTATCACTTATCTATTTGACTTTCCGTGAAAGCATCGGCGCGATGTCCCATCAGGTGGATTTGTGAATAGTCGTTGTCGAAGGCTTCCAGTTCTTCGGGAGTGAGACGTATGTTGGCTGCTCCGAGGAAGTCATCGAGGTGGTCGGCATTGGTAGTGCCGGGGATAGGAACTATCCAAGGTTTGCGCGAGAGCATCCATACGAGGGCAAACTGCGCCATGGTAATGCCTTTGCGATCGGCATGCTTCTTGACAAGATGTACGAGAGGCATGTTGTGCTTTAATGCCTCGGGTGTGAACTGCGGAAGGTTCCAACGGCGGTCACCCTTCTGGAAACGGCTGTTCTCGTCGATGGTGCCAGTGAGGAACGCACGTCCCAACGGACAGTAGGGCACGAAACCGATGCCTAATTCCTCGAGTGTGGGGAATATCTTCGTCTCCGGTTCACGCCACCAGATGGCATACTCGCTCTGCACAGCGGAAACGGGACACTCGCGGTGCGCCTTGCGGATGCTACGGGCGCTGGCTTCCGACATACCGAAATGCAGCACCTTGCCCTCAGCTATGAGTTCTGCTACTGTGCCTGCCACATCCTCCATGGGCACGTTGGGGTCAACACGATGCTGATAGAGTAGGTCGATGTGATCGGTACGCAGTCGGCGAAGCGAACCCTCTACGGCACGGCGGATATGATCGGGTCGGCTATTGAGCGATGTCGGTTTACCTTCCTCCACGCCAAAACCAAACTTGGTGGCTATCTTCACCTCACCCCGGAAAGGCTGCAATGCCTCGCCTACCCACTCCTCACTGGTGTAAGGTCCATAAACTTCGGCTGTGTCGAAAAACGTCACACCCTTGTCGTAAGCCCGACGAATGAGGGCAATCATTTCGTTCTTGTCATACTTTCCGCCGTAATAGCCCACCATAGGCAGGCAGCCCAAGCCAATGGGCGACACGCCAAGTCCCATCAGGTGGCGATAGTTCTTGTCGTCAATCACAGAGTTTGATTTGCTGTTTTTATCGTCTGTTGATGCAATATCGTCCATGGCCAGCAACCTTGAAGCACCGCTCCATTGACATGCTGCCACCGCCATTCCTGCGGCAGACCTTTTCAAGAAATTTCTTCTGTCCATATTCATTAATTGTTTTACTATTCAACGGTACAAAATTACAGCTAATCTGGCGCTGAAATATTACCCGAAATTTGGGAGTTATTACCAATTTTTCGGTTTTTGGAGAAATGATCGGGTGTTTGTGCCAATGTTGCTGTTTCAGCGGGGCATGCTGAACTATTTGCTGTATGCCATTGACAACGCAATCAATAACAAATAGAATGTCGTTTTCTTTTTTTTGATATTTATTATTTACACATTCAAGAGATTATTTTATAACATCGTTATCGTTATCGTCATACCGCATTGTAATAAACAACTTTTTCATAATCTGACTATTTTAGAACATTATTGTCATAAAATCCAATTATCTCGTTCCACGGGATGAAATTGCCGTTGCCACCGTCGTAAAGGTCGCAGTGGGTGGCATTTGGCACTATCAACAGGTGTTTGTTGTCGGCATATTTGCCGCTCGTGATTTTCTGATAAGCCTCCTCGCCGAAGTAGCGGCTGTGCGCTTTTTCGCCATGCACTATCAGCACCGGTGTGCGAATCTCGTCGGCAGCGACCCAAAGGTCTTGGTTCAGGAGCATGAGAGGCGAGGTGATGTTCCATCCCATGTTGGAGTTGAGCGAACGGGGATGATAACCACGTGCTCCCGACTTGTAGTAGGCAATGTATTGCTTGAAGAAGTCTGGTGCGTCAGATGGAGCCTCGGCAGGCAGTCCGCCTTGTGGAAGTATCTCTCCCTTGAGATATTCTTCAGTGCGCTGCTCAGCCAACTGTTGTTTCAGCTTGAATCGGGCATCCTCGTCCATGGAGTCGAAATATCCCTGTTGCGTCACGCGCGTCATATTATATAAGGTGATGCAAACCGTTGCCTTTATACGTGGGTCGAGAGCCGCCGCATTTAGTGCTATGCCGCCCCAGCCGCAGATGCCCAGAATACCAATGCGTTCGGCATCGACATCATCGCGGCACGAGAGATAATCCACTGCCGCACAAAAATCCTCGGTGTTGATGTCCATCGACGACGAATAACGCGGTTCGCCGCCGCTCTCGCCGGTGAACGAAGGGTCGAAGGCTATGGTCAGAAATCCCGCCTCCGCCAACCGTTGCGCATAAAGTCCGCTCGACTGCTCCTTCACCGCCCCGAAAGGCCCGCTCACCGCAATGGCCGGCAACTCACCCTTGCCCTCTTTCGGTATGTATAGGTCGGCTGCCAATGTGATGCCGAAACGGTTACGAAACGTTACCTTACTGTGAATCACCTTGTCGCTCTGTGGAAAAGTCTTGTCCCACACGTCTGTCAGAATCAATTGTTTTTGTTCCATCGTACTGTTGTTTTGTGCTGCTGCGGTATATAACACTACCGATAATAGCGCAGCGATTAGACATTTTAGTTTCATTCCTTTGATGTTCTTTTTTACAAGTGCAAAAGTACAATGGAACATCCTGCCGGACATTACCCGAATTTCGGGAAAAATAACCAATATTACGGATTGTGCATCGCTTTTTTTTGGTGAATTTCCAAAGCATTCCCGATGAAAACGGCCAAGCTACCATTACAAAAAACGCCGGAAAGTTACAACCTTGTTACACAACACACAAACGCAAAGAACTCCGCACCTTGACGATGCAGAGTTCTTCCTTGTGTATGACGATTCAAAAAATCGATGCGATTATTTTTCGTCTTCGATGGCGGCTTGTGCAGCAGCCAAGCGTGCGATGGGCACACGGAACGGCGAGCAACTTGCGTAGTTCATGCCTACACGAGCGCAGAATTTAACCGAACTCGGTTCGCCACCATGTTCGCCGCAAATGCCGGTGCGCAGGTTCGGACGCACGGCGCGACCTTTTTCGACTGCCATCTTGATGAGTTGGCCCACGCCTTTCTGGTCGAGCACCTGGAACGGATCGACTTTCAGAATTTTCTTGTCGAGGTAAGCCGGCAAGAACGAAGCGATGTCGTCGCGCGAGTAACCGAACGTCATCTGTGTCAGGTCGTTAGTACCGAACGAGAAGTATTGTGCTTCGGTGGCAATGCGGTCGGCTGTGAGCGCAGCACGCGGGATTTCGATCATCGTACCGATTTCGAATTCCACTTCGACGCCATATTCGGCAAACACCTCTTTGGCTACTTTTTGGATAATCTCTTTTTGTTGTTTCAACTCGTAGAGAATACCAATCAGCGGCACCATGATTTCGGGCATCGGGTTTTTGCCTTCTTTTTTCAGTTCGCAAGCAGCACTCAAGATGGCGCGTGTCTGCATGGCCGTAATTTCGGGGAAGGTGATGCCCAAGCGGCAGCCGCGGTGTCCCAACATCGGGTTGTTTTCGGCCAACGATGCTACACGTTTTTGAATCTCTTCGACGCTGACACCCATCTCATCGGCCATCGTTTGCTGTCCGGCCAAATCGTGAGGTACAAACTCGTGCAAAGGCGGGTCGAGCAAGCGGATGTTCACCGGGCAACCGTCCATGGCTTCCAAAATGCCTTTGAAGTCGGCTTTTTGGTAAGGCAACAATTTTGCCAACGCTTTTTCGCGTCCTTCGACGGTGTCGGCCAAAATCATTTCGCGCATGGCAACGATTTTCTTATCCTCGAAGAACATGTGCTCGGTGCGTGTCAGGCCGATGCCTTTAGCGCCAAATGCGCGCGCCACTTGGGCGTCTTTCGGTGTGTCGGCATTGGTGCGCACTTGCAGTTTGGTGTATTTGTCGCAGAGGTCCATCAGCGCTTTGAAGTCGCCACTGAGTTCGGCGGCTTTGGTAGGCACTTCGCCTTGGTAAACTTGTCCGGTGGTACCGTTCAACGAGATGTAGTCGCCCTCTTTCAGCACTACGCCGTCAATTTCGACGGTTTTGGTTTTGTAGTTCACGTTGATAGCGCCAGCACCCGACACACAGCATTTGCCCATACCGCGAGCAACCACGGCAGCGTGCGACGTCATACCGCCACGAGCCGTCAAGATGCCTTCGGCAGCCGACATACCGGCGAGGTCTTCGGGCGATGTTTCGATGCGCACCATCACCACTTTGTGTCCGTTGGCGTGCCAATTTTGCGCGTCATCGGCGTGGAACACGATTTGTCCGCAAGCGGCACCCGGGCTGGCAGGCAGACCTTGTGTCAGCACTTTGGCTTTTTTCAGAGCCTCTTTGTCGAATACGGGGTGCAGCAACTCGTCGAGTTTTTGCGGTTCGCAGCGCAAGAGTGCCGTTTTTTCGTCGATAAGTCCTTCGCGCACGAGATCCATGGCGATTTTTACCATGGCCGTACCGGTGCGTTTGCCGTTACGTGTTTGCAAGAACCAGAGTTTGCCTTCTTGTACAGTGAACTCCATATCCTGCATGTCGCGATAGTGTTTTTCGAGTTTATCTTGAATGCTGTCGAGTTCTTTGTAGATTTCGGGCATGGCTTCTTCCATCGACGGATATTTGGCTACGCGCTCTTCTTCGGAAATGCCGGCGCGTTCAGCCCAGCGTTGCGATCCGATTTTGGTGATTTGTTGCGGTGTGCGAATGCCTGCCACAACATCTTCGCCTTGTGCATTGACTAAATATTCGCCATTGAAGAGGTTTTCGCCATTGCCGGCGTCGCGGCTGAAGCAAACGCCCGTGGCCGATGTGTCGCCCATGTTGCCGAACACCATCGCCATCACCGAAACAGCGGTTCCCCACTCGTCGGGTATGCCTTCCATTTTACGATAGAGAATGGCGCGTTCGTTCATCCAACTGCGGAACACGGCGCAGATGGCGCCCCAAAGTTGTTCCATCGGGTCGGTCGGGAAGTCGTGGCCGGTTTGCTCTTTGATGGCGTTTTTGAAGAGTACAACCAATTTTTTGAGCGATTCAACCGAGAGATCTTTGTCGAGTTCGACGCCTTGTTCTTTTTTCACTTGTTCGATGATGGCTTCGAACGGGTCGATGTCCTCTTTATTGACCGGTTTCATGCCGAGTACAACGTCGCCGTACATTTGTACGAAACGGCGATACGAGTCGTACACGAAGTGCGGGTTATTCGTCTTTTTGGCCATGCCTTCGGCTACGGTGTCGTTCAATCCGAGGTTCAAAATGGTGTCCATCATGCCCGGCATCGAAGCACGTGCGCCCGAACGTACCGAAACGAGCAGCGGATTGGCAGCATCGCCGAATTTGCTGTTCATCAGTTTTTCGACGTGCGCTACGGCAGCCTGAACGTCGTTTTGCAGGAGTTCGACGATTTTGTCCTGACCGACTTCGTAATATTCGTTGCAGACATCGGTCGTAATGGTGAATCCGGGAGGAACCGGCACACCAATAAGGTTCATTTCTGCAAGGTTTGCGCCCTTGCCGCCAAGTTCTTCACGCATCTTGGCATTGCCTTCGGCTTGTCCGTTACCAAAGGTGTAAACACGTTTTTTGTTGTCCATAGTGTGAATTTATAAAATAAGATTTTGTAAATATTCGTTTCGATTTCAAACGGAGTGCAAAATTACTATTTTTTTTTCAGATTATCAATAGGTATGGCACAAAAAACGTTGCAACGACAAAAAAGTTGCAAAACATCATCCGAAAAAACACCACGAAAGACGCTGTAATAATCAATAAAATTCTTATTATCAAATAGATACAAAATCAACGCATTGCATACTGCCACCGATGTCCGACGAACGATTACGGTGTCGGCGTAAACAACGGTGCGCGTTTATAGTCGTCGGGGCCATCAAGCATCGGGGTTTGCGCACGGCCGATGAGTTCGAAGATTTTGGTTTGCAGCAATGGTAACAACTCCACGCAAGAGATTTTGGATAATTGGTCGCGCAACAAATAGAGCGAATAGGTCAACGAGCCACACGGCGGCTCGACACACTGTTTGTTCGATTGTTCGGACGTGCATGCGCTCAATACCAGCCAATCCTCGCTGCGAGGCGTGGTGGCGGACGTAACATGTGGTGCATCGAAAATAATAAAATCGGCACCGCCCCGCTCCATCTCCTCGTCGGTCATCACATCGCGCGTGCTACCGCAACTGTGGCACGCATCGACCACTACGATGATGCGCCCTGCACGACCAACTTTGTGGCGCAGTTGCCACAACCACTGGTTCAGCATATCGTCGGTTATGTGTCGTTCGCCACGATAGCGTTGCGGTACATAGAGGCTCAACGCATCGTACGGCACCCACGCTTCGTCAAATCCGTACGCTCCTTCGTCGCCATCGAGGTCGGTAATGCGCTGACCGTGTCCGGAAAAATGGATATACACTTCGTCGTCGGTTTGTGCAGTCTGTATCAAATCGGCAAAAGCGGTGCTAATGCCGTCGAATGTGGCCTGCCGGTTGCATAGTGTTACAATATGGTGTGCGTCGTAACCGTTCGTGGTAAGCAAGGTCGTAACAAGCGGAATATCTTTGTCGCCATAAATGGTACGCCAACCATAGTCCACATCGGGATAAGCCCCGATACCTATGACCAAAGCACGTTTTTCGGCGGCAGCCACGCACACACACCCAATCAGCAGGACAAGCAACAAGTAGCGTTTCATCGTTGTTTTTGGTTGATTTTTCCGCGAATGGTGTAGAATAGCTGCCCGCGGCTCAAATCGCACAGCGTTTTCAGTTCGCGTATGTCTTGTTTTGTTTCGCGATATTGCACATCATTTTTGTCGGTAAATTCGTCCTCAAGCTCCGCGTCGGCTTGTTCCAACAGGCCATACGCCACACGATATTCGCCTTGCAGCATGTGTTCAGCCGCATCGTATATCAAATTGGCGCTGCCGCCGCCGGCTGCCACATATTGCCGTTGCCTTTCGGTCACCGTCGATGCGGCCAGCGTACGTGTTTGTTGTACTGTTTCCGAGACAAACGGCACGAATATCACGCCAAGCAGCATAGCCGCCGCTGCCAATGGGTAGAATACGGCACGCATGTAAGTGATGCGCCGCTTACGGCGGTGCGCGTCGGCGTCCCACCGCTCCATACTTTCCATCAAGCCGCGCGCTTTGATGGCATTTACAATTTCGCGCTCGAACAGCGCATCGTCATGAGGATCTATTGCCATTTTTCAAATAACGGTTTAATGACGGTTCTCAATTTTTTCAAGCATTTACTTTTCTGATTTTTGGTGCTATCCTCATTGGCATAGCCCAACTCGAAAGTCAATTCTGTATTGGTTTTCTGCTCCCAAAATGTGCCCACCAGCAATGGCGCGCAAGGTGCCTTCATCTCCATCACCACCCGACGGATGACCTTTCGCTGCTCGTTTTCGATGATGGTGTCGATGATGTTGTATGTAGGGTCGGCCGACGATGAGGCGGCGGAGATATACTTGTGATATTTCTGCCGAAACGCCTCCCGCAAGCGTTCATATTCTTGCTGACACGCCGTGCGGTCGGGTTTTTCGGCTGCGTTGGCAAACTGCGAAAACGGCTGTTCGACCTCCATGTCCCACAACGCGGCCAGCGGATATTCATAGTTGTCTGCACGACGCAGTTGCTCCCTCAAGTCTTCCGTCATGGCGACCCATTCCGGCGTTCCCAAACATATTTTTTGTCGCTGACGCAACAGTTCTTTCGCCACATTACGACCGATCTTATTGACATATTGTTGCAATGAGCAGTTTAGATTGTCGGGTGTCAATCGGCCTTGCAACACATTTTGCTGCAAGCGTATGAACGTGTCGTGATAGATATCTTTCTTGTCGTCCATGCACAAGTCCGGAAACTCTTGTTTCAAAAAGCGCATAAAGGGTTCCTTCATGGCGGAATACGCCTTGCCGGTGCCTTGTGGGTCTGACTGCTGCAACGCCACTATAAACGTGCAATCTTTACTCATATAATTGTCTGTGTATCAATAAATTACTATAAAAAAACAAGTAACTCTGCATCAACGTAAATCGTTAACTTCGACATCGGGGTGTTGCTTGGGGTCGAACACAAACTGAAATTCTTTGGGCAGCGGCTGTTGCGAGTCGATGGTCAGAACGATGCGGTCGGCATTGCGCTGGCAAAACTCGATGCGCCGCAACGCATACGTTTTTTTGTCGATCGACAACTTGATGCGAAAATATTCCACCTGTTTGGCAACGGTCGGATACAGGCACACCATAAAATTTTCGGCGTCTGTATCCTCGTCGAACCCGACGCGGTGTGTTTGTGCATAGTCCCGTACCATCAGCAGCGGATTCGATTCGCGTTGTTCGGCCGGCGTTGGCTCCGACACCGACACTTCGTTGTTGTCGGGCATAAACACCCACTGCGTGGTGCCGTCGAAAAAGGTTTCCATACCGGCAAATTTCACATACGTTTTTTTGCCGTTGATGGCGCACACGCCACGCTGCACCTGTTTGTCGCCGGTGCGACCGGCCGTGTAGGTCGTGGTGAAAGCATATCGGCGCGGCGTGCGTTGCAGTTGCGCCACCGCTTTATCGACAATCGCTTTGGCTTGTGCGTCGGTGGTGGCCTGCGCCAAGGCGCTGCCCGCCATCAGCAAGAATAAGCAGGCGATGAGAGATTTTTTCATAATCAAAATTGGATTAGAAAGTTGCCAAAATTTGTTGTAATTCATATTCGGTGTGTACCAAAACCTGACGCGGCTTGCTGCCCACGGCCGGTCCTACGATGCCGGCGGCTTCCAATTGGTCCATGATGCGTGCCGCGCGGTTGAAACCCACCTCAAATTTGCGCTGAATATTCGACGTAGAGCCCTGCTGCGATTGCACAACCAAATAGGCGGCATCGGTAAACAGCGCATCGAGTTTGTGCATATCCACCGAACCGATCGCATCGCTGTCGCCATCAGCCACATCGGGTTCGGGCAAAATGAGCGCTGTGGGATAGCCGCGCTGTTCGCCAATGTATTGCACAATTTTTTCGACTTCGGGCGTATCGACAAAGGCACACTGCACGCGCGTTACATCGTTGCCTTGCGAGAACAGCAAATCGCCGCGACCGATCAACTGCTGTGCGCCGGCCGCGTCGAGAATGGTTTTCGAATCGACCATCGACGAGGTTTTGAACGCCAAGCGCGCCGGGAAGTTGGCTTTGATGATGCCTGTAATGATATTGACCGACGGACGTTGTGTGGCAATGACCATGTGAATGCCGACGGCGCGCGCCAACTGTGCAATACGCGCAATCGGCATTTCGACCTCCTTGCCGGCCGTCATAATCAAGTCGCCAAATTCGTCGATGATGACCACGATATAAGGCAAAAAGCGATGGCCGTTTTCGGGATTCAGACGGCGATTGATAAATTTTTCGTTGTACTCTTTGATGTTGCGCACATGTGCAATTTTCAGCAAATCGTAGCGCTGATCCATCTCTTTACAAATGGAATTGAGCGTCTGTTTCACCTCATCGACATCGGTAATGACAGGTTCGTCGGCTTCGGGCAATTTGGCCAAAAAGTGTTTCTCGATGTCGGCATAAATGTTAAATTCCACTTTTTTCGGGTCAACCAACACGAATTTCAGTTGTGCCGGATGTTTTTTGTACAACAGCGACGTGATAATGGCATTCAAACCGACCGATTTACCCTGACCTGTGGCGCCGGCCACCAACAGGTGCGGCATCTTGGTGAGGTCGAACATAAAGACTTCGTTCGTGATGGTACGTCCCAATGCCACCGGCAATTCGTAGGTCGATTCCTGAAATTTTTTGGAGGCAATGGTGGCGTGCATCGACACGATGCGCGGATGGCTGTTCGGCACTTCAATACCGATAGTTCCCTTGCCCGGAATCGGCGCAATGATACGGATGCCCGTCGCAGCCAACGACAGCATAATATCGGCTTCGAGGGTGCGTACTTTGTTGATGCGTACGCCGGCTTCGGGCACAATCTCGTAGAGCGTGATGGTAGGCCCGATGGTTTCGTAAATTTTTTGGATGCCGATGCCAAATTGTTTGAGCGTAGTGATGATGCGCTGTTGGTTGGACACCTGTTCTTCTTTGGTGAGCGTTTCGGCCTGTGTGCCATAATCTTTCAGCAAATCGAGCGTCGGATATTTATAGTCGTCCAAATCGGCGGTCGGGTCGTAGGGGCCTTGTGCGGCCAATGGGTCGTACACTTCATCCACAGCATCGTTGGTATCGGTCGCATCGACTGTTTCGATAGTGGTTTCCTCCCCGGCCGGCGCGCTTTCTACCGGCACATCGTCGGTTGTAACCTCGTCGGCGCTGCTCACAATCTCCATCGGAATGGTGGCAGGCTCATCTTGCGGTTCATCGACCACGGCTGACGCTTCGTCCGGTTTTACGACTTCGTCAGTAGCGATGTCGGACGTTTCGGGCGTTTCTGACACTTCGGGTGTTTCGGCCGGCGCCGCAGGTTGCTCTTTGCGCGCAAAACAGCGCCGCAGGAATGGTATGGTCGAACTGAAAGCGAACACGGCGAACAACAAGCCGGTGCCTATCAGCAGCAACAAGGTGCCTGTAAATCCGATGGCGCCATTCAGCCATTTGTCCAGCCACACGCCATGTGCGCCGCCGGGTACCAGATAGATATTTTGACACAACTTGCCGAAAGCGATGTCGAACAACAACGACAACCATATCGTCAGAAAGGCCGACACGAGAAACGCTTTCCACAGCGCCACTACTTTGACACGCATCAAACGCAGCCCCGCCACCAACACAAACCACAGCAACATAAACGATGCCACACCAAACCAACGGTTGATCAAGTAGTCGGCTATGACGGCGCCACTGTAGCCCGTCCAATTGGTGATGTCTTCGGCCACCACATTATCGGATGCTATAATGCTATAGTCGGCGGATCCCGTAAAGAAGAACGACACCATGGCCAACAACACATATATAGCAAACACCACGATGATAATGCCTATTGCAAAACAGGTGCGCTCATCGGTGAACACGCGTTTAAGGCTCTGCCAAAAACCGGACTTCGCTGTTTTTTCTTTTTGCTTACTCATAAATAATCAATCCCTTATAAAATATAAACCCACACATGGTCTGTTTTATTGCTCAGACTTTGCGTTTTTTTGCAAAGAACTTGCGCAACAACGCGCTACACGCATCGGCCAATACGCCGGCGGTTACCTCCGTTTTCGGGTGCAACGCTTGCGGTGCAAACTGCCGGTAGCCGCGTTTGTCGTCGGATGCGCCAAACACCACACGCCCTATTTGCGCCCACCCGATGGCGCCGGCGCACATCACACAAGGTTCGAGCGTTACGTACAACGTACAGTCCGTCAAATACTTACCACCCAATCCATTGGCTGCTGCCGTTATCACCTGCATTTCGGCATGAGCGGTTACGTCGCACAACTGTTCGGTCAGATTGTGCGCACGTGCCACAATCCGATTTTTGCACACGACGACTGCTCCGACGGGAATTTCGTCCATCTCAAATGCCACCTGCGCCTCGTCCAACGCTTTGCGCATAAAATAGTTATCGTCCAACACTATCGGTTCCACGTTCGTATCAATAGAGTTGTTTCTTAATCTTTTGCAACGCCGCGATGTTGCCAAACAACAACATACGATCGTTGGCGGCAAACCGGAAATTTTCGGCTTTCATATCGGCCATTTCGTAATAAAATTCGTCCTTGCCGAACAGACTTTTTTTGGTAAAACGACGTTTAACGCCCACCAAATCAAGTCCGAAGGTTTCGGTCAGATTGGCTTGCGCCGGCGTTTGCGACACAAGTATGTCGGGCACCTCCAACTCCACCAACTGATGCGTTTCGGTGGCAATGTATGCGCCTTTCACCTCCTCGACTTCGGACGAAATCGAGAACAATTCGGCCGCATAACTTTCGGGCATAATCACCTCATCGACGCCAATGGCCTCCAATATCGTGCGATGCAGACGATTGCCGGCGCGCGCTACCAAACGTTTCACGCCATGCTGTTTGAGCAGCGCCACCACCAGCACCGAATTGCCGACATGCTCACCCAATGTTACAATTACCTCGTCGGCATCGGCCAGCGGCAGCATCTGCAACGAGGCGGCATCGGCCAGATTGATGCAAATGGTCGAACCGATGGTGTTTTTGTACTCCTCCACCAAATTCATATTCGAATCGACGCCCACCACTTCGTGCCCAAGCGCGGTCAGACGCTCGGCCAAAGCCACGCCAAAATTTCCTAAACCAACTATTACATACGTCATATTTTTGATTGTATTTTATTGATACACAACTAATTTATCGGAATTGATTCGCTCGGATATTGATAGTCCAAATGCCGCTTCTGTTTGATGAAACACGACAAAATGCTGATCAATCCGACGCGTCCGACGAACATCAACACAATGAGTACCACATGGCTTGCATCGCATAACTGCGGCGTCAAATTCATCGACAAGCCCACCGTGCTGAATGCCGACACCACTTCGAACAGCAAATCCACCAATGGCACTCCGGGTTCGAACCACGCCAAACACATCATGCCGGCAACGATTACGCACAACGACACAAAAATGATGATAAACGCCCGATTGACAGTCGTTTCGGCAATACGCCGATGCCGAATCTCGATATGATCGCGCCCGCGCAGCGTATGCCACACATTGAGCAACGCAATGCCGATAGTGGTCGTTTTGACACCGCCACCGGTGGACATCGGCGAAGCGCCTATCCACATAAAGACTATCATCCACAACACCGTCAGCGGCATCATTTGCGACAAATCGAACGTGTTGAAACCGGCAGTACGCGGCGTAACCGACATAAAGAACGCCGTAGCCAATTTTCCACCTAACGATTTGTCGGCCAACAGATTATAATACTCCGTCGTATAAAAAACCAGCATACCTCCCAGCAACAGAACCACGGTTACCGTCAGCACTATCAGCGTATTGGACGTGAGCAGATGCGGAATATACAACGGACGTTTTTTCTTGCCAAACAATCGCCGAAACAGATTCCGGCAGCCATACAACACCCATTTGCAAAGGTTGAAGATAATCGGGAAACCCAAACCGCCCAACACCACCAATGCGGCAATAATCAGATGCAGCAGATAGTTATTGCAATACGACGCATTCATCAAACCGTCGGGGACAATCGAAAAACCCGCATTGCAAAAAGCCGATATGGCATGAAAAACGGCAAAAGCCACATCGTGCCACGACTGCCCGCGAATGCTCACAAAAATCAGATAAGCCCCCACGCTCTCCAGCACAAACGTAACCAAAATAATATACCACAACGTTTTGAATATCTGACCGATACCTTTCTCCGGATCCACCAAATCTTTTATCAGCATCTTATTCTGTCCCAAATGCCGGCCGGCAAAAAACAGCCCGAAAAAACTCGTAAACGTCATGATGCCGATGCCACCCAACTGAATCAGTATGGCAATAATACTCTGCCCCATTATCGTGAATGTCGCCGACACATCGACCGTCGTCAAACCGGTAACACACACCGCACTGACCGCCGTAAACAACGCATCAATAAAGCGAATAGGCTGCGTGGTCGAACGCGGCAACATCAGCAATCCTGCACCCATAAGAATGAGCAGCACAAAACTACCCACAAAAATCCACGTCGGATTCAGCCGCGAATGCAACGACCGCGTAACAAACACCGACAAATTGATAACCGCCTGTGCCGACACCAAAGCAAACAACACATAGACATTGTTTGCCCACTCGAACACGATAAACTGTTCGACAACCGACTGCGGCAACAACCACGAAATGCCGACAAACAAAAGCAACAACGCTGCCGACAACTTCAAATACCACACCCGCGACGGGCGCAAGCCAAACACGTCGCCAATCACCAGCACCAAAAACTCGGCCAACGACAGAAAATAGAACCACCGAAACGGCGTAATCACCTCCGCCATGCGCGCCTCTTGCTGGAATCCCAGACCATAGACAACCACGCCCACCACACACAAGGCACACAACACATTTGTAACCTTGAGCACCGTCCACAGCACGCCTATCACCGGCTGCAAGAACAGATACAGACGCATTTGCAATGATTTGATAAATCCCCGTAAAGCCATTCGTCGATGCAACAAACCGTTTAATCTTGCAAAAATACGATTTTTTTCGCAAACCGCAAAATGGTTACGCACAAAAAAAATACAATTTTTACTCCTCCTCTCACCGAGCAATTTTTTGCATGTCATGGAGAATGGTCTGACCCTGAAATTTTATATGACAATCATTTAATTAATTGTGAAGAAGTAGAAAATTATCTGTTTTCAGAATATCAATCAGAGTGTGAAGAAGATGGCAATGAAGTAACGGAGAATGGATTCGAAAAATGGCTGCAAAAAGTTGGTACACAATATATTGAAACGATTTTAGATGAGTTTATATATGACATCTAAAAATCATTAACATAGAATTTGCAAATATGGAAATAATTTTGTATATTTGCAGTAAAAT
>JBJECE010000010.1:0-16342 GCA_051870755.1 Paludibacteraceae bacterium | reverse complement strand
TGTTTTGCGCCGTAGCGCACCATGCGCCGCACATCAAGGCGGCAAGCAAGAATGTAAATTTTCTCATAGTTGTACAATTTTTTTTAGTTATTAAAAAGTTTAATGTTTCAAAGTTTAAGGGTTTAAGTAGGGACGTGGCATGCCGCGTCCGGGATAAAAATCTATGTTCTCGTTTTCTTTCATTTCTTTTGCTTGACCAAATTGGTATGTTCATTTCTTTGCACGAGCGCAAAAGTGCAAAATAGTTTCAAAGTTTAAGGGTTTCAAAAAAATCTCTATTCTTTGTCATTTATTCTTTATCCTTTGTTTATTATTTTCTTATTTTATTGATAATCAACTAATTACCCCCCCCCGAAAATGATCGGAGAAGGGTAATGCGTTGTCTGTTTCAAGTGCAAAGGTAAGTATAATTTTTGAATTATATTTACAATAAACCTATTTTTTTACCATTTTTCGTTTTTTTGAATTGTTTCTTTGCTTGTGAAACAAACCAATTTTGCGATTGTTTTCTGTTCATTTCCTTGCGCGAATGTGGTGCAGTGCGTAGGGTTCAAAATAGTGCAAAGTGCAAAATGGATAAGTTTCAAAGTTCAAGAGTTTAATGGTTTAATAATTGTAGGGACGCGGTGCGCCACGTCCCTACTCTATGTTCTTGTGTCTATGTTCTGTAAGGGACGCGCCACGGTACGTCCCTACAATGTTATCTGACCACCACTTTAACGGCAGCCTCGCCAACTTTTACCACATAAACACCACTCAACGAGCCATTTAGACGCGTTACGTCGCGGCCAAGCAGGTCGTAGATGCGGGCACCTTCGGCACCATAGATGCGGCCGGATTCAGCATAGACGAACGATGCCGTTACTGCCTCCAGCGCGGTGGGGGTGGACGACTTAAATTCGGCAGTCAGCTCAATTTCAGCGTATTGCCCTACAGTCAGCGTGCGCGGGTTGTCGGTGTTGCTGTCGCTCCATTGCACAAACTGATAGCCACTTGCCGGCACGGCTTCGATCTGGGCGTTGGTGTCGCAGTCAGGGTCGGTGGTGACGGACGCCGTGCCTTGGCTCTCGTTGGCCGACGATACTTGCAATTCGTAAAACAGCGTATCGGTAATGTCCGTAAAATCAGCCCATTTGTCGATGTCGGCTATGTAGTTGCCAGATTGGCCGCAAGGCACATATAACTTGACTGTCGACAGATCAATTTCCCCGAAACAAGGCCAAGAGCTGGTGTTGGTTTGTCCTAATGTTGGCATGGTTTCGCTCTTGCAAATGATTTTGGTCAATGAGGTGCATCCCTTGAAAGTCAAATTGCCGACTTGCGTGAAGCCTTTGCCGAGTATAATGGTCTCAATTCCAGTGCAATTCTGAAACGAGTTATGGAGTTCCGAATTCTCGGCAATCACTGTTTTGACAGATGAACGGTGGAATGCAGAAGAACATTTGTCCATGCGTTCGGGAATAACCAAGGTGTCGAATCCTTGATAATAATTAAATGCACCTATTCCGATTTCCGTAACCGTTTCATGGAAGCCATCGAATTCTTTGGCTAATGGAAAGGCGATAAGTCGTGTAGCGTACTTGTTGTACAGCACACCGTCGATAGCGCAGTAGTTTGTATTATCTTCGGCTACCGTAAAGGCGGTAATACTTTGACAATTAGTAAACGGCTGATCGTTATAGGTCGACATGCCGTTTATTCCGGCGGGAATGTGTACCGTTGTCAGTTTTGTGGCCTCAAATGCAGCTATTCCTAAACTGCTAACGTTCTCGCCAAACGTTACAGATTCAAGTGTTGTATTTCGAAATGCCGACTGGTTGATAATTGGTACATTGATATTCAAAGTCTTGATAGTTTGGTTGTTGTCGAATGCAGAGCTCGAAACTGCTGTTACGTTGTAATCCTTGTCATTGTAATTGACTGATGAAGGGAGCACTACGTTTTCGATTGTGCAGCCGGTGTTGGTGCCCACCGATACGGTTTCTCCGTCGCTGTTGATGGTGTAAACGATGCCGTTAACCGTGAAGTCTTCGGCATTCGCAGCCACTGCGCCGCACATCAAAGCGGCAAGCAAAAAAGTAATTTTTCTCATAATTGTAAAATTTTTAGTTAGTATTAAAATGTTGTTTTCGTATTTTTCGTTATTTTTTCTACCTCCCAACCCTCCGAGGAGGGCTATAAGTCCCCTTTAGGGGATTTAGGGGTAAAAATCTTGGTTCTTTATCCTTTCCCGGACGCAACACGCCACGTCCCTACGCCTCACTTCTCATTATGCCATACACCACCGCGCGACACACGGAAATCCGCATGTCGTTATTTTAGTAAAACTGTAAATAAATGTTAAATTTCGGGGGGGGGTAAGTTTATATAAACAACTTATAATCAGTTGATTAAAGCGGTTTATACAAATGGTATGTCCGTTATTTGGTTGCATCTGCCCGAGTATGGAGGTGATTTCGCTGCAAAGGTAAGTATATTTTTTTGTAAAAACAATACGAGAAAACTCGTATTTTCACAATGCGTTTTTCGTCAGCAAAATCGACGAAATGCAGCCACATTTGGCACACAACCAAAAAGAGCAGTTTCCCATTACGGAAACTGCTCTTGGATTTTCGTGGCGTATGCTATTCGGCACCGCCGCCAAGGGCGTGATACAGGCTGATGATGCTCTGAATTTCGTCGTATTGGTCGGAAACTTCGCCAAGCCGGGCATCCAACAGCGTTTGCATGGCTGTCAGCACTTCCAGATAGTTGGTATTGCCGTGTTGCATCAATAGTTGCGTGTTCTGCACAGCGGTTTCGAGCGATTCGATTTTTTGTCGTGCCAACGCCTTGTTTTTCAGTGCGGTTTGCCATCCGACAAGCGCATTATTCACCTCGGCACCGGCATCCAGAATTTTCTGTCGGTATGCGAGCAACGCCTCCTGCTGCTGTGCCTTGGCAACTTTCAAATTGGCCACATTTTTGCCGTTGTTGAACAACGGCTGCACCAAACCTGCCACCGCATTCAGCAGCCACGCTGCCGGATTGACAATCATCGTACCGGCATTGTTAGTCCAGCCGGCAGAACCGCTAAGTGTCAGTTTCGGGTAGAAATTTGAGCGCGCATAATTGGTGGCATAAAAGGCTTGCGCGAGTTCGCACTCCGCCTGCAACACATCGGGACGACGGGCAATCATTTCCAACGGCACCCCCGGCGACCACTGTTCGGGCAGTTGCAAAGCAGCGTACGTTCCACGCGAAATAGTTTGCGGCGTGATGCCCACAAGTGTCGAAAATGTATTTTCCAACACGGTTATTTGTTGTTCGAGTTTCAAGGCCGATTGTTCCACGTTCAATTTGCCGGCTTGCGTCTGTGCTACAGCCGCCGCAGTCGTTTCGCCGGCCGCATACAACGCCTGCATCACCGACAAACTCTGCTCCCAAGTTTGAATCGTCTGTCGGGAGATGGCCAGTTGGCGGTCGAGCATCAACAGCGCATAGTAGTTGTCGGCAATCGTCGCAATCAGCTGTGTTTGAACGGCTTGCCGATAGGCATCGCTACCGGCGAGTTTGGCTTGTGCCTGCCTTTTCTGATTGGTCAGGCTGCCGAATATATCTATCTCCCAACTCACCGATCCACCGACGGAATAGGTAAATGCAGGCTCCGCGCCGTCGAAACTATTCACAGTGCCTTGTGGCGACAATTCCGCCGATGGCAGATAGGCCAATTTGGCCGCCATGAGCGAAGCGGCAGCCTCGTCGGTTTTGAGACGGGCTATTTGCAGGTCGCTGTTGTGTTGCAATGCGTATTCTATCCATCTGCACAAAATCGAATCGGTGAACAAATCACGCCACGAGAGTTGCGCCAGCGAAGCGGTATCGCCCACAGCAACCGAATCGCGGTACAAATTGTCAAGGGGCAAATCGGTCGGACGTTGATATTTGCCGTAGATGCTGCAGCCGCTGAACGCCAAAGCGATGCCGAATATGATTGTCATATAATGTGTTTTCATAACTCAACTTACTGATTTAGTGATATTTATTCTATTTTCGATGCAACTTGAATCGTTCCTGAATGCGTTGCATAATGCTGAACAGCACCGGCGTAATGAATAGCAACGCTAATGTGCCGATGGTCATGCCGGCCGTTGTGCCCACACCTAATGAGATGTTGCCGTTGGCGCCGGCGCCCGACGAAAAAATCAGCGGCAACAATCCGACAATCATCGTAAGAGCCGTCATCAAAATGGGGCGCAAGCGCTCCTTGGCTGCACGAAGCGCCGCATCGCGTATGCTCAACCCTGCCGCACGATAGCGTTGTGCAAGTTCGGTGATGAGAATCGCCGTTTTGGCCAGCAATCCGATGAGCATAATCACGCCCGTTTGCAGATAGATATTGTTTTCGAGTCCCGAAATCCATGTGAAAAAGAAACTGCCCATCAGGCCTACCGGCACCGACAAAATAACGGCAAACGGAATGACAAAACTTTCGTAAAGCGCTGACAATATGAGATATACGAGCACAATACAAAGCAACATAATGATGACGGTGTTGTTTGTACTGCCCGACTCTTCGCGCGTAATGCCGCCGAACTCATAGCCGTAACCGGTCGGCAAATGGCGGTCGGCGGTTTCCTCGATGGCACGAATGGCATCGCCGGAACTGTAACCATCGGCCGGTGCGCCATTGATGGCAATAGACGAAAACATATTGAAACGTTTCAGAATTTGCGGGCCGTAACTTTTGGTTACTGTTACAAACTGCCCGATAGGCGCCATACCGCCTTCGGTGCGCACAAACACATTGTTGAGCGATTCGGCATCGAGGCGATAGTTCGGCGCAGCCTGAATCATCACCCTGTACACTTTCGAAAAACGATTGATGTCCGACGCATAAATTCCGCCATAGTAGCCCGACAATGTCGATAGCACCTCGTCGGGATTGACACCCGCCCTGACACATTTGGCAGCATCGACCTCCACCGCATATTGCGGATAATCGACATCGAACGAGGTATAAGCCATACCGATTTCGGGACGGTTGTTTAAGGCCGTTACAAAATCCTGCGTTACGTTGTAAAATTCGGTAATGTCGCCATCGTTTTTATCTTGGGCATACAATTCGAAACCGTTCGTCATACCAAAACCGATGACCATCGGCGGTGCATAGGCAAACACATTCGCATCTTTGATGTGGGCGGTGCGCCGATAGACCTCCGCAATGACATCATCGACGGACTCGTTTTTGCCTGTCCGTTCGTCCCACGATTTCAGGCGTACAATCAGCACGCCCGACGATGCACCTTTGCCGGAAACCATACCGAATCCCGGATTTTTGGCATACGATTGTATTTGCGGAATATCTTTGATGGCCGCTTCCACTTCGTCCATAATCACGGTGGTATGGTTCAATGAACTGCCCGGTGCCGTCGTTACGTTCACGAAAAACATGCCTTGGTCTTCGTCGGGAACAAGCCCCGTTTTGGTGTTAATCATCGAAACGACAAGCAACACCAATGCGCCTGCGAGAATCGTTACGGGTATAGCCTTGTGCTGCAACAAAAACGCCACACCTCTGCCGTAACGGTCGGTCATGGCAGAAAAAGCCGTGTTGAACGCCGTGCGAAAACGGTAACTGAAACCGCGTTGGGCAGTGGCACCATCGATAGGTTTGAGCAGCAACGCACACAACGCCGGACTCAACGTCAGCGCAGTCACCGCCGACAACCCCACAGCCACTGCCATGGTGATGCCGAATTGTTGGAAAAATTTTCCGGACGTGCCGCTAATAAACGTAACAGGCACAAACACAGCCATAAACACCAGCGTGCTGACCAAAATGGCCGTCGTAATGCCGTTCATGCCGTCCACCGTAGCCTTGTAAGGCGATGTGTAGCCACTATCAAGTTTGGCCTGCACCGCCTCTACCACAATGATGGCATTGTCCACTACCGTGCCGATGGAAAGCACCAAAGCAAAAAGAGTCAACAGATTGATGCTGAAACCCATAAGCGACAAAGCAAAGAACGTACCCAACATCGACACCAACATACTGATAGTCGGTATCAGCGTCAGGCGGCCGTTTTGCAGAAAGATATACACCACCAAAATCACCAATATCATGGCTTCGAACAGTGTTTTCAGCACATTTTTTATCGAGGCATCAAGAAAATCTTTCACATTCTGCGTTACGCTTATTTTCACGCCGGGCGGCAAACTGCCCTCCAATTCATCGAACAATGCTTCCACTTCGTCCACTATTTCGCTGGCATTCGAACCGGCCGTTTGCGTTATCATGCAGGTCGTGCCGGGATGTCCGTCGGCTTCGCCGCTCATCGAATAGTCCAAGGCGCCCAACTCCAAATCGGCCACATCTTTCAGGCGAAGCAATTCGCCGTCGGGCAAGGCGCGCAACACTATTTCGCCAAACTCTTCGGGTGTCTCGTAGCGGCCGCGATACGTCATAGCGTATTGAAACGTATGGTCGGAACTTTCGCCGAAATTGCCTGTTGGCGACTCGAGATTCTGCGTGCCGACAGCCGCCGATATATCCGCCGGAACAAGGTTGTATTGCGCCATTTTCGCGGGATTCAGCCATACGCGAATAGCATAATCGGAACCGATGACATTCACGCCACCCACGCCCTTAATGCGCAGAATGCGAGGTACAACATTGATATTCAAGTAATTACAAAGAAACAAATCATCAAACCGATCGTCGCTGCTGTAGAGGTTGAAAATCATCACCTGACTGCTCTGCTGCTTACTGACTTTCACGCCGCTTTTGGTAACGTCGGCCGGTAACAGGCCATTGGCCTCGGACACGCGATTTTGCACATTGACCGTCGCCATATCGGGGTCGGTGCCTTGGGCAAAATAGACTTTGATGCTCGCATTACCATTGTTGTCGGCTTCCGAAGTCATGTAAATCATATTCTCCACACCGTTGATTTTCTCCTCGAGCGGAATGATAACACTCTTTTGAATGGTGCGTGCATTGGCGCCTGTGTAGGTGGCTTCCACTTGAACCGTCGGGGTCGAAATGTCGGGATATTGCTCGATAGGCAACGACGACAAACCAATGAATCCCAGCAAAACAATGACCACCGAAATGACCGCCGACAAAATCGGACGATCTATAAACACTTTGATATTCATAACATTAACTCCTATTATTGCATCAGTTTCAGGTCGTCGCCATTTTTGATAAGGCCTACGCCTTCGGCCACAATCTCGTCGCCGTAGTTCAATCCCGATGTTACCACATAAGTAGTGCCGTCATTGATAGGATAAATGCCGATTTGCGTTGCCTCGGCTTTGCCGTCCACCACTTTGTACACAAATTTTTTGTCCTGCAGTTCGAACGTGGCCTCCTGCGGAATGGCAATCACCGCGTCGAGAACATAGGGATAGACCACGCTGCCGGTAGCGCCACTGAGCAATATGCCTTCGTCGTTAGGAAATACAGCACGCACGCTCACGCAACCTGTTGTACGGTCGATGACACCGCTGATGCTCTCGACACGGCCTGCGTATTTATAGAGGTGGCCGGTGCTGAGTCTCAGCCCCAACGCCGGCATGGCCGCCACCGCTTTGGCAAGCGATCCGTATTGTTCGGTCAAGGTCAGTATTTGATTTTCGGACAACGAAAAATAGACATACATCTCCGAATTGTCCGAAACACTTGTCAATGGTGTCGTTATCGACGGCCCCACCAACGCCCCGACACGATAAGGCAACGTACCTACAACCCCGTTGGCCGGACTTTTAACCACCGTGTACGAGAGGTCGTTTTCGGCATTCTCCATTTGTGCCGACGCTTGCGCCAATTTGGCTTGCGCACTTGTCAATGTACTCTGCGCGGTTTTCAACTCGTAGTCCGACACCACGGCACGTTCGTACAGCGTTTGCTTGCTCGCATACGCCAACGCTGCCATGTCCACTTCCGCTTGAGCGGCCGCCACGTTGGCTTGAGCAGTTTTCAAGGCCGCCCGATAAGCCACTTGGTCCAACGTAAACAACGGTTGCCCTTGGCGCACACGCTGACCTTCGGTTACATGCACTGCGGTAATCAAACCCGATACTTGCGGTCGAATTTCCACATCTTGTTTGCCGCGCACCGAAGCGGAATAGACCGACTGCAAAGTAACATCACTCGTTCCGACCGACAGCACGCGATACGCCGTCCGATCGTCGTTGGCAGTTTGACCGGTGCCGCATCCTGCGACAGACAGGCTCATGCACAGCACACAGCCTGACAAAAATCTGATTTTCATTTTCATTGTCTTAACGCTTAAAAATATTCCGACCGCAAAATTACACGCAAACAAAGCAACAGCCTTATACCAAATTCGGGATATATTATACAGGTTTTTGGTAAAATACACAAAAAATATATCATTATAAATTATTGTATATCAAATAATTTCACTAATTTTGCGGCGTTTAATCAAATCAACCGATGGACAATTTTACCGAAATAGGAATAGGACGATTGCACCTATTGCGCGAAAAACATCTCCATATCTATAACTACGAAGATTGCCTGGAAATCATTCGTCTCGACGGGTCGAAACTGAACAAAGGCATCATCCCCGAAACAGGCATCCCGCTGAAAATCAATGCCATCAGTATTATCATCGCCATCGCGGGCAGCGCACACATCGTAGTGGACACTGCCGAATACGACCTGAAAGCAAACATGCTGATAGACCTCATCGGATTCCGCACACTGCGCAAATTCGCTTTCTCGGACACATTCCGCGGCTATCATCTGATGGTGAAACGCGAATTTTACGACGAAGTATTCCAAACAGGCAAGCACCTCACGCCCGAAGCCGCCGTGCACAAAACGCACTTCCCCATCGACTACATCAGCCGGCACGAATGCCGATTGTTGTGCACACACATCGAAAACCTTATCGCTACCATCGGGCGCAATGAGCACATTTGGTATCGCCGTATGGTGGAAAACATGCTGAAAATAGTCTTTATGGAAATCGGCAACATCATCATTCGCAGCATACCGATTTGCGAAGATGATAATCCGTCAGGCTACGAACTACTATTCGCGCGATTCATGCAACTGCTGCACAACAATAACGGACGACGACACACAGTGGCATTCTATGCCGACAAACTGTGCATTTCGCCCGACTATCTGGCGCAAGCCGTCAAAACCCATTCGCACCAAACTGTTTCGTATTGGATAAACGACACCCTTGTGCAAGAAGCCAAAACCCACCTTGCCAACAGCCGGCTGTCCATTCAGCAGATTGCCGACCGCATGGACTTTGCCGACCAATCGTCGTTCGGACGTTTCTTCAAGAAAAACACCGGCAAATCGCCGGCTGCCTATCGCGCCATAGTGCTTGCAGCGCCCTGAAAAACAGACATCATTTCGGGCAAATAACCACACAAAAGCGAGGTATTACAAAAAAAATTGCACTTTTTTGATTAAAAATTTGGCGGAGCAAAAAATAACCACTAATTTTGACGCATCATTTTTACACTCTAAACTTTATTTAATTATGTCAGTCAACAAAGTAATTCTCGTTGGAAATGTGGGTAAAGACCCTGATGTTCGTTATTTGGATAAAAATGTGGCAGTAGCCAACTTTCCGCTCGCCACAACCGAAAAAGGTTACAAAATGAGCAACGGCACCGAAGTCCCCGACCGCACCGAATGGCACAACATTGTAGTGTGGCGCGGTTTGGCCGAATTTTGCGAAAAATATGTCAAAAAAGGCAGCCAACTCTTCATCGAAGGCAAATTGAAAACACGTTCGTACGACGACAAATCGGGTAACAAACGCTACATCACCGAAATTTATGCCGACACGCTGCAACTGCTCGGCCGCCGTCCCGACGGCAACGGCGAAAATCGTCCGCAAGGCGAACAACCCGCCGCAGCGGCACAACAACCCGCAGTAGAAGCCGATCCGTTTGTCGGCAATGCTGCCGAATCGGCCGACGACCTGCCGTTCTAAAAAATCGCATGATTTTTTGTCGATTCAGCAAAAAGCAGTAATTTTGCGAAGATGAACGCCCCAAAACGCGGGTTTCGTCTTCGCTTGCTTTTATCGAAAATAACAAAACATGGATATTCCCCTTTTATTGCTCGACATCGTTCAAGTAGAACCTTTCTCGGTTTACAACATCATCACACTCATCATCATCATCGCGCTGCTGTGCATTTCGGCGTTCGTATCGAGCAGCGAAGTGGCGTTCTTCTCGCTGACGCCGCAACACCAAAGCGAAATGGAAGCCGCCAACACCGAAGCCGACCAACGCGTGTTTGCACTACAACAGCAGTCGGACTATCTGCTGGCTACCATTCTGATAACCAACAACTTCGTGAACGTCGCCATCGTAGTGCTGACCGCCTACCTGATAGACAGCGCCTTCGTGTTCGTGCCGTGGCTCGAATTTTTGGTACAAACGGTCATCATCACCTTTTTGCTGTTGCTGTTTGGCGAAATAATGCCCAAAGTGTACGCCCAACAAAATCCGGTGAAAGCGGCACGACGCGCGTCGGGTACATTTATGGTGCTGACGAAAATTTGTCGGCCGTTTGCTCTGTTGCTGGTCAAACCCACCAAATCGCTGAACCACTTGACGCGCCAACGCCACGACAACCTATCGATAGACGAACTGAACGAAGCCATCGACCTGACAGCCAGCGACGAACTCGACGACGAGAAAGAGATTCTGAAAGGCATTGTCAATTTTGGCAGCACCAGCGTCGATGGTGTGATGACCATGCGCCTCGACATGGTAACCATCGACAGCGACACACCATTCACACAAGTGCTGAAAACAGTCGAAAAATACGGTTACTCGCGCATTCCCGTGGTGCAGGATTCGCCGGACAACATACGCGGCATACTCTACATCAAAGACCTGCTGCCGCACCTCACCAAAAACGATATGTTCAAATGGCAAACGCTGATACGGCCGGCCTATTTTGTGCCCGAAACCAAGAAAATCGATGACCTGTTGCGCGAATTTCAGAAAAACAAAATACACGTCGCCATCGTGGTCGATGAATTTGGCGGCACACTCGGCATGGTAACCATGGAAGATATTCTGGAAGAGGTAGTTGGCGACATCAGCGACGAATACGACGAGGAAGAGAAACTCTACACCCAAATCGACGCCAACACCTATTCATTCGAAGCCAAAATACCGCTGAACGACTTTTTCAAAGCCACCGACATCGACGACGACACCTTCGGACACTACGCCGAAGAGGCCGACACGTTGGCCGGATTGCTGCTGGAGCTGAAAGGCGATTTCCCGAAAAAAGGGGAAAAAATAACCCACGATCGCTACACGTTCGAAGTAACGGCACTCGACAAACGCCGCATTCAGAAAGTGAAACTGCACATAGCCACACCCACCTCGTCCGAAGCATGAAACACCACTTGACATATTTAGCAGTCATCGTGGTCGGTGCATTCGCCACCGCCTGCGGCCGACAGCCACACGCACTCGACTACGGCTACTACCGCATCGACCTGCCGGAGGCCGCCTACCACACATTCGACAGCACATTGCCCTACACGTTCGAACTGTCGGATTACGCCCAAGTAGTGCCACTACCCGACGACCCCTATTGGATGAACATCGAATATCCGACATGGAACGCTACCGTGCACTGCAGTTACAAAATACTGAAAAACAATAAGTTAAGTACAGTTATAGAGGACACGCGCACGCTCGTTTACAAACATACGATACGCGCCGACGCCATCGCCGAAGAGTATTTCGAAAACGCCGACCGCCACACCTGCGGCGTGCTGTACACCATCGAAGGCAACGCGGCCTCGGCGGCGCAATTTTTCGTAACGGACAGCCTGCGCCACTTTGTACGCGGGTCGCTCTACTTCAACAACGTGCCAAACGCCGACTCCGTAGCGCCGGTCAATGCCTTCATTGTCGATGACATACGGCACCTCATGGAAACCATACAATGGAAATAACAACACACAAAAAATAGACAAACACCATGTTACTGAAACAAGAAATCGTGGAACACGACGCCATTTTGGCCATCTGGGAGATAACCGAAACCGTCGATGAACTATTCGACCTGCTGGATTTGGATCCGTTCATCATAGCCGAAACGGCGCAATTCACGGCCGAAAAACGTCGGTTGGAATACTTGGCCGTGCGCGTCATGCTCAACCAAGTGCTCGGCGAGAAAAAGACCATCGCCTACGAACCGACAGGCAAACCCTACCTCACCGACCACTCGTACGAAATAAGCATCACCCACACGGGACGCTACGCCGCCATCATTCTGCACCCCACACGGCGTTTGGGCATCGACATCGAGCGCATAGCGGAACGCGTGGTGCGCGTACAAAGCAAATTCCTGTCGGACAGCGAGTTGGCTTACGTCGATCAAGCCGCCGCCAAAACACAGTTGGCACTGATGTGGAGCGCCAAAGAAGCGCTGTACAAAATCGTGCAACAAGTCGAAATAGACTTTACCACCGATTTCCATATCGAGCCATTCAAACCCTATCTGGAAGGCACCATGCACGCGCAAGAGACCAAAACGCCCGCAGCCGAACAATTCGACATGCCCTATCGCGTCTATCCCGAATTTGTATTGGTGTGGACGGTGAAATAAACGCGCAACAGCACACCGAACAACAGCCGGACACATGGCAGGCATACACCATCTGATAACGCAAGCCGTAGCACAGCGGCGCAAATTGTTCGCTTTGCTCATCGACCCCGAAAAATGCAGCGCCGAACGCCTGCAAGCTGTGGCCGAAGCCGCTGCCACAGCCCTGCCCGACCTGATTTTGGTCGGTGGCAGCCAACTGCAACACTCCACGGCCGACACCATCGACCGCCTACGCCTGCACTGCAACATCCCCATCGTGCTTTTTCCGGGCAATGCGCTACAACTCGCGCCCAATGCCGACGCGCTGCTACTGCTGTCGCTCATCTCGGGGCGCAATGCCGAATGGCTCATCGGGCAACAGGTGAAAGCCGCACACGCCATACGCGCCGCACACCTCGAAACCATACCCACCGGCTACATACTCATCGACGGTGGCAAAGAGACAGCCGTGCAACGCGTCAGCGGCACACGCCCCCTCGCGGCCGACGACCTCGACCTGATAACAGCCACTGCCTTGGGTGGCGAACAGGCCGGCAAACAACTCATATACCTCGAAGCAGGCAGCGGCGCCCGACGCCCTGTACCAACCGACGTTATACGCGCTGTCAAACAGACGCTGACCATACCGCTCATCGTCGGGGGCGGCATCACCACACCGCAAATGCTGCGCGACGCGTACGCCGCCGGTGCCGATATGGTAGTGGTAGGCAACCACTTCGAAACGCATTTGGAACAACTCGGCACCTTCACCGGCATCGCCAAACATGTGTAAAGAGGTGCAAAGTTGAAGGTTTAAAAGTTTAAAAGTTTCAAAGTTTCAGGGTTTAATGTAGGGACGTGGCATGCCGCGTCCGCATAGTTTAAGGGCGTAGGGTTCAAAAATAGCGCAAAGTGCAAAACGGAAAAGTGCAAAAAGTTGCAAAGTTTAAGGGTTTAAGAGTTTAAGGTTAAAAATCTAAAATCTCTACTACCCCTAAAGCAGACAAAAAAAAGCCCTCCTTCAGGAGGGTTTGGGAGGTTGCGGAGCAAGAAAAACTCCTCACTCCGCATTCCTAATTCCTAATTGTAGGGACGCACTGCACCTGCCTACCGTAGGTAGGTGCGTCCGATTTTCAAAAAAATCTCAATAATGTAGGGACGCGGCGCGCCACGTCCCTACAATTTTTTGCCGGCCGCAGGCAGCCGCTAAAAGGCGGTAGCGCAGGGGCGGCACACGGCACGCCCCGCAGCACCGCCGCGGCTGCCCGCGGCATGTGCCCTCCCTGCCGACGAAAACGAGGTAAAATTCCCCTTAAAGAACAGGGCGGACGGAAAGACCGTAGAAGCGGCTGCCGACGCCCCTGCCCACGTAGTCCGAGTAGAAGTCCACGTTCCACGCGTTGCTCGGGTAGTCCGTGTAGAGCGAACTCGACCAATAGCCGCCGTAGTTGCCCGCGAGGCTATAGTTATCGTCGAATCTAGCGCTCGCCGCTGGGAGAAAGATGGCGTTACCGTTGATTTTACTCGTTACTTCGCAGCCGTTTACACCATTGCGGGTTGTCCACGTCCATGTGCAGTTTTCGCGCAATTCCGTCCATTCGGCATCGGTAGGCATACGCCAAGCGCCGCCCCAGTTGGCACGAGCAGCATCGTCGACGAGTTCAAGTACGGTTTTGTTATCTACGGTGCCGTAACTGCTATTTGTGTTGTATTTGGTAAGAGTGCTTAAACGCCATTTACTCTGGTATGAATCGTAGAAAGCAGTTGCCCATTTGTAGGTACCCCAATCGTACGTTTCTTTGGTTTCGATTTCACCCCAAGCGTAGTAGTTGCCGTCGGCTTCGGGCGTAGTGGCACCTACGTTGCAGGTTGCCCATTTTACGCTCAAACCAAGGTCAACCCACTCGTGGCCGCTTTCGTTGCCGTTCGGATTGGCGGCAAATATGGCCGTATAAGTGGCATCGGCCGTTACGGTAATGGTGCGCACGGTGTCGGTGCTGCCATCGTCCCACTGTTGGAAATAAGATCCCGTATTCGGTGTGGCCATAATGTTAATTTTGGCACCGGCGGGATAGTTACCTTCGCCTTTCACCGTGCCCAGCACCTCGTTGTTCGCTACCACCGTTACATAAAAGTACTGTCCGGGGTCGTAGCTCGCAGCAAAAATGGCTGTGTAGGTAGCATCGGCCGTTACGGCAATGGTGCGCGGGTTGTCGGTGTTGCCGTCGTGCCATTTTTGGAAACTATACCCTTCGTTGGCCGTGGCTGTAATCACAATTTCCGACCCGGCGGGATACGTTCCGGAACCGGTTACCGTACCCATCGCATCGTCCAGCGATACCACCGTTACATTAAACTTCTGTTGGTCTTTCAGATTTTGTGCATCGTCGCACGACACGAGCCCTGCACTCAGCGCCGCCACAGTCAGTGCGGCAAATAAAAAATTTTTCTTTTTCATAGTTTTTTTTAATTTTTTAGTGTGTAAATAAATTGGTTAATTGTTATAAAATCTTAATTGATTATTCTTTAGGTTTTCGGTTTAATCTGTTAATTACTTAGTTTACAGACTAATGCAATACTCTGCCCTTGACTTTGATGTGGTTACCATAAATGTCGGTTATGCCATACTTCTCAATATAATCATCATTCGTCAATAAATGTCCATTGCATGAAGGACATGTTGGGGCGGTGCTCATACATGTAGGACAAATAACATGTTGCGTTCCACACGATTCGCAACAATACACATTGAATTGGACTATGCCTTCAAAATCGGTATGGCATAAGGCACAATGTTGAGTTTTTTTAATTAACATAAGGCGATTGTAGTTAAATGTGTTAACGTATCTTATTTATATACCACAATAAATGGTCGAAACCATTTCGGCTGATTTTATCTCCTGATGCTTTTATGATAGCATCAACCAAAGTAATAAATGAGTTGTAGTTACGACCAATATCATTAGGCATTTTAATGCCATAATAATTAGCATATTTGCCTATATTTCGGGCTACGATGCTATCATAAATTGAGAAATTGTCTTGTTCCGTTTCGCCCTTAAAGAGTGTGAACGCTGTATAATGACAAAATTTAGTGGCGAATGAGTAATTGCTGCGGGCATGCTTAGGATTCTCAGGAGTTGTTTTTTTCGAAAGAATCTTTATCAACTCATAATCGTCTTTCGTGGGATTTCTAAGATATTGATATAGTTTCTCCTTATCAATGCTAATTATCCGATTCGTCAATTCTTCCCGTCCTACACCATCGGCATTTATATGCGTTGTGTTGGTTCTATCTATGCCCGAAACAACTTCGAACACAATTTTCTCATAACTCTCTTGTGTAGGTTGTCCCTTAAGTGCTTTAGCAAACTCTTCGAGCCAATATGTTGCAGACTGATTGTTCTTTCCTGCATATCTGGAATTATTACGAATCATAAATTCCACACGCGCCACATTCTCGGCTGTAAGTTCCACTAAATCGGGTCTGTCTGTGTAGCGACTGAGCTCGTATTGGAGCGACAACAAATACTCTTTTTCTATCTTCTTCATAGTTTTTTGTAAAGACTAAATGTTTTGCCTACTCTGTTTTTGTCGGATTTTCGGCATTGTTCCGCAGCACCGGAAAGAAAAAAGGATTGATGTGGGCGCATAAAAAGAGCGTGGTGCTTTGCTTTCTTTGAGTTCTGAAGTGCACCCCAAAAGTTAGACAAAAAACTTTTGTAAAAGATGCGAGTTCAT
>JBJECE010000009.1:0-70749 GCA_051870755.1 Paludibacteraceae bacterium | reverse complement strand
TATGAAAACAATAACAATAAACTTTAACCCGTCTAACTTTTTGGGGGCACTTCACCCCCTAAAGGGGGAGTAGGGACGCACTGCGTGCGTCCGGAATATAGAGCATAGATTTTAGAACATAGAGTAGGGGCTTGCGCGCCACGTCCCTACAGTCTATGTTCTTGGTTCTATATTCTATGTTCTATGCAGACCTGCCTGCGGTAGGCAAGTTCAATACGTCCCTACAATGTTATCTGACAACTACCTTAACGGCGGTGTCGGCGGTTTTGACAACGTAAACACCACACAACGAGCCATTTAGGCGCGTTACGTCGCGACCGAGCAGGTCGTAGATGCGAAACTCGCCCTCGCACACGATGCGGCCGGCTGTGGTGTAAACATTTACCGCGGCCGTGGCAGGCTGCAATGCCGTAATGCTACCGCCCTCTTTCATCACACCGCGGACGGAGAAAGCGGAGTAACGCCCATCGATGTAGCAAGCCCGGTCTTCCGGAAAGAGGCCCGCCATCCACGCGTCGTTCGGGTAGCTCGGGTCGCTCATGTAGAGCGAACTCGACCAATAGGAGCCGTATTCGCCCAAGTCTTTCAAGACGTCGACATCGCAATAGCCTGTCGCAGGGAGGAAGATGGAGTTTTCGTTGGTGGCTTTCACTTCGTAACCGTTAATGCCGTTACGGGTTGTCCATGTCCAAGTGCATTTTCCCATCAGTTCTTGCCATTCGGCATCGGTTGGCATACGCCATTGTCCGCCCCAGTTTACAGCGGCGGCATCGTCTTCGGGGTCGAGCACGGTTTTGCTGTCGGTAAAGCCGTCTTTGCCATACGCAGAGTCGTAGCAATACTTGGTCAAAGTAGTCTTATCTCCGTCGCACAATGTATAGGTACTCCAATTGTATGTGCTTTTAGCCGTGGTTTCGCCCCAAGCGAAGTAGTCGCCGTACTCTTCGGGTGCATAGGCGCCTACGTTAATATCCGCCCATTTGACACTTAAACCAAGGTCAACCGCTGTCGGCGATACGGGAGCGTCAACCACACCGCGGACGGATTGACCAAAGTAACGGCTGTCACTGTTGCTCAATCCTTTATTGGTCGATCCAAAACATGCGTCCCACGCAATATAGTCCGCTCTACACGAACTTGACCAATAGTTGCCGTATATATTGTCACTGTACAAGGTGCTTTCGTCCATCGTACCCGCCATAGGGAGAAATATGGAGTTTTCGTTGGTGCCTTTCACTTCGTAGCCTTTAATGCCCGTTTCGTTGTAGTTTTCGGTCCATGTCCAAGTGCAGTTGTCTATCAGTTCTTGCCATTCTTCTTTAGTTGGCGTACGCCATTGGCCGCCCCAGTTGGCACGGGCAGCATCGTCTTCAAGTTCGAGTTCAGTTTTGCCGTCGGTGGTATTGTATTTCGTAAGACTGCTGCTTGTACCATATTTGTAGGTTGCCCAAGTGTAATTTTCTTTTGTTTCGGTTTCGCCCCAAGCATAGTAGTTGCCGTAGCCTTCGGGGTTGGTAGCGCCTACGTTGCAGGTAGCCCACCGCACACCACTCGGCAAACCAAGGTCAACGTATTCGTGGCCATTGGAGGTGTTTTGCGCCATAGCGCACCATGCGCCGCATATCAAAGCGGCAATCAAAAACGTAACTTTTTTCATAATTGTAATTTTTTTAGTTAGTATTAAAATGTTGTTTTCGTTGTTTGGAACCCCGCCCGAAAAACTTCGTTTTTCTCGTCCCCTTGGGAAGGGGACATCTTTTTTATTTTCTCACCGAAACTACTTGGTGCGTGGTCTCCCCTTTGCAAGGGAGTACGGCGCAGCCGGGTAGGGTTGAATTATCGTTTCAAAGTTTCAAAAGTTTAATAGTTTTTTTATTTTCTACCTCCCAACCCTCCCTGCCTACCGGCAGGCAGGCTGAAGGAGGGCTTCAAGTCCCCTTTAGGGGATTTAGGGGTAAAAATCTATAATCTTGGTTCTATATTCTATGTTCTTTGTTCCGTATTTTTTGTTAATGTTGTCGTCTATTTGTAATTAACTGATAATCAACTATTTGCCCCCCCCTGAGCGGTTCAGGAGAGGGCAATAGCATTATTATTCGGCGACAAAGGTAAACAAAGTTTTTGAAATATACAATACGAGAAAACTCGTATTTTGCAGGTCAACTTTCATTTTTTTGCAAAAAATCGGCAAAAATAAATCAAAATATATAAAAATAGACCATTGTATTTGCAACAAACGGGAAAAAACCGTAACTTTGTCAGTTAATTACACTTTGTACTATATGGTACTGAATTACATTTGGATAGGTTTTTTGCTGATAGCGGTGGCAGTGGCGTTACTGCAACTATGCGTATCGGGTGACGGCTCTGCGCTGAATGCGGTGATGGATTCGATGTTTGCGTCGGCCAAAACGGGTTTCGAAATCTCCATCGGCTTGACGGGCGTGCTGGCGTTGTGGCTCGGCATCATGAAAATAGGCGAACGCGGCGGTGCCGTCGGTTTCCTATCGCGCCTGACAGCGCCGTTTTTCTGCAAAATTTTTCCCGAAGTACCGCGCAACCACCCCGCCATGGGCACCATGTTTATGAATCTGTCGGCCAATATGCTCGGCCTCGACAACGCCGCCACACCGCTCGGTCTGAAAGCGATGAAGGAGTTGCAGGAGTTGAACCCGAAAAAAGATACCGCCTCGAACGCCGAAATCATGTTTTTAGTGCTCAACACGTCGGGACTGACACTGATACCGATAACCATAATGACCTATCGCGCGCAATTCGGTGCCGCCAACCCGAGCGATGTGTTTCTGCCGATACTGATGGCCACGTTTTTCTCGTCGCTGGTGGGACTGATAGCAGTGGCCATTGCGCAGAAAATCAATCTGTTTCAGCGTAACATCGTGCTGACGCTGGGCGGCCTCACGGCGTTGATTGTGGGCATGATAGTGTTGTTTTCGCAGATGAGTCAGGAGAGCGTAACGCGCTACTCGGCCATCGTAACCAATGTGGTGCTGCTGGGCATTGTGTGCAGTTTTGTGATAGCCGGCATGGTGAAAAAAATCAACGTGTACGACGCCTTTGTCGAAGGTGCCAAAGAGGGGTTCAAAGTGGCCGTCGGCATCATTCCCTACCTGATAGCCATATTGGTGGCCATCGGCATGTTTCGTGCATCGGGTGCCATGGATTGGCTGTTGCTCGGTGTCGAGAAAGCGTTTGCCTCCATCGGGTGCGACACCGACTTTGTGAACGCGCTGCCCACCGCCCTGATGAAACCTTTGAGCGGCAGCGGCGCACGCGGCATGATGCTCGATGCGATGAATACCTACGGCGCCGATTCGTTTGCCGGACGCTTGTCGTGCATCGTGCAAGGCTCCACCGACACCACATTCTACATTTTGGCACTCTACTTCGGCTCGGTGGGCATCACCAAAACGCGCAACGCCCTTGTGTGCGGTCTGATAGCCGACTTTGCCGGCATTGTGGCTGCCTTGCTCATCGGATATTTGTTTTTTCATTAACCAAACACTATGATTTCGTACAACACCGAAAATGTGAAAATGCCCGCACTGCCGCGTCGCGCCACCAATGCGTGGATTCGTGCCGTGGCCGCCCATTACGGCAAAAAAGTGGGCGAAGTGGCCTATATTTTTTGCGACGATGCCAAAATACTCGAAGTCAATCGGCAATACCTTCAACACGACTACTACACCGACATCATCACTTTCGACTACTGCGAGGGCGACACGTTGCACGGCGACATTTTCATCAGCCTCGACACGGTGCGCAGCAACGCCGCCGAGTTTGGCACCACCTTCGACAACGAACTGCACCGCATTCTCATTCACGGCATTTTGCACCTATGTGGTCAAGCCGACAAAACACCCGAAGCCCGCGCCGAAATGACCCGCAAAGAGAACCACGCCCTGACGCTGCTAACCCAAATTTGAGCATTTGAATGAAACGTATCACAACATATTTCGGTGGAATCAAAGCGCTGATTATCTATGCTTTAGGTGGAGCATTGGCTTTGTCGTGCGCCAATCGCGGCAGTGGTCCGCAAGGCGGCCCGAAAGACGTGGCACCGCCCGTGGCCGTGAGCAGCAAGCCCGCCAACGGCGCCCGCAATTACAACAAACAGACCATCGAAATCAACTTCAACGAAATAGTGCTGCTCGAAAAAGCCTACGAAAAGGTGGTGGTGTCGCCGCCACAAGCCAAATCGGCCATTGTGAAAGCCTACGGCAAAAAAGTAGCCGTGGAACTGCTCGACACGCTTAAACCAAACCGCACCTACATCATCGACTTTGCCGACGCCATCGTCGATAACAACGAGAAAAATCCGCTGAAAGACTACTACTTCACCTTTTCCACCGGCGACACCCTCGACTCGCTGATGGTGGGCGGCACCGTCATAGACGCCCACACGCTGAACCCGACCGGCGGCATCGTCGTGGGTCTGCACAGCGATTTGACCGACTCGGCTTTCACCACACAGCCGTTCGACTACATCACCAAAACCGACGACGCGGGCAAATTCTGGATAAAAGGCATTGCCGAAGGCTCGTACAAAGTGTATGCGCTCGGCGACATGAACGGCAACTACCGCTACGACAAAGGCGAAAGCATGGCATTTTTGGACACCGTCATCGTGCCGACCATGGAAATGACGGCAGAAATCGACACCATACAGCGCGACTCGACCACGACAGACACCATCGTTACGCAGACGCACCCGAAATATACGGCTGGCATCGTGCTGCGCAGTTTCACCGAAGATTTCAAACGCGCCGGTTTCATCAAAGCCGAACGCCCCGAGCCTTACAAAATGGTGCTGTACTTCAACGCTCCGAACGACTCGATGCCACACATCGAACCATTGAACTTTGCCATCGACAGCACCTGCCTGCAACACGCCAACGCCACGCGCGACACACTCGTATATTGGTTGGCCGACACGCTGCTGTGGCAACAGGACACACTGTCGTACACGCTGACCTACCAAAAAACCGACTCGCTCGACCAACTTGCGTGGCAAACCGACACGCTGCAAACCGTCTATCGCGCAAAAAAATCGAACAACAAAAAGAACAACGACGACAAGCGCAAGCCGAAAACCGAATTTTTGAAACTGCAAACCAACGCATCGAGCACCTTCGACCTGTACAATCCCGTAACCCTATCGTTTGACGTGCCGACCACGCGCGACACCGACAAACAGATTGTCGTAGAGCAACAAATCGACACCTTGTGGCAACCCGTGCCGGCCACCTTTGTCGAGGCCGACACCATCGGGCAAAACTACCGCATCGACTACGCGTGGGAACCCGAAAAAAAATATCGCATCACCATCGACTCGGCAGCCTTTACGGGCATCAACGGGTTGCACACCAACAAACAGGAAATAGCGTTGAGTATCAAATCGTTGGAGAGTTACGCCACCTTCTACCTGATACTGAAAAACCGGCAAGGCAACGAAATAGTGGAATTGCTCGACAAAGATGAAAAAGTGGTGCGCACCGCACCGGCCGACGACGAAACCGTATTCAAATACCTGAACCCCGGCGACTATTTCTTACGGTTGTTTATCGACACAAACGGCAACGGCCGCTGGGATCCGGGTCTGTACGACGAGAAACGGCAACCCGAAGAGATGTTCTACTTTCAGTACAAAATCACCATGCGCGCCTTTTGGGACATAGAAGAGACGTGGGACTACCGCGCCTTGCCGCCGACACAACAAAAGCCCAAAGAATTGACCAAAAACAACAAAAAGAAAAACTAAAACCATAAGCACCATGAAAATACTTGTTGTAGATGACGAACGCAGCATCCGAAACACGCTGAAAGACATTTTGGAGTTCGAAAAATACGAAATCGACCTCGCCGAAGACGGGCTGATAGCGCTCGAAAAAGTGAAAACGACCACTTACGATGTCATCTTTCTCGATATCAAAATGCCGCAGATGGACGGTATCGAAGTACTCGACAAGATGCGTGCCGACGGCATCGACACACCCATCATCATGATTTCGGGGCACGGCAACATCGAAACCGCCGTCGAGTGCATCAAAAAAGGCGCCTACGACTTCATCGAAAAGCCCATCGACCTGAATCGCTTGTTGGTGGCTGTGCGCAACGCCCTCGACAAAACCAACCTCGTAACACAAACCAAACTGCTGAAAAAGAAAGTCAATAAAAAATATGCCATGGTGGGCGAATCGGAATCGGTGTGCCGCCTGCGCGACCTGATAGCCAAAGTCGCTCCCACCGATGCGCGCGTACTCATCACCGGCGACAACGGCACCGGCAAAGAGGTGGTGGCGCGCCAAATATACGAACAGAGCAACCGCGCCAACGCGCCATTCATCGAAGTGAACTGCGCCGCCATACCCTCCGAACTCATCGAAAGCGAACTGTTCGGCCACGAAAAAGGCGCATTCACCTCGGCCATCAAAACACGCACCGGCAAATTCGAACAGGCCGACAACGGCACCATTTTCCTCGACGAAATCGGCGACATGAGCCTATCGGCACAAGCCAAAGTGCTGCGCTGCCTGCAAGAAAACGTCATCTCGCCCGTGGGCAGTGACAAACTTGTAAAGATAAACGTGCGCGTCATAGCCGCCACCAACAAAAACCTGCGCAAAGAGATTGACGCCGGCAACTTCCGCGAAGACCTCTTCCACCGCCTGAACGTCATACCGATACATGTGCCGTCGCTCGCCGAACGCCCCGACGACATTCCGCTGCTGGTAGAACACTTTGCCACGCAAATCTGCGAAGAGCAAGGCATCGCAGTCAAATCGTTCCACCGCGACGCCATCAAACTGCTGCAACAACACACATGGCTCGGCAACATACGCGAACTGCGCAACGTGGTAGAACGCCTCATCATCCTTTCGGGCAAAGAAATCACAGCCGCCGACGTAGAACAATTTGCATAAAAAAACAACGCATGGAATTGAAAATCAATAGTTTGGGGAATATTCGCGACGTAGCGCGCCAATTTGTCGAAACCATCGGCGAGAGTACACACATTGCCTTCGACGGCGAGATGGGCGCCGGCAAAACCACATTCATCAAAGCCGTATGCGACGAACTCGGCGTAATCGACACCGTCAATTCGCCCACATTTTCCATCGTAAACGACTACGCCACCGCCGACGGCCGCCACATCTACCACTTCGACTTCTACCGCCTGAAATCGCCACAGGAGGCACTCGATTTCGGCATCGAAGAATACTTTGCAAGCAACAGCCTCTGCCTGATGGAATGGCCGGAACAGATAGAGCCGCTGTTGCCCGACGACACGCTGCAAGTAACCATTACCGTCGGTGCCGATGGCAGCCGCACCATCTGTTTCTAATCAAAAAAACACCTAGATACCATGCAAAGACAACGTTTTACCCTAATCATCGCACAACTCCTTGTGCCAACACTGATGTTCGCGTGGGGCTTGGAAGGCCACCGCATCATCGGCGAAATAGCACAACAACATCTGACCAAAAAAGCGCAGAAACAGATTATCGCCGTGTTAGGCGGATCGACCATCGCGATGGAAGCCAATTGGGGCGATTTCGTCAAAAGCGACACCGCCTACCGAGCCTGCTCGTCGTGGCACTACAACAACTTCGAGGCCGGCCTCGATCGCGCCACGTTCGACAGCCTTGCCATGCGCCAAGACCGCGGCGAAGCCGTCTATCGCATCTACGACCTGGCCAACCGCCTGCGCCAAAATCCCAACGACACGGTAGCACTGCGATTCCTCATCCACATCGTGGGCGACATACATTGCCCCATGCACATGGGACGCCCCGACGACCGCGGCGGCAACAAAATCAAACTCAAATGGTTCGGCCGCGACACCAACCTGCATGCGCTTTGGGACGACATCCTTATCGACGGGCAAAAACTCAGTTACACCGAATACGCCGCACACATCATGCGTACGCAGCACGCCCGATACGCCAAATTCGAGCCTGCACAAGTCATCGATTGGGCGTGGCAAACCGTGCAAAACGGCGAAGAGATTTATGCCACATCCGACCTTGCGGCACGCCCATACAACTACATATTCAAATTCAAAAATATGTGGGAAAGCAGCCTTATGCTTGGAGGGCTGCACCTGGCCGCCCTGCTGAACGACATCTACAAATAAGGCTACAAAAACCATACAAAAATAGCACTCGGCCAAGACAGTCGAGTGCTATTCCGTTTTTACAGCGCCGTCGGCAACCCCGCGGTCGCGCTTGCATGGTTTCTATTTTTTCTTCTTTACCACAAGCCTGATACAATGCAATGGCAACTATCGAAGGCCGGCTGAAACGTCGCTGTAAGTGTATTATTTTTTGGCTTTTTTGAGTGCCTGCACCTCCTCATTGGCTTTTTTCCGAACACTCTTATCGGCATTATCCAATTTTTCTCCCGCAATCTTCAAACGGTTCGCCTGCGGCTCTTGCAAATAGCCGGATTCCGCCAATACAAGTAAAGGAAGCGTTTTTTCAGACAATTCCACTTGCTGCTTTTGGCGTTTTTTGATGGCTGAAACACTGCCTTTTTTCACCTCTTCGATGGTTGCTTGGTATTGCTCCACCATTTTTTCCACCTCGACAACCGCGGATTCGTATTCTTTGCTCATTTCGGCTTTAACATACTCGTACACCTCTTTTTCTTCGGCGCTTGTAATCAGTTTATCCTCCAAAGCAGCATTTTTCGCTTTGACGTATCTGTTGGCCGCCATTTCATTCTCGACCTCCAACAGCGTCACATTTTTCATAATAGACACAACTTCTTGTCTATCGCCTTTTTCAAGAGCATCTTTCAGATTGTCGGCTTGCGACTTCATGTCTGTTCCACACGATGCCAACAGCAATCCGGAGACAAACACGATTGAATATAAATAAACTCGTTTCATTGTTATGTAATTTTTATAGATTTGACATTAGTTTTATTTGAATCTCTGTTGGGGTTTACCATTCTGTTTCGTCATACGCAGGCGCTACTAAATCAGAGTCGTCATAGTCGTCGTCGAACGACGTGGAAGCACTTTCGGCCTTTTTGTTCTCCTGTTTCATGACTTGCTCGATTTGATAAACAGCCGCCTTAAACACATCGTTTTCGGCATACTTCATCAAAGCGTCCGCTTTTTCAATGCGCAGGTTCAACTCTTCGTTGAAATACTCCTGCACCGAAGCCTTGGCCGCAGCCACTTTGTCCATCTTCTCCAACACCTCTTTCACTTGGGCAATCTTATCCGTTTTGCCCGTGTTGATTTCGGCCAACAACTCGACATAGTCGTCCACGCACGATTCATAGTCGTCCACAAGAGAACCGTATTTTTTTGTCATTTCGCCGGAAACAAACTCAATAATCTCACGCTTGTTGTCATCGGTGAGAAATTTGTCCGTCGAAGCGAAATTGACAACGGCATTTTTGGCCTGCGCCAACTCGAACGACTTCATGGCGGCTACCACGGCCGCTTTGTCGCCTTTTTCGACTGCTTTTTCCATTTTGTTGGCAGCCGACTCTAATTGGTTTGTGCCGCACGAGGCGCACAACACACTCACGCTGATGGTCAGCAGAGCGATTTTTAATGTTTTCATACTGTTAATATTTAGTTGTTTTTATGTGCCTACTCTTTTCAGGATTTTCGGCTGACTCCGTTGTAAAAATCAAAATAGAAAAATAGCATAAATAGCATAGATAAACACGGCAAGTTTCAAGCACGTGTCGGCAAAATAGGCCGCAGTGGCCGAAGCAGCACTTTTGAGGGCGCATACGGCTCCGTTTTTATTGGTCAACTCGAGCAAAAACGCGAACACAAACGGCAATACAAGCAATGCTACTATTGCAATCAAAAGCACAAGGGCAGCCGAATCGACACCGCTCACACCTATCAACAGAAGCAAACCGATGATCGAACCGATGGTTGTACCCCAAGTAGCGCGTTTGCTGTACTCATGGAGTTTTTTGACCAACCGAACAAGCACTTTCGAAGCAAACATGCTGGCAGCAGCCAACGCCGCAGCAATGGCCACAACATACCACTCGAAAGGCATATCGAGGCACCATTTGGCTAAAAGAGTAGCCAACACCACAGCAATCGGACCGGGAACTTTATTAACAAAACATCCCAGAAAACCAAAACAGAGCAATAGGGCAATAAGAACCCACCATAAAATTGATAACATAATAGTAAAAAATTAAAAAAGATTAGTAACTAACGGTTAATTTTCGAACATTTTCATCATATCGTTGGCATTGTCGAGCATGTTGCCCATCGACTTGATGGCATTCTGCTCCAAAACCAATGTTGCCACGGCAATACGTTCCAACTCCTCTTCCGTAAAGTCCGATTCGTTATATTCAGACTCCAATTTGCTTACAATCTGCGCCGCTTTGACAGCATCGCCATTGTTGCACGCTTTCTCATAATCCCGAATCAGGGACCCTTTTCCCGAGCAGGAAACCAACGCTACAGCCAGCATGGCTCCCATAAAAAACTTTGTAAATTTCATAAAATAATAGAATTAAATTAGTAAATAAAAATTAGTGTTCAAACTTTTTTAAAAAACAGTGTTGTATGTTACATCAACTGATGCAAGGCGTCCAGCATCTGCCCTTCGACCTCCAATATTTGCTGCACGTCTTTGATGGCTTTTTGGGTTTCGTCATCAAAAAGCGACTCGTCGGAACCCGATTTGGCTTTCTCCAATTCGATATTGGTCAGTTCAACGCCGGCCACTTTATCGTACATCGCTTTGGCCTGCTCATACGTATAGTGTTGGTAGGCGTAGGTCTTCAGCGTTATCTCCATCTGTCCGTCCACATCTTCAGCCAACAACATGTTCCATTCTTCGGCCGACACCTCCAACGAAGCCAATTCCACATCGCCGGCATTGAGCAGTTGTCCGCGAACATGGGCGACTTCGGGTTGATACTTGGTCTTGTTCGACAACTGATGGTACGATTTATTGTTGGCAATCGTCAGTTTGACACGCACCTGCCAATCGCCACCCACTTGCACCAGGCTCACTTTGCAGTCGTCGCCATCGACCTTAAACAAATTGGCATGTTTCCCTTTGAGCACCACCGACGACGAAGCAAGGTTTTTGGACTCCTCGGTTGGTTGCGACTCCGGCTTACCGCCACATGCGTACAACATAGACGCACACATAAAAAATAACAACAACTTTTTCATAAGAAATTTAATTTTATTTTTTTCGCCTACTCTTTTCAGGATTTTCGGCTAACTCCGTGGTAAAACATCAGCGCTTGTTTTGGCACTGCAAAGTAATATAAAAAAATTTAGTTAAACTGCATAATTTTTAGTCCTTATTGGTCCTTTTGCATACATGCCCGATTTACAACCTGTCCCAAACCGCAATGCGTTTGACATATAAACCCTCATTTTCGTGCGCCACAAAGACAATATTATCACAAAAAGGTCGATTTAGTTAAGCCATAAAAAGCGCCTGCAACCGCGTTTTTTCAGACAATTCCTTCGGTCAGTTGCCAAAAAGGCACAGCCAAAGCCGTGCAGATGCGCCGCATGGTGTTCACCGTCAGGTTGGTGCGGCCGGCTTCGATGCGGCACATATTTGATGGCTCGATGTCGCAACGCAACGCCAATTCGTGCTGTGTGATGCCTGCTTTGGTGCGCAGTTGGCGTACACGCTGCCCGATGATGCGGTTAGTGGCGTA
Organism: Paludibacteraceae bacterium; assembly: GCA_051870755.1. Classification (GTDB taxonomy): domain Bacteria; phylum Bacteroidota; class Bacteroidia; order Bacteroidales; family Paludibacteraceae; genus W0P28-013. The sequence goes on along the minus strand of JBJECE010000009.1, from coordinate 59,049 downwards.
ATCGTTGACCATTTTTTTTAGAAAAAGTTTGTAAATACAAAATAAAAGACGTACCTTTGCAGGGCGCTTATCAAACACACAACTTTTAGTTTTTTTATAAGATACTGATTTATAATTAAATAAGCAATTAGTCGAACTTATAAAGAATTAAGAAACAGCGGTCGTTCCCGAGATAGCACAATAAAAACGACCTTTTATTTTTAGCCGTACAAATGTGCGGCAGGCGCCTTCGGAAAGCGCCTAGAAAAAGTAGCAACAAGCAGCGGAAGCGAAAAAAAAACATTTCGCCCGTACAAACAAAAAAAGACGCCCTTAAGGACGTCTTTTTAACATTTATGACAGCAACTGATTAAATTTTGCGGAAAATAGCTGCCGCATTATGACCGCCGAAACCAAACGTGTTCGACAGCACGGCGCGCAATGGGCGTTTCTGTGCTTTGTTGAAGGTAAAATTCAGGTCGTAATCGACATCGGGGTCTTTGTCATTTTCGTCAAAATTGATTGTTGGCGGCACTATATCGTGCTGCAAAGCCAACACGCTGATAACCGCCTCCAAAGCGCCGGCGCCGCCCAACAAATGGCCTGTCATCGACTTGGTAGCGCTCAGATTCATCTTGTAAGCCCAATCGCCAAACACCTCTTTCACGGCACGCATTTCGGCCACATCGCCCAACGGCGTCGAAGTGCCATGCAGATTGATGTAATCGATCTCCTCGACCTGCATTTCGGCATCGGCCAGCGCGTTGCGCATCACCAGCGCCGCACCACGACCGTCGGGGTCGGGCGCCGTCATGTGATAGGCATCGGCGCTCAATCCGCATCCGGCCAACTCGGCATAAATTTTCGCGCCGCGCGCCACCGCATGTTCGTACTCCTCGAGCACCAACACCGAACTGCCTTCGCCCAGCACAAATCCATCGCGGCTTTTGCTGAATGGGCGCGATGCCGTTTCGGGCGTATCGTTGCGTGTCGATAAGGCGTGCATGGCGCAGAATCCGCCAATGCCACAGGCCGTTACGGCCGCTTCGGCACCGCCCACCACCATGATGTCGGCCTTGTGCAAACGAATCTGGTTGAACGCTTCGGCTATGGCATGGTTCGACGAGGCGCAAGCCGCCGCAGTGGCAAAATTCGGTCCCCGGAATCCATATTTGATAGAGATGAGCCCCGGCGCCATGTCGGGCACAAACTTCGGGATCAAGAACGGATTGAAACGCGGCCCGATGGTATCGCGAATGGCTGCGTAGTCGATGACTTCTTCTTCAAAACTTTTCAGACCGCCGGTACCGACGCCAAACACCACGCCCACACGATCCAAATCGGTATGCTCCAGGTCGAAATGGGCATCGGCAATGGCCTCGTCGGCCGCCACCATCGACATTTGTGCAAACCGATCCATCTTACGCGCCTCCTTGCGGTCGATAAACTGCAACGGGTCGAAATTTTTGACTTCGCAAGCAAATTGCACCTTAAGTTTCGACGCGTCGAAGAGCGTGATGGGGGTTGCACCGCTGCGGCCATTAACAACACTGTCCCACAAATCGGGGACAGTATTACCAAGCGGTGTAACAGCGCCAAGGCCTGTTACTACAACTCGTTTTAATTCCATAAAAAGGGGATAATGCGAAATTTTAAGCTACTGCGGCTTCGATTTGAGCAACTGCATCGCCAACGGTGGCGATTTTTTCAGCTGTTTCTTCCGGAATTTGAATGTTGAACTCTTTTTCAAACTCCATGATTAACTCAACCGTATCAAGCGAATCGGCACCAAGGTCGGCTGTGAAACTGGCTTCGTTCGTTACCAACGATGCGTTTACGCCCAATTTCTCCACAATTATCGCTTTTACCTTTTCTTCTACTTCAGACATAATGTAAAAATTTTAATTGATAAATTGGTTTATTGTTTGTTGATCCGAAAATCGGCGCAAAGGTACGACTTTTTTTTGAATAAGACACACTTTTCAACCCACAAATTTAACAAACCGTACAAAAACGCCCTGATAATCAGCAACTAAGTGCAACGCGAATATTACAAAACGAACACAAAAAAGTACTATTGACACTGTATTTCGACAAAAATACATGCAAAAAGTCGGCCAAAACGGTCGTTTTTGGAATAAAATGCGTAACTTTGTCGGCAAAAATTTATCAAATATCATGTTGTTAAGTATTATTTGGAATGCCGACCCCGTGATTTTTTCGATCGGTGCGTTGTCGATACGTTGGTACGGCTTGTTGTATGCGCTCGGATTCTTTTTGGGCATCACGCTTATCGGGCAGACGTTCAAACACGATGGTGCGCCCGATTCGTGGGTTGATAAAGTTTTCATCTGGATGGTGGTGTCCGTCATCGTCGGGTCGCGCCTCGGGCATGTGTTTTTCTACGATTGGGATTACTACAGCCAAAACCTCTCCGAAATACCAAAAATATGGCACGGCGGTTTGGCCAGCCATGGTGGCGCCATTGCCATCGTATTGTGCTGCTGGCTGCTGTCGAAATACATGACCAAACAACCGATGTGGTGGTTGGGCGACCGTCTGTTCATAGGCTGCGCACCCGTGGCGTGCATGATTCGCCTCGGCAACCTGATGAATAGCGAAATTTACGGCACACCGACCAACATGCCGTGGGGATTTGTATTCCTGCGCGGCGACAAACAATTCTGCGGCACTGTCGATGACTTTGTGGCTTGTCCGGCACCTCAACTGTGCTGTCCGTCGTCGGAATGGCTGCCCTGCCACCCCACCCAACTCTACGAAGCGGGCGCCTACCTGATAGTGGCCGTGCTGCTGTTGTGGCTCTATTGGAAAAAAGATGGCGGCAAATACTGCGGTCTGCTCACCGGCATCGGATTTACAGGCATATTCCTCTCGCGCCAGATAATCGAGTTGCTGAAAAACGACCAATCGGCATTCGAGGCCGACATGATGTTTAACATGGGGCAATGGCTCAGCGTGCCGTTCGTCATTTTGGGCATCACGCTCATCGTCTATGCGCTGAAAAAAGGCAAACGCGAGTTTATACTGCCCGCCGAACCGGCTAAAAACAAACAAAAATGATTACCGAAGCCGACATCGCTGCCGTAGGCAAAACCACACGCACACACGGCGTGCATGGCGAATTGGCGTGCACATTCGACACGGAGTTCGACCTCGACCAATGCACCTACTTCGTGTTCGAAATGGATGCCATTTTTGTCCCGTTCTTCATCGAATCGTATCGCTACAAAAACGACACCACAACCCTTGTCAAAATAGACGACATCGACGACGAGCAGGCGGCGCGCGCCTTGTGCGGCAAAACCATCTATGTAAAAAAAACGCTGGTGGCCGACAACGACCATTTGGCAATCGACTACTTCGTTGGATTCGACATCGTCGATAAACATGCGGGACTGATAGGCACCATCAGCGCCGTGGACGACAGCACCGCCAACGCCCTGTTTGCCGTAGGCGAACGCCTCATTCCCATAAACGAAACATTCATCGACGACATCGACCACGACAAAAAAACGCTATACATGAACCTGCCCGAAGGACTCCTATCGCTATAACCGATGCGCCACTTCAGCACGACATACATTTTGGTGTGGAGCGCACTCATGGTGTGCCTGACGGCTTGTGCGCCCGACGCGGAACAGTTGGAACGACAACTCGACGAGGCCGAAACGATACTCGCTGCCGGCAACACGGCCGAAGCAGATAAACGCTTTTTGAAACTCTCGGAACAATACGCCAAGCAAAAAAATTGGGAACGCGTGTCGCTGTGCTACTACAACATCGCCACGCTGTACCTGAACCAGCGCGACACCATCGGCATGCAGCAGACACTGCACAAAATGCGCGAACTGCAACAATACGCGCCCGCAAACAGCGCCCTGCAATACGACTATCTGTCGGTGCGGCAAACGTATAACGTCTGTCTGTTCGAAGAAACCGGCGACACGCTTGCACGCGAACAAGCCATGACCGACGGCAAACACGCCATCGTCTGCCTTGAACAAATGACAAACGACGAACTGAAGCAACGCAAAGTGAATCCCGTGTGGAACTACTACAACGTGGCCGTATCGTACGACCTGTACTACGACCCGCGCCCGACCGACTCCATCGTCCGCTATCTGGACAAAGCACGCCAAGCCAACACCACACAAACTTTCCTGACGCGCTCGGAACGACTGCAAGGCGACATCTCGATACGCGACCTACAAGCATGGCTCTATCTGTACGACGCACAATACGACAAAGCCGAAGCCGAAATGAACGCCGTACTCGCACTCATCGATACGGTAGAAACCATGAGCCCAAACGCCATACTGACCGAACGCGGCGAAGCTTACGCCTTCATGGTAGAATTGTACGAAACAATCGGTCAACCCGACAAAGCCTTGCACTACCAAAAACTCTACACCGACAACAACAGCGAACGTTTCTCGATAGAGAAAAATCGCGCCTTACACGAAGTGGAAGCACAATACAACATCGAGAAAAAAGACCACACTATCAACGAAATGCGGTGGCTGATAGCAGGACTAATCCTAATTATAATACTCGGCACACTCGTCGGAATACTGCGCCACCTCAACCGCGAACAAACACGCTACGAAGCCGCCGTTGAAGCCGATATGACACAACAAGCCCAACACACCACCCTGATGACCATCGTGCAAAACCTGTCGAACGACTTCCCCACGCTGGCACCACGACTGCAAAAAATCGACCTCGCACTGACCGAAGCACTAATTAACGACGCCCACAAATCTTTGAGCCTTGTGGACAAACGCTATATGCTGTGTTTCATCGCCGGATTGAAACCGACCGAAATAGCCACGCTATTCAACGTCGAGCCGGCATCGATTTACACCGTACGCTACCGCATCAAAAAGAAATTCCCAAACGGCTATCCGCTGCCATTCTGACCTCACAAAAAATACATTTTCCGCATAATCATACCGACGAAATCAAGATTTGTCTATATGATTATTCGCTGCGCACAACTAACTTTGCACACCGAAAGCAAAATGCCGCGTCAATTGTCAAAAAAAGTGTGAAAAATGCTTGCGGTTGTCAGTTATTTTCTGTACATTTGCAGCGTATTATGGGAAAGTGTTCCCCGATATTTTTTTTGATAATTCGACTTTTGAACTTGGGAAATCTGGTAAATTTTCGATAAGTGATTGAGAAGTCGAAACCTCATCGGTATTCCAAACAAATCAAAAATTTGTTTCCGAGAAGGGGCTTGAGCATTTTTGCTTTCTTTTTTCTCAATCACAGGCATACCAGAGCCTTCCCACAGGAAAGAGTGCAAAAAGTTGACGCCTTTTTTAATCATTTTAATCAAATCAATACTAAAACTATGAAACAGAAACACCTATTTTTGCTTTTGGCAATCGCTTTTGCGATCAATTCACAAGCGGCACCAACGTGCCAAAATCTCGCCTACAACGAGTCGTTTGCCACGGACTTGGGCGAGTTTACCGCTTACGACAACGGAGGAACAGCCTCGTGGTCGATAAACACAACGTACGCTTGTGCCGTTATCAACGGATTCAACAATGGCACGAACGAAGATTGGTTGGTGTCGCCGGCATTCGATTTGAGCGACATGAAATCGGCATCCATTGCCTTTACGCACGCCTGTGCGTTTGGCAGTGGCTCGTGGAGCGAACGATGCAAACTGAAAATCTCCTCCGACTTTGCCGGCGATGTTCACACCGCCACTTGGACCGATTTGGAGATGACTTTTGCCGGGAGCGGCACAAAATGGTCGTGGGTGGATAACACGATTGCAGTGCCCGACGCGTTTTTGGGACAAGCGAACGTGCGCATTGCGTTCTACTACGACAACACCGACAGCGATGTTCCGGGTTGGGAAGTGAAAAATTTTTCGCTCACGTCCGTTTGCAACGCAAATGAATCGGGCACAGGACTTGTACTGCCCGTTGCACTGCCGAGCATTGGCGAACCCGACTTGGTGGTGCTGGCACAAAACGTGCGCAACTACTTCATACACTACACCGAAACCGACCGCAGCGACTGCGACAACGAAGCGTGCCTTGCCGACAAAACAAGCCGTATGGTCGATGTGTTCCGTTTTGCCAACGCCGACATCATCGCCTTGTGCGAATTGGAAGCCAATGAAGTGCCATTGCAGGTGATTACCGACTCGCTCAACGGGCGCACCGAGGACAAACCATACAACTACATAATCGACTATATTTCAGATGGATACACATTCATAAAATCAGGCTTCATCTACCGCAAAGACAAAGTGAAACCCATCGGCAACAACAAACCATCGTCGTCGCAAATATATTACAAATACACGATGCGTTATCAGATGTTCGAGGATTTGACCTCGGGCGGACGTTTCACGTTGAGCATGAACCACTTCAAGGCCAAAGATACAACCGAAGACCAAGGCAATGCCACACGCGCAAAAAACGCAAAAGATTTGCTGGCTACGCTTTCAAGCATCACTGCCGACCCCGACATTTTGATTTTGGGCGACCTGAACTGCGAAATAGGCGAAGAGCCGCTGCAAATTCTGGTCGATGCCGGCTACGAGGAGCAACTCCTAATCTACAATCCGGCGGCATTCTCGCATTGCTACGGTGGCGGCGAACTCATCGACCATGTGTTTGCCAACAGCACCATGGCGACACAGATAACGGGCGCGGCTGTGTATCACATCTGCACAAGTTGTGGCGACGATGCGGCATACAACTCCGCTTATCGCTACTCCGACCACGACCCTTACCTTGTCGGCTTGAAACTCAATGCCGAATCCGGCGAAGAGGAGACAACCGAGTGCGAAACGATGAGTTATTCCGAAACATTCTCCTCGTCGTTAGGCGATTTTACCTCGATAAATGTGAGCGGTACGAACGATTGGTATTGCGATACAAACAACCAGTATGCCCGAATGGACGGCACGGCATCGGACAACAACGAAGATTGGCTCGTGTCGCCTGCCTTTAATCTCAGCAAGCACGAAGCAGCCACGCTCACATTCGAACACACAGCAAACAAAGGCAATGCCGCCAACAAAACCACGATGCAAACCCTTTGGTTGTCGAACGACTACGAGGGAGGCGCACCTGCCTCCGCCACATGGACACAGGTAACCATTCCCAACTATCCGACAGGCACGAATTGGACGTTTGTCAAGTCGGGTAACATCAATATTCCCAAAGAGTTTTTGACCAAAAACATGCACTTCGCCTTCAAATATGTGGCTGCCACGGCTGCCGAAGGGTCGTGTTGGGAGATTAGAAATGTGGCATTGAGCGCCGTGTGCGAAGCCTCGACCGCCATCGAAAACGCCACCATGCCGACAACGATTGTTTTCGGCCGCGACGGGCGCATCTACGGTGCCGACGACATGCGCATCTACACCGTGCTCGGCATTGATGTAACCGCCCAAAACGGATCGCTCAACGGCGTTTACATCGTAAAAATCGGCAACCAAACGCACAAAGTGATTGTGAAATAGAGTATTAACCATTAACATTGTAATAGTATGAAAAAGAGATGTTTTGTGTTGCTTGCGGCGATCACTATTGCCGGTTACGCCATGGCGGCATTGTTTACCGATGTTTATGTATATGAATACGTGAAAGGAAGTGTATACACGTTGAACGAACCAACCATTTATCTGGGAAGTACGATTGATGCAAAACCATTTTATGCCGATTATGTAACAATCGGCGGATACTCATATAGTGGAACAAACCAAGCTTATCACCATTGGTTCCAACGAATCAATGAAACATGGGAATATGTCTGTTGCAGCAAAACGGCTTTTAATATTGACCCGCAAGCAACTGCCATCAGAATGCACAGCACAAGTTCACAAACCCAGCCTACCAGTTTTAGTGGAGGAGTGTCGGCAAGCGTTTGGAATATACGCATTCGTCAAATACAAAAACTTGAAGCGGACAAAACAGAAATAACAATTTCGGATTACGTTGGCGAAACATTTTCCCAAACCATTACTATCAATTACGCTTCACTCGCCGAAAATACTATGAATACGGACAAAAAACCGATATATGTAGTTTATTCGGGCGTAACAGGCGACAAAACATTATTATGCGAACCCAAGATAATCGGTTCCGAAACCATCACCATAAGCGGCACCATCACGACCGCCGGAACAACCACCGCTTATATCAAATTATGTGATAACCAATGGCAAAAAAATGTGTACATAACTATTCCCGTTACCATCACGGGTAAACAAAAATCGCAAGGCGGTGGCGGCATAGGAGGAGGCACCTCGGATTATACCAACCACTATGTAGGCGACCAAGTAACTGTAGGCCCCGTCAATAGTCCGGCCGGTCTGCCACTGACTTACACCATTACGGACGGAGCCGACTGCGGTACGCTCAATGGTAATGTACTTACCGGAACAAAAGCAGGCACAGTGGTTGTAACAGCATCGAACGAAGGGAATGCGGAATATCTACCTTACTCCAAAACATACAAAACCACGTTCGTATATCACAACGAAATAGTGTTGGAACGTGATGCAGCAACCATCGAAGTAGGCGATTCGGTACAAATTGTGGGAACGGTATCGTCTAATGCAACATTGGGATTCGAAATTCCAAACGAATACCACGCTATTGTCGGCATACCGGGCTACACCAAAATTTGCGAACTTTGCCCGATTATAATCAGTGATATCAATTCCAGATACATCACAGCATTGGCCGAAGGCGAGGCCGTTGTAACTGTACAATCCATATTTGGTACGGGAGAAAGCGGCTACGAAACCCCGAACAAAAAAACGTTTACCATAACCGTCGTGCCTAAAGGTACCACAACCGGTTTGACAAACCCGGACACCCATTATATAATACCATGGGTAGAAGACCACACCATCTATGGCGACACCGACATGCGCATTTTTAATGTAACCGGACTGGATGTTACGGCTAAAAACGGTTGCTTGCCACAAGGCATCTACATCGTAAAAACAGGCAACGACACGCACAAAGTGATTGTAAAATAAATTATAATTAACTAATTATCAATACATTACAAGCATGGGACTTTTTAACAAACAACGCACCGACGGCGTTACCTACGACGGACAAGGTGCAGAGCGCGTGGGCATTATCGATAATGTGTTCCACAACCTTGAAAAAGGGTGTCTGCTGAAACGGCACCCCTACGACAATCTCTCGACCAAAGCCAAAGTAACGGTACAAGAGGGACAAGTGATGGTATTTTGCAGCGAAGGCATGTACTCCGACACGTTTCAACCGGGGCGACACGAACTTTCGACCAACAATGTACCGTTTCTGCAAAACATTGTGAATCTGGCCACCGGTGGCGAATCGGCTTTCAAAACCACACTGTTCGTTACCAGCACCACACGCCAGCGCAACAACGAATGGGGCGTGGGACTGCTCATCAACGACTACACACTCGGCGACGAAGGCACACCTATCCACGTCGGCGCATACGGCGAATACGAGTTCCGAATAACCAACGCCATCGCGTTCATTCGCGAATATTCCGGCACGCAACACGAAATTTTGGTTGATGACTTCAGCGCCGAATTTTCGAGCGCCGTTTCACAACGCGTTACACCGCTCATCAGCAAATTTTTCAGCCAACAGCACACTTCCATCACCGCCGTCAACAACAATCTGTTCGACGTAGCCGCTTTCGTCAAAAAAGAGTTGAACCTCTATTTCGAAGAGTACGGCATCGAAATCACCAATTTCGATGTGGCGGAAATTCATCCGAACGAGGACGACGAGAACTACCAGCGCATCATGTCGATGAAGACCAAGGCCGCCGAGATGGACATCGAATCGAGCGCATTGGCACGCAAACGCCAACGCGAAGGCTACAACTACCAGCAGGAACGCCAATTCGACGTGATGCAAAGTGCAGCGCAAAACGAAGGCTCGGCCGGCCAAATGATGGGCGCAGGTATGGGTATCGGCATGGGATTCGGCATGGGCGGCGCATTCGGCGCACAAATGGGGCAAATGGCCGGCGTGATGAACGCACAACCCATGCAACCGCAAGCCGCAGCCGTACCGCCACCACCACCGGCAGCCACCACCTACCATGTGCTGATAAACGGCGCACAACAAGGCCCGTACGACCTGAACACACTGCGTACATTGGTGCAGCAAGGCACACTCACACCGGCCACACTCGTGTGGACAGCCGGCATGCCGCAATGGGACGCCGCACAAAACCGCCCCGACCTCAGCGGATTGTTCGGAGCAGTGCCGCCACCACCACCAACCATTTAATCGTGTATAATTTCAATAACAACTTAAAAATCAAAAAATTATGGGATTCATTATTTTAATTGCAATTGCCTATGGCATCTATTTTCTGTTTTTCAAATCGACGTATGTGCTGCTGAAAGACCCCGGCGCCAGCAAACTGCAAATCGTAAAAGACGTGTACGACTCCAACAAGTTCATCGAACTAGCGACAGCCAAATTCATAGTCGATAACACACCCTATATGATGGCGTGCAGCAGTTATCTGAAAGCCAAAAAATTGGCCGACCAATTCAAAAAAGACGGCGCCACAGCCGAAGTGATCATTCACTTTATCTGGCAACAGAAAATTACCGTCGGGTCGCAAAATCCAATACAATAACACACTCAAACACAACACTTATGGCAACAAAAAAAATCAATATGCTGACGGGCATCGTTTTGCCCATTGCAACAGTGGTAGTAACCCTCGTTCTGTTTCTGCTGTTCAAACCGGCAGAAACCACTGCGCTCTTTTGGTTCAATATGTGCTACACCATCTTTTTGGAAGCCGTCTTTTTCGGTTGGCTGGCTTTTATGCGCCACGATATTGACGGCGTTTCGCCGTGGTTGGGCGTCGTACTTGGCACATTCGGCTTGTATTACTGCCTTGCCGGAATCGTCATCATGGTAGGCTACTCCATTCTCACAGCCGGCTGTGGGCTCGAAATCGGTTTCAGATGGTATGCGGCCTTGCTGCTGATAATCACCCTGTTGTGGTGCATTCCGGCCTTCTTCGTCGCCGAGACCGACTCGAACCACGAACTGCGCCAACGCGACCTTGAAAACAATACGCAAGACGTACGCAACCTGGTGGCCGACCTGACCGAGATGGCCGACAAACACGCCACCGAAGCCACGCGTCTGCAATGGAACCGCCTCATCCGCGAAGCCAACTCCATTCCGCCAAAACAGTTGAGTGCCAACTACGAAAAACTGATGCGTCGCGCACAAGAACTCATCAACGCATCGCAACAAGCATAACCCTAAAAATTAACACATTATGGCAATACTGAAAGTTTTAAGATGCAGTAAATGTCAGCGTCCGCTGAAAGAGGGGCAAACACAATGCTCGTGCGGCGCTGTCAACAAATTTGTACAGGCCGACGTCAACCCGTTGAAAATGACCAACGAGATGGCGCAGCAATACATCGACGTATTCAAACAAAAAGCACAGGAAAATCCCAAGGACACAAACGCCCTGTTTGCCATGGGACTCTTCTACATGGGGCTGAAAAACTACGAGTTGGCACAGCGCAACTTCAAAATGGCGGTTGACCAACAGCCCACCGAACCCGACATGTACTACTACTACGCACTGTCGCTGTTCGAAGGCAAATCGCCCAAAGCGCTCGACCACCAAACAGCCAACAAAATAGAAGAGTGGCTGCACACCGCCACCAATCTGCAAGGCAAACGCAAATACCTGATTCTGCTGATGGTTTTGCGCCAAGGTGCATTCGTGGCCAACGGCCTGCAGGTGCGCGGCGAACAACCCGACGAGCTGTTCGACAAAATCAAAACCCTGATGCCCGAACCCGACGAGTTGAGCGAAATAGAAACGCACATCAATATTTCGGACCCGAAAAACGTAGAATATCTGCAAATACTGAAAGGCGAAAAACAGGAAAACAGAACGCGCGAACACGACTATTCGTATTTCGAAAGTTTCCGCTGCTCCATTCCCACCGAGCACGACAACGACCTGCCCGAAAATTGGCACGCCGCCGTGAAACGCATGGAAGACCCGATCGAGCGTCAGAACTTTTTCGACTATATGTACGAGCCGCAGCCGCCGCACAAAATCGAAAAACCGAGTTATCCCATCGGCAATATGCTGAAACGACTCATCATCATGGCTGTGTTTACATTCGCCTTTCTCCTTACCGAAGGCGGTGTGGGCTATTCGTGCAAAGAGGTGCGCGTACACCCCGAAAGGACTGTACAACAGCGCTATCAAGAACGCTACGGCAACCAGAAACTGTCGCGCAAAGAACGCAAAGAGAAAATGGAAGAACTGCGCATCGACAGCATCTACGACGCACAGAAGGACAGCACCTTCAACGCCGAATGTTGGATGGTGGCATACCGCACCGAAGACAGCGAAGCAAACATCCAAAACAAGTGGGCACTCTCCATCGCCGACGAAGACAAAGATATAGTCATAAAAAAATACGGCATCGCACACGACTATCGTGCGCTGATCACACTGCTGTTTTTGCTGTCGCCGTTCATCCTTTTCCTGACGAAAACCATCGTGCGTTTCTCGCGCGTGTCGAAACAACGTCAGGCGGTCAGTGCCGAGAACGCCACCAACCAAGCGAAATACAAATATGCGCTCGACATGCACCACAACCGCGCCACGATACTCGACATGGTGGACTTCTGCCGGTGTTTCCTGTCGCACGACACAGAAATTACCACCTTGGGCGACCCCGTGGGACAAACCCTCAAAGCATGCGGCATCTACAACGAAAAAGAGGTTCCGGGCAAAATCCTTTTCCTGAACTATTTTACGCAATACGACAAAAACGATGACGCAAGAGTTTGGACCGATGACCCATACTATGTGCTCGACCGCGTGTACTATGTGGTAGCCGTGCCGCAAGCCGATCGCCTGATTATCAACTACAACTATTGGAACACGTTTGTCAACGAATTGGAGCCGTGCGATATGGATTCCGTCTATTACCGCAACATCAACTCCATTGCCCTGCGCAACAACTCCATCTTCATCGAGATGAATGGTACCAACAAAGAAATTTTCTTGGGCCCATACGGCAAAAACTTGTTGGAATATCAGCACGAAGACAAAAGCGAACCGCTCACCTATTCGGAAGTCCGCACCGGCAATCCGCACGAGTTTATCGCTGCATTGAACCAACTGATAAGCGCCTTCCACAAAGGATAACAAGTCGCACACCGGCAAAAACGTTCAGGGCTGACTCCCGCAAGGAATCAGCCCTGAATATTTATAGCAAACGTTTATTTACCAAATACTTACGCGATTTTCGGGAGCTACATACATGGGCGACGACTCGGTAACGTGGAACGCCTCGTACCAAGCACCGATGTGCGGCAGTGCGCCATTCACGCGCCAACGACCGAGCGAGTGCGGGTCGCCTTTGGTGCGCACCAAAATCTCCTCGTCGCGGATATTGCCCGCCCACACGGTGGCATAGGCAAGGAAGAAACGCTGCTCGGGCGAAAATCCGTCGATGGTGTCGAGCGGATGTTCCTCCATGGCGTGCTTAAAGGCGTTGAACGACACTTGCAAACCGCCGTGGTCGGCAATGTTTTCGCCCAACGTGAAACGTCCGTTGGCATGTACGCCCGGAGCCACTTCGATGCCGTCGAAATAGTCGGCCATCACCTTGGTGCGTGCATCAAACTTCTCTTTGTCCTCGGCCGTCCACCAATTATTCAGGTTGCCGTCTTTGTCGAATTGGCATCCTTGGTCGTCGAATCCGTGCGTCATCTCGTGGCCGATAACCACACCGATGGCGCCGTAGTTCATGGCGTCGTCGGCCTGCATGTCGAAGAACGGATATTGCAGAATGCCTGCCGGAAAACAGATTTCGTTGGTGCTCGGGTTGTAGTAGGCATTGACGGTTTGCGGCGTCATATACCATTTGTCGCGATCGACCGGTTGGTCGATGAAACTCAGTTCGTAGGCATCTTCAAAGTCGGATGCACGTTTCAGATTCTCGTAATACGACAGCGACGGGTCGATGGTCAGGCCGCTGTAGTCGCGCCACTTGTCGGGATAACCCACTTTGACATAGAATGTTGCCAATTTTTCGCGCGCTTTGGCTTTCGTTTCGTCGCTCATCCATTCGAGGTTGTCGATGCGTTCGCCAAGCGATGCTTGCAGGTTTTTGACCAAATTCACCATGCGCTCTTTGGCTTCGGGCGGGAAATATTTGGCCACATACATCTGTCCGACGGCCTCGCCAAGTGTGCCGTTTACGACACCCACGGCGCGTTTCCAACGTGGCGACTGCTCTTGTTTGCCCGACAAGGTTTTGCCGTAGAAATCGAAATTGGCAGCGCTGATTTCGTCGCTCAGATAACTTGCCGCATCGTCGATGACCTGCCAAATAAAATAGGTGCGGAGGTCTTCGATAGACTCCTCGGCCATCATCTTGCCAACTTCCTGCAAATGCTCTTTTTGCGACACCGAAATTTGGTTGGTGCTGATGTGGCGTGCAGCGAAATAGGCGTCCCAATCGAACTGCGGCACCAGCGCCTTCAACTCGTCCATCGACATTTTGTTGTAGTTGGCTTGCGGGTCGCGCAGTTTCACATTGTCGTAGGCCGCCGTGGCAAGGCGTGTCTCCATGCGCAATACGGTTTTGGCGGCTGCGGCAGACTCTTCGGCTGCAAAACCGCACAACTCGAACATCCGCGCGATGTGTTGCTCGTATTTGGCACGAATTTCAAGGGTGTGTTCGTCGTTGTCGAGGTAATACTCGCGTTCGCCCAGCGCATAGCCCGACTGATAGGTTTGCAGCAGATTCACCGCGCTGTTCATGGCGTCGGCATCGACGTAGAGCATAAACATGCCGTAGCGTGTTTCGCCCAACAGGCGCGCCAAATCCTCTTTTTCGGCCTTGGCAAATGCCTCGATGTAGCCGTTAATCGGCTGATAGCCCTCGGCGTTGAGGCGCGCGCTGTCCATGGCCAAGTTGTACAGGTCGCCGATTTTCTGTTCCACCGACCCGACCGATTTATTCGGCTTTTCGGCCAGTTCGGTAATCAAACCTTTCAGTTGTTCGCGGTTGTCTTCGGCCAATTTGTCGAAACTGCCAAAGCGCGAATACTCGCCCGTGAGCGGGTTGTTTTTCATCCAGCCGCCACATGCGTACTGATAAAAATCGTCTTGAGCCACAGCCGTCGTGTCCAAATTCGATAGGTAGATACCCGAGGTCTGCGCCTCCTTGCGGCCGCACGATGCAGCCACCATTGCTGATACAATCATCATTGCATAAACTACTTTTTTCATTATAAAAATCAATTTTTGTTTTGTGGCGGCAAAGTAACAACTTTTTTTTTGAATAGCAAAATATTTTTATTGTTTTTCGATAAAAAATCGACGAAATTCTTCGTCCGCGAGCGGCAAACCGCCACACAACGCCGGTTCGATTTGCCATTTCGGGCAAAAAATCGTACTTTTGCACCGCAAACAACACATCAGCACAATGAGCAAAAACAAACTGAAGAAATTCGCCGAAATGGAGACATTCGCGCATGTTTTCCAACTGTCGTACAACGAATTGGCCGCCGGCGCCACGTTCGACCTCAAAGGCCGATGGCACGAACGCTTTTTCGGCAACACGCACCCCATTGTGCTCGAACTCGGGTGCGGTCGCGGCGAATACACTGTCGGATTGGCCGAACGTTTTCCCGACAAAAATTTCATCGGCATCGACATCAAAGGCGCGCGCATGTGGACAGGCGCCAAACAGGCGCAGGAACGCACCCTGCACAACGTCGCCTTCGTGCGCACAGGCATCAACGCCATCAACCACTTTTTCGCACCGGGCGAAGTGGCCGAAATTTGGATAACATTCCCCGACCCGCAAATGAAAAAAGTGGGTAAACGGCTGGTTTCCACCGACTTCCTGCACCTCTACGAACAGATACTCGCGCCCGACGGTCGCATCAACCTCAAAACCGACAGCCAATTTCTGTTCACCTACGCCTGCGCCGTGGCCGAAGTCAACCATCTGCCGATATTTGTCCGCACCGACAACGTGTATGCCACACATGCCGACGACACGGTACTCACCATCAAAACCTACTACGAAACCCAATGGCTCGCGCGCGGCATCACCATCAAATTTTTGCAATTCGGCCTCGCCCACACAGCCGCTTGGCAAGAGCCCGACATCGAGATTCCGTTCGACGAATATCGCAGTTACGGGCGCCAAAAACGCTCGGAATTGACTGCCGGAAAATAACTTTTTGAACAATTTATAATGTTAAAAAATACAAGTCGTTGATTATCAATGAAATAAAATTTGAAAAATAATCGGATAAAAGTGCTACAATTATAAAATAAATGTTTACCTTTGCACTTGAATTTTACAAAAATTTTTGTTTAACCAAATTAAATCTCTTTAAAGATGAAAAAATTAGTTCTTTTCATGGCTGCCGCTGTTGCTGTTGCTTTCGCATCTTGCGGTGCTAAAGAAGCTGCTGCCGAAGAAGAAGCTGCTCCTGCAGTTGAAGAAGTTGTAGTTGAAGAAGTTGCTGCTCCTGCCGACTCTGTTGTAGTTGAAGAAGTTGCTGCTGAAGAAGCTCCGGCTGAAGTTGTTGCTGAATAATTTTTATTCTACAACGCAAATAAGGTCTATTTTTTACGAAATAGGCCTTTTTTGTTTCTGAAAAAAAACGTATTTTTGCAAGCAAATAAACAACCCTCTCATTAAAACCGAAAAAAACGATGATACGCATAGCCATTTCGTCGGACGAAAGCCAAAAAACCGCGAGCCTGTGCCTGCTCGAACGCATGGGCATACGCCTGCTGTCCACACACACCGGCACACGCAACCAATCGGCCAACTTCCCCGCCGAATTTTTGTTCGTTCCCGAAAACGACATACCGGCACTCACCGCCGGCGGATTGGTCGATTTGGCAGTCGTGGGGCAACACCTGATTGACGAAACCCAAGCCGACATCGACATTTTGCGCGAACTGAACCTCGGCGCACGCAAATTGGCCATCGTGGCAGCACTCGACAACAAAAAAATGCCCGACAATCTGAACGGCGGCACCATAGCCACAGCATTGCCGAACATTCTGGCCAAACATCTGAAAAATAACGGCCTGCGCGCCAAAATTTTTGCCACAACATCGGGGCAGGCATTGGTGCAAACCGGCTTGGCCGACCTGTATTTCACATGCCTCACACCCAACGAAGTGCTGACAAACAGCGGTTTACGCCTGTTCAGCCACGTTGCAGACAGCAAACTTGTGCTGGCGGCGAACAAACACTTGTCGCCGTTGAGCAAAACCTTTGTTGATGAGTTGCTGTTCCGTTTCGACGCCACACACGACGCACAATCGAAAAAATTGGTTTCGATGCACATACAAAACGACTACTGCGACGACATACTCGAACTGCTGCCCAGCCTGCAACAGCCGCTCGTGCTGCCCATCGACGACAACACCAGCATGCTGCAAACCGTGATGGACGAAATACGTTTTTGGGACATCGTCGAAAAACTGAAGGAGTTGCACGCCACAAACATCGTGCTGACGCCTATCGGGCAGATTATACACTAAAAAAACGTCATTTATAAACCTTTTAATACAAAAAATCTTATGCAAACAATCGAAAAATTCAACTTTGCCGGCAAAAAGGCAATTGTTCGCGTGGACTTCAACGTGCCGCTGGACGAAAACGGTAAAATCACCGACGATACCCGCATTCGCGGCGCACTGCCCACACTGAAAAAAATTCTGGCCGACGGCGGTGCCGTCATCATCATGAGCCACATGGGCAAACCCAAAGGCAAACCAGCCGCCAAATACTCGTTGAGCCAAATCGTTGAACCGGTGAGCGAAAAACTCGGCGTCAAAGTGCAATTCGCACCCGACTGCGCCAAAGCCGCCGAGGCTGCTGCCGCACTGAAACCGGGCGAAGTACTGATGCTCGAGAACCTCCGTTTCTACGCCGAAGAAGAGGGCAAACCCGTCGGCATCGAAAAAGACGACCCCGCCTACGAAGCCGCAAAAAAAGAGATGAAAGCCAAACAAAAAGAGTTTGCCAAAACATTGGCCGGTTACGCCGACTGCTATGTGAACGACGCTTTCGGAACGGCACACCGCAAACACGCTTCGACAGCCGTCATAGCCGACTACTTCGACGCCGACAACAAAATGCTCGGCTACCTGATGGAAAAAGAGGTACAGGCCGTCGATAACATTCTGAGCAACATCAAACGTCCGTTTGTAGCCATCATGGGCGGCTCGAAAGTATCGACCAAAATCGGCATCATCGAAAATCTGCTCGGCAAAGTGGACAAACTCATACTCTGCGGCGGCATGACCTACACCTTCGCCAAAGCACACGGCGGCGAAATAGGCACGTCAATTGTCGAAATGGACAAACTCGACATAGCACTCGGCGTAGAAGAATTGGCCAAGAAAAACGGCGTACAGTTGGTTCTCGGTAGCGACTGCGTAGCCACCGACGGCCTCGACTTCGGCACCATGACAGTGAAACCCGGTTCGCAAATAATTAACTGCCCGGCCAATGCCGTACCGGCCGGTTTGGAAGGCGTAGATGCCGGCCCCGAAAGCCGCAAAGCCTTCGCCGAAGCCATCAAAGGTGCTAAAACAATTCTGTGGAACGGCCCTGCCGGCGTGTTCGAGTGCGACGACTTCTGCGACGGTTCGCGCGCCATTGGCGAAGCCATCGCTCAAGCAACCAAAGAGGGCGCATTCTCGCTCATCGGCGGCGGCGACTCGGTAGCCTGCGTCAATAAGTTCGGCTTGGCCGACCAAGTGTCGTACATTTCGACCGGCGGCGGCGCACTGCTCGAAGCCATCGAAGGCAAAGTGCTGCCAGGCGTGGCTGCCATCAAAGGCGAATAAGCACACTCACAAACCGAGTAACAGCAATAACGCAGGCTTGAGCCTGCGTTATTTTTTTGCATAGCGAACAATATCGCCACATTCGATGCGTTATATTAAAAAAAACTATTGTATGAAAAAGTTGCTAATTTTCAGTGTGCTAATGTGCACAACCATCACCGCCACAAGCGAGGATTCGGGGCTTTACGTAACCCAAACCACCAATGTCAATGCGGCTAATAGTCCGGTAACACTATCGACAACACTCTATGGAACAAGCCACAGCCACAACATTGTCGTTAGCAGCCAAGTACCACAAAACATAACCCGCAAAAGTGCCGTCATCTGCAACAATTCTCCATCGGCACAATTGGAATGGGCAGCCAAAATGGCCGAAGATATTTTTGCAGCCGAAATGGAAGCCATGCAAATTGTCCTACCCGACCCCATTACAGCCGTAGTGGAGTTTGGCGATCCGACAGATTTTCACGATAGTGATGAATTGTGTATCGTTCACACAAACTATACGACAGAAATCCCCGATTATCATCAATACTACCCACACATCGGCGGTAATCCCGCATTTACGCACTGCCTATATCCTCTTGCGCTATACAGTTTGGGACAGCAGAGCAATTTTAGCGGCAATGAACCATGTATGACCATTTCTCTCAACCCCGACAAAAACTATTACTATGGACAAAATCCCGAAAACATAGCCGAGGATCAATACGATATGGTTACCATTATTTTGTACGGATTAGTTACCGGCTGCGGTTTCCAAAGTTCCTTGCAAGTGCATGCCGATGGCAATATAACCATTGGCAAAGATGACAACGGGAACAAGTATTTTACGGTATTTGATGCCAATTTACGCAGTTTTACATACCCAATTACAGAATGTGTATGGAACGAGAGCCAACTGCGAAACTTTTTAAGTGCTCATATCTACGGACCAAATATGATAGAACTCCACAACGATTTGCTCGACTGCCCCGATTGCAAACCATCGGCATCGACACTGAACACCATACACTATAATGAAACATTAAAAGAAACAACCTCCGACATAGAATTATTGGAACCCTTATTATATCAGGGTACTGTCGTTCGATCCATTACGCCGCAGACAAAAAAAGTCTTGAATGGATTGGGTTGGATGTACGATGCAGCGCCGGCCAACGAGAATCTCAATCCTTGCAGCATAAATGGTAGCACCCTATTGCGCGCCAACACCACCTACACTTACAACGCAACCGACGGCAGCGGTGCTATAAATGCCATGACCTGCAACCTATTTGCCACCGATAGCACTTACACACTCAATGCCGGCAACTCCAACACGCTGCAAGTATCCTTTAATGCGTTGCCGGACAATAATTGGGAACGGAATCCCACAAATAACCATATCATGGGAATTGTAAAAGCAGAAGAAGAAACATTGGCGGGCAATCAAAAATGGCGCAACGTAAGCGTACTACCTATCGAAATTCCTTACAAGCCCAACAAACCTATTTGCAATATTCGGGAAACTATCACAGACTCTATTCTGAAAATTGACATTGACGCCTTTGCCGGCGGCAGCGACAAGTATATTGTAACCGTTACACCAATACAACCCGACCCGACACAAAGCGATACGGTAACAGCCGACATATTACATTACACCATCGACAACTTATCCGCCTCGAAAATGTACGCCATTGCAATCGCAGGATTAAATAACGAGGGAAAAAGCACCGAAGTCCATCAACTTGTGGGACACACCAGTTACCCGCTTACTCTACATATCGAGGCATCAATCAATGATATTTCATACTATTTTACCGAACATGGCGAATATGCTACCGAATTAACTATTACTTCTGTAACAATTACAGATATGAACGGATTTGTAGTAAAAACCTGCAATGCTGCACAAAACGAGAAAATAAGTATTGCCGACCTCACCCCCGGCACCCTTTATATACTTAATGTAACACTTGACGATGGTCGCACATTTTCCAAACAATTTATGAAAAAATAATTATGAAAAATTTTAGATTTGCCGCTATTTTTGCAGGGCTTTTGCTGTCTGTTTACACCGCAACTGCACGCTGCAGCGTTACACAATTTGTAGAATATGATCCCATCACGGATTCAAGTATTTGTTATATGCTGCCGTATGTAGCACAAGGACAACTGCGCCCGACGTATGGCACCATCGAGGCAACCACAGTTACATACGATTCTGTGATTGTTCGTCGCAGCGAACCATCTGCGCCATTTTTTGTCGATATTGACACACTTGTCAACCTTGGCACATACAATCAGGCCAACGATACATTAAGAATCGATTGCAGCAAGTGGGACGACGGCATTTATTGCATAATAACCATATCGGACATCGTTACATCGGACTTTGATTGCTTCCCGATTCAACATTATAGAAATGAAGCCATTTTTCGGTACGCCAAAACACACGACACACAACTCCATGAAACATACACCTCGTCAGTACCATTTGAATTGGCATCAAATGTTGTACAAAATAGTTTGGAGATTGTTTGGAACAATAGTTTTGAACCATCACACGGCTACATTTACAGCGTATCGGGACAAATGTTACATCGTTTCGAAGCACAAACACCACACGAGAGCGTTGATGTAGGCACACTGCAACAAGGGCTATACATCTTAACCCTGCAAAATAAATATGGCAGAAATAGCGTATGGTTCAAAAAGGTGCAATGACAAAATAAGGGGCGAAAAATTTCGCCCCTATTTTTATAAAACATGCAAGCGTGCTACTTGGTTGTTGTAAAACCCTTTTCCTGCAATAGTTTTTTGGTGGTGTCGTAGCCTATTTGGTAGATGGCTTTGTAGTCTTTGAAGTCAAATTCACTATAGGTGTCGATGGCGTGTATCTCAATCAGCAAATCGCACAAAGCATGCCCCGGCAACGAATTGACATGTTGCACGGCACGCAATCCGTACAGCATCGATTCGTAGGATCGTTCGGCCTTTTTGTGTGTCAGGGGCAACACATCGATGCCAATCAAAAAATCGCATTTATCGCGAATGGGCTGTGCCGGAAAATTGTTGAGCATGCCGCCATCGGTATATTGCACCCCGTTGATGGTTTGCGCTTCGAAAATGGTCGGTATCGATGCCGACGCTATCACATACTCCGATAGTTGATTGCCGCTACTCACATATTCGGGCACCGCCTCGGTGAGGTTCATCACGCATGCCACAAATGGCCGCGGCAGGCTGTCGAACGAGTTCGACGGAATGAGTCGCTGCAACAACTGCCTGATGGCATCGAGGTTGTAAATGCCCGGCTCTTTCGACAGATTGAGTTTCAGCAATCGGCTGTTGCGATAGAGTTTTTCGTCCTGCACTATCTGCATGATTTCGGCAGCCGATTTGCCATCGGCACAAAGCACACCGACCAATGCGCCCATGCTGGTGCCGGCCACTATCGATGGCTGTATGCCTACCTCTTCAAGGGCTTGGAGCGCACCGATGTGTGCAAACCCGAGCGCACCGCCACCGCTCAACACCAAACCTACTTTTTGTTGTGTAAATGCTACTTGCGACATCATCATCAAAAAAATGACTATAAAGCAATTCCTCCGAATCATTACAAGCTGATTTTCAGTATCTTACAATTCCATGGAGCCACCGTCGTAACGACCGACTCGTCGGGGGCAAAACGGATGGTTTCCTGCGTATGTACAAGCAAATCGCGTGCCACACAAGTGCCACCGACACTTAATTGTAAATAATCGAATGCGTGCTGCGGCACAAACACCGACACGCAGGCCTGCTCGTCCGAAAAATTGGCCAGACACAGCAACACTTCGCTGCCATGGGCGCGCACAAACGCATATTGCCGTTGCAGATGTCCGTTGGCATACATCAAATCGAAGAAACGTCCGTCGCGCAACGCCGATTCGGTGTGGCACAACGTCAGCAGTGTGCGATAAAAATGCAGCAGAGCGCGCTCGTTGTCGGTGAGCCGTTTTTCGTTCAACGCTTTATCGTACAGCCGATTAACAGCATCGACACTCCAATAATCAAAAATAGTTGTGCGCCCGTCGCGCCCGCTGAGACCTTCGGCATCCATGCCGCGCTCGCCCACCTCTTGTCCGAAATAGATCATCACCGGATTGGTGTTCATGCACGCCGCCACCAACATCGCCGGACGGCCTTTGTCGGCATTGCCGGCAAAAAAATCGGAAGCAATGCGCTGTTCGTCGTGATTTTCGAGAAAATTCAGCATATTTCCCTGAATATCGGACACTTGCTGCCAAGCCTGCGTGATTTGATGCGCCGACGCTCCGTGGCAGGTAACGCTCCGCAACGTGTCGTACAGGCCGACTTTGTCGTACAGATAGTCGAAGCCGCCGGTGTGAATGTAACTGCGGTATTGCGCCGGATTGTACACTTCGGCCACGAACACCACTTGCGGAAATTGCCGTTTGACTTCGCCGATGACCCATTGCCAAAACTCCACAGGCACCATTTCGGCCATATCGCAGCGGAAACCATCGACCTGTTTGGCTGCCCAAAACAGCAAAATATCGCGCATTTTGATCCAAGTATCGGGCAGCGGGTCGAAGTGGCCTGCGTGGTCGCCGGTGTAATCGACGCCGTAGTTCAGTTTGGCCGTTTCGTACCAATCGTTGCGGCTCGGCGCCGGCGAAAAACAGTCGTTGCCGGTGGCTTTGGCCGGACATTCGCAGTAACCCTGCACATCGAACTGCGGTGCAAACGGCGTGTGCGGATAATAGTAAAAATTGTTTTGCGGCGAGAAGTGCCAATCGGTACGGTCGTTGCGGCCGAAGTCGGTTTCGGGTCTCACATCCGAATGATATTGACGCGCCACATGGTTCGGCACAAAGTCGATGATCATTTTCAGGCCGGCCTGATGCGTGCGCGCCACCAATTTTTCAAATTCCTGCATGCGTTTTTCCGGTTTGTCGGCCAAGTCGGGATCAACGTCGTAATAGTCGCGCACGGCGTATGGCGAACCGGCCTTGCCTTTGACGATGCCGGCATGGTCGTTGCCGATGCCATAGCGTGTATAGTCGGTTTGTGTGGCGTGCTCGATGACGCCGGTGTACCACACGTGCGTCGTCCCAAGTTTTTTGATTTCGGCCAATATGCGTGGCGTGAAATGGCTGAATTTGGCGCATCCGTTTTGCGCAAGGGTTCCGTTTGGCACATTCACGCCCGTATGGTTGGCAAACAAACGTGTCAAAATCTGATAAATAACTATTTTGTCCATGTGTAGATTATGTTAATGGGAAACAAAAATACAAAATGGGATAACTAAAATAGGAATAATAGTGTAGTAACATCCATTACACTAAATACGGGAAACATGGCAGTTTTGCAAAGCAACCGCAAGTGAAGAACTTATTTATTTTCAGCTATTTCTGTGTTTTGTAGAGCAGTGTTAACCTGTTGCTGATTCATCATTATCATATTTTGTACAACATTTGCTAAATTATGCTGCGCTTGAATATTTGTAAAAGACTCATAGTCGTAAAATAAATAATTATCCCAAAGGCCAATCTCGATTTCCCTAATTAAATCCTTTATCTTATTCGAATCAGCCTGTCCATTTTGAGAAAAGTAGTCCGTATTTGCTAATTGTGTTCTCAATACTAATATTGTCTGAAGTTCTCCTGGCGTAAACTGTTTATGCCAATCTACAGGATTCACAATTGTATTAGGTTTTTCTTTCTCCACCCAACTTTTTGCATGAACTTCTTCAACATATTTCTTGCCCACATTCCTAACAGCATTAAGTCTAAAATTTGTAGTGAAGTATGATTCTACATCAGTAAAGAATAGTGTATCGCAATTACCTTTATCGACTTGAACAATCATTGCGCTAATTTCATCCTTATCTATAACAATATCCTTAAATCCTATGTTCTTAATATCAAAAGTATTTCTGATTGGGACTTCAAATGGAACACCAAGTTTGTGTAAGGCTACAACAACGGCTCTCTTCTCAGAAACATTAAGTTTTGTATTAAATTCATTAGCCGAATCTGCAAAACTCTTCTTTTGCTGAGCATATTCCTTGAAAATATCTAATGCTTTAACGGCCATTGAACGCACATTCTTGATCTTCTTTTCTTGCTTCCAATGCAAGAAATAAGAACCTCCATAAGTACCGATTAAAGCACCTATAGCTCCACTAATAAGTGGCAACAACCAACTCCAGATATTATATGTTTCCTGTATAGTAGTCGCAGTTTCCATAATTACAAATATTTATCAAGTATTGCCTGTTTCTCACTCGCAGCATTTTCTATCAAAGCGCGAGCCTTAGTAATCTCCAATTCCAATGTTTCTATCTGGGCTACGATTCGCTTTTGTTCATCAATATGAGGTATCGGAATTTTGTACTTCATTATATCTTCCTTATTGCCTCGTGGCATCTTAATGCCCTTTTTGCCTTCCATTACATAGTCAAAGAAAACATCTCTACGAAGCATATAGAAAATATACTTAGGTAGATATTTACTCGTGTCAGCAGACCTAAGTACGAGAACATCTTTCGAGCATCCACCCTCTTTATCGGCAAACCAAATCTTTTTAAGATATGGACGGATGTTAGAAATTAGTATATCATCTTTTTTATACTCCGTAATTGATGAAATATTCGCCTTTCCTTCAAATGGCATAATTCCTAATTTATTCTGAAGCATATTGTCTGTTGTGATATATGTTTCAGACTCTATGTCACTATACTTAATAGATTTGGTACTAAATGGGGCAATAGTTTTTAGGCTATCATCCCCATATTGGATAGACGATAACAAATTTTCTATCTCATTTTCCTTCTGTTTTATCCGTTGTTTTAATCGTGCTGCGGCATTAACCACTTGCTCTATTTCTGCTACAATTTGTTGCTGTATATCGGTAGGAGGTTTCGGAATATATAGTTCTTGCAAATACTTATTATGCCGTTCATATTTTGTCTTGTCTAAAAATCTATTTACAATATATTCAATAGCATAAAAATAGTATTTAGGATTATATTCCTTCTTGGGTCTCAATAAAACCGTACCATCTGCACCTCTAAAAAATGGCTGGTCGATGAACTTTACAGCACAAGAATGGTCACCAAATAAAACCACAGGCACATCAGTTATAGGATTAGTGTTATTTGAAAATCCAGCAGAATCATTCTGAACATCTTGAGTATAAACAGGATATTTACCTGCAATTAAAATTTCAGATTCTGGAATTTTAGCCGTTGAACCATTAATTTTAGCAATAGAGTTCGAAATACGCACAGATTCCCATTTCTCACTGAATTTTACTCTTTTTGCCGTAGTTGAAATAAACTTTTCAAAAGTATCTCTCTCAAAAGACAGCATATCTACTAAAGTCATACGACTAATATGTGCTTGCATACTCTCTGCTATTGGCGATGTGTAGTCGCCACTGAAAGCTCTATATACATAACTACTTGCCTTATCAGGATTATCAAAACAGTTAGCATCGAAGAGTTTAGTACACTCGTCAATGTTCTTACCCTTTTGAATTGCGTGGATACCCTCGTTACCTCTACGATTAGAGAACTCATAACCTAAAAAGCGTTTCTCCACATCTTTCTCACCACTCTTTACAATAACGACCTTTTGAGGGTATGCCAAAATAAAGTATAAAAGTTTCTCTGCCTCAATATTTAAGATTGCCTCATATAATTTAGCGTCATTCTTTGCAGAGATTTTCTTTCGATACTCTGCATATATTTCATGTGCTTTTACTTTATCATTTGGCGATTTCTGTAACAATGTGACATAATCGGTATAATCAAGTCCCCTCCAAACATGAGCTACATATTTTGAAACAGGGGTTTCTATGCTATTAATAGTTACATCATTCAATGTGCGGAAGAATGTATCAACAGCATTCTTTGTATTGGTAGCAAAATAATTATCTCTACGGCGAAGGAATAGAACAACGGTATTTGTATTGGTAGCCATAAAAGTATTGCTACCCAATTCTGCTATTGCAACAATATCAAAGTATTGCAATATAATCTCACGAGCCTTCATGTAGATGCCTGAGTTGCTCAATATTGAACTTGGGAGAATAACTCCTGCTATACCTCCTTCTTTAAGTAACTGCTTTGTACGCTCAACAAACAGGCACTCTATTTCAGAACTATTATCTGTCAATGAGTTATACAACTCAAAATCTTGCTCTGTATAATAATCGCGAGTTGTCTGTCGGAATGAAGAAACAGAATATGGAGGGTTACTCAATACAATATCAAACTGCTGATTGTCCTTTTGACCATCATTTATTTGCTTGTGTAGTTTACCCTTATATTCTTTGTTGTTGCAGAAATTAGCAAGTCCATCGCTCAATATGACGTTGGCTAAACCATCGCCGTGCAAATAGCAGCCAACCTTACCCACTTTCACAAGTCGATAATCCTTTTCAATACCATATACATAGTCAGTTGCCCAATCGAAATGGCAATTCTGCCAATTGATAAGGTGCTTTCTTGTTTCTTCAATATATTTTGAAGTGTCACAGGTGTTTATAATGTCTTGTATTTCATGCATAAACTCTGTGATAAAGTGACCGCTACCAGCTGCATAGTCAATCATATATGGCAAAATCTCACCATCCTTGCGAGATAATTTTTCTGCCATAATAGAATCCAATGGGAGACTCTTTATGATAAATTGTGCAATAGGTACAGGTGTAAAATACTGACCAGCCTCCTGCTTGAGACCTGTAGTAAGAAGTAATTCAAAGAAGTCTGACAAATATTGCTGTCGCTTGTTGTATCGGATTCTATATCCTTGAATCAACTCTACAACCTCTTTTACAACCTTTGCATTTTCTTCAAACGAAGCATTGTCGTACACCTCCTTGATTGCGAACTCATTATTCTTTTCAAGGCGGAGCTTGTTGACTTCTTTGCGCAGAAATTCTTTTGTCTCCGCAGTGAGATCTGCACACCGCTTATTAAAATCGTCATCATTAAAGTCGCTGACAGTTCTATCCAAGAACTTTTTCATGCCTTTGCTATAAAGGTCTGTTAGGCGAAGCTGAAAATCGACGTGATTATCTTGTCCTTCAAGCCATTGGAACTTTAATTCTTCGCCATCGCCTGTGGTTGTTTCATCATAAACCTTACACAAAAAGAGTGTAAATATCTTATTGAAAGCATTTCCCTTGTCAGATACCACATTGTGGCGGAGTATTTCAAGGAAGCGGTTGAAGATAAAGCTCGAATCTTCTGCTTTGATCTCTTTCAATTGTTCCTTTGTTAATGCTTTGGTCTGAAAATTATATGGTTGTACCCAAGATTCGAAGATGCCGTTGTCTTTGGTGAGTTTATTCCATTTTTCGTAAATGTCCTTAACATCGCCATTGCGATAATCGTCTTCTATCTTGATAATCTCATTAGCATAGACAAACTTATTGCCTTTCAATTCCGATGCGTATAACATTAGTACATCAGCCTTGCCACCAGATAATTGGAAATAAGTGAATAATTGTCCACCATCCTTGCGAAGTCTTGCTAATTCCTTATTGTATTCTTTGCCAAATGTCTTACATTCGATAAGCATATATGGTATACCATCTTCGCGATTAACACAAATATCCAATCGTCCCGATGTACCATGTCCAGATGGCCAAGTCTTTTCAAGAACTATGTTTTGAGGTTTATACCCTTTAGTAAGTAATCTGTCAACACATTCAAGCACCACAAAATTTTCTGTATCAGAAAAATTTTGAGTAGTCTTACTATCGGCAGTAATATCACCGCCATAATTAATACTTTGATTCTCAAAGTCAATCTCTATGGCATGATCAGCATATATTTTATAATAAATGCCATTCGTTCCATTTTTAGGAACAAATCCTAATGCTGTAATATATTTCTTAATATCCATAATACTCCTAATTTGTTTGCAAAGTTAATAAATTAATCAGAAATTACTTCGTTTTTGCTTGACTTTTTCGTAAAAATTTTATATTTCCTTTCTAATACCATTTTTTAATTTGTCTTATGCCTTAATCACCAATAGTAACAATGAAGAGTTCAAAAATACGAATGATTATTATTTTGTTACCCAAGTTTCATAAAATTCGACCAACCTATCATTCTTCTAATAAACAAATTTTCTTTTCTTGCAAAAAATACAACAAATTCTTGAGATATGGATGCAGATTCGCTGTTTTTTTGTATTTTTGCAGGCGAACAGCAAAACGGTTTGTCGCGTGCGATTGCGGTCGTATGAGGAAAGTCCGGGCAACACAGAGCACCATACTTCCTAACGGGAAGTGGGCTGTGAGGTTCAATAAGCGTTACAGAAAGCAGACCGCCGCAATCTTTTGGTTGCGGCAAGGGTGAAACAGGCGAGGTAAGAGCTCACCGTTTCGGTGGCGACATCGAAAGCTACGGCGCATTATGGGTTGAAAGACCAAGTAAACCGACGTTACGAGGGTTGCTCGCCCCAGTCGGAGGGTAGGTCGATAGAGGCAAGTGGCGACATTTGTTCGAGATAAATGACAAACACCTGCACCGCGCAGGTACAGAACCCGGCTTATAGTTTTGCTGTTCTTTTTTCTTTCTATTATTCCGAATAGATAGTCTGCAAAAGCGTCTGCCCCACCGCATACAACGTCCGACGGTCGATGTGGCGCATATCGTCGGCTGTGGTGTGCCAATAGTCGGCAAAACCGGTGTCGCCGTACGGATTGTACTGAATGATGTCGATGCACGGAATGCCGGCCACGGTGTTGATGTAATAGTGATCGTCGGTGATGGCGCCGCCACGCATATCGACAAAACAGGCACCAAAGCCGGCTGCTTGCGCCTTGTGCCAAACATCATCGACAACAGCGCCGGCAAAATAGGTCGAAAATTGTTCGCGATAGAACGTTGCGCCCGGCGCCCCGACCATATCGAGCAAAATGCCGTATTCGGCACGATAACCATTTGTTTTGCTTTCGGCCGCCCAATATTGCGAACCAAGGCACCAATCGTCGGGACGTTCGCTGCCCGTGTAAAATTCGGGAGCGCCCCAATCTTCCAAATCGAAAAATACAATATCGACACCGACAGTCGGCACACTTTGAGCCATTTGCCGCGCCACCTCGAGCAACACACCCACGCCGCTGGCGCCATCGTTAGCACCAAGAATCGGCGTGCGATGGTTGGCAGGATTGGCATCGTGGTCGGCAAACGGGCGCGAATCCCAATGGGCGCACAACAAAACTCGCCTCTTCGCATCGGCATTAAATTGTCCGATAATGTTTTTCAGGGCTTTCGTTTCGCCGGTATAGATATTCATTTCGCCCTGTTGCACAGCGACTTGCGCACCAAATCGCTGCAACGTGTTTGTAAGAAAGTCGGCACACGCAGCGTGTGGTGCAGTTTCGGGCACGCGCGCTCCGAAATCGACCTGCGCCTGCACAAATGCGTAAGCCGAATCGGCATTGAAAGTCGGCACAACCACGGGGGCTGTCTGTTTTTTATCGCGACGTACACCGTTACAGGCAGCCAAACCGGCAGCCAGCGCCACGGCAAGCGCCAAATAGGTAGCGCGCCTCATAGTTCAAAATCCAAAGCGATGCTTTGCGCCGCCACGGCATGCATGTGTTTTTTGACAATGTTGCAGTGGTAAGGGTCGTTCTGATATTGATCCAATACTTCGAACGATTGTACATCGACCTGCAACATCACATCGAACGAGCGCGCCGAATGCAACTCGTCGAGAAATACTTCGATATGTTGCGCTGTGGGCACTTTGCCGCGCATCGAGAGTAAAATGTCGCGTGCCGTGGCACGTGTTTCGGGCGTGCTTTCGGCCAATTTGAAACAAACAATGTGTCGTACCATAGTTTTAATTCTCCTTTTTATCGCTGTACCAACTTGCGTACATGGCGTAATTGTGTGCAATTTTCTGATTGATTTCCTTGGCTTGTTCGGGCGAAACGGCCTTGACCTGTTTGGCCGGCACACCTGCCCAAATGGTGTTGGGCGGCACAATGGTATTGCTCAATATCAGCGCATTAGCCGCCACGATGGCACCCTCGCCCACCACGGCGCCGTCGAGCACGGTGGCTCCCATACCTATCAGCGCATAGTCGTTGATGGTGGCGCCGTGAATCGTAACATTGTGTCCCACAGACACATAGTCGCCGATGTGTATTTGCGATTTTTCGTACAGCGTATGCAGCACAGCGCCGTCCTGTATATTCACATGATTGCCGATGCGAATGGAATTGACATCGCCACGCAACACGGCGTTAAACCAAATGCTGCAACCATCACCAACGACTGTGTCGCCAATAATGGTGGCGTTGTCGGCCAAAAAACAATCTTTGCCTATCTGCGGTTTGAAACCGCGAACTTCTTTTATCAGTGCCATATTGTTGAATTAAAAATTTTGTCGTTCGTAACCGATGGTAGTTGGCAGCCCGTGTCCACAATACACGGCAGTGTCGTCGGGCAGCGTGAGCAGTTGCGTGCGAATACTCTCGATGAGCGTGTCGTAGTTGCCTCCTCGCAAGTCGGTACGCCCGATGCTGTCTCGGAAAAGCGTGTCGCCGGTGAACACCACTTTTTCGTCGGGAAAATAGAAGCACAAGCCTCCGGGTGAATGTCCGGGCGTGTGCAACACGTGCGCCTCCATATTGCCGACTCGGATAACATCGCCATGCTGCAAGTACCCGCCCAGGGCTTGTGGGCGCACATCGCCTTCGATGCCGAAAAATGCGGCCAATTCCACAATGCGCAGAGCAAACTCTTCGTCGTCTTTGTGCGCTTCGGGCGCAATGCCGTAGGTGTGTGCGAGCATATAGTTGCCAAACGCGTGGTCGAGGTGCAAATGGGTGTTCAGCACGCGTGTTATCTGCAACTCGTTGTCGGCCACAAACTGCTGCAATCGCCGGTGTTCGTGTTCGGCCAAACTGCCGCAATCGATGACGATGGCTTGCCGCGTTTCGTCGTACACAATGTAGGTGTTTTCTTGTATGGGATTGAATTGAAATAATTTGATTTCCATATAGTTACAAGGGCAGATAGACTGCCTTTTTGGTTGAAAAAAACGGTTCGTCGAACCATTCGCTCAAGGAATACAGCGTGGCGCTTCGCTTGAAAGGCAACAACTCGTGCTGCAATTCGCCGCCTTTCAGACAAATAAGTCCGTTTGGCAATGCATTATGCTGCTCGCGGCGAATATTTTTGCGCACCAATTTTACCAAATCGGGCAGCGGCATCACGGCACGACTGACCACAAAATCGTATTTTTCTTTCACCGTTTCCATGCGCGCCTGCTCGAAAGTGCAATTTTGCAATCCTACAGCCGCTCCGATTTCAGAAGCCACCCGCACTTTTTTGCCGATGGAATCGACCAGATGAAAGTGCGTTTCGGGGAACATGATGGCCAACGGAATGCCCGGAAAACCGCCACCGGTTCCCACATCGACTACCGAAGTTTCGGCTTTGAAGTTGATGATTTTGGCTATAGCCAGCGAGTGCAGCACATGGTGTTCGTACAAATTGCCGATGTCCTTGCGCGAAATGACGTTGATTTTTGCGTTCCAATTGGCATACAAATCGTACAAGGCGGCAAACTGCTCGCGCTGCGCGGGCTGCAAGTGCGGAAAATATTTATCGATCAGTTCCACAGTCGAATAGGTTTATTTGTCGAACCACAGCGCGTAAACAGGCGTATTTTTGCGCATCAACGGTTTCAGTTGCTCTTTGGTGAGCAACAAACGCGTGTCGCCATAACAATATGGTGCGATGTCGTACACGTTGAACTGATAGTACATGCCGTCTTCGGTAATGGCGAAATTACCATTCGGCAACACTTGGTCGTCGAAAAATTCGTCCAACGCTATATTGCGTTTGGCGGCATCAATGGCCAGCGCCTGCCGCAGTAGTGCCGCCAACGCATCCGAAGCATTCACGACAAAGAGGTCGTCTTCGGTCAGTTGATTGCCCGTTTCGAGGTCGAACACCCAACATGTGGTAACCGACATGCCGTGTGCGCCGCCCGTAAACATATAGCGTGTTGCCTCGTAGGTCAGCAGGCGGTCGTTCTGAAACAGCGGCACAGCCTCCAAGTCTTCCTCATAAACATTCGATGCCACAAATTCGGTAAAATCGGCCGATACCCTATTATATTCATCGACACAATCGGCCACATAACGCGACAACAGCGTGCGATTGTCCAACGCCGCATATTGCTCGCCGAAAAGGTCGGTGATAAGCGTGCGCCGCACCACCGACACCACCTCATTGTCCGACGCAGCCGGCATCTCCAAATTATACCGTGCATCGAAACAGTTGATTTCCTGATCGTAGTCGCAACGCATGGTGCAACTATCCTGCAACGTTTCGAACGCGACATTTCCATGCGATGTGCGCACACACGCCGTAGTCCAAACAGCGACTGCCAACACGGGCAACGTTTTCCAAAAAAGTTTTCGCATACTCATTTTTAGGTATAAACTGACAATTCGTATGATTTGAAACCACAAAAATAGGGTATTTTTGTCAAAAAACCACCTTTTTTGTGTAATATTTTCGCAAAAATGCACTACCTTTGCACCCGATGATTATGAAACGTTCTGTTTTTCATACCGTTTGCACCTTATTAGCCGTCTATTTTTTTGTAGCCGGCAGCGGTTTCAACGTGGCTCGCTACTGTTGCGAAGCGTGCGCCGAACATGGTATGCGCATGTTTTCGAACGGCAGTTGCGAGGAGGTGCATCACAACCATCGCCACCACGAACACGCATCGGAGCACTGTTGCGAACTGCAACACCACGACGGCATCGGCAACGAACACAACGCCTGCACACTGCAGCGCCTCGCCACCGACATTCCGATCAACGAGATACATCAGCCCGATGTTGCTCCGTCCATTGTCCACGTCGTGGCACTATTGCCGGCCACCAATGTGCTTGTGGCACACAGCACGCCCTGCACGTCCCAATCATCGACACACGCACCACCGCTGCTCTCGCACGGGCGCGCCGTCTTGACGCGCATCGCCTTGTTGCTCATTTGATTTGATTGACAATTTGCCGTTCGTCTGAAAAACATTTTTTCGGACTAATCCTTATTGTAAAATGTCAAATCAAATACAGCGAACAATGAACAAATATTTTTTAATCCTCATATTCAGTGCATTACCACTGACACAGTTTGCCGCCGAAGTGAGCGGCATAGTCGAAGACACAACCGGCGAGCCGCTCGTAGGCGCCGAAATTCTATGGCAAGGCACCGGCATCGGCACCGTTACCGACATCGACGGATTTTTCATAATCGAAACGACCGACGCAAGCAACAAACTGCAAATCAGTTATTTGGGCTACCAAACAACGATCATAGTCGTCGATGACCCGACCGAAACCATCGTAGCTACGCTGGCTGCCGAAAGCGAACAACTCGATGATGTTACCGTAACGGCGCGCGCCGTCGGCACCGTATCGTCGCGCATCACGGCGGTACAAACCCAAAAAATCACCGGCGCCGAACTCTGCAAAGCCGCCTGCTGCAACTTATCGGAAAGTTTCGAAACAAACGCTTCGGTCGATGTGGCCTACAGCGATGCCGCCACCGGCGCCAAGCAGATAAAAATGCTCGGCCTGTCGGGCAACTATGTGCAAATGCTCTCCGAAAACACACCCGGCATACGCGGTTTGGCCTCGAATTATGGCATGGAATATATTCCCGGATCGTGGATGGAGAGCATACAAGTGTCGAAAGGCACCGCCTCGGTCGTAAACGGCTACGAAGCCACCACCGGACAGATAAACGTCGAATACCTGAAACCGCAAACCACATCGCCCATTGCGCTCAACGCCATGTTCAACTCCGAACTGTGCGCCGAACTGAACGCCACCGGCGGATGGAATATCAACGACCGCCTCTCGACAGGCGCCATGTTGCAATATCGCAACGAAAGCATGGAGCACGACCAAAACAACGACGGTTTCATGGATACGCCGAAAGGTAACCGCATCAACCTGCTGAACCGCTGGTACTACACCGACAACGACTACACCATGCAACTGCTCGTACGCGGCCTGTACGACGACCGCCGTGGCGGACAAACACAAGCGTGGCGCCAAGCCAATGCCGACAAAACACCTTACGACATCGACATCGCCACGACACGCATCGATGGATTTCTGAAAAACGGCTATGTCTTCGACCACGAACGCGGCACCAGCATCGGCATCATAGCCAGCGGCGCCTACCATCGGCAAAACAGCCTGTATGGCGCCACCAACTACGACGCCACACAAGGCAACGCCTACCTGAACGCCATGTTCCAAACCTATTTCGACACCGAAAGCCGCCACAAACTCACGGCCGGACTCAGTTTCAACTACGACTTTTACGACGAACACCTCGCCACAAACCGCTTGGCCGCAGGCCTGTTCGACCAAACGCGCAACGAATTTACGCCCGGTATTTTTGCCGAATACGATTTCAAATACGACGAAAAACTATCGCTGCTCGTAGGCGTACGCGCCGACTGGAGCAACTACTACGGCCTATTCTGCACACCGCGTTTCAACATCCGCTACTCGCCGTGGACGTGGTGGAATCTGCGCGCCTCGGTCGGGCTCGGTTACCGATCGCCAAATGTGCTGACCGACAACGCCGCCATTTTTGCAAGCAACCGCCAAATCGTTTTGACCGAAGAACGTTTCGCCCAAGAACGCGCCATCAATGCCGGCATCAGCACAACATTCTACATTCCGCTGGGCAGCAAGGAGTTACAACTCTCGGCCGACTACTACTACACCCACTTTTTCGAATGCGTGGTGGCCGACATGGACAGCGATCCGCACAGCGTCATATTCAGCAATCTGAACGGCGGACGCGCCTACGCCGGCAACTTTCAGGCCGAAGCATCGATGGAAATTTTGCGCGGCTGGACGATGACGCTGGCCTACCGCATGAGCGACGTGAAACAAACCATCGGCGGACAACTGCGCGAAAAACCGCTCACCAACCGCTTCAAAGGGCTGATAACAACATCGTACCAAACACCGCTCAAAAAATGGCAATTCGACGTTACAGCACAATTCAACGGCGGCGGACGCCTGCCAGACCCCGATACCGCCAACCCGCTGTGGAACAGCGAATTCAAGTGGTATCCGCAACTGATGGCACAAATCACCTACTACGGCAAAACATGGAGCATATACGTCGGCGCCGAAAACATGACCAACTTCAAACAACAAAATCCGGTCATCGGCAGCGACAATCCGTTTGGTGCCGACTTCGATGCCTCGATGGTATGGGGACCCATCACCGGCACGAAAGCCTACATCGGATTCCGTTGGGCACTCGACCGCAAAGATTAACACATTTTTATTTGCCGAAATCGCAAAAAACAACTATTTTTGTACACATAAAAAATTAACATCTAAAACAACACAACTATGAAAAAAATCATCATCAGCCTCGTAGCCCTTGTGGCAGCCGCCAACCTGTTTGCAGCCCGACAAACCGTCGCGCTGGTAATACCGCAAATGGAATGCGGCAACTGCCAAGCCAAAGTCGAAAAAACGCTTGCTTACGAAAAAGGCGTCAAAGACTTGGAATTTAACCTGACAAACCGCATCGTAACCATCACCTACGACGACGCACAAACCAACGTCAAAGAGTTGCAAAAATCGCTGCTCAAAAATCTGAAATACAAATCGCGCGTGCTGAACGAAGGCGACGCACTGCCCACCTTCGCCAACGACGACCACAACGACGAAGAGGAAGAAGAGCGTCATCAAAACGATTACTAAAAAACGCGCTGATTATCAGCATAGTACGATATTTTTTGCAGAAAAAACGGAATAGTTTGCGTTTTTCCAAAAAATATTGTACTTTTGTGGCGCATTTTGGTATATCGCGTATTGTATGGACACGTTAGACCGTTTTGAATTGTCGATTGAATCGTTGTTGGCTGAAAATCAGCAACTTGAGTACGATATAAATGACGATTTTTTCGAGGCTGTCGAAGCGTGCGACATCCATAAAGGCTCTTTGAAAACAACCATCGTTACGCAAAAAATGGCGCAAAACGTCGATTTGCACATCGTCATCGACGGCACCGTCGGCATTCCGTGCGACCGCTGCCTCGACGAGATGGAGCAACCCGTTCATGTGGACACACACACCGCAATAATCATCGGTGGCGACAACGACTCCGACAACATAGTCGTGCCGGCCGACGCACACACCGTCAATATAGCGTGGAACGTGTACGAATACATAGCGCTGGCCGTGCCGACCGTGCACACACACCCCGAAGGCGGTTGCAATGCCGAGATGATGGCAAAAATTCGCGAGCACACGATAGACGAAAATACAGAGAGAATAAAGACCGACCCGCGCTGGGACGTTCTGAAAAATATTAGTAATAACAACTAAAGGAGATTGAAAAAATGGCACATCCAAAACGAAAACATTCGAAACAGAGAACAGCCAAACGTCGTACGCACGACGTAGCCGTTGCGCCAACGTTGGCCGTTTGCTCTAACTGCGGTGCTACACACATCTACCACACCGTTTGCCCCGAATGCGGTTACTACCGCGGCAAATTGGCTATCGAAGTTAATGGTGCTGTGGAAGCCTAATCTGTTCGAATTGAAACAGCGTAAAATCCTTTCCGAATCGGGAAGGATTTTTTTTGTGCTGATAAATCGGGACATCGCGTGCGGTAGGAAGGCTTAAAAAGTGGATATTTTTGCACTAAAACTACTTTAGTGCGTGCTCTCCCCTTTACAACCTATCTACCGAAGGTAGAGCCTGCCTACCGAAGGTAAAGGGAGTACGGCGCAGCCGGGTAGGGTTAAGCATAGTGCAAAGTGCAAAACGGAAGAGTGAAAAATAGTTTCAAAGTTTAAGGGTTTAATGTAGGGACGCGGCGCGCCACGTCCCTACTTTCTATATTCTATGCGGACCTGCCTGCGGCAGGGAGGGGCTTCACTCCGCATTCCTAATTCTACGGACGGCATTATTGATGCTGCGGGCGCAGAAGGTCGTTCACCGTTTTCACAGGATTGAATGTTTCGATGGGCACTTCCACAAAAATGGTGTTCCAATCGCTCATAGCGCCATTCCACAAGCCCGGCAACTCAAGGGCTTTCAGTTCGCGCCCGTCTTTCGATTTCGACGAGATGAAACCGGTGTTCTTGTCCACATAATCGGGTAAATGAAATTTCTCGCCTTTATAATTTTTGATAGCGCACACCAAATCGACCGGATTGAAATGCGTGGCTTCGGCCATCACAGCCCTGTCTTTTATCTGCGAACTTTCGAGTATTTGTGGCGAAACGGTGCCATCGGCATTCACCGTAAGAAACGGACCGCCGCCCGGCTCGCCCTCGTTGCGCACCATGCCGCACACACGCATCGGGCGATTCAGTTTGCGGCGCAGGTAGGCGATGAGTTCCTCGCGCGACAGTTGCG
Organism: Paludibacteraceae bacterium; assembly: GCA_051870755.1. GTDB lineage: Bacteria > Bacteroidota > Bacteroidia > Bacteroidales > Paludibacteraceae > W0P28-013. The sequence continues at coordinate 20,678 of JBJECE010000009.1, read as the reverse complement.
CCTGATTCGGATTGAAATTGTTCAGCCGTTTGGCGCAAAACTGCGCAATCACTGCCAATTTGGCATCGCTGATGACGTCGCTTTCGAGTTCGCGCAAGTAGGCAAACGTCTGCTGCTGCAACGACACAAGCAAACCGGCAATTATCTTTTTATAATCTACAGTTGTGCTTTTCAGGCGGTCGGGCACCACATTGTCGATATTTTTGATGAACACAATGTCGCCATCAATGTCGTTCAGATTTTCGATGAGAGCGCCATGTCCGCCCGGGCGAAACAGCAGTTTGCCGTCAGCCGTGCGGAAAGGCTGATTGTCGGCATCAGCAGCGATGGTGTCCGTCGAAGGTTTTTGCTCCGAGAACGACACATCGAACTTAATGCCGAAACGGCGTTCGTATGCGGCCAACGATTCGGCCAAATGCTGCTCGAACAGCGCGCGATGCTCTGCCGAAACTGTGTAGTGAACACACGCCCGCCCGTTTACCGTGGCATAGAGCGCACCTTCGACCAGATGTTCCAAAAACGGCGTGCGCACTTCGTTCGGATAGAGGTGAAATTTGAGCAATCCCTTCGGCAACTGCCCATAGTTCAACCCTTTAGGTTCGAGCAGATTGACCACCACCTCTTTGTAACGTCCGTCGGCAACGAGTGTTTCGGCATCGCAGCCGGTGTTTTTCAGGCAAACGGCGTTCAAATCGGCAAAAAAGGCGAAATAGGGCAAACGCTCGAAAAACGTTTTTTCGAAATCGGTTTGCGGTTCGTCGTGGTCGCCATTCAAAAATTCAAACAGATTTTTGAACATACGGCTGGCCGCACCCGATGCCGGCACAAATTTCACAACACGCCCGCTGCCCGCCAGATAGGAATCCCACGCATGAATGGCCGCGTCCTCTTCGTCGGCCGACAAGCGCCACAGACCATTGTCAATAGAGGCCGCCTGTTTAATTGTCAGATAGGGAAAACCCGTAACAAAGCAAGCTAACTGACGCTCGACTGCCGCCGGATCAATACCTTTGGCTGCTAATTGCTGTAAATCTTTTTCGTCAAACATGATTGATGGTTTTTAAGATGATGGTTATTTGAAAAACAAATTTCGGCATTTTTTGTCTGATTACAAAATAATTGCGTATGTTATACAGCACAAAAAGAACGACCTTGTGTCGCACCCTGCCGGACGACCATTTTGATCAACGTTTGAGCCGCGCCAAATAGTCGATGCCGTAAACCGGCCAATAGGGCACCTTGCGCACACCGGTACGCACGCGAGGAATATCCAACAACAAAAATGCGACAGTGGCCACAGCCGACAACCATACCACGATGCCGTAAATCTGTTTGAGTGTTACCGACATCATCGATTTAAGAAAAAACGTATCCACAAAATGGGTGGCAAACAGATGGTACGCATCGATGCGCGTAGGCACCAAACAAGCACCGTAACGCGACATATTATCGGCCAAAAAGTGCGAAAATAAGTTGGTGTACAACGCATTGCCGGCGGCTCCGGCCAGATACATGTGCAAAATGTTGAACACAAACAAACCCATGAAAAAATGCTCCAAATCGGGAATAGACTCGTGCAACGACCACATCAGCGACACTGACAATACGGCACAAGCACAGCCACGCAAAATCACAGCAACACGATATTGTTCTATCGGCGCATTGACATCAATAAAAAAGTACATACACAACGCATACGCCAACAAACAGCCAAAACCAAACGCCAACAAACGCCACACTTTCCACTTTTTGTGCCCCAACCACCATAACGTGATCAATACGCCTCCGTACATGCCACACAGCGCCCACAGACCATGTTCGGCCTTGATATGTTCGGGCAAACCGACTACCTCAAAATAGAAGATTTCTTCCAACGTGTGTTCGGCACCAAGCAAAATCTCGGCCACGGCCGTAACCAACAAAATGGGTACGACATTTTTGTAACGAAAGATTTGCAAATCGATATATGGTTTTCGACACGCCCGCAGCCGCCACAGCAGCACCGCCGCCACTACAAGCGCACCCGCCAACACCAAACGCCAACGCACACTGTTGAACCACATTAGATAGTCGCCATACACAAACAGATAACAAACCATCAGCATCAACACGCTGATAATCAATCCGGTCAGAAAATCGATGCCACGAAACGGAATGCGCTGCGGCATCGGGCAAAACGGCCGACACAACAACAGTTGCGTCAGCACCACAAACGCCATCGTGGCAATGGACAACACATGCATCATCTGCCACGACCACCGAAACGCCACTGCAGCCGACAGCCATGCGCTACCCACAATGGCCGTGAGCAACACAATGTGCAACACCGGAAAAAAGACGCCAAAATCGCGCTTCGGCGTTATCCACAACTGAATGTTGCTCATACACTCGAACGTACCTTGAATTTTGGCCATGCCGGCAACAAAACAGACCGGCAACAACACCGCCATGTTGGTCGTTCGCATAGTCAGAAAATTGCAAACGGCTATCACTATGGCCGATACGCACGATAGTTGCTGATTGGTAAAACGAAATTTGGTACGAAACAATAGTGGAAAATAGACCGCCATACCCGCTAAACCGGCATAAAGCAACATCAACAAATCTTCAAGCATCAAATCGGTAGTGCCACGCACAGCCGATACGGCACCCAAATAAACACCGCCCGAAAACTGTATGCACAAAACCGTCGCAACATACAGCCACGGCCGGATCGGTTTCGGCACAAACGACCGAAACATCGGCATCGAAAACTCAGTATGCAACATCGCACTCGACACTATAACCGGCACGCAACTTGCTCAACGCCTCGGGAGTGTTGCCTTCGAGCGCAATGCGCACCGGCAACCGCTGTTCCACTTTTACGAAATTGCCCGTCGCATTGTCAACCGGCAACAGCGAAAAAGCACTGCCCGTCGCATCGCTCAATCGCTCGACCGTACCTTTGTACACCTCGTCGGGCACGGCATCGACACGAATCGTTACCGGCGACCCGACATGAATATTTTGCAATTGGCTTTCGCGAAAATTCGCCTCGACCCACAAATCGCCGGCATCGACAATGCTCAACAAGGTTTGTCCGGGATTGACCAACTGCCCGACGTTGATGTCGCGCACACCCACTACGCCACTGTGTGTAGCCAGCACGCAGCAATACGACAAATTCAGGCGTGCCAAATCGACCGCTGCCTGTGCTTGTTGCAACGCTGCTTCGGCAGCCGACAAATGATGTTCTTGCTCGACCGCCACATTAGCTTGTACGCTACGCGTTTGGCACAACTGATCGTAACGCGCTTTGGCACCCAAATAGGCCGTATGCACTTGGTCGTATTGCTGTTGCGTTACAGCTTTGGCCTGCAACAAATTGGCGTAACGCTCATCATCGCGTTGCCATTTTTCCATATTGACACGCGCTTCGTCTATCGACGCATCGGTTACGCCCATATTCAACGTCGTAGTACGAATACTGCGCCCTGTGGCCTTGCTGTTTTGTTCGGCACGCGCTAAATCGGATTGCGCCTGCGCCAACCGCAAGCGGTATTCGGCATCTTCCAACACGACAAGCGTGTCGCCCTTACTTACCGACTGATAGGCTTCGAAACGAATCTCCTTAATGAACCCTTGCACACGCACATTTTGCGGCGCTATATGCCGACACACCCGCGCATTATCGGTATATTCCACTCTGCCGACATGCACAAACTGCAACACCGCATACGCAACGCCGCACACCAACAATACGACTACAATCGAATTGTAAATGTAAACTTTCAATTTTGAAACATTCATAATGTATGACTAAAATATTTGAGTTGATAATAATAGTAAAGCCAATCGATTTCGGCTGCAACCAATGCCATATCGGCCTGCAATTTCACGGCCGACGCATCTAACAAATCGGTCAACAACACCAAATCGTTACTATAACGACTCAACATCGTATCATAATTGCGCGCCGCCAATTCCACCTGTTTGCGTTGTGTTTCTATTTCGATACCGGCAGTCAGCATACGACTATAAGCCGCATGAATGTCGTTATCGACACGTTCACGCGCCGCTTCAACTTGCCATCGTGCCACATCGCAGGTTGCTTTGGCCTTACGCACAGCATGCCTGTTTTGCCAGATGGAACTCAAATCATAATTGACGCCCAATCCCACAAACCAAGCATTGACATTAGCATCAACCGGAATCAGATCCGAAGTGTAAGGCCCGAAAAGTTCGTCGCGCACCACCAGCGCCACCGTGGGCAACGAAGCCGCACGCGCCGCCTTAACCTGCTTATCGGCCACATCTACAGCCAACATCGCCTGCCGAATGTCGATGTTCGAATCGCCGGCACACGTTTGCCACATCGATTCGGGCAATGCGGCATCAAACGTGGCAAATGTGGCACGCAAGGCCTGCGTATCGGGCAACAACACACAATCGGGACGATGCAATAAGGTCTGCAACTGATGCCCAATAACATTCTCCGCCTCCGACAACTGCACAGCCGACAACTGTAACTGTTTATATTTCAGTTCGTAACGAATCAAATCGTTCGCCAACGCCACTCCCTCCGATTCGCGCGCACGCATCAACTGCAACACTTGTGCCGTTTGTGCCAAATGTTGCGCCACCACACGCTGCCTATTCGCCAACCGAACAAGGTCAAGATAGTAACCAACCAAGACGAAACGTATCTCCTGTCGATTTTTCGCCATATCGAGTTCGGCAATGCGCTCGTTCAATTTCGCCAATTCGACACCGGCTTTCAATGCGCCACCGGCAAAAATCACTTGCGACGCTTCGAACGCAAACGAATTGCCCCAATGCGGTGTCGGCTGCAAACCATTGTCAATGCTCTGCGCGCCCAAACCCGGCAATATCACCGTAGTCGTACCGCGCGCCGAAAAATCGCGACCCATCAACACCGCATCGCCAATATAACTGCCACTCACACTCATACCTACGCGCGGAAACAACTGTGAACGCGCCTGCAACACACCCTCATTCGCCGCACACACCGCCGCTGCCGACAAACGCATCGTAACACACGCCGTATCGGCCACAGCAAACAACTCGGACAACGACACGCGCACCGAATCAGCCACAACTAAACTCTGAGCAAAACAAAGGTTGGCACCCAACAGACACACCAACCCAAAAACGAAAAAACGCCTCTTGGTCATAGGTTAATCCTCTACAAAACAAAAAAAATCGCGGAATATTATAGGGAAAAACCCTTGCCTTTACCAAGGCGCAACACATCAAAAAAGAACGATTTTCGCAAAAATCGACCTGCAAAATTACAACTTTTTTCCCAACCAACAGCACTACACAAATGTAATTTTTATATATTTTTAACATAACAACCCGCCAAAAAGCCGTACCTTTGTACACATGAAACAACATCAGCCACTCGCACACAATTTACTGCCCGATGTTATTGAAGCCGGCTGCGACGAAGCCGGTCGCGGATGCCTGGCAGGACCCGTATTCGCAGCCGCCGTCATCTTGCCCGACGACTTCGAAAACCCACTACTCAACGACAGCAAACAACTCACCGAACGCCAACGCGACCAACTACGCCCCATTATCGAGCGCGAAGCCGTGGCGTGGGCTGTAGCGCAAGTGTCGCCACGCGAAATCGACGAAATAAACATACTCGCCGCCTCCATTCTGGCCATGCACCGTGCCATCGACGCACTCGCCGTCGTGCCGCAACACCTCATCATCGACGGCAACCGCTTCAAACCCTACCACGACATTCCGTACCACACCATCGTCAAAGGCGACGGCAAATACTTGTCCATAGCTGCCGCATCGGTGTTGGCCAAAACTCACCGCGACGAATACATGCGCCGGCTGGCCGACGAATTTCCGCAATACGATTGGCAGGCCAACAAAGGTTACCCCACCGCCAAACACCGCGCCGCCATCGCACAATATGGCACAACACCGCACCATCGACTGACTTTTCAACTGCTTGAACAACAACTGAAACTCGAATTTTGACCCGTTTTCGTCAATAAATCGCCCCATTTTGTACTTTTTTTTGTTAAAAACAAACGTAACAACAACATTTATAGCCTGAATCTCAAGAAAAAACACTATTTTTGCAGCAATTTTTCAAACATTTGTACGTTCTATTTGTGTGAAGTTGTCGATTTTTATGCTCAAAAACAGTTTACACACAATACTTACAATGTTGATTTTGTGCCTCGCCACATCGGTAGCGGCACAGCGCAACCCCGACCTCGTGAAATACTATATCGAGTTCGGACTGAACGGAGGCGGCGCATTCTATTTGGGCGATGTCAACGCAGTGCCATTCACCAACATAGGACCTTCGTTCGGCGGTTTTTTGAAATACAAACATTCGGGGCATCACGAATTCGGCATCGAAATCAACGGAGGCTACGCCGGCATCGAACCCGTCGAAGGCCAACGCACCAATACCGATTTCGTCGATGTGAGCGCACTCTATACGTTCAACTTTTGGAACTACGGCGCGCGCAAATACGAAGAGAATGCCTCGATAGTAACACCATACGTGTTCGCCGGCATCGGTTTCACGGCCTACGACCTGGCGCACACACATTTTGCGGCAAACGTGCCGTTCGGATTGGGAGTCAAAGTAAAACTCGGGCGACGCTGGAACATCGGCGCAGCATGGACTATGCACAAACTGCTCGCCGACAATTTCGACAACGTCGATGACCCCTACCATCTGAACGCCGGCGTGTTCAACAATCGCGACTGGTTCTCCACATTCGGACTCTATCTCTCGTGCGATTTTCTTGAAATATGCGCACCTTGCCGAAAAATAACAAAAATAAAATCGAAACGATGAACACAGAAACATATAAATCGCAAATCGACCGCAATAACCTGCCGCAACACATTGCCATCATCATGGACGGCAACGGACGGTGGGCAAAAGAGCGCGGCTACGACCGCTTGGTCGGACACCAAAACGGCGTCGTTTCGGTACGCAAAATCACCGAAGCCGCCACCGAAATCGGCATCAAATATCTGACACTCTACACATTCTCCACCGAAAATTGGAACCGTCCGCAAGCCGAAGTCGATGCCCTGATGGAACTGCTGGTCGAAAACATCGTGAAAGAGACACCGACGTTCCACCAAAACAACATCCGTCTGCTGGCCATCGGCGACCTCAAACGCATGCCCGCCCATGTGGCCGCACGCCTGCAACAATGCATCGACGAGACGGCCAAAAACACCGGACTGTCGCTTGTGCTGGCACTCAGCTACTCGGCACGCTGGGAACTGACCAACGCCATGCAGCAAATAGCACAACAAGTGAAAGACGGCACACTGCAACCCGACGACATCGACGAACAAACCATATCGGCCGCACTCACCACCGCCGGCATTCCCGACCCCGACCTGCTGATTCGGACCAGCGGCGAAGTGCGCATCAGCAACTTCCTGCTGTGGCAAATAGCCTACAGCGAACTCTATTTCACGCCGACACATTGGCCCGACTTTCGCGAAGAAGAGTTGTACAAGGCCATCGTCGATTACCAACACCGCGAACGACGTTTCGGCAAAACCAGCGAACAGATAACCGGCAAATAACCACCGAATGCGCAAACACACCAAAACATATTGCCTGTTACTATCGATGATGATGTGCGCCGCCAACGCCACGGCACAACACACCGACAGCATTGCGCCTGCGCCGGCATCAACTGCCATCGACACAACGGCGACAGACAGCGTTCGCGAAAACCTGCCCGAAGCCGCCAAGCCCGTCATCGACTACGCCATGCCGGCCGAAGAAGTTACCATTGCCGACATCAAAGTAACCGGCGCCGACACTTACGAAGATTTCATCATCATCGGATTTTCGGGCTTGTCGAAAGGACAAAAAATCAAAATACCCGGTGCCGAAATAACCAACGCCGTAAAACGCTTCTGGAAACAAGGCTACTTTTCCGACGTCCAAATTTTGGCCAACAAAATCGAAAACGGACAAGTGTGGCTCGAAATAGCCTTGAAACAACGCCCGCGCATATCGCGAGTGAACTACTATGGCCTGAAAAAATCGGAAGAAGAGGACGTGATACCCAAAACCGGACTCGCACGCGGCAACCAAATCACTCCCGACCTGCTCGACCGCGCCAAAATAGCTATACAAAAAGAGATGGCCGGCAAAGGCTACTACAACGCCTCCGTCGTGATATACCAAAAACCCGACCCCACGCAACCCGGTTCGGTATTGCTTGACGTCAACGTCGATAAAAAAGACAAAGTACGCGTACACGAAATCTACGTCGAAGGAAATAACGCCCTGTCGCTCAACAAAATAGACTTGGCGATGAAGAAAACCAACCGACCGAAAAATCTGCTCACGCTCTTCCGCAGCAAAAAATTCATCGCGTCGGAATTTGAAAACGACAAATCGCTGCTCATAGCCAAATACAACGAAATAGGCTATCGCGATGCCGCCATCACCTACGACAGTGTGGCCAAGTACGACGAAAACCACGTCGATGTGTACCTCACCATCGACGAAGGCAAAAAATACTACTTCCGCAACATCACTTGGGCGGGCAACACCGTCTATCCAAGCGAATACTTGTCGCACGTGCTGAACATTCGCCGCGGCGACATCTACAACCTGAAACAACTGAACAAACGCCTGAACGAAGACGATGACGCCGTAGCCAAACTCTATCAGGACAACGGTTACCTGTTTTTCAACCTCGACCCTGTCGAAATCAACATCGACGGCGACAGCATCGACTACGAAATGCGCATCTACGAAGGCAAACAGGCCACCATCAACAACATCACCATCACCGGCAACACGCGCCTGTACGAACATGTGATACGCCGCGAATTGCGCATCAAACCCGGCAACCTCTACAGCCAATCGGACTTGATACGCACACTGCGCGAATTGGCACAAATGAAACAATTCGACGAAGAAAAACTATTCACCGGCGTTGATATACAACCAAATCCCGAAGACGGCACCGTGGATATTGGCCTCAATCTCGAAACAAAATCGAGCGACCAAATCGAATTTTCGGCCGGCTACGGACAATCGGGCGTCGTCTTCTCGCTGGCACTCAAATTCACCAACTTTGCCATCCAAAACCTCTTCAAAAAAGAGATGTACAAAATAGTGCCGCAAGGCGAAGGTCAAACCTTGAGCATACGCGCACAAACCAACGGCATCTACTACCAAAACTATGGCATCTCGTTTTACGAACCATGGTTGGGCGGCAAACGACCAAATTCGCTGTCGATAAGCGTCTATTATTCCATACAGACAGGCTACAGCAAACGTTTCCGCGAAAACTATAACAACCTGATTAACAGTTATTACAACAGTTACTACGGCAACAATTACTACTACAACAACGGCTACTACACGGGCGAATCGGAATACGACAAAAACGTCTATCTGCGCACGCTCGGTGTGGCTGTCGGCATAGGCACGCGCCTGTCGTGGCCCGACGACTACTTCAGCCTCTACACCGAACTGTCGTACCAACGCTACCACCTGAAGGATTGGAACTACTCCTACCTATTTGCCGGACTTACCAACGCCGTGTCGAACAACCTGTCCATCGGCATCACATGGTCGCGCAACTCCATATTCAACCCCATCTACACCCGTCGCGGCTCGTCGTTTGCCTTGTCGGTCAAAGCCACGTTCCCTTACTCGTTGGTCGATGGCAAAGACTACAGCACCATGCCGCTCGAAGAACAGGTACGCTGGCTCGAATACCACAAATGGAAATTCACCGCCAAAATGTTCACACCGCTCACCCACGACGAAAAACTCGTGCTGATGACACGCGCCGAATACGGATTTTTGGGTTACTACAACAAACACAAACAGTCGCCTTTCGAAAAATTCACCCTCGGCGGCGACGGCATGTCGGGCTACACCACCGCCGGCACCGAAACCGTCGGCCTGCGCGGCTACGAAAACCTGTCGCTCACGCCGGTGGACAACAACGGCTACTACAACGGCAACCTATACACGCGCCTCACCATGGAACTGCGCTATCCCATCTTGCTGAAAGGGCAAACCAACATCTGGGCATTGGCATTCGTCGAAGCAGGCAACTGCTGGAGCGACTTCAAAAAGTTCAACCCGTTCGACCTGAAACGATCGGCGGGCGTCGGTCTCAGAGTCTATCTGCCCATGTTCGGCCTGCTGGGCGTCGATTGGGGTTGGGGCTTCGACGACAAAGAACATGGTGGCAGCCAATTCCACTTCGTACTCGGACAAGAATTTTAACATTTGGCACACTTTTTGTAACACACGAAATTATAAACAATCAAAAACAATACAACTATGAAAAAAATTGTCTTAACTTTAGCCCTCGCACTGATTGCCGCCACGGCTGTCGATGCACAAAAATTTGCCTTGGTTGATATGGACTACATACTGAAAGCCATACCGGCCTACGAAACCGCCAACGAACAACTCGACCAACTCTCGAAAAAATGGCAAAAAGAGGTCGAAAACATGCTGGCCGAAACACAAACCATGTACAAAAACTACCAAACCGAACTCGTATTCCTGACGGACGAGATGAAAGTGCAACGCGAAGAAGAAATCGTAGCCAAAGAGAAAGAGGCCAACGAACTGAAACGCAAATACTTCGGCGTCGAGGGTGAATTGTACAAAAAACGCGAAAGTCTGATGAAACCCATTCACGAAGAGATTTTCACCGCCGTACAAAGCGTAGCCACCGAAAAAGGCTACCAACTCATCATCGACAAATCGTCGGACATGAGTCTTGTGTATGCCGCACCAAAAATCGACATTAGCGACGAAGTACTCGAAAAACTTGGATATTCAAAATAAATCACTACCTTTGTAGCCGAAAACAACAAACATCAAATTCAAAAAAACAAACGTAAACATGAAGAAAATTGCATTATTTTTTGCCGCCATCCTGCCCATGATGGCCATGGCACAAGAGATTAAAATCGGATACGTCAGCACACAAGAGGTGATGATGCTGATGCCCGAAATCAGCGACATCGAAAAACAGATGGCCGACTTCAACGAAAAAAATACCAAGTATCTGCAGGACATGCAGACCGAAATACAAACCAAGGCCAAAGCCTACGAAGCCGAAAAAGCCAACCTGTCGGACGCCATACGCGCCGCACGCGAAGAAGAGTTGTACAGCATGCAGGAGCGCCTGCAAACCACCTATCAAACGCTGCAACAAGAGGCACAGGCCAAACAGCAAGCCCTGCTGAAACCCGTACAGGACAAACTGCGCGCCGCCATCGAAACGGTAGGACAAAAGAACAACTTCTTCATGATTTTCGAATCGGAAGCCGGATTGCTCTACAAATCGTCCAAAGCCGTAGATGCTACGCCGCTCATCAAAAAAGAATTGGGCATACTCTAACACCCGGACAGCGGCCAACAACCGTATGCAAGAGGCTGCCAATGGTGGCCTCTTGTCCGAATAAACAAACACGATGAACACCAAACGTCTATTCTGTACCATAGCAGCCTTGGCAGCAATAGGGAGCGCCATTTGCGCACAAGACACGCTGCGCATCGGCTACATCGACTTCGAACAAACCTTGGCCGAAATGGCTGCATACGCCGACGTGCAAACACAACTTGCACAACTCGCCAAAAACTACGACGACGAATATGCACGCATGGAAACAGAATACAACAACAAGGTGAAAGACTACATCGTGAACGGCAAAAACCTGAGCGAACCCATTAAATTGGCACGCCAAGCCGAAATAACCGAGTACGAAGAACGATTGGTACTATACCACAAACGCTACACCGACGACCTTGCAACACAACGCCGCGAACGCGAACAGCCGCTGCGCGAACAACTGCGAAACGCTATACGGCAAGCCGCCGACGCACAACACATCACACTCGTGCTCGACAGTGGCACGCCACTCTACACCGCCGCACCGTGCATCGACCTGACGGACGCCGTGAAAGAATTGCTAAAGACGCCACAGAAAAGATGAAAATAGGCATTTTCGACTCGGGTTACGGCGGACTGACCATTCTGCACAAAATCCGCCAACGACTGCCACAGTACGACTACATCTACTTGGGCGACAACGCACGCACGCCCTACGGCACCCGTTCGTTCGAAATGGTGTACACCTACACCCTGCAATGCGTCGAAAAACTATTCGAGCGCGACTGCCAAATAGTCATTTTGGCCTGCAACACCGCCTCGGCCAAAGCCCTGCGCACCATTCAACAAAACGACCTGCCGCGCTTGGCGCCCGACCGACGCGTATTGGGTGTGATTCGCCCGACCATCGAAAGCCTCGACAGCCTGACACACTCGCGCACCGTGGGACTTGTGGCCACCGAAGGCACCGTGCGCTCGGGCTCCTATCCGCTCGAAACGACCAAACTCTATCCCGACATTCGCATCGTCAGCAAGGCGTGCCCCATGTGGGTGCCGCTCATTGAAAACAACGAGCATAACTCCGCCGGCGCCGACTATTTCGTCAAAAAATACCTCGACGACCTGTTTGCAGCAAGCCCCGACATCGACACCCTGATACTCGGCTGCACGCACTACCCGCTGATGCTGGACAAAATACGTCGATATACGCCAAAAAACGTAACCATAGTTACTCAAGGCGACATCGTGGCCGACAGCCTGGCCGACTATCTGCAACGCCACCCCGAGCAACGCACTCCGTGTTCGACTAACGGCACCTGCACCTACTTGACGACCGAATCGGCCGAAAAATTCGGCACCGCGGCATCGACATTTCTGAACGAACCCATCGTCGCCGAAAAAATCGTAATCAACTAAAAACGCATAACCGAAAAACAACAACCGCCATGAAATTGAACCTGAAAAATCCGATTGTATTCTTCGACCTCGAAACCACCGGCACCAACATCGTAGCCGACCGCATTGTCGAAATATCGTATCTGAAAGTGTCGCCCAACGGCATGGAAGAGAGCAAAACCATGCGCATCAACCCCGAAATGCACATACCCGAACAAGCCACGGCCGTGCACGGCATTACCGATGCCGATGTGGCCGATTGCCCCACATTCAAAGCCGTGGCCAAAAACATAGCCAACGACATCGAAGGGTGCGACCTGGCCGGCTTCAATTCCAACCGGTTCGACATTCCGCTGCTGGCCGAAGAGTTTTTGCGCGCCGGCGTCGATATTGACCTGAAACGCCACAAATTTGTCGATGTGCAGGTGATTTTCCACAAAATGGAACAACGCACACTGAGCGCCGCCTACAAATTCTACTGCGACAAAAATCTGGAAGATGCCCACACCGCCGCCGCCGACACCGCCGCCACCTACGAGGTGCTGCAGGCGCAACTCGACCGCTACCCCGCGCTACAAAACGACATCGATTTTCTGTCGAAATTTACCTGCTTCAATCGCAACGTCGATTTTGTGGGCGCCATCGTTTACAACGACAAGGACGAAGAGGTGTTCAACATAGGCAAATACAAAGGCCAGCGCGTAGCCGACGTGTTGCAGCGAGACCCCGGTTACTACGGCTGGATGATGAATGCCGACTTTTCGCAATACACAAAAAAAGTATTGACACAAATAAAACTACGCAGCGGCATGAAGTAACTTGTAAATGACAACATATAACTAAAATTATTCGCGTTTAGAAAAAAAGCCTGAGAAACTGATTTTTCTAATCTGAAATCGGATAACAACAGACGTTCATTAGAGCCGAAACTCTATACACATCACATATACATCTTGTGTGGATGTTTTCCTTGTGATGTGGCGGGTTTTTTCTCAGGCTTCCCGTGAACGCGAAAGAAAAATCCACACATTTTTTCTTATCTTGTCCGACAAAAAGGAAATGCGGTTTTCGATGGCGCAAAACTTGCCTTTTTTATGGACAACCACACACCACACATCGGGCAAATGATAGCCCTCGAACTGAAACGCCAACGCTACTCCGTCATGTGGCTGGCACAGCAAATATGCTGCAACCGCAGCAATGCCTACAAAATACTTGCACGCGCCAACTTGGACACCGCCCTGCTGATGCGCATCAGCGTGGCGCTGCGCCACAACTTTTTCCACGACATTGCACAATCTCCATTTTTGCAACAAACCATATCCAATGTTGCAACAGAATAATTTGCGTGCCATAGCCATTTTGTCTTACTTTTGTAAAGTGTATAAATTTCACAGAAGCGTTGCAGTTCCACGCTTCTTCGTATAATTTAGATGCCAAGCGGAGCTGATTGGTATGGAGGAAACAAAAAATGATTTCAGACGTTGTTTTAAAAAACAAGATGTACTACGTTTTAGATGAGCGTGGTAAAGAGATTTCTCATAATTGGGAAAGTTCTCTTGGTGACTTATTAGGTTTTAGCGGTACGTTTATGGTGTTCCACAAAAACAAAATGTATTATTCTTATGATGAACGATGCAAAGAAATTGCTCATAATTGGGAAAGTAGCCTCGGAGAATTTCGTAGTATCGCCGGTAACTCTGTGAATTTCAGAAAAAACAAAATGATTTATACGATGGATAAGTTCTTCAAAGAAATAAGTCATCGTTGGGAATAAATTCTACTCGTTTAACAGCCATTTCCAATGGAGAAATGGCTGTTTGTACACGAAAAAATGTTATTAGTCTAAAGAATAGTTAGCCAAAATCAGTTTTTAACCACAAAAAATAAAATATGAAAAAAATCAGTCTATCATCGTGGGTTATAGGAATCACCATCTGCAGTATAATTTTCATCATCGCTGCTGTTGCTTTCCATATATTTGAAATTGACATGCTTCCGTCACAGTTTTTCGGTGCTTTGATTGGAGTTGTAATTACCGCCATCATCACAGTTCTTCTGCTTAAAGGACAAACCGACAACGCCGAAAAATTGGAGAAAAACGTCAAAATTTTCGAGCACAAACAAGAAGTTTATCATGCTTTTATTGACAAATTGCAGGAAATTCTTAAGGACGGAGAAATTACCATCAACAACACAACCGACGAGTTGAAAGAATTGGTATTCCAACTTGGATATATGCAGATGCACGCCTCAGAAGAAACCATGGATGAAGTGCTGACTCGCCTTTCGACAATGATTCGCCAAATGAACGAATATAACTCGCTGAAAGAGACCGACAAACAAAAAGAGATGGCAAATTTCTATGCCGACTTTTCAAACGAACTATTCTGCACCATAGCCGCCATCAAAAAAGACCTTTACGGAGAAGAATGCCGTCCTATAGAAAGAAAAAGAATGAACTCCATTTTACAGCAATGTGGACTTTTCGTAGAAACAGGTGCTATTGACAAATATGACTTGCAATATTATTTCTGGGACCGAGTACAAAAAGGTTTGAAAGAGAAAGGTTATAACTTTGAGTACAAAGACTTGAAGGCTGAAGTCAACGAGTATTATGCCAACAAGAAGACAAACTACGGATTTGATATTCCTGTATATACGACAAAGGACAATTTGAGTGTAATATTCCGTATTGAACTTCAGAACAATATCTACTACGGATTTAGACATTTCGGAAACGTAGAATCAAGTCAGGTAGAAAACAAGGAAAAAGATAACGAATTGTGCGACCTTGTTATTCGAACATCAAGTTCATTTGACACTACCTCTGTTTGGTGGGCAGCATGGAAATATCCTGACCGCAACAATTTCGATTTCTGGAGATTAAGTTCCGAGGGTATAGAGATGATGCAGAACCCGCGCAGCCGAGAACTCTGCATGAAGGAATTAGTCGATGAGATAGATATGTACATCAAGAAATTTATCGCTTTGGCCGAGAAGGAAGGGTTGTAATAAATGCTTATGAAACTGAACGAAAAATTAGAGGAACTATATCGTTCCAAATTCGGTGGATTACAGGCTATTACGGCAGAATTGGAAAGCGCTGGAATTGAGAATTACTCTTGCCCATTGTTGCTGAATGTTTCGGAAGAATACCTTACTGCTCCTATCAAAATCATGATATTCGGACAAGAAACCAATGGCTGGGGGGATTCTTTTGAGGAAGAAGGCGACGTTACAACACTTATGAATACCTATAAGGATTATGTTGCCAATCATAACAATACCACCTTTTGGAATTGGGTTGAAAAGATAAATCATGACTATTTTGGTAACTCTTATGGTAATGGCTTTGTTTGGAACAACATATTGAAGTTCGGCAAAAACAACAGCATCGGACATCCTGACAGAATAGTTACCGAGTTGGAAAATAAATATTTTAATGTGGCACAGGAGGAAATTGCAATATTGAAACCTGATGTCTGCATCTTTCTCTGCGGACCAAATTACGATGAGCGTATCAGGGAAAAATTTCCCGATGTCGAATTTAACATTGTGGCCGATTATCCCATTAGAGAGGTAGCACAACTAAAAAGTAGTCATCTGCCGGCGCATTCCTATCGTACCTATCATCCCGGATATGGTCAACGATACAAAAACTGGTACGAGGGCATTTTTGAAACGATTGTAAATCTCGTAAAATAACATTGTTAGTGGCGCGCCGCGTCTGTAACGCACATTGTAGGGGGCGAAAAATCTTTCGCCCCTATGTTTTTTAACCCTACGCCCTACGGGCAAGGGGAGATTGCCATAATCAAGCGACAACACCCAAAGATTGTCCCCTTTATAAGGGGACGAGAAAAACGGAGTTTTTCGGGCGGGGTTCTGCAAGGGAAATGTCGCGAGAGCGACAAAGGGTTTTAGGGACGAGGAGCGCAGCGACGGGCGGAGTTCTGCAACTTTTGCACTTCTACGTTTTACAACTGCCCCGCTTCGACCAAAATAATGATGCGCTCGATGATTTTATCGTCGCGGCCGGTACCGAATTGCGATTTGAGATCGGCACCAAACAACTTGGCAAACATCTGGTAAAAACCGGCTGAAAAACTGCCCCGATACGCCCGAATCAAATCGTAGGAACTTGTCTGGCACTCGCGATCGACCAAACGAATGAGTAATTTGCCCTGATTGAGCGTCATGTGTGTAAACTCTTTGTAGTATTTTTTGTACGTCGTCTTCTCCCACTGACGCATATAACGGTCGCGCTCTTTCTTTGTAGGAATGCGCATCAGCGTGTCGTTCACCTCTTGCACCAAGCCCCGTATCATTTTGGCATAAGGCAACACTTTTTTGACATCGCGCACGGTGCGCCAATAGAATTTTTCCTCACGTTTATTCTTAAACTTCATCGGCGGAAATGCGTACACCGGCGGTAGCAGCAATATAGTATCGCCATGCGACACAACGGCACGCATCAATGTGCCGGTCGGTGCGGTATCGGCAGCGGCCATCGCGGTGGGGCAAACGCACAAAACAGCACCAAAAACAATATACAAAAAACGTTTCAACATAACATTCGTCTGCGAAATTATAAATTTCTTTCCAACTATTTTGCTTTTAAGGGATTTTTATTTACTTTTGGAACTTATTTTCTTATCGCGGAAACATAACCTACGTTCTGTTAATGAAAGATTTTTCAAAAATCGTACCAATAGCCATTCTGACATTGGCAACAACCTTTGGTCGTGCCGAAACGACACCCGTAGCCACTATTGTGCCGGGTTCGTATGTGGCCGGCAACGCCTCGGTGGCATACACGGCCGAGTGGCAACCGTTTCAAAATCCGGCAGCCTTGGCCTGCGAAAAACAGTTTGGTCTGACACTGCTCTACGAAAATCGCTACATCACGGCCGAACTGTCGAATGCGGCGTTCAGTGCAGCATTTCCCACCAAATACATCAATGTGGGCGCGCAATTTTCGTATTTTGGTTACGCCGAATACAACGAAATGTTGGCCGCCATAACATTCGCACGCACATTCGGCGAAATTTTTCACGTCGGCGTGGAATGCGACTACTACGCCGTCTATCTGTCGCCGACGGAGCGCTACCACAGCACCGCCACCGTGCAAGTGGGACTGCAAGTGCAGGTGTTGCCCAACCTTACCATCGGATTCAACGTGTTCAACCCCGTATTTTCGAAAGTCAAAACCAACCTGACCGAAAAACGGCTGCCGGCCGTGTTCAGCCTCGGCACCAACTACCGCATTCACGACAAAGTGTCATGGCTGGTACAAATCGACAAGGAGGTGCATTCGCCCGTGCGCTGGGCTACCGGATTTGAATACGCACCGTTCGATGTGTTCGACGTGCGCATCGGCTGCTACGGCAGCGACTATGTGGTGCCGACACTCGGCGTGGGAGTCGGATTTGGCGGCTTCAAATTCCACCTGCATTGCGAATACCGCAATCCGTTGGGCGTTACCATGCTTGGCGTGCTGCAATACCGTTTCAAACAATGACTATGCGACGCATCTGTTTCATAATCAGCCTTTTGATTGGCAGCACTACCCTGCTCGCACAAGAAGAAACGGCCATCAATCGTGTCATCGAACAGATTTACGACTTTCTGATGGAAGACATCGACGACGAAGCCGCCATCGACTATAGCGACCTATACGACGACCTGACAACCCTCTACGAATCGCCCATCAACCTGAATACCGCCACGCCGGAAGAATTGACAAAAGTGCGTTTTCTGTCCGATATGCAAATCGAAAACCTGATGTACTACATCTACAAGGTCGGACAGATGAAAACCATCTACGAACTGCAATTGGTCGAAGGATTCGACCCGTTCAGCATACGGCTGCTGCTGCCGTTTGTGCGTGTGGCTGCACAAAACGACGAAACCGCGTGGAATTTCGGCGACGTAATGCGCAATAGCAAACACGAACTGACGGCACGTTTCGACGGCACGTTCGAAACACGGCAAGGATACACCGACGCCACACCCGAAACATTGGCCGACAATCCGAATGCACGCTACACCGGCGACCCATTCTACACCTCGCTGAAATACCGCTTGCGCAGTTCCGACAAATTGGAACTCGGATTCACCATGGAAAAAGACGCCGGCGAACAATGGTTCGGCGATTACAACAAAAAATTGTTCGATTCCTATTCGGGATTCATACAAGTGAATAAGTTGTGGAAATTTGCAACCATCGTCGTGGGCGACTACCGCGCCAATTTCGGCCAAGGACTCGTCATGCAACAGGATATGAACATGGGCAAAACCGCCATGGCCACCAACGTTACCACACGCACACACGGCCTCAAACGCCACTCGTCCACCGACGAATATAACTTTCTGCGCGGCATCGGCGCCACAGCGCGCTTCAACGGCTGCGACATCACCGCCTTCTACTCGTTCCGCATGATGGATGCCGACACCGCCGGAGGCGCATTCGCATCGTTCAAAAAAGACGGCTACCACCGCACGCCCGCCGAATACGCCAAACAACACAACGTGGCCATGCATGTGTTGGGCGGAAACGTTACCTACCGGCACAAATTCTTCCGCATCGGCACCACCGTGGTGCAAACGTGGCTCAATCCGCCAATCGACTACGACCCGAAACCCTACCAACAATTCTATTTCCGCGGCGACAAGCAATTTGCCGCAAGCATCGACTACCTGTTTGCTTGGCGCGGATTCAACTTTTTCGGCGAAACGGCCGTCGAAGGCAACGGCGCCGTTGCCACGCTCAACGGACTGACATTCGCACCGGCATCCACCATCAACTTTGTGCTGATGCACCGCTACTACGGCAAACACTACGACGTGCTGTTTGCCAACGCATTCGGCGAAAACAACACCCGCAACGAAAACGGATTTTACATCGGCACCGAAATAAAACCCGCACGACGCTGGAAACTATCGGCCTACGCCGACCTCTACAAAACACCGTGGGTTACCTACACCATGCCCAAACCGACACAAGGCTACGCCACGCTGCTGCAAGCCGACTTCATGCCCAACCGCAAACTGTCGATGTACGCCCGACTGCGCTACCGCTACAAAGAATGCAAACTCGCCGATGCCTCCACCGAAGCCACCACACACCTCGACGAAAACCGCAAAATCAGCCTGCGCTACAATCTGGTTTACACGGCACTCGGCTTCGACCTGAAAAGCACCATCGAATGGAATTGGATACGCACCGCCGACGAAATGCCCACACAAGGCTTTTTAATAGCGCAGGACGCCGCCTACACCTTCCGGACGATAGATTTAACGCTCGGCGCCAGATATGCCTATTTTGACGCCCAAAACTACGAAAATCGCTTTTCGCTCTACGAGCGCGACGTGCCGAGCGCCGGGTTCGCGCCTTCGATGTACGGCACAGGCAGCCGCTGGTACCTGAACATCGACTACGACATAGTGCGCGGCCTGAAACTGATGCTGCGCGTAGCGCAAACCTACTACACCGACGGCCGCACGCAAATCGGTTCCGGCCTCAACCAAATAAACGCCTGCCACAAAACCGATTTCCGCCTGTTCGTACAGTATAAATTCTGAAATTTTTTGTCTTTTTTCTATAACCCCCACCCGAAAAAACTTTGCAGTTTTAGAACCCTTTGTCGCTGCACGACATTTCCCCTGCCTACCGGCAGGCAGGCTTAGAAAGGGCAAATCTCCGCGTGAATGTTGTTGCAGCGCGTGCTCTCCCCTTTTTAAGGGGAGTACGGCGCAGTCGGGTAGGGTTATAAATAGTGCAAAGGGTTAAAAATAGTTTCAAAGTTTCAAGGTTTAAGAGTTTCAAGGTTGTTTTCTTGCGTTTGTTTCTACCTCCCAAACCCTCCTAAAGGAGGGCTATAA
>JBJECE010000008.1:0-71496 GCA_051870755.1 Paludibacteraceae bacterium | reverse complement strand
TCTCGCCGCCGTACCATGTGTTGATGATGACTTGCTCGCGGCTGGTGGTGTTGAACGCCACGCAGGTCTCGGAGTTGAGTCCCAACTCTTTGTAGTTCTCTACTTTTGCTTTCGAAGCGTTGTAAATAACGAAGTTAGGTTCGAAGTTTTCCAACTCTTCAGCGGTAGGCTGAATGAACATGTTGGTAACGAAGTGTGCCTGCCATGCTACTTCTACGATGAAGCGAACCGCCATGCGGGTGTCTTTGTTGGCGCCGCAGAAAGCGTCCACTACAAAGAGACGCTTATTGCTGAGTTCTTTCTTCGCGATGTCCTTTACGGTAGCCCAAACGGCTTCGCTCATGGGGTGGTTGTCGTTCTTGTAGGCGTCGGTGGTCCACCAAACGTTGTCGTGGCTCTGTGCATCGTCAACGATGTATTTGTCTTTGGGCGAGCGGCCGGTATAGACGCCGGTCATCACGTTTACGGCACCAAGTTCGGTCAGTTGACCTTTGTCAAAGCCGGTCAGACCTTCTTTGGTTTCTTCTTCGAAGAGCACTTCGTAGGAAGGATTGTGCAGAATCTCGGTAGTACCGGTGATTCCGTACTGGGTTAAATCTAAATTTGTCATGTTGTTTTGTGTTTTATGTTAAAAAATTATTCAAACTTTTTTGTTGTGTACTCGATTTCATGTCAAGCACCCTAATTAAGTGTGCAAAGTTACAGCATTTTTTTGTGTTGGCAAAACGATAACATCACTTTTTCAGCATTTCGCATCGATTTTTGTTTACAAAACTGACAAAATGGCTGTAAAACGCCATTCTTTTACGCTTTATCGGTTATTGTGTCAGACACCTCTTCGAAATCGACATATTCGCCATCTTGTTTGAACTGCGACTTGATGCGTTGCCGGCGCTCGTCGTTCATTTTGTCGGCACGCGACGCTGCCGGTGCCGGTTTGCGGCGCGATTTGGCGCCAAACGGCATACGCAACACGCTTACGCCCAATGCCAACATCAGCACGAACAACACAAACGGAATAAAAATCAAGGTGCCAAGTAACGAAAGCATAATCAGGAATTTATCTTTTTTCGATAAAAAACACAGCAAAAAGCGTACCACGATACATATTTTTGTTGCGCAAATGGCAAATTATCCGTACCTTTGCAGGTTCGCAAACGAAACAGCATGGACAATAACGAAGCAGGCCATATCGAAGTATTGGGAGCGCGCGTGCACAACCTGCGCAACATCGACGTAACGATTCCGCGCAACTCGCTGACGGTAATCACCGGTTTGAGCGGCAGCGGCAAGTCGTCGTTGGCATTCGACACCATTTACGCCGAGGGACAACGCCGTTACATCGAAACATTTTCGGCATACGCGCGCCACTTTATGGGCAACATGGAACGTCCCGACGTGGACAAGATTTCGGGATTGAGTCCCGTCATTGCCATCGAGCAAAAGACGACGAACAAAAATCCGCGTTCGACCGTCGGCACCACCACCGAGATTTACGATTTTCTGCGTCTGCTGTATGCGCGCGCCGGCGAAGCCTTTTCGCACATAACCGGCGAAAAAATGGTAAAATATACCGACGATCAGATTATCGAACTGATTTTCGACGAATACGAAGGCCAAGCGTGTTATATGCTGGCACCCGTCATCAAAGGGCGCAAAGGGCATTACAAGGAGTTGTTCGAGAGCATTCGCCGCAAAGGTTATCTGAACGTGCGCATCGACGGCGAAATGCGTCAAATCACGTTCGGCATGAAACTCGACCGCTACAAAAATCACGACATCGAAATCGTAATCGACAAACTGATTGTAGCCCGCAAAGACGAAAAACGTTTGCGCAAAAGTCTGCAAACCGCCATGCAGCAAGGCGACGGCGTGGTGATGCTGCTCGAGAAAGACAGCACCGAACCGCGCTATCTGTCGCGCCACCTGATGTGCCCCACATCGGGCATCTCGTACAACGAACCGGCGCCGCACAATTTTTCGTTCAACACGCCGAAAGGCGCCTGCCCGCGCTGCAAAGGCCTCGGCGTCATCAATCAAATCGACATCGACAAAATCATTCCCGACAAAACACAGAGCATCGCACAAGGCGGCATCGTTCCGCTCGGCAAAGAGTCTAACTCGCTGATTTTTTGGCAAATAAAAGCCATTTGCGAAAAATACGATGTTACGCTGAAAACGCCCATCGCCGACATTCCCGACGAGGCGCTTGACGAGATTTTGAACGGATCGGACGAGCGTCTGCAAATAAAAAACGCATCGCTGGGCAACGACACCAACTACTTTGCCGCCTACGAAGGCATTTTACGCTACATTGAGATGCAACAAGAAACCACCGACGCTTCGGCAGCCGAACAAAAATGGGCAAATCAATTCTACACCACCGCCGAATGTCCCGAATGCCACGGCGCGCGCCTAAATCGCGAAGCGCTGCACTTCCGCATCGACGGCAAAAACATAGCCGAAGTGGCCGCACTGCCGCTCGACGAACTGCAAGAATGGATTGCGACACTACCCAACAAACTGTCGGACAGACAGTTGAACATCGCTTCCGAAATTCTCAAAGAAATCGGAACACGATTGCAATTCCTGCTTGATGTCGGATTAGGTTACTTGTCGCTCAATCGCGCCTCGGCGTCGCTGTCGGGCGGCGAGAGCCAGCGCATACGTCTTGCCACACAAATAGGGTCGCAGCTCGTCAATGTGCTTTACATTTTGGACGAGCCGAGCATCGGGCTACACCAACGCGACAACCGCAAACTCATCGCATCGCTGAAACGTCTGCGCGACATGGGAAACTCGGTCGTGGTGGTCGAACACGACGAAGAGATGATGCGCGCCGCCGACTACATTGTCGATATGGGACCGCGCGCCGGACGTTTGGGCGGTAATGTTGTTTTTCAAGGCACACCCGCCGCAATGCTGACTTCGGGCACGCTGACCGCCAACTACTTGAACGGCGACGCCAAAATAGCGATTCCCGAAACACGCCGGCAAGGCAACGGACACACGCTGACAGTGCGCGGCGCATCTGGCAACAATCTGAAACACATCGACTTGAGCATTCCGCTCGGCAAATTGGTGTGCGTTACGGGCGTGTCGGGTTCAGGCAAATCGACGCTGATAAACCGCACTTTGCAACCGATATTGAGCCAAAAATTCTACCGTTCGCTCGAAAATCCACTGCCCTACGACAGCATCGAAGGCATCGAACACATCGACAAAGTGGTAGAGGTCGATCAAGCGCCCATCGGGCGTTCGCCACGGTCGAATCCGGCCACCTACACCAACATTTTCACCGACATACGCAATCTGTTCGTCAATCTGCCCGAATCGAAAATCCGCGGCTACAAACCGGGACGATTTTCGTTCAACTACAAAAGCGCCGGCGGACGCTGCAGCGTTTGCGACGGCAACGGTTACAAACTGCTGAAAATGAACTTTTTGCCCGATGTATATGTGCCGTGCGAAGCCTGCCACGGCAAACGCTACAACCGCGAAACGCTCGAAGTGCGATTCAAAGGCAAATCCATTGCCGACGTGCTGGATATGACCATCAATCAGGCGGTGGAATTTTTCGAGAACATGCCGACCTTTGTTTACAAACTGAAAGTGTTGCAAGATGTCGGGTTGGGCTACATTAAACTCGGACAGTCGAGTACCACGCTGTCGGGTGGCGAAAGCCAGCGCATCAAACTCGCCACGGAACTCGCCAAGCGCGACACCGGCCGCACGCTCTACCTGCTCGACGAACCGACCACAGGTCTGCATTTCGAAGACATACGCGTGCTGCTTGGCGTACTGAATCGGCTGGTCGATCGCGGCAACACGGTGGTGGTTATCGAACACAACCTCGACGTGATAAAATGCGCCGACTACATCATCGACATGGGACCCGAAGCCGGCAAAAATGGCGGACAAATCGTTGCCGAAGGCACGCCCGAACAGGTAGCACAAAGCCACGACAGCATCACTGCACCATTCCTGCGCCAACTGCTTAATTCGTAAAAAAGCGGAAATCTCACGCCCAACGTACACACTCAAATGGGCTGATTTGCGCAAAAACGGCCGCAAAAATGCAAATTATTGCAACTTTTTGTTGGCCGCATCAATCTTTTCATTAACTTTGCAGTCCAATTTACTTACTTTGTCAAAAATCAGACAATCCAAGTAAGTCGGATCCGATTTTTAAGAACAATCCGTTAAAGTTAAATCAGAAAAACAGCAAAAATCGATGAAAAACAAGTATGTAGATTTGATTGAGCAGGCATTCGACCTGTCGAGCGATGAATTTTCGGTTGAGGACGGCGAACTCAATTGGTTCGGCATTCCGCTAATGGACTTAATTAAGCAATACGGAACTCCACTGAGAATCAGTTACTTGCCAAAAATACGGCAAAACATTCAACGGGCACGCCGCATGTTCAACGTCGCCATGGCCAAAGTCGATTACGCCGCCGACTATCAATATTGCTACTGCACCAAAAGTTCGCACTTCTCGTTCATCATGGAAGAGGTACTAAAAAATAAGGTAAACATCGAAACATCGTCGGCATTCGACATCAATATTTTGGAAGAATTGCACAAAAGCGGGCAACTCGGAACCGACACATTTATTATTTGTAACGGATTCAAACGCCCGCAATACGTCGAAAATATCCAAAATCTGATACGACTCGGATTCAAAAACGTCGTGCCTATTTTGGACAACAAATTCGAACTCGACTTATTTGACAAAAACCTAAAAATGAAAGTCGGCATACGCATTGCCGCCGAAGAAGAACCGAAATTCGACTTCTACACATCGCGCCTCGGCATCCGTTACAACGACATTATACCCTATTATAAGAAGAACATTCAGCACAATCCGCATGTCAAACTGAAGATGCTGCACTTCTTCATCAACACCGGCATACGCGACACCGCTTATTATTGGAACGAACTGAACAAAGCCGTAAATCTCTACTGCGAACTGAAGAAAATATGTCCCGAACTCGACTCGCTCAACATTGGTGGCGGTTTTCCCATTCAGGCGCACCTCGATTTCGAATACGACTACGAATACATGGCCGAGGAAATTGTGTCGCAAATCAAAAAAACATGCAACAATAACAACACGCCCGAACCAAATATTTTTACCGAATTCGGTTCGTACACCGTTGGCGAAAGCGGCGCCATGCTCTACTCCATCGTCAATCAAAAACAGCAAAACGACCGCGAATTGTGGAACATGATCGACAGTTCGTTCATCACCACACTGCCCGACACATGGGCTATAAACCAGCGTTTTGTATTGTTGGCCGTGAATAATTGGGACAAGGAATACGAGCGCGTGCATTTAGGCGGCCTCACCTGCGACAGCGAAGATTACTACAACGCCGAAGCCCACTCGAACGCCGTGTTCATGCCCAAACTCGAGCCCGACAACGAACAATACGTCGGATTCTTCCACATGGGTGCATACCAAGAATCGTTGAGCGGTTACGGCGGCATTCAGCACTGTCTGATTCCAGCCCCAAAAATGGTTGTTATCGACAAAGACGAAGACGGCGAATACACCACCAAACTCTTTGCCAAAGAGCAAAGTTACAAATCGATGCTGAAAATTTTGGGATATTATTGATTCATCGCGCCGCATCGCAAAATCGTGCACCGAGCAACGCATCCGGTAAGTGGCAATCTCACTTCTACCAAGTGTTGGTACATTCGCACTAATTTTGTACCTTTGCACATTGGAATTTTATCACAAATCAGATATTGTTATGGCAACAGAATTTCATTACCAACCGATGTTCCCGCTCGGCGAGGACAAAACCGAATACTACCTGCTCACCAAAGAGCACGTTTCGGTCAGCGAGTTTGAAGGTACACCCATCTTGAAAATCGAGAAAGAGGGATTAACCAAAATGGCCAATGCCGCTTTTCGCGATGTATCGTTTTTGCTGCGTCGTGCACACAACGAGCAAGTGGCAAAAGTGTTGAGCGACCCCGAAGCCAGCGACAACGACAAATATGTTGCCCTGACGTTCCTGCGCAACGCCGAAGTGGCTGCCAAAGGCAAACTTCCGCTCTGCCAAGACACCGGCACCGCCATCATTCACGGTGAAAAAGGACAGCAGGTGTGGACGGGCTATTGCGACGAAGAGGCACTCTCGCTCGGCGTGTTCAAAACCTATACGGAAGAAAACCTGCGCTACTCGCAAAACGCTCCGCTGAACATGTACGACGAGGTGAACACCAAATGCAATCTGCCCGCACAAATCAACATCGAAGCCACCGAAGGCATGGAATATCGCTTTTTGTGCGTTACCAAAGGCGGCGGCTCGGCCAACAAAACCTACTTGTATCAAGAGACGAAAGCGCGCATACAAAATCCCGACACGCTCGTCCCCTTTTTGGTCGAAAAGATGAAAACACTCGGTACGGCGGCTTGTCCTCCTTACCATATTGCATTCGTCATCGGCGGCACATCGGCCGAAAAGAACCTGCTGACCGTGAAACTGGCCTCGACACACTACTACGACGAACTACCGACCACGGGTAACGAATACGGACGCGCTTTCCGCGACATTGAACTCGAACAACGCCTGCTCGACGAGGCGCACCGCATCGGACTCGGCGCACAATTCGGCGGCAAATACATGGCACACGACATCCGCGTGATACGTCTGCCACGCCACGGCGCAAGTTGCCCCATCGGCTTAGGCGTCAGTTGCTCGGCCGACCGCAACATCAAATGCAAAATCAACAAAGACGGCATCTGGATTGAAAAAATGGACGACAACCCCGGCAGCCTGATTCCTGCCGAGTTGCGCCAAGCCGGCGAAGGCGACGCCGTACGCATCGACCTGAACCAACCGATGCAAAACATTTTGGCCGAACTGACCAAATATCCGGTAGCCACACGCTTGAGCCTGAACGGCACCATCATCGTCGGACGCGACATTGCACACGCCAAACTGAAAGCGCGCCTTGATGCCGGCGAAGACCTGCCGCAGTACGTCAAAGACCACCCGATTTACTACGCCGGACCGGCTAAAACGCCCGCCGGCATGGCTTGCGGCTCGATGGGACCGACAACGGCCGGCCGTATGGACCCGTACGTCGATGAGTTTCAGGACCACGGCGGCTCGATGATTATGCTGGCCAAAGGCAACCGCAGCCAAGCCGTAACCGACGCCTGCAAAAAACACGGCGGCTTCTACCTCGGCTCGATTGGCGGACCGGCAGCCATTCTGGCGCAAAACAACATTAAATCGATAGAATGTGTGGAATATCCCGAACTCGGCATGGAAGCCATCTGGAAAATCGAGGTGGAAGATTTCCCCGCATTCATCTTGGTGGACGACAAAGGCAACGACTTTTTCAAACAACTGAAACCGCGCTGCGCCTGCAAATAAACACAGTCGCAAATATCCGGCAAATAAATCCTTGCAGCGTTTTGTTGCAAGGATTTATTGTAGCACAGCATTGAAACCGCCACAAAAAAACTCCCATTCGCAGGAATGGGAGTCGATGTTTATCCTCAAAAAAGGCGCAACAATCAGATGCGTTTTTCGCGAATACGGGCGGCTTTACCGGTGAGGTTGCGCAGATAATACAATTTAGCGCGACGCACTTTACCGACTTTGTTCACCTCAATTTTCTCGATAAACGGCGAGTTGATCGGGAAAATACGCTCTACGCCAACGTTATCAGAAATTTTGCGCACCGTGAAACGTTTTTTGTCGCCATGGCCGACGATTTTAATCACGATACCGCGATATTGCTGAATACGCTCTTTGTTACCCTCTTTGATGCGATAGGCCACCGTGATGGTATCGCCACTCTTGAACGAAGGAAAGTTTGTTTCTACCGCGAAAGCTTGTTCCGCAACTTTAATTAAATCCATTGATTAACAGGTTTTTACAATAAACATTAGTGCAGCATACATGGGCTTCTCTTCTCCGCATCAGCGGCTACACGAAACGGATTGCAAAGGTACAATTATTTTTTGGTGTGTGCAAACTTTTTTTCAAAAAAAAACTACAAGAAAAACACAGCATCGGCCATTGCGGCCGATAGACACGCGGCGCAGCGCATGGTTGTTGATAAATTCGCACTGCAAATATACGATAAATTTGAAATTATTGCGTACCTTTGTAAGATTGTAAACAGAGTTTCAAAAAACATCGTAACTTATTGATTATATGAAGATTTACAAATTCGGAGGCGCATCGGTCAAAAATGCCGAAGGCGTTTGCAATCTGTGTCGCATCGTCGGGAATGCCAACGATCGCTTGGTCGTTGTTGTGTCGGCCATGGGCAAAACGACCAACGCTTTGGAAGCTGTTTTGGATAGTTTTTTCAATCGTAAACCCGACCTCGAAGCCCGACTCGAAGCCGTAATGACCTATCACAACGCCATTGTCGATGAATTGTTTACGTCCAAAAATCGTTATGCCATCGACGAACAATTGGCACAACTCTACGGAAATCTGCGCGCCGACCTTGCGCTGAAGCCGTCGCTCAGTTACGACTACGAATACGACCGCATCGTGTCGTACGGCGAACTGATTTCGACAACCATCGTGGCAGCGTATCTGCACACGCAAAGCGTGCGTGTCAAATTTATCGACATACGCAACTACCTGAAAACCGACGACAACTACCGCGAAGGCAATGTGGACATGAAACTGTCGCACCGTTTGACAAACGATGTGTTCAATTTCAAAAGTTACGATTTGTACGTTACGCAAGGTTTCATAGCCGGCACGCTGACCAACCAAACCACCACACTCGGGCGCGAAGGTTCGGACTACACGGCTGCGCTGTTGGCCAATCTGCTCGATGCCGAAAGCGTTACCATCTGGAAAGATGTGCCGGGCGTGATGAACGCCGACCCGAAACGTTACAGCGAGGTGCAAGTGATTCCGAAATTGTCGTACAAAGAGGCCATCGAGTTGTCGTACTGCGGCGCAAGCGTCATTCACCCGAAAACCGTAAAGCCGATTCAAAACAAGAAAATCCCGCTTTTCGTACGCTCGTTCATCGACCCGACGCAAGCCGGTTCGGTCATCGAAGAGGTGGTTGGCAAACTCGACCTGCCGCCGGTGTACATCAACAAGGCCAATCAGGTGCTGCTGACACTGACGCCGCGCGATTTTTCGTTCATCGCCGAAGAAAAATTGAGCAAAATCTTCGCCATCTTGGCAAGTTACCGCACCAAAGTCAGTCTGATACAGACGTCGGCCATCAGTTTTTCGCTCTGCATCGACTACAATCCGGCTATTTTCAAAAATTTGGTAGCCGAATTTCAGGACGAATACGAAGTGCTGTACAACACCGATGTGGAATTGATTACCATACGCCACTACACCAAAGAAATTGTGGACAAATTGGTGGGCGAAAAACTCGTCTTTGTCGAACAACGCAACCGCTTGACAGCGCGTTTTGTCATCAGCGAAAATGGAAAATAAAAACCGCGACATACTGCAATTTTTGGCCGAGTTGCGCGACAACAACAATCGACCGTGGTTTCAGGACAACAAGGCGCGTTACGATGCTGCGCGTGCGCATCTGATCGACACGACGGCGTGGCTCATTGCCCGCATCGGGCAGTTCGACGACACGGTGCGCTACCTCGAGCCGAAAGAGTGTCTGTTCCGCATCTACCGCGACACGCGTTTCTCGCCCGACAAGAGTCCGTACAAACGGCATTTCGGCACCTATATTTGCGCGCAGGGCGGTCATCGCAGCATTCTGAGCGGCTACTATCTGCACATCGAACCCGGACATTCCGCTCTGTGCGGCGGCGTTTACTGTCCCGACAAAGAGACACTAAAACGCGTGCGCACCGCCATCGACATCGATTTCGACGAATTTGAACGCATTGTCACGGACAACGATTTCCGGCACCACTTCGGGACGGTGTTTGCCAACAACACATTGCAACGCGTACCGCAAGGATTTGCCGCCGACTCGCCTGCTGCTAAATATCTAAAATTCAAAGAATTTTTCGTGGAGCATCATTTGACGGACGACGAAGTGTGCGCCCCCGATTTTTTGGAAAATCTGCTCCCGATGTGTCGTGCCATGTTGCCGTTCAATCAATTTATGAACGCCGCCATTTTGGAGTTTTAGTCGTTTTTTGTATGACCATGTCCGCCGAACACCGTGCACCAATCATCTCAATTGCTCGTCATCGTATCGTGCTTGATGGACAAGGTGTCAATACGCTGGTCTTGTTCAAAGGTTGTTCGTTGCGCTGCCGCTATTGCCTCAACCCATACACTTGGGACAACCAAACGCCTTTCACATGGCAGACTGCACAACAATTATACAACCAAGTAAAAATCGACAATATCTATTTTTTGGCAACGGGCGGCGGCATTACGTTTGGAGGTGGAGAACCGTGTCTGCAAAGTGCTTTCATCGACCAATTTCGTCGGATTTGTGGTACGCATTGGCAAATCAACGTCGAAACTTCGTTGAATATTTCACAATCACATCTGAAAAAATTGTTGCCGGTCGTCAATCACTATTATGTGGACATCAAAGAGATGAACAATACCATCTACAAACAATATACAGGCCGCACCAACAAACAAGTAATCAGTAATTTACATTGGCTTATCGCACAAGGGAAAGCCGATGCTGTCATAGTGCGTGTGCCGCATATTCCCGATTTCAACACGGCAAAAGACATAGAACAGAGTGTAGCACAATTGTCCGCTATGGGATTGAGTAATTTTGATCAATTTAATTACATTATTCCAAATAAATAAAACTATAAAATTATGAAAAACGGCAAAAAACTTTGTAACGAATTAAGAGAGGTGCGGCGTAAAATTGCGGAAGCCAACGATATCCCTTACGCCCCCGAAGTATGCACACACGAGGACGATTGTATGGGCACTTGTCCAAAATGCGAAGCCGAAGTGCGTTACATCGAACGTCAATTAAACGCACGCCAACGACTTGGCAAAGCGGTAGCCATTATCGGTTTGGCCACCTGCACCACAGCCATGGCGCCCATGCTCTCCTCGTGCAAAAATCAGCCACTGCAAGGCGAAGAACCATGGAATGATGAATTGCAGGGCGATGTAGCAGCGCCAACGACAGATACGACAGAATGTGCCACCGACACAAACGCTGTAACTTTTGTGCCGGATACGCCCAACTCGAAAGAATAAACCGCCGTGTCCGTCTATCACGACATACTGAAAAAATATTGGGGCTACGACGATTTTCGCGCGTTGCAACTCGACATCATCTCGTCTGTCGGCAGCGGCCGCGACACGCTCGGTCTGATGCCGACCGGCGGCGGCAAATCCATCACGTTTCAAGTGCCGGCATTGGCTCTGGAAGGTCTCTGCATCGTTGTAACGCCGCTCATCGCACTGATGAAAGACCAAGTAGAAAATTTGCGCGCACGCGGCGTCAAAGCCACCGCCATCTATTCGGGCATGTCGCAAAGCGAAATACTGACCGCGTTCGAAAACTGCGCCTACGGCGATTACAAATTTCTGTATGTGTCGCCGGAACGATTAGGCACCGAACTTTTCAAAACACATATCAAATCATTAAAAATCAGCATGATAGCAGTCGACGAATCGCACTGCATCTCGCAATGGGGCTACGATTTCAGACCATCGTACCTCAAAATTGCCGACATACGCGAACTCTTGCCCGATGTACCCGTATTGGCACTGACGGCCACCGCCACGCCCGAAGTGGTGGACGACATACAAGAGAAACTGCACTTTGCCGAGAAAAACGTTTTTCGCAAAAGTTTCGAGCGCACGAATCTGACCTACGTCGTGCGCAACGTCGAGGACAAACTCGCCCAACTGCTGCATATTTTGCAGCGCGTACCCGGCACATCGGTCGTGTATGTGCGCAGCCGCAAACGCACAAAAGAAATTTCCGACTTTCTGCTATCGAACAACATTTCGTCCGACTACTACCACGCCGGCCTCGACAACGAGGAGAAAGACCGCAAGCAACAGGCATGGAAAAGCGGTGCATGCCGTGTCATCGTTTCGACAAACGCTTTCGGTATGGGCATCGACAAACCCGACGTTCGTACCGTGATACACATCGACCTGCCCGACACGCTCGAAGCCTATTTTCAGGAAGCCGGACGCGCCGGACGCGACGAAAAACGCGCATTCGCCATTCTACTCTACAACAAAACCGACGAAACCAAACTGCGCAAACGCATCAACGATGAGTTTCCACCGAAAGAGTTCTTGGCCAAAGTGTACCAAGCGCTGGCCGATTATTACGAAATCGGCGTCGGATCGGGCTACGAAGCCGTTTTTCCGTTCAATCTGCAAGAATTTTGCCTGACATGCCGGCTGCCGCTCAACCCGACATTCAACGCACTGAAAATGTTGGAGTTATCCGGCTACATCGAACTGACCGACGAAATGGACAACCCATCGAAATTGATGTTCACCGTCGAACGCGACCGGCTCTACGAATTTAGGTCGCACAACAGCGACGCCGATCGACTCATCGAAGTGTTATTGCGCTCATACACAGGTGTTTTTGCCGATGCCGTACACATCAACGAGGAGATTATCGGGCAGCGTCTCGGATGGGATCGCCAAAAAGTGTACGAACAACTGAAACTATTGGCACACAACGGCATCGTGAAATACATTCCGTTCAAAAAAACGCCGCTACTCATCTACACGCAAGCACGCGCCGACAGCGAGAAGTTGTACATTCCGTCTGTGGTTTACGAAGACCGGCGCGAACGCTATGTACGCCGCATCGAAGCCGTTCTGCAATATGCCAACGAACAAGATTTATGCCGTAGTCGGCTGTTGCTCAACTACTTCGGCGAAACTGCCTCGCACGATTGCGGCCTGTGCGACACCTGCGTTGCACGCAAAAAACGCGATCTCGAAACCGAAAAATTCCGTCAGTTGGAACAGCGCATTTTGCAACACCTCGACACGGCGCCGTGCTCCATCAACACGCTCGTCGAAGCCTTAAACGAAGACGAAGATCAAGTAATGACCGTTGTTCGACAACTACTTGATACACAAAAGATTGAGCAAGACAAGCTGATGCGATTGGCACGACGACACTAAAACAAGAGGCAACTCCGCAGAGTTGCCTTTGTCTTATACTTTTTACCGCAAGTACTTATTAACCAAACATTTGCTTAAAACGTGCGAAGAAACTATTTTTGGCCGATGCCGAAGGTTTGCAATTATCGGATTCTTCCAATTTTTCAAACATTTTGCGCTCGTCCGACGACAGACTTTCGGGAATATAAACGCCGACATTAACCAATAAATCGCCTGTGCCATAACGATTTACATCGGGTAAACCTTTGCCGCGCAACCGCAGCACTTTGCCCGGTTGGGTGCCTTTGTCGATTTTTACTTTCACTTTGCCATCGACAGTCGGAATCTCGACCGTGCCACCCAAAACTGCCGTCGGCAGCGGAAGCAACAAGTTATAAATCAAATCGTTATCGTCGCGGATCAGTTCGGGGTGTTTCTCCTCCTCTATCACAATCAGCAAATCGCCATTCACGCCGCCATGCCGAGCCGCATTGCCTTTGCCGCTCATCGATAGTTGCATGCCTTCGGCCACGCCGGCCGGAATTTTGATGGTAATCACTTCGTCGCCGCGCACTACGCCTTCGCCACTGCAATGCGGACATTTGTCGGCAATGACCTGACCTTCGCCGCCGCACACGGGACACGGCGCCTGCGTCTGCATCTGACCAAGAATGGTACGTTGTACTTGGGTCACATAACCGGAACCATGGCAATTGGAACATGTTTTGGTATGTCCATCGCGCGAGCCCGTACCGTCGCAGTGCGAACACGGCACGTACTTGCCGACTTTAATTTTTTTCTCGGTGCCGGAAGCTATTTCGGCCAAAGTCAATTTCACTTTCACCCGCAAATCGCTACCCTTGCGCACCCGACGGCCGCCACGCGTGCCACCGCCAAAAAAGTCGCCAAAACCACCGCCGCCAAAGCCGAAATGGCCACCGAAAATATCGCCGAAATGTTGGAATATGTCATCCATATTCATGCCTCCGGCGCCACCGAAACCGCCATTGCCGCCCACGCCGGCGTGTCCAAATTGGTCGTAACGCGCACGTTTGTCGGGGTCGCTCAGCACCTCGTAAGCCTCGGCGGCCTCCTTAAACTTTTCTTCAGCCACTTTGTCACCCGGATTTTTATCGGGGTGAAACTCGATAGCCTTCTTACGGTACGCCTTTTTTATTTCGTCGGCCGACGCAGTTTTTGCCACGCCAAGCACTTCATAATAATCTCGTTTTTCCATATCATTGCGGATTTTGCATCCTATTTAATAAACCGTAACTTACTGTCCGACAACAACTTTCGGGAATCGAATCACCTTGTCGTTCATCTGATACCCTTTCTGCACACAATCGACAATCTTACCTTTCAGTTCCTCGGTTGGTGCCGGAATGGTCGTTACCGCCTCGTGCCGTTCTTCGTTGAACGGCTGGTTTTCCGTCTCGATGACCGTAACGCCTTGTTGTTTCAGCAGCGTCAATATTTTTTGATAAATCAGATTCACGCCATCGGTAACGGCTGCCACATCCGCTGCGTTTTCCATCGCTTTCAGGCTGCGTTCGAAATCGTCGATTATCGGCAACAACTCCACCACCACGCGCTCCGACGCATTTTTTATCAAATCGGCACGCTCGCGCATCATGCGTTTGCGGTAGTTGTCGAACTCGGCCATCAAGCGCAAATGCTTATCGTTCAAATCGTTATATTTCGCTTCGAAATCATCTTGCGGTGCGGTTGCCGCGTCGTCATGCGCAGCCGGCTGCTCGGTGGCCGATGCGTTATCGGGTGCCACAGGCTGTTCCACTTGTTGTTCGTCGATTGGTGCCGATTCGGCTGCCTGATCCTGTTTCTTTTTGGATTTTGTCATGATTGTATCTGTTTTTTATTTTTTATTTGCACAATTAAGTTGGCAACCTTTTACTATCAAAAAGTTTGCCAACCCACATTTAGACGCGCAATGCGCAAAAACTGCCAATTTGTCAGTTTTTATTCGCTTGTTATGCGTAATTTTTGATGGTCTTGGTCGTACTCGACATGCAATGCGACATTCTTGGCGGCCGGCGTCGCCAATAAATATTCGGCCAACGGGTCTTCCAAATAGTTCTGAATGGCACGTTTCAACGGGCGCGCACCATATTGTACATCGTAGCCTTTGTCGGCCAAAAAGTTTTTTGCCTCGTCGGTCAAATGCAGCGTAAAGCCCAGATTGCCAATGCGTTTATACACATTATCGAGTTCTAAATCGATGATTTTGCAAATAGATTCCCGATTCAATTGCTCGAAGATAATGACATCGTCGATACGATTCAGAAATTCGGGCGAGAACGTCTTCGACAACGCTTTCTGTATCACTCCTTGCGCATATTGTTCGCTCGATGCACTTGGCTGCACAAACCCGACCCCGTGGCCAAACTCCTTGAGTTGGCGGGTACCGACATTCGAAGTCATGATAACGATAGTGTTTTTGAAATCGATTTTGCGCCCCAAACTATCGGTCAGATGCCCTTCGTCCAACACTTGCAACAACATGTTATACACGTCGGCATGTGCTTTTTCAATCTCGTCGAGCAACACTATCGAATAGGGTTTTCGCCGCACTTTCTCGGTCAGTTGGCCGCCTTCTTCGTAGCCGACATATCCGGGAGGCGCGCCCACCAAACGCGACACGCTGAATTTTTCCATAAATTCGCTCATATCGACACGAATAATGGCATCGGCGCTACCAAACATAAATTCGGCCAAGCGTTTGGCTAAATAGGTTTTGCCGACGCCGGTCGGCCCCAAAAAGATAAACGACCCGATCGGGCGATTGGGATCTTTGAGCCCCACGCGGCTGCGCTGTATCGAACGCACGATTTTGGCGATGGCGGCATCTTGGCCTATCACCTGCTGTTGCAAGGTGTTCTGCATCTGCAACAAGCGTTCGCTTTCGGCTTGCGCTATGCGTTGCACCGGCACGCCCGACATCATGGCCACCGTGGCAGCCACATCGTCGGCCGACACAGTTACACGTTCGTTGGCAGCCGACTGCATCCAAGCCTGTTTGGCCTGCTCCAACTGTTCGCTCATTTGGCGAATGACATCGCGACATTCGGCCGCCAATTCATATTTTTGTGATGCCACGAGGGCGTTTTTCTCCTTGTTTTTATCCTCGATTTGCTGTTCCAACGCTTCGATATGTGCCGGCACATGCAGATTCCGAATGTGCATGCGCGATCCCACTTCGTCCATAGCATCGATGGCTTTGTCGGGGAAAGCGCGGTCGCTGATGTAGCGCGCCGTCAGATCGACACACGCCGCCAACGCTTCGGGCGAATAGGTTACTTGATGATGATCCTCGTAACGGAATTTGATGTTTTCGAGAATCTGCAGCGTCTCCTCTTTGGTCGTAGGTTCGACCATTATCTTTTGGAAACGTCGTTCCAATGCACCATCTTTTTCGATGCTTTGGCGGTATTCGTTCAGTGTCGTTGCACCGACGCATTGTATTTCGCCGCGCGCCAAAG
Organism: Paludibacteraceae bacterium; assembly: GCA_051870755.1. Taxonomy (GTDB): domain Bacteria; phylum Bacteroidota; class Bacteroidia; order Bacteroidales; family Paludibacteraceae; genus W0P28-013. Next base: position 54,932 of record JBJECE010000008.1, on the reverse strand, counting down.
CCGGTTTCAGCATATTGGCCGCATCGAGCGACCCCGAAGCACCACCCGCACCGACAATCGTGTGAATCTCGTCGATGAACAGAATAATGTTCGGATTTTTTTCCAACTCGTTCAGTATGGATTTCATGCGTTCTTCGAACTGGCCGCGATACTTTGTGCCGGCCACGATAGACGCCATATCGAGCGCAACCACACGTTTGCCGAACAGCACGCGCGACACTTTGCGTTGCACGATGCGCAGAGCCAATCCCTCGGCTATGGCCGATTTGCCGACGCCCGGTTCGCCTATCAAGACCGGATTATTTTTTTTGCGACGGCTCAAAATTTGCACGACACGCTCTATCTCTTTTTCGCGGCCGACAATCGGGTCGAGTTTATCCTCCATCGCCGCTTTGGTGATGTCCTTGCCAAACGAATCGAGTACAGGCGTATCGCTCCCATTTTTAGATGTTCCGGCAGAGGTTTTTGTTGCCGATTTAGAGGTCGGTTTCTCGTCTTCGACGTCATCTTCGTCGTTGAACACCGCGCCCATACGCACGTCGCGCCGTTCCGACACTTTGGCACGCACAGCCTCGTAAGTTACGCCCTGTTCGTTCAACGCTTCGCACACGACACCTGCGCCGCACTTCAAGATGGCCAACAGCAAATGGCGCGTATCGGCCTCGGTGGCAGCCATGGCACGTTGTTCGAGGTCTATCAGTTTCAGCACGCGGGTAGCATCGGCATCGAACGCCACATCGGACGGCGTAACACCTTCGACACGAATGGCACTTTCGATGCGTTCTTTCAGTGCCGACATATCGACACGAAACGTACGCAAAACGCCTACTGCCGTAGCATCATCGATGCGCAACAAACTGAGCAACAAATGTTCGGGCGACACTTTGGTATTGCCCAAACGACCGGCTTCGTCGGCACTATATTTCAGCACACGGAGCAGATGTTGCGAGTATTTTGATTGTGGTATGTTTATCATTTATTAAAATATCCTTCCATTAATTGGTGTGTATAACGTCGTTCGGCTTCGGCGCGCAAATTCTGCATAAATCCCTGCATACGCCATTCCACTATGTTGCGAAAACGTTTCTGCGTGATGAACAGATTGAAAAACCAACCGAACCGCACATGTATCTGTATGCGCATTTCGCAGCGCGCATCCGACAGTGGTTTTACAAAAAACGTGCCATAGGCTTTTTTCAAAAACGAGTTCGAATAAAAGATGTCCACATCGACACGCGTTGTACCATCGTCCAACTTGGTCTGCAACACACGGCTGTCAAGCGAAATATCGCGAAATGTGGTTACGCGCGACACCTCGATGTCGGCTACCATGTGGCACAACCCTGACATTTTGTCAAAGGTCGATTCCTTGATGGCAATCACCACTTCGTCGCGGGCATCGTCGCCACCCTGCCGACCAAGCCCTTTGAAAGCCCACGTGAACAATCGCTCGTAATCCGACGTAATCTGATCGACCAAATCGGCCACCACCGAATCGCACACCGACAATGGCGCCCCCACATCGACAGCGCATTCGCTTACAAATTCGCCATCGACATAACGCGTTGACAGAAAGTCTGTTGCGAACAAATCGGCGGCCATCAGCACACCACAAACACAAAGCAATAGTTTTCTCACGCGCAAAGTTTAGAAACCGTTGTAAACCATCTTCAGCGACAGAGGCGACAAGTCGTTGGACTCACTGCGAATACATACGCCGCCAAGTCGGCGCGAAGGAATGATATACGACGTACTGCCGACGGTATAATATTCGGCCGGCATCACCACAAACGTTTCCGTATCGTTGGTTTTGCCATATTCGGCACGCACTTCGTAGGTCATCATATAAGCCAAATCGAACGTATAGGATTTGGCCACGCTGTCGTACAACGCCACCGATGCCACCGAGTCGTAAACCTGCGGTTCGTAGCGCCCGCCAATCAGTTCATCGACATGCGACTCGCGCACCAATACCAACGCCGACGGCGGCGACAACGGATATTTCTCGGTTTCGGCATCGACCACCTCGGCCACCAAAACAGCGCTGTTCACGTTGTACAAGGCGTCGCCGACCTTATTGTTGATGTGCGTGCGAATATCGCCGACCGGAATATCGACATGCGGAAAAATGCCTGCCGGTGCTTTGACACGCACCATCGTATCGGCCGCCAACGCCGCCGAAGGCAACTCGCTGTGTTCGAAACGATTAAGTTGGCGCACCTCGCGGTTCGACGGGAATATGATTGAGGTATTGACCGTCGCTTCGGTGCCATCGCGATGCACCGAATAGTGATAGAACAGGCGCATGTGAATTTGGTTGAAATACACCATGGTCGAAGCGCCATATTTGGTGGTGATATACAAGCCTTTGAAAGCATCGGTAAAGGCCTCGAGCGATTGGTAAGCCTCGTGCGGCAACGAGAAAAAGCGCTGCAACTGTTCGTCCGAAAATTTATACCGAAACACCGGCGAATAGGTGTCGGCATAGAGTACCGAATCCGGCAGTGTTTGGTCAATCGACGTTATCACCCGACGTCCCATCAGCACCGATTGGTCAGTGAAGTCGGCCACATTCAAATCGGAGTAATAGGTTGTGTTATAGTCGATTGCCTGTTGATTTATCTCGTAAATACTGATTTCGAGCGGTGCATTTGAACTGCCGAACCACGTATTGTAGTACATGAACAACACGAGCGAATCGGGCGTCGGATTCAGCGAATCGGGCGGAAACTCATACTCCACGGGCGGAGCAAACTGTATCAGCAAATCGGCTTTGGTCGAACCGTAACGTTCGCTATAAAACTCGCCAAGCGTCATGGCCGACGTGTCGCATTGTGCCGAGATGGCGCGTGCATAATAGTCGCGCGACGCCACGCCGAACGTATCGACAAAGACAGCCACTTTATCGTCGTCGGGCTGCACCACCAAACCGGTTTGGCCGGTATCGGTACACGAAACCAGCAGCGACAACCCCACTGCGAGAAATATATTCAGACGACGTGTCATGCTATATTCAATCCAATTCGAGCGCCGGACACAAGTCGGCATATAGTTGCATATATTTGCGTTTATAATCGTCGGCGTATGGTGCGAAACGCACGCCGCACGCGTCGGCAGCAGCAGCCAGCGACTCCGGCAAACCTGCATCGGCCGCATCGACCACATCGACATGTTCGACAGCCAGGCGCGTTACCGCCTCACAATCGACCTTGGCCATTTTGACACCTTTCACATCTGCAGCCGACACACCTTTTGTAAGGAGATGCTTGGCAAAATCTTTGCCGAATTTCGACGTAAATGCGTTATTATAAGCCGAATAGAGTACTTTTGCATCTTGGAAGAACGGGTCGTCGCGATAGGCGGTGCGCATATACAGCGGCACCAAAGCGGTCATCCAGCCATGGCAGTGGATGATGTCCGGCGTCCAACGCAATTTTTTGATAGTTTCCAGCACGCCACGCGCGAAGAAAATCATACGGTCGTCGTTATCGTCGTATTCCTTACCTTCGGTATCGACGGTTGTACCGCGCCGGCGAAAATAGTCCTCGTTGTCGATAAAATAGACCTGCATGCGCGCCGACGGCAACGATGCCACTTTGATAATCAGCGGATGATCGCTGTCGTCGATTATCAGATTCATACCGGACAAACGCTGCACCTCGTGCAACTGATTGCGACGTTCGTTAATCACGCCATAACACGGCATAAAAATGCGGATTTCACAACCTTGTTCCTGCACATACTGCGGCAACTCGCGACACACACGCGACACCACCGTTTCCGGCAGATAAGGCATCAACTCTTGTACAATAAATAGTACTTTCACCGGCTCTCTCATAACACTTTTCGATAAAAAAAATAATTATGCAAAGATACAAAAAAAATGGCAAATACACAAATTTAACGCAAAAAACTTTTATTTATAAATCTCAATAGATTGATTATCAATAACTTGCAATTAAATCAGTAAAATATCGCGGTGCAAGTATCACAAATTCGTAAAAATCTTTATAACTTTGCAGCAAAAATTCTAACGACATGAAACTTAAATATTGTTTGATCATGGCAGTAGCAGCCACACTAACAGCCTGTAACACAGAATGCAACAACGAAATCATCGGCAAAAGCAATCTCCGACTCGACACCGACCGCCTGACACCCGAAGCCCTTTGGGCGCTGGGGCGCGTGAGCGATGCACAAGTGAGCCCCGACGGCCGATATATATTATATGGTGTAACCTATTACAGCGTTCCGGCAAACAAAAGCAACCGCGAAATTTTCGTGATGAATAGCGACGGCACGCACGCACAGCAAATCACACACTCCGCCCACAGCGAATACGCCGCCAAATGGGTGAAAAACGGCACGAAAATTGCCTTTCTGACAGCCGAAAGCGACGAACTGCAAGTGTGGGAAATGAACCCCGACGGCAGCGACCGCCGACAAGTAACCCGACACGAAGGCGGTGTCAGCGACTTTCGGTACGCGCCCGACGACTCGAAAATACTCTTCGTGGCCGATGTAAAATACGGCGAACGCACTGCCGACAAATATCCCGATTTGGACAAAGCCACCGGACGCGTCATCGACGAGTTGATGTACAAACATTGGGACGAATGGGTCGAGAGCGTGCCGCACCCGTTCGTGGCCGACTACGACGGCACAAACGTAACCAACGAACGCGATTTGCTCGAAGGCGAACCCTACGAATGCCCGATGAAACCCTTCGGCGGCGTGGAACAGTTGGCCTTTTCGCCCGATAGCAAAACCATAGCCTACACCTGCCGCAAAAAGACGGGCAAGGCTTACGCCGAAAGCACCAACAGCGACATCTATCTGTACGACATCGCCGCCGGCAAAACCGTCAAAAATCTGACCGAAGGCATGGCGGGCTACGACATCAATCCCGCATTCTCGCCCGACGGCACCAAAATCGCCTTCGAAAGCATGGAACACGACGGCTGGGAATCCGACAAAAACCGTCTGTTCGTCATCGACCTGACAACCGGCGAGCGCACCGACATCAGCGCCGCGTGGGACCAAAGTTGCGCCACACTCGCTTGGGATGCCGCCGGCGAAAACATCTACCTGACAAGTTGCCAACACGGTACAACGCAAATATACCGCGCCAACATCGCCGACAAAACATTCACGCAAATAACCCACGGCCAACACGACTACGAATCGGTAGCCACAGCCGGCGACCACCTCATAGGCATGCGCCACAGCATGAGCGCGCCAAACGACATCTACGCCATCGACCCGGACTCAGGCATCGAAACACAACTATCGTTCGAAAACAAAGCGTTGCTCGACCAAATGACCTTCGGGCGTGTGGAAGAACGCTGGATGGAAACCACCGACCACCAACAAATGCAAGTGTGGATAATCTATCCGCCACACTTCGATGCCACGAAAAAATACCCGACGCTGCTCTACTGCGAAGGCGGACCGCAATCGCCCGTCAGTCAGTTTTGGAGTTATCGTTGGAACTTCCAGATAATGGCCGCCAACGACTACATCATCGTAGCGCCGAACCGCCGCGGACTCTACGGCTACGGCAGCGATTGGCTCGAGCAGATTAGCGGCGACTACGGCGGACAGTGCATGCGCGACTACTTCACCGCCATCGACACGTTCTGCCAAGAACCCTTCGTCGATACCGACCATTTAGGCTGCGTTGGCGCAAGTTTCGGTGGCTATTCGGTCTATTGGATTGCCGGCCACCACGACGGACGTTTCAAGGCATTCATCGCACACGACGGCATTTTCAACCTCGAACAGCAATACCTCGAAACCGAAGAGATGTGGTTTGTGAACCGCGACCTTGGCGGCGCCTACTGGGAACACGACAACGCCACGGCACAACGCAGTTACGCCAACTCGCCGCACCGGTTTGTGGACAAATGGGACACGCCCATTCTCTGCATTCACGGCGAGAAAGACTATCGCATTTTGGCCTCGCAAGGCATGAGCGCCTTCAACGCAGCCAAGTTGCGCGGTGTGCCGGCCGAACTGCTCATTTTCCCCGACGAAAACCATTGGGTGCTGCAACCACAAAACGGCATTCTGTGGCAGCGCACCTTCTTCGCATGGCTCGACCGCTGGCTGAAACAAGCCGCGCCAACCGACTGACATTAGTCGAAAAACAGTCAATAAAACAGTTGTATTGGATAAAAAATGCACTTTTTTATTCAGTACAACTCATTTTAATGGATAAAAACGACGGAAATCAGAATTCCACAATTGGCACAATTTGCACCGATTTGCCTTTATATTCTATCACACGCGCCATATTGCATGTAACCACCGTCAGGCGGTCGCATTGCAATTCGTGTGCGCACTCGACCAGCGCATTCAGTTCACGGCGCATCGTCTTTTCGGACGACATATCGTAGCACACTTGCAGCAACTGCTCGACTTTTGTTCCTTGACGCAGTACAAAATCGACCTCTTTGTCGCTGTGCGAACGATAATAGAACAGCGTTTTTCCCGCCTCGTAGCCCCGACGCAGTAATTCCACAAACACCTGATTTTCAAGTAATCGTCCCGAATTTGACCCAAGATTAAACGCCGCTGCCGACACAAATCCATTATCGACCACATAGATTTTCCGTGCCGCTTTGGTCATCAATTTCAGTTTATTGCTGTAACGCGGCAGATAGTAGAACAAATACGGCTCGTGCAGATAATTCATAAACTTTTGCGCCGTGCTGACACTACTCAGCCCGAGTTTATCCGCTAAATCATTGGCTGATACCAAATTACAAAAATTCGACAACAAATATCCGGCCACATTATAAAAAGCATCTGTCAGGCGGATTTTGTGCCGTTGCACCACATCTTTGAACAAAATGGAATCGTAGAGCGTGTTCAAATAGTTAGGCGTTACATCGCGCGAGCGCAACACTTCGGGATAGCCGCCGAAACGCAAATAATCGTCAATCAGATGCGCCACATCGCTTGTAGGCTGCTGCCAAAACGCCAGCGCCTCGTGCAGACTGAACGGAAACATTTCGATAGGCACATAACGGCCGGTTAGCACCGTGGCCATCTCCCGACTAAGCATATTGGCATTACTGCCCGTAACCACCAAATTTACACCTCTTCGGTACAATTTACTCACCCACAAATCCCAATGTTCGAGATTTTGAACTTCATCAAGCATCAGAAACTCATAGTGTAGATAAACATCTGATAACGTGCGCATTACACTCTCTTCATCCCAACACTGAAGCAGTTGTTGATCGTCAAAATTGAGATATGCAAAATTTTTGCCGCGCAACATCAGCAGTGCAAACACCGACTTACCGGCACGGCGCGGGCCGGTTATCAACTTGATCAGCGGGTTGGCCAACAACGCCGCCACCGAATAGGTCGTCCGACGCGACAAGTAGGGCAAAGCCAACAATCCGTCGCGCTCACGACGCTGGTTCAAAATTATTTCACGCATCATAACAACAACTATTTTGTCGGTGCAAATATACAAAAAATATTCAATAAAACAGTTGTATTGGATAAAAAATGCACTTTTTTATCCAATACAACTCATTTTAGTGGACAAAAACGACTTTTTTTGCAAAAAAAACGCACTATCACAAAAAAATGCACTATTTTTGCAGGAGTATTACACAGCGACACCACAAAGAGTGAAACGTTTTCTGTACATAGCATGTTTGGTGGGGGCTTTGGCAGCCTGCCATTGGCACTGCGCCGCCGACACCGTTTTGGCGCACGACACCACGCCGCCACCCACCGCCACAACCTACGTCGGGGTAGTCAACCACTTGGGGTGGTTTGCCACCATGGCCGAAAGCATCGCCATACCGACGGCACAAGCGCTATGCGACAACACACACTCGTGGCACACGCCGACCGGCCACCACGCGCCGGCCAAACACACCGTGGCGCAACAACGGCAGCAACGACAACAATTTGTACTGCATTTGGCGGCTGCAACCGATGCCGTGGCAGCACACCACTATGTGTACGCGCTACGGCGCATTTTGCGTTAGAAAGTTTTTGTCTGCAATCTGCACACGCCCGATCATCAGACGGTAACAGACTGATGGTCAGGCAGTTTATTATTCTACAAATGCAACAAAAACTTTTTAATTCAAACACATTATGGCAAAAACAAAAATTTCGCCCACCTTGCTCTGCGGCGAAGAGAATAACATCTCGAAAAAAATCTGTATCAAAAAAATCGTTTTGGCACTCGTGCTGATGTTTGCGGGCGCCGCCTTGTTCTTCATTATCAATCTGTTTGACATGCCGTCGAACTCCGCCGGATTTTTCGCGTGCGGCTGCATCGGTCTGCTGCTCATCATTTGGGGCGGCACCAAACTCTGCTGCGACACCAAGCATTTGGCGTACCACAACAGCACGCTGAGCGGCCACGTCGTCTATCTGGCCAACGGCACCACACGCGATGCCATGCACGCCATCGAGCAGCAAGATTGGGAGGCATTGGCCAAACTCGTTACGCCGACCGAAAGCGGCACAAAAATAGAGTTGGTCGTTTCGGCCGACCGCCAATTTGCGCGCTGCCAAGTGCTGACGTATGTGCCGTACCAATTTGAACCGGTGTCCGACGTGCTGTTTTTGACGCCCACCGGCGCCGAAGCCTTGCTGAAACTGACCAAACGAGGCTGACACAGCACAACGAACGACCTGATGCACAACGTATTAGGTCGTTTTGTATCTATTTTATGCAACTTTTTTGCAAAAATACGAGTTTTCTCGTATTGTATATTTCAAAAACTTTGTTTACCTTTGTCGCCGAATAATAATGCCATTGCCCTCTCCTGAACCGCTCAGGGGGGGGGTAAATTGTTGATTATTAGGCAGTTATTATAAAAAATGTAAGGACGCGGCGCGCCACGTCCCTACATTAAACCCTTAAACATGAAACTTTGAAACATTAAACTTTTTAATAACTAAAAAAATTGTACAACTATGAGAAAAATTACCCTTTTGATGGCCGCTTTGATGTGCGGCGCAGTGGCTGCGAATGCCCAAGAAAACATTACGGTAAACGACATCGTTTACACCATTAATAGCGATGGAGAAACCGTGGTTGTAGGCAACAACCAAGCGTATACCGGCAATCCTGATGTGGAACTGCCCGACACCATTGAGTACAGCGATAAAAAATATGCCGTAACTTCAGTTTCGACTGCAGCATTTGAGAACAATAAAACTATCAAGACTTTGAATGTCAATGTGCCGATTATTGGTCTGGGGGCATTTCAGCGCTCAGCACTCGAAGCTGTAACGCTGGGCGAGCGCGTTACCGCTTTAGGGATAGGAGCATTTGAGGGAACAAAACTGACAACGGTACACATTCCCGCCGGAGTAAGCGACATCTCGACCTATAACGATCAGCCGTTCGGCAACTGCCAAGACCTCACCGCCATTACCGTGGCCGAAGAGAATACGAGATACTGCGCTATCGATGGCGTGCTGTACAACAAGGACGTTACGAGCCTTATTACCTTCCCGTTGGCCAAGAAATTCGAAGGTTTCCTTGAAACGGTTACGCAAATTGGAAGCGGAGCGTTTAAGGATTATAATGGATTTGACACCTTGGTTATTCCGGAACGTATGGACAAGTGTGGTGCTGCATTCCAATCTTCATCTGTCAAAACAGTGATTGTCGAGAATACATTCTTGAATAACTCATTCCAAAACTGCAATAAAATTGAGACCATCATACTTGGCGTAGGTTTCCAACAGATTGGTGACTTGACATTCAAGGGTTGTACCGCATTGCGCACCATTGTCTGCAAAGGTGAAACTATGCCCGTAATGCTACAAACCAACACCAGTTCTTGGCCTTGCTTCGGAGAAGTGGATAAATCGCAGGTTACGGTATTTGTGCCTTGCGGCAAATCGGGCGACTACACCGCCGACACCGACAAATGGGCTGATTTTACGAACATTAAGGATACGCTGTTTTACGATTTGCAAGTAGCATCGGCCAACGAAACCCAAGGCACGGTAGCCATCACCACTGCCCCCGACTGCACCACCGATGCCAAAATTGAAGCAACGCCTGCAAGCGGATATAAATTTGTGAAGTGGAGCGACGACAACACCGAAAACCCGCGTACGCTGACCGTAGCACAATATGCGACCATAGCATTAACTGCCGAATTTGAAGCCGTAACGCCCACTGCGTTGAATGCCGTAACGACATCGTCCGTCTATGCCGAAAACGGCCGCATCTATGGTGCCGAAGGCGCTCGCATCTACGACCTGCTCGGCCGCGACGTAACGCGCGCGAACGGCTCGTTGCGTGGCATTTACGTTGTTAAAATTGGCGATGCTGCGCAAAAGGTTGTGGTGAAATAACACCGGAACATAGAGCATAGATTTTAGAACATAGACAGTAGGGACGCGGCGTGCCGCGTCCCTACATTATTAAACCATTAAACTCTTGAACTTTGAAACTATTTTAACCCTACGCCCTTCGGGCACTCCCTCTACCTACCGGTAGGCAAGCTCTACCTTCGGTAGATAGGCTTAAAAAGGGGAGAGCACGCACGGCACAACACTCGTGCGAAGATTTGCCCTTTTCAAATCCGGGCAACGGCGCTAAACAAATTTCTGTTCGAATTCCTGCATGCAGGCCACCAGCGCTTGGACGTCGCTGAGTTCGCAGGCGTTGTAGAGGCTGGCGCGGAATCCGCCTACCGAGCGGTGTCCCTTGATGCCGACCATGCCGCGCGCTTTGGCAAATTCGAGAAATTCGGCTTCGTGTTCTTTGTATTCGGGCTGCATCACAAAGCAGACGTTCATCAGCGAGCGGTCTTCGCGCGCCGCCGTTCCGACAAAAAGTTTGTTGCGGTCGATTTCGTTGTAGAGCAATTCGGCTTTCTCTTGGTTGCGGCGTTGCATAGCCTCCACGCCACCCATTTCCTTAATCCATTTCAGCGTTTCGTGCATCACAAAGATGGAGAACACCGGCGGCGTGTTGAACATGGAGTTGTTTTTGGGTTCGGCGCCGATGTGTGTGCGGTAATCGACCATCGTCTGCAACGGGCGCCCACTCTGTCCGAGCAGGTCTTTACGCACAATGACAAACGCCACGCCGGCAGGTCCCACATTCTTTTGAGCGCCGCCGTAGATGAGCGCGTATTTCGACACATCGACCGGACGACTCATGATGTCGGAACTCATATCGGCCACGAGATTGACGGGACAATCGATGTCGGTTTTGATTTCGGTGCCGTAGATGGTGTTGTTCGTCGTGATGTGAAAATAGTCGGCATCGGCGGGAATGACGTAGTTTTTCGGAATGTAACTATAGTTTTTGTCTTCGGACGAAGCCACAATTTCGACGTCGCCATAGAAACGTGCCTCTTTGGCGGCTTTTTTTGCCCAAACGCCCGTTTGCAGATAAGCGGCTTTGGTTTTCAACAAGTTGGCCGGCACGGTGAAAAATTGTGTCGAAGCACCACCGCCCAAGAACAAGACGGCATATTCGTCGGGAATATTGAGCAATTCGCGCCAGAGTTGTTCGGTTTCGGCCATAATGCGTTCCCAGCCCGGCGTGCGGTGCGAAATGGACAAGATGCTCACGCCCGTATTATCAAAATCGCGGATGGCAGCGATGGCTGCGTCGATGGCCGGCTGCGGCAATTTGCAGGGTCCGGCGTTAAAGATGTGTTTTTCCATATTCAAATCTGTTTTTATACGATTGTTTTCAGTGGTACAAAATTACACTTTTTTTCTGAAAGCGCCAAGTTTTTGCGCAAAAAGAGACGCAGCCTTGTCGCCACGTCTCCTCTCTATCGACAGATGATTGTCGTCGGGGGCTATACGATGCCTTGTGCCAGCATGGCTTTGGCCACTTTGAGGAAGCCGGCCACATTGGCGCCTTTCACATAGTTGATATAGCCGTCGGGTTGGCGACCGTGTTTCACGCATTGTGCATGAATGTCGGCCATAATCTGATGCAGACGTTTATCGACTTCGTCGGCCGACCAACTGATGTGCATGGCATTTTGCGTCATTTCGAGTCCGGAGGTGGCAACGCCGCCGGCATTCACCGCTTTGCCAGGAGCGAACAGCACTTTGTGTTCGACAAAAAGGTCGATGGCTTCGGGCGTGCACCCCATGTTCGACACCTCGCCTACACAAAGAACGTGATTATCAATCAATTGACGTGCATCGTCGCCATTCAGTTCGTTTTGTGTAGCACACGGCAACGCCACATCTACTTTCACTTCCCACGGTTTGTGTCCCGGGACGAATTTTGCGCCGAATTTTTCGGCATACGGTGCTACAACATCGTTGCAAGTAGCGCGCAATTCGAGCATATAGTCGATTTTTTCGCCGGAGATACCGTCTTCGTCGTAGATGTAACCATCAGGTCCTGAAATGGTTACAACTTTTGCGCCGAGTTGTGTGGCTTTGGTCACTGCGCCCCACGCCACGTTGCCAAATCCCGACACGGCCACCGTTTTGCCTTTGAGCGTATGTCCGGCCGTTTCGAGCATCTGATTGACGAAATAGAGTGCGCCGAAACCGGTTGCTTCGGGTCGCACGAGCGATCCGCCAAATTCGAGGCCTTTGCCGGTAAGCACGCCGGTATTTTCGCGTGCCAACTTTTTGTACATGCCATAGAGGTAGCCTATTTCGCGTCCGCCGACGCCGATGTCGCCGGCCGGCACATCAGTGTCGGGACCAATTTGGCGCCACAACTCAAGCATAAAGGCTTGGCAGAAACGCATCACTTCGGCATCCGATTTGCCTTTCGGGTTGAAGTCGGAACCGCCTTTACCGCCGCCCATCGGCAGCGTGGTCAGCGCGTTTTTGAAAGTCTGTTCGAAACCGAGAAATTTCAGTATCGACAAATTGACCGACGGGTGAAAGCGCAAGCCTCCTTTGTACGGGCCGATGGCATTGTTGAACTGAATGCGATAGCCCAAATTGACTTGCACGTTGCCGCGGTCGTCGGTCCAAGCCACGCGAAATGTCGAGATGCGGTCGGGTTCGACCATGCGTTCGATGATTTTCGCTTTTTCGAACTCGGGATGTTTGGCATAAACGTCCTCGATAGACAACAGCACTTCGCGCACTGCCTGCAAATACTCGCGTTCGCCGGGGTGTTTCGCCTCGAGCGCGTTCATTAAATTTTGTACGTCCATGATGGTATTGTTTTGAAAATTAAGGTTATACGAATCGTTATGCGCATGCCGCCATAGTGGCTCGCAATTCAATGGCAAGTTTAGCAATAATTTTTAATCCAAGCAAACTTTTTGCGAAAAATTTTCCGTATTTTTGCAAAATAAAAACTTCAGCAGTCATGTCCACCAATGCACTCAACATCGGTAAACTCTATTTCAAGGACACCTCGTTTGCCCATTTGATGAACAAACGCATCTACAACGTGTTGCTCATAGCCAGCAACTACGACGCGTTCACGTTGGAGGAGGATGGGCGCATCGACGAGCAAATTTTCAACGAGTACCATTCGCTCAATCTGCGTTATCCGCCGCGTTTCACGTTGGCCAACGACGAGCAGGCCGCCACCCGACTGCTGCACCAACGCCCGTTCGACCTTGTCATTCTGATGCCCAACAACGAGAGTATCGACACGTTTGAATATGCCAAAAACGTCAAACAAAATTTCCCCGAACTGCCCATCGTGCTGCTGACGCCGTTTTCGCGCCAGATGACCGAATTGCTGCGCAACAAAGACCTAAGCGCCATCGACTATGTGTTCAGTTGGCTGGGCAACAGCGATTTGCTGCTCGCCATCATCAAACTGCTCGAAGACCTGATGAACGTCGAGGCCGACGTGGCATCGGTAGGCGTGCAAATCATCTTGTTGGTCGAAGATTCGGTCAGATTCTATTCGTCGTTTCTGCCGCATGTATATAAAGTGGTGTTCACGCAGTCGCGGTCGTTCATGACCGAGGCGCTCAACGAACACGAGCAGATGTTGCGCATGCGCGGTCGCCCGAAAGTGATGCTGGCGCGGTCGTACGAAGAGGCTCTCACTATTTACGAAAAATACCGCACCAACATTCTCGGTGTCATTTCCGACATCGATTTTCCACGCGGCGGCGCGGTGCAAAAGAATGCCGGCGTCGAACTCTGCCGACACATACGCATGAGCGACCCATTTCTGCCACTGATACTGCAATCGTCGGACACGAGCAACTACCAACACGCCGAACTGCTGCGCGGGTCGTTCATCAACAAAAGCAGCAAAACCCTCGACCTCGAACTGCGCGATGCCATCATCACCAAATTCGGTTTTGGCGATTTTGTGTTCCGCGACCCTGCCACCGGCGCACAAGTGGCCGTATGTCGCAACCTGAAAGACCTACAAAACCAGATTTTCCAGATTCCAGGCGACTCGCTCTACAACCATCTGGCACACAACGATGTATCGCGCTGGCTCTACTCGCGTGCCATGTTTCCGTTGGCCGAATTTTTGCGACAACTCTCCATCGAACATGTGCGCGACATCGACGCTGCGCGCCAAATCATTTTCGACGCCATTGTCGATTATCGGCGCATCAAAAACCGGGGCGTCATAGCCGTATTTCTGCGCGATAGGTTCGACTCGTACTCCAACTTTGCCCGCATCGGCGACGGTTCGCTTGGCGGCAAGGCGCGCGGTTTGGCGTTCATCGACGCCATGTTGAAACGCAACGAAAACGACATGGAATTTGCCAACACCACCATCAACATTCCGCGCACTGTGGTGCTGTGCACCGACGTGTTCGACGAGTTTATGACCTCGAACAACCTCTACCCCATCGCCTTGAGCGACGCGCCCGACGAAGAGATTCTCAGCGCTTTTCTCGAAGCAAAACTATCGAAACACCTGTTGGGCGACCTCTACGCCATGCTCACCACCATCAAAGGTCCCATTGCCATTCGGTCGTCAAGTCTGCTCGAAGATTCTCATTATCAGCCATTTGCAGGAATATACGCCACCTATATGGTGCCATTCAGCGAGAAGAACAAGACCCACACACTGATGACCGTGTGCGAAGCCATCAAAGCCGTGTACGCCTCGGTGTACTACAAGGACAGCAAAGCCTACATGACCGCCACCAGCAACGTCATCGACCAAGAGAAAATGGCCATCGTGCTGCAAGAAGTCGTCGGGCAGACCTACGGCACGCACTATTATCCATCGCTTTCGGGCGTAGCGCGTTCGCTCAACTTCTACCCCATCGGCAACGAACGCGCCGAAGACGGCGTTGCCAACATAGCACTCGGGTTGGGCAAATACATCGTCGATGGCGGCATGACATTGCGTTTTTCGCCACGACATCCGCATAACATACTGCAAACCAGCACCCTCGATTTAGCGTTGCGCGAAACACAAACCCGTTTCTACGCCATCGACACAAACGAGACAGCATTCACGCCCAAGGTGAACGATGGATTCAATCTGCTGAAACTCACCGTCAAAGAGGCCGAGCAAGATGGTTCGTTGGCCTACATTGCTTCCACCTTCGACCCTTACGACCAAGCCATCTACGACGGGCTGTACGACGGCGGGCGAAAACTCATCACCTTTGCCAACATTCTGCAACACGATGCCGTGCCGTTGGCCGAAGCCATCGACCGCATTTTGGTCATGGGCGAACGCGAAATGGGGCGCCCCGTCGAAATAGAATTTGCCGCCAACATCAACGCAACAACACGCCATTGCCAACTCTATCTGCTGCAAATTCGCCCCATCGTCGATAACAAAGAGATGATAGACGAAGACCTGTCGGCCGTAACGGAACACGATGCGTTGATTATTGCCAAACAAGCCCTTGGGCACGGCATCACCAACGGTTTGTGCGACATTGTGTACGTCAAAACCGACAACTTCGCGCCGGCCAACAACCAACAAACTGCCTACGACATCGCCAAAATCAACGAGCAGATGCAGCGCGACGGGCGTCACTACATTCTCGTCGGGCCCGGCCGGTGGGGATCGAGCGACCCATGGCTCGGCATTCCCGTCAAATGGCCACACATTGCCATGGCCAAACTCATTGTGGAATGCGGTCTGCAAAACTACCGCATCGATCCGAGTCAGGGCACACACTTTTTCCAGAACCTCACCTCGTTCGGTGTAGGATATTTTACCATCAATCCCTACCTTGGCGACGGCCACATCGACTACGCCACCCTCGATGCGCTGCCCGCCATTACCGAAACCGAATATGTGCGCCATGTACGCCTACCACAGCCGGTTACCATCAAGATAGATGGCAAAAAGAGCCTTGGCGTAGTCGTTTGAGATGCGCGAGGGCGAAAGGCTTGCAAGTATTTTCTCAACAAAAATCATTAACATTCGATTTGCTTATATCAAAAAATTGTTGTATATTTGCATAATGGAAATATATTTATCACAAATTAAATAAATTTTTAGTATGGTAAGAGATAAAAGTTTTGAATTAATGACAGAAGAGCAGCGTAAATTCCATGAAGAATTTCACAATTGCAAGACTTACGAAGAAGTGGAAGCACTCATGGAACGTGAGCAAAAATTAAATGAGTCTCGTAAAAATAATGACATTCCTCATCTTGATATGACATTGGAAGAATTTAGAAAAAAATATCATACCAAACCATTGAGTGAAGGCTTTAAAAAATATGGTTTATGATATCGTTAGAATTAATAGATTATGCAGAACAACAGATAAAAGAAATTTATAAGATTCACACAGAGAGAAGTGTATCAAATCAATTAAACTGAGTTTAGTTGTACGTAATTTCCGGTTCGTCAAATTTTCCGGATCAGTCAATCGACGTGCCACACCACTTCACGGCGCATAGGATAGTGGCTGCGCTGCTGTTCGAACGAGGCTGGTGCGCAACGCAAACGAGCATCGTCGGCCATGATGTCGTAGGTTGCAAGCATACGCGACGGTAATTCTGCACGCGCACAACGACACACCGACTTCGGCGGCAACGTGGCAACCACAAAATCGTCGAGCCCCAAACCGAAAAAGCGACTGACCGCCTGCACCGCCATCGTGGTAGCATTGGCTTTGCCATCGGCCGAATAGCCGGCAATATGCGGCGTGGCAATAAATGCCGACTGCAACACATCGGCTGCAATCTGCGGCTCGCCCTCCCAACAATCCAACACATAAGCAGCAATACGCCCCGACTGTTTGGCCGCCAATAGCGCCCGTTCGTCAACGACGCCGCCACGCGCCGCATTGATAATCAGCGGCTTGCGCAAGCAGCGTTCAAAAAAATCGGCATGCGCCAAATGATATGTTGCAAACGCCCCCGACCGCGTCAGTGGTGTGTGAAACGTAACAACATCGGCACGAGCAGCCACTTCGTCAATCGACACGAAATCGGGCTCGTTGCGCAAAGGATCGTTGCACAAAACATTCATTCCCAAAAGTTTAGCAACGCGAACCACTGCCGTACCCACATGACCGACCCCGACAACGCCAAGCGTCTGCGTGCGCAAATCGCACTGCGATCGTTGCGCCCATGCGCTCAACGCCGACGCCACATATTGCGCCACCGACTCGGCATTGCAACCGGCGGCATTCGTCCATGCGATGCCACGTTGTCGGCAGAAATCAGCATCGATATGGTCGAACCCGATAGTCGCCGTAGCCACAAATTTCACCGACGAATCGGCCAACAAAGCCGCATCGCAACGCGTGCGCGTGCGTACTATCAAGGCATCGGCCGCAGCGACAGACTCGGGTGTGAAACCGGCAGCCGGCACATAGCGCACGTCGGCCACGCGGTCGAGCACGCCCCGAATGAACGGAATGCAATCGTCGATGAGTATGCGCGGTTTAGTCATAGTTCTGATTCACTTTTTTTGAAACCGCAAATCCACGCGCCCGATGATGTCAATATCCTGAATGGTGGACAAAACGCCGTCGAAGAAATTAAAAATCAGCGTATCGCCATCCGATGTAACACCCTGTATAACCGCACCATTTTGCGTATAGGTGCCGTTACAAGCCAATATGTCGCAGTCGCTTTCGAGTTCGAACGTGGTGTCGTCGGGCACATGCAGCACCGACGTTTTGAGACACGCATAGCCCAACAAGTCGGCCAGCGGCAGCAAGTCCGTATTTCCGCCTTCGCGATAGGCCGCATAGACAAACCAATCGCCCAGCAGAGCGTTGTATTGTTGTTCAGGTTTGCGTTCGCACGCCGCCAACAAGGCGCAACAGAGTAATCCGATAACGAGTTGCCGTTTCATAGTCTATCTAAAAAAAGCAGCCACTTAACACACGTTAAACGGCTGACTATCATTTTGTTGCGGGAGCTGGATTCGAACCAACGACCTCCGGGTTATGAGCCCGACGAGCTACCCCTGCTCTACCCCGCGCTATTTCGAGTGCAAAGGTACAACATTTTTCTGACATACCAAAACTTTTTGCATAAAAAATCAAAAAAAATCATTTATTGCACCAACTTAATATATTTTTCGCTAACTTTGTGGGTTGAAAAATACCTTAATTCGACATGAAGATAAAGCAACACATTCCAAACGGAATCACCTGTTTGAATCTATTATCAGGTACAATGGCTGTGATGATGGCGTACGAAGCCAACTACAAATGGGTGGTATTTTTTGTTCTGTTGTCGGCCGTATTCGACTTTTTTGATGGTTTTTCGGCGCGTCTGTTGGGCGTGTCGTCGGCCATCGGCAAAGAGTTGGACTCGCTGGCCGACCTCATCAGTTTTGGTTTTGCACCAGGCATGACAGCCTACTCGTTGCTAAACAGCAGCAGTTGGGATTACACGCGCTATCTGGCGTTGATCATCGTGGCATTTTCGGCATTGCGGTTGGCCAAATTCAACCTCGACACGCGCCAAACTACGTCATTTATCGGTTTGGCAACGCCGGCCAACGCCATTTTTTGGGTCGGATTGGCCTACTCGTATGGCGGCGCACTGCAACTGCCAACTTATCCTTGGGCTATTTTGCTGCTGATTGCCGTGTCGTGTTTTCTGTTGGTGTGCGAGCTGCCGATGTTCTCGCTCAAATTCAAATCGTTCGGTTGGAAAGGTAACGAAATCCGCTGGATTTTCATCGGCGGTGTCATTATTTTGGCAGGCATTTTCAGGCTGCGGGCATTGCCGATTATCATCGTATGGTACACCCTGTTATCGCTGTGCGCCTTGCTCAAAAAATAGTTTTTACCGATTAACCTCAACACTTTACATACCATGAAAAAACAATTATTCACCGCTTTGGCGACATTATTGGTCGCAGCAGCAAGCGCCGACATTCCGGCGGGTTACTACTACAAGACGGATGGTCTGAAAAAAGAGGCTTTGAAAAGCGCCTTGAACAACATTGCGTCGAACGGCATTTTTTTGGCATACGGCGGCGGCGCCGGCTACACATGGCAAGGGTTTTACTACACCGACCGCAACGAAACCGACAGCACCGTCATCGACATGTATTCCAACGAAAAATTCAAATTTACTTACACGGATGGCAAACCCGATTTTGCTGCTGTGGAAGGTATGCACATCGAACACTCGCTGCCTAAATCGTGGTGGGGAAGCGTCATGTACAACTCGTACAAAGACTTGAACCATCTGTTTCCGGCCGAAGGACGCATCAATTCTGCGAAAAACGACCTGCCGCTCGGCATCGTCGGAGAGGCAACCAGCGACAACGGCGTCAGCAAAGTCGGCAAAAACACCTTCCGCACCGCCGACTACGCCGGCAACTGCTTCGAGCCTGCCGACATATACAAAGGCGACTTTGCACGCGCCTATTTCTACATGGCCACCGTTTACGAAGAGTTTGCCGACATCTGGCAATCGCCCATGATGGACAACAACACCTATCCCGTATGGAAAGATTGGGCTTTGGAACTGCTGTTGCAATGGCACCGTGCCGACCCTGTGTCGCAAAAGGAACGCGACCGCCAAGAGGCCGTTTACGCCATTCAGGGCAACCGCAATCCGTTTATCGACTACCCCGAATTGGTCGAGTACATTTGGGGCGACAAAACCGACGAAACCTTTGCAGCACCGGCCGACAAGCGTCCGTTCCTTGTGTCGCCCACTCGTTGGGACAGATTCAATTTCGGCGTGCTGATGGAAGGCGACAACCAAAGCGCAACATTCATTGTCGAAGGCATTAACCTGACTGCCGATGTGCAACTGAAAGTCAAAAACAGCACGCCGGCCTTTGCCCTATCGAAAACCAGAATCACCGCCAACGAAGCCCTGCAAGGCGATGCCGAAGTAACCTTGACTTTTTCGGCAGTCGAAATCGGTGAATATGCCGATACCATTCAAATTTCCGGCGGCGGATTGGCCGAAGCAATCAATATTCCGATCAAAGCATCGGTAACCGACGAATTTATGGTGCTCGAGCCCACCGACATCACCGCCACAGCCGCCACACTCGGCTGGATGCGCAAAGCCGATGCCGCCAATTACCACATCGACCTCTACACCGGTGGCGAACAGGCCAGCGACCTATTCTTCTCGGCTTACATCGAAGGATCGAGTTTCAACAAAGCCATCGCCATTTACAATGGCACAGGCAAAGCCGTCGATTTGTCGCACTACGAACTGCGCAAGCAGAACAACGGCGTCGGGTCGTTCAAAGGCGACTCGTTGCTACAACTGAGCGGCACACTGCCCAACAACACGGTGTATGTGCTGGCACATAAAGGCGCCTCTGCCGACTTGCAAAAATTAGCCGACAAAATCTGCGGTGCCGACGCCAAAGACGAAAAAACACTGCTCTCGTTCAACGGGAACGACGCTATTGCGCTCTACCACAGCGGCATACGCATCGATGTGATCGGCGAGATAGACAATGCGCAGGATTGGGGCAAAGACGTTACACTCACCCGCAAACCGGCCGTCAATGGCGCCACCACGCAGTTCCAGTGGGAGGAATGGGACAGCCACCCGACCGACTACATCACCGACATCGACCGGCACACCATGACGGGTGTGCCTGCCGAATACATATTCCAAGACAAGCCGGTAGGCAACCGCATCGCCACACGCGCGAGCAACCTCACACCGAACACCACCTACACCTATCGCATCACAGCAGTAGGCGCGGCGCAAACGCCCACCGTCAATGCCGTGCGTTTCCGCACCGACATGATGACACCGCCACTCGCACTCGACCCCGACAACATCGAAGGCGATGCGTTCGAACCGCTCTGGGAAAGTGTGCCGGGCGTACAAAAATATCTGATAGACGTGTACCAATTGTCGGGTCCGGGTTTCCACACCTACGACGAAGGATTTGACAGTTTGACCATACAAAAATCTGTATTGGAAACGGCCGGATGGCGACTTACCACAACCGGAAATAGCATAGCAGTTGCCGCATGCGGCGTAGACACGCCAAGTGTCGCTTTCAAAAACGAGAAAGACTCACTCATTTCGCCACAATTTACCTATGCCGCCCGACGGTTGTCATTCATGTATCGCTGGGGTTACAAGAAAGCCAAAGGCAACGGCGACACCATCGCCACCCTGACGCTCGATGCATACAACGGCAGTCAATGGATAAACATCGACACCTTGTATGCCGACAGCACAACCACCCAGAAGTATCCCGTATATACTTTCCCGCGCGAGGCGAACTATACGCAATTCCGTTGGATTTACACACGCAAAGTGTATGGTTCGGTAACCTTGGACGACGTATCGGCAACCTACGGCTACCAAGACACCACGGTTGTGCTGCGCGACGAGCCGTGGTACGAAGGTTGGTGGGTAGATAAACTCGATAAAAACACCGACTACTACTACCGCCTGCGCGCCACCTCGCACGATTACGTTACCGACTACTCGAACGAAATAAAAGTAACGACTAACGACATCGTGGAACACGAAGAGCATACCAACATTGTGCCGGAGCCGCAGCCCGAGGAACCCGAAATAGAGGTACACACGGCACAAATCCACGACGATGCGGTCGTCATTTGGGCTAACGCCGGCGGCATCGGCATCGCCGGATTGCCGGCCAACAGCATAGTCAGCATTTACGACATCAGCGGGCGCCGACTATACCGCCAAGCACACACCGGCGGCATCCACTTTGTGCCACTGACGACGCACGGAATTTTCATCGTACACACGACGACAAACAACAGCCGACAAGTGTACAAAATAGCAAAATAGCGACAAACGCAAGTAAACTTGCAACCATGTGGCGCGGAATTTTTGCGAAAAAGCAAACATTTCGCGTCATATTTTTTCGCAACAGTGTCAGTAATAGACGAAATATCAGCGCCTTTCGTCCCAAACGGCAACACACGACAACTGCAAAAAACTTGTTGTAAAACATACTCCAAAAACATACGTTTTAGCAAAAAAAATTGTAAATTGCGAAGATTTTAAGCGACAACGCTTGCATTATTGTCAATAATTTTCAACCTAAAACCCTTATCACCATGAAAGTTTATCAAGCAAACGAAATCAAGAACATCTCTCTGATGGGAAGTTCAGGCTCAGGCAAGACCACCCTTGTAGAAGCCATGCTCTACGAGAGTGGCGTTATAAAACGCCGCGGTAGCGTCGAAGCCAAAAACACCGTTTCGGACTATTTTCCCGTGGAACAAGAGTACGGTTACTCGGTTTTTCCGACCGTGATCCACGCCGAATGGTTGGGTAAAAAACTGAACATCATCGACTGCCCTGGCAACGACGACTTCATCGGCGGCACCATCACATCGTTGGAAGTAACCGACCAAGCCGTGATTTTGCTCAACACGCAATACGGCGTCGAGGTTGGCACGCAAAACCACTTCCGTTACACCGAGAAACATCACAAACCCGTCATTTTTCTCTGCAACCAATTGGACACCGAAAAATCCGACTTCAACAAAACCGTTGAGCAACTGCGCGAAAGTTTCGGTTCGAAAGTTGTGCTTGTGCAATATCCGCTGAATGTCGGTCCCGAATTTAACGCCGTCATCGACGTGCTGCTGATGAAAATGTATCGCTGGAAACCCGAAGGCGGTGCGCCCGAAATTCTACCGATTCCGGACTCGGAACAAGAGAAAGCCGCCGACCTGCATCAGAAACTGATTGAAGCCGCCGCCGAAAACGACGAAACGCTGATGGACAAATACTTCGAACAAGGTTCGCTCAGCGAAGACGAGATGCGCACCGGCATTCGCAAAGGCCTCGTTGGGCGCGACATTTTCCCCGTGTTCTGCGTCTGCTCCGGCCGTTCGATGGGCGTACGCCGACTGATGGAATTCCTTGGCAACGTCGTGCCGTTCGTTACCGACATGCCCAAACCCGTTACCACCGCCGGCATCGAAGTCGCTCCCGACCCCAACGGTCCAACCAGCCTGTTTGTATTCAAAACAAGCGTCGAGCCACACATTGGCGAAGTGTCATACTTCAAGGTGATGAGCGGCACCCTTCGCACCGGCGACGACCTGACAAATGTCAGCCGCAACGAAGGTAAAGAACGCATCAGCCAAATCTATTCCGTATCGGGACAAAACCGCGAAGAGGTGGAACAACTCGTAGCCGGCGACATCGGCGCAACCGTCAAACTGAAAGACACACGCACCGGCAATACCCTCAACGGCAAAGGCTGCGACTATGTATTCCCGTTGGTCAAATATCCCGACCCGAAATACCGCCGCGCCATCCGTCCGCAAGCACACGGCGAAGAAGAGAAACTGAACATGATACTGACCCGCATGCACGAAGAAGACCCGACGTGGATTATCGAGCAATCGAAAGAGTTGAAGCAGACCATCGTACACGGACAAGGCGAATTCCATCTGCGCACACTGAAATGGCGTATCGAAAACAACGACAAACTGCCCATCGTGTACGACGATCCGAAAATTCCGTACCGCGAGACCATCACCAAAGCGGCACGTGCCGACTATCGTCATAAGAAACAATCGGGCGGCGCCGGACAATTCGGCGAGGTACATCTCATCGTTGAGCCCTACTTCGACGGCATGCCTACACCCGACACATTCAAATTCGGCGGACAAGAGTACAAAATCAGCGTACGCGACACGCAGGAAATCAACCTCGAATGGGGCGGCAAACTCGTATTTATCAACAGCATTGTGGGCGGCGCCATCGACGCACGTTTCCTGCCAGCCATACTGAAAGGTGTGATGGACCGCATGGAACAAGGGCCGCTCACCGGTTCGTATGCGCGCGACGTACGCGTCATCGTGTACGACGGCAAGATGCACCCTGTCGATTCTAACGAAATATCGTTCCGTTTGGCCGGCCGCAACGCCTTTGCCGAAGCCTTCAAAAATGCCGGTCCGAAAGTGATGGAACCGGTTTACGACCTCGAAGTACTCGTTCCGAGCGACCGCATGGGCGACGTGATGGGCGACTTGCAAGGCCGCCGCGCCATCATCATGGGCATGGAGAGCGTGAAAGGATTCGAAAAACTGACCGCGAAAGTGCCGCTGAAAGAGTTGTCGAACTACTCCACTTCGCTCAGTTCGCTGTCGGGCGGACGCGCTTCGTTCACCATGAAGTTCGCCTCGTACGAACTCTGCCCGAGCGACGTGCAGGACAAACTGCTGAAAGAGTACGAAGCCGCGCACAAAGACGAAGATTAACACGTCAGGCCATTTATGGCACGAAAAAAAGTCCCGACTTTTTGAGTTCGGGACTTTTTTATGTCCGATATAGTTACGGCAGCGCCTACTCCACCACCACTTTGACTGTGCGCCGGCCGACACGCACCAAATAGACTCCCGACTCACACCGCACAGCCAGATGCGTATCGGTAACTTGGCAGATAAGTTGACCATTCGCTGCATAAATCACAATGTCGGTAGGTGCAGGCGCAGTTACATAGATATGTCGATGACGCGCATAAACATCGCACCCGAGAGCCACATCAACCATCTCCGTAATGACATTGGGCGCAAACACGGCATGAATCTCGACATCGTCGGTAATGACGGAATAATCGACGTCCCAGCCAACGAACAAACAACCCTCCTTGCTTGGCTCGGGCGGTGTGGTAGCCGCAGCGCCATACCGCACAGTTTGGGTGGCATAACTGACACCATCGACATAGAACGTAACGGCAAACAATTTTCGATTGTAGTAGTAGTTTTGCGTGGCAGATCCATCAGGCAAGATGGTGAGCGTTGCGGGTTGTGGCACCACAAAGCCGGCGTAACTTGCGCATCGGTTGTTCCGTAAAGATGCTCTTCGTCGGCCAGCGTATATGTTTCGCCAACCACATCTTGTTGCCAATGACGAACCACATAGGCTACGTCATCGTTGGGACGATACGTTGCAACAATCTGTGTATCAGCATAAACACGACTAAAATCAGCATTCCAACCATCGAAAGTGTAGCCTGTGCGCACAGGCGAGGCCGGTGCCACCGCCGCTGCACCATGCAGAATAGTCTGTGTGTCAATGATGCGATTGTCGTAATCGACAAACGTAACGGTATAATTTGGCAACGCGATAGTTTGCGCAGTCGGTGCCGGCGTTACAAACGAGTTGTCGGCTTTGGGCAAACCCAATCCCACCAAACGTTCGGTATTGCTGCACACATAGTAGAGGTTGCCGGCCGGATCAAAGGCAATATCATTCACCTTTGTGCCGATGCCATCGAACAAATCTTTATCGATGCGGCACGCCAAGTTCAGCCCTTCGACTGCTCCGTCGGCATCAAAAATCACATCCCACACAGCAATGCCCGTGCTACTCGATGTCGCTATGCGATGATAGTCGGCACTGACACCCAGTGCGCCATTGTAACTATTGCCGATAAGCAATTCGGCGCCGGTAGTAAAATCAGGCGTTCCCTCGGCATTGACATGAATAAGTGCCGGCTCGTTCAACTTCTCGGCATAGCGATATTGCATAATCCACCAACCACCGTTACCATCGGGTGCAATATCCACATTGCCATTCACCACGAAACCATTCCCGTTTTTGAATGCGACGTCGGATGGTGGTTGCGCCCACGAGGCGGCTTCGCCGATATTGTATTTCAAAATATTGAGTGTTTTGCCATTGACAAGATAATCTTCGTCGAGCGTATAAAGCACGCGGTCGGCGCCATCGCCAAGCACACAGCACGACGAGATGCTGCCATGGATGGTATCGCCGGCAGACGTTTTGGCTATTCCACTGTTTAACTGATTATTAGCATCAAACAAAGGCGCAAAATTGCCCGAAAGGTTTGCAGCATCGGCCACCCAAACGCCGGCATGTGCATCCGACCAATCGCACAAATAGACATCGCCATCGGGTGCCACGCTCAATCGGTAGGGACTATTGGACGCACCCCAAGCGATGCCGCCGGCATACGCCGATGCGTTTATCGGACTCATGTCGGCCTGATAGGCAAACAAGCCTTGCGCCGTAGTGCGACCGGCGGCACAAGTGCCCGCTTTGGAATTCAGCGCATAGAGATGCCCGAAAGTTGCATTTTCGGGATTGCGGTCGATGTCCAAACCATAAGGCGCGAACAACTGATACGACACAGATTCATCGTTCAGCACCGTAACAGCGGTGACGGCACGCGCCGTCGCTTTCACAGCCCACGTCAGATGATTGTCGGCATGGAAATCCGGCCACACAATATCCTTTTCGTCCAAATGAACCGCCACGTTGCCTTTCGATTGCGCCCCATACGATTTGCTGAACACCACCGCGTTTTCGTAAATCAGTTGCAGTTCCACATCCGTCGCATTTTCGTTCAGCAAAAACAAGAAAGTGTAGGTGTTATCGGTTTTGGCCAACTGCAACTCGGACGCATAAATGTCGGCACCTTGCACGATGGTCGGTTCATCGGTGCCTTCGTCGGCAAAAGCAGTCTGCGACAACAACCAACGCACGATGCCAAGCCCTTGCGCAAAAAGCGTTACACGCAAATCGGTGCCATACTCTTCGGCCGCTGCCGTCATATACGCAGCATCGGCCGGCAACAACTCGCCCGTCGGGTACAACGTTGCCAGCAGCGATGCCGCCGACATGCCATTGGTTACGTCGTAGATATGTACGCCCAATTTTTCGCCACAAGTTGGTGTAACATAGAGCGTATGGCCTTGATATTTGCAGAACGTGCCGCCCGACACAGCCACATTTTCATGTTCGAAACTATCGCCAACGGTAAAGGTTTCGGCTGTCGTCCACACACAAGTATATGGCACCGGATAGATCGTTTTACTATCGACGAAAAACTGATTTGCGCTAAACGGCGACGCCACCATGCGCACATCGTTACCAACCGCATCGACAAACGCGCCATCGTTCTTATTGTACAAAGTCGAAGTGCCATCGTGCAACACAATGCGCGTATTTTTGGAATCGCCGACTGTTTGTGCAACAGTATAAATTTTGAAATTGTCCGCTGTACCCACCACGCAAAAGGTCGAACCCGTGTAAGCGCCAATATAGTTACCCGACGTGGCAGTCGTGGCCGATGCCAGCACTTGCACCGGCGCTGCATCATCGCTATTCCATTTATACACACGCCAACTATTTTTCGGATCAAATGAGGTAGAATCGAGCGTACAGCCAAACAATACATTGTCGGACGTAAAGGCTATATCGCTCACTTTCAATTTGTCGGCGACGATTCCCGCTGTGGACAACTCCGCAAGGCTGTCGCTGCGAAGCGCATCTACCACTACGATACGACTATCGGCGGTAAGCACATACATCTTGTCGCCCGACAGCAACGCACGGCGAATACCTTTGTCGTTCAGCCACGCGCCAGTCTCCTCCGACAAAAGTTTTTGATACAACGTGCCGATCGGTTCAAGCGGTTCGGGGTCGGCGCCTTCGGCCAGAAACACCTTTTTGGTGGTTATCCGGCCTGCCGTTACAGTTACCGACTGCTCCAACGATTGATGATTGGTCGCCGTGTAACGCAACTTATAGTTGCCCGGCGCAACATCCCAAAACACATATACGCCATTGTAATTGGAGTCGGTGGTGTAGGTGCCAACAAGTGCATCGCTCGCATTGTATAGTTGCACCGTGGCGCCATTCAACGGCGAATAGACATCTTTCGAACCCGCTTTTGCCGGCAGATAAAGCGCATTGGTCATCTCGACGCTATCGCGCACATCGCCACAAACGACGCCTGTTGCAGGGCACGACACGCCATAATAATCGCAGAAAAACTGCATGAATCGATAGGCTTCCAATTGGCAATAATCCTTGTTCAGCAATCGGTGGGTTTCGGGCTTGTAGTCGTGAAACTCGCCTTCCGACAAAAATCCGGGAATGGTCAAATAATTTGGTGAGATGACCGTATAAGTTTCGTACGACATGATGCGTTGCGACGTGCTTGTCCATTCGGTCAGTTCGTTGCCGCCGTAGAGATACGGCCAACACGCAGTGGCGGCCGTTTTTGCCTCATCATATTTGAACGACGTACCCCAATCGCCACTACCCGACGTGCCTGTCAGCATCAGCAGCAAGTAGTTCACAGCGCCGCTGCCGCCACCGGCATTGCTGTGTATCGACAGAAAGAAATCGGCGTTGCTGCTTGCCTCGCGCGCAATGGTGGAGAGTGGCCGGTCGCCATAGGCCGTACCAAGCGACGTATCGTCGCGGTAACCGCTACGATTGTCGGTGCGCGAGATATACACCGTGAAGCCACGCTCTTCGAGTAACTGTTTCAGATACAGCCCTTTGTTGAGGTTCGCCATCGACTCCCAAAAACCTTGCGTATCGCCCGCCGCATACGGAATCGTTACGATATTTCGGTCGTTTTGGACGTTGTAGCCGCCATGCCCCGGGTTAATATAGATGCGCGGCGTGGCACCGCACACCGACGCCACTCCCAGCACGACAAGTTCCACCAAAAACACTATGCGTTTCATATCCGTGTTCGTTTAGGTTGGAAATTATCGTTTTTTGAGTTTCATCAGGTAGATTTTGCCATCATTTTCGAAAGCGATGGCTGCCGCCTTGGCATTGGCCGCCGGATACATGGCGTGCGGCTGTTGCGGTGTGGCAAGTATTTGGCGTTGCGTGCCATCGATGCGAATGGCCACCAACTCCGATTTCACAATCGTTTGGCCATCGTCCAAATCGAGCATGCCGACTATCATGTCGTTGTCATACCACACCGGCGCGCCAATATAGCCCAAATCAATCGGATTGCTACCATCGATATTGGCCACAAAAGTATGGCAATTTTTGTGTATGGCCATGTACACAATATGTTTTTGGTCGGGCGAAATGCGCTCCCAAATATAACTCCCTTTGCCTTGCGGATTCAACACGCGGCGCTTGTTGCCATCGTACAACACCAAATCCTGGTCCTCAATCGTCAGCACATACTCGTGTTCCACTTGGCGCACATCGTTCAGTATGCGCACGGAACTGATGGTGGTACGTTTGGCCACCTTCACTTTGCCGCCGGCGAAAGCGAATGCGTGGCGGCGTGCGCTCGGAGCATCAATCTCATACAGCGTGCCGGTCTTCATATTTTTAGCCTTTATCGACGTATAAGGCATGTGATTTTGGTAGGCCACTTGGCGAAAAGCCACCGTCGTACCGCCATCCGACAGCACCGCATCGGGCTCGGCCGCTTCGGTATCTGCGATAAATGTTGTTTGGCGCGTCGCCATATCGTAGGCAAACAACCCTTTTCGACCATCGACACCCGAGAGCAACAAAACGGCACCATTCGCCGAAAAAACGGGTTGCGCAGCCGCAGCCACCTCTTCTATAGATTCGATTTCGACCTGCGCAAAAGCCAACATCGGCAAGCAGGCAGCAAACAATAATAAAATCCTGATTTTCATACAATTACAATTTTTATTCAACATTCCGGACACTATTTCTCAACGGGCGCGCGCCACACATACCGACCCGCCACACCGCCGAGTACAAAGTTACAAATTTATTTTTTATAACAAAAAATCAAACCACTTTTTTTAGCAAACCCGACCAAACTGCCGCCGTTTGTTCCCTGCCGACATCCGATGCACGCCACCTCAAACGCCCTATTTTTCCGCATACACCCTATTTATATATAGGCATCTGCAAGCGAAATGCCAAAAAATTGACATTTTCGCCGCCAAGCAGGCTGAAAAAACACCGCTAAAAGCCCGCCAAAACCGCCGAATTTTAACTTATTTTAATAATCCGCAAAACACTAATATACTGATTATCAATATATAGACTTCCAAAAGTGCATTTTTTACAACATATTTTAGGTTGGTAAAAAATAAAATTATATCTTTGCATCGTAAAATGATTAGCCTATGCGTGCTATACATTTTGTCAAAAATATCATTCTGACCCTTTACAAGGGACTTGTCTATTGGTTTTTCTGGGCAAGTTTTGCCAGCCTGCACAACGAGATGTTTTGTTCGGTCAAAAAGCCGTCGAACGTCGTAACCTGCTATGCGACAAGCGCCGGCGGTACCACGCCGCACAGTCGTCGTGAGCGTGGGCGCATCTGTTTGGCATTGTGTCGGATGTGCGATAGTGTGCGGCGCAGTACCCAACAAGCGCGCGACGCTTTCGAGGCCTACATGGCAGTGAACTTGGCCAATCTCCGCCACCTGATGGAGGTTGCGAAAGACCTTCCACAGCGCCATTTGGTGCGCATTTCACTCTATTCCGGTTGAATTATTTCCGTTGATTGCACGCCCACCTGCTTCGGCACGTTGGGCATGACGGTTTTGTGCGTATGCGCAACACCCAACACAGAAATAATTCGTTTTCTCAATTAACAAAAACGACAAATATGAAAAAAAATTACACACTTATCATAGCCACCATACTGCTGCTCCTGACCGGTTTTGCGCCACAAACTTGGGCGGAATGCTATGTACTCGACGCTCCTGATCAAGTTACTTTTGGAACCATAAACACAGACACTAAAACATACACTCTCACAGGGCCCGCCGCCACTCTTACTTTTGAAGCAAAATCGTCATCAAGTTGGGCGAGTAATCCCAAGATTATTGTTTCGCAAACGGTTAACGGCACAGAAACAGAAGTAAGCACCACAAGTAGTCTTACTACAAGTTTTCAGACATATACTATGACTTTGGATGTCAAAGCCACTCAAATCAAATTTAAGAGTTCAGGTACCCTAAACAAATACATTAAAAACGTCAAAGTTACCCAAGCCACTTACGTCGAGTCGTCGGCAAATCCGGTGGAATGTGGCACATTAGCGGTAGAAAGTTCGTCAACCGACACGAAATTCACCATCAATTGGAGCAATGTTGATACGCTCACGCTGTCCATCGACAACGCCACCGACTTCAGCATTTCTTCTGAGGATACCATTGCGCCAATGAGCATCAACGCATCGCTCTGCAACTACGGTTCGGAAGAGATAACCGTCGATTTTCACCCACAGACCAAGGGCGAGAAAACGGCCATCGTAACCGTATCAAACGACGACAAATCGGAATGGGCAACCATTACGCTAAAAGGCACAGGCGATTCCATTCAGCAATACATCAGTTGGTGGGACGAGAGCGTAACCATGCTCTCGCGCGGCGACACCATCGAGAGTCCGTTTGTACAAGCATCGAGCGGTTTGCCATTCACCGAACTGAAATCGACTGACGAATCGGTGCTGAAAATCGAGAACGGCCAACTGATAGCCGTAGCCGCCGGCACAGCCGACATCATAGCCTACCAAGCCGGCGACACCAAGTACGCCGAAGTGCGCGACACGCTGCATTTGGAAGTTACCAATCTGCTGACCCAAAAAATCAGTTGGACACAAGGCCTCAACTTCAAGTGGGGCGATGCTGCCACGACACTCACCGCCACCTCGTCGGTAGGGTTGCCCATCACCTACGAATTGGTGGAGAACGCAGGCAATGTGGTGTCGCTGTCGGGCGACGTGCTGACCATATCGACATCGAACGTCGGCACCGCCACCATCAAAGCCGTGCAGGCCGGCGACGCGACCTACGCCGGCACCTCGTACACCCGCACCATACGCGTGCGCGACCCCAACGCCAGTTGCCTCGACGAGCCATTTGTGCTTGACGATGCTACCGAACGCAATTTTTCGACCATCAGCAATAAAGAATACACGCTCGACGGCAGTCCCGCCGGAGCATTGACATTCGATGCCAAATGTGAGGCTATTGCGTTATTTTGGGGCGGCGACCTTTACGTCAAACAATATGTAAATGGTTCGTGGATAGAAAAAATAGGCACCTGCAAATTCAGCAAAAAAGATACTTATTATCAGTTTGGCCCATTCGAATTAGATCGCAACGCCACCAAAATTCAGTTATACACCGAAACCGGCGCCACCGGCAAAAAATATTTCAAAAACGTCCAAGTAACGCGCGCCCACTTTTTGGAAGCCAACGTCAGCAGTCTGAACATCGAGGCGCAGTATGGCACCACCACCACAAAGACTATCAGAGTCAACTATTCGAACATTCAGGATATAGTAACCGCCGAAATAGTCAGCGGCAACGATGAGTTTCGTGTTACGCCAGCCACCATCGGCAACGACTGCGGCGACTACGGCACCATCGATGTGCAAGTGATTTACACGCCGACAGCCATAGCGAGCGACAGCGAAACGCTGCGCATAGGCAACGACAAAGACGGCTATTTGAACATTCCCATCACCACCACGGTGAGCAAGCGCACGCAAAACCTCAGTTGGTCGTTGCGCGATTCGGTGGCCACCACGCAAACATGGACGCTGAACAAAGTGAATCCCGTGTCGGGATTGCCCATCGTGTACGAAATTTCGGACGAAACCATCGTAACACTCGACGCGGACAACAAACTTGTCTATCTGCAAGCCGACACGGTGGTTACCATCACGGCGCGCTGCTCTGGAAACGACCTGTACCTCGATGCTACCCCGATAACGCTGACGATGCGCATATTCAAAGGCGTGCCCACCCTGACACTGCCGACAGCCGGCAACTCCATCACCTACGAGCAACCGTTGAGCGATGTAGCGCTGGAGGGCGGTCAGGCCGTCACCATCAGCGGCGACCCCATCGCGGGCGACTTTATGTGGACTAACAAACGCATAATACCCAACGCCGGCACAGGTGTGAAATACGAAATCACCTTTGTGCCATTCAATCAAAATTTGTACGACAACGCCACCGACTCGGTAGCCATCGACGTGCTGCGTAAAGCACAGCGCATCGTATGGTCGATGCCCGACAGCTTGGGTGTGATGGACAGCATCAGCCTCGATGCTTACGCCACGTCGAACCTGGCCGTAACTTACACGCTATCGGGCAGCGGCGCCGCTTACGCTTCGGTTGGCAGCAACAACGCGCTCGACATCACCGCCACAGCGGCAGCGCTCGGCACCGAATTGGTCATCAGCGCCACGCAGGACGGCAACCACAACTATCTGCCGGCCGACGAAGTAACCTACAACATTGTGTTGCGCAAAACCCGCGCCAACTTTTTTGCCGCCACCGAGCCCATCAGCATACCGGCAGGCAGCAGCATCGCCTTGAGCGAAATTCGCAGTCGGGTTCACACCGAATCGTCGGTAGCCGGCACATGGGATTTCGATGCCTCGGCACCGACCGCACTCAACGCCTGCATTTGGACATTGCGGGCAACATTCACGCCGGCTAATTTGGAGTTGTGCGAAATAATCACGGTAGAAATACCGGTAAACATCACCGTCGAATAAAATGGGGCGGGTAAGTCATGTTCAACTTAATTAAAATTGCAAATACACATTCTATGAAACGCTATATTTTCACCATATTTTTAGTGCTTTCCGCCATCGGTGCCGGCACGGCTCAGCAACTGCCCAACAGCAGTTTCGAAGAGTGGAACGGCGCACCATTCGATGGCAATATACAGCCCTCGAATTGGAATTTTTCGAACGTAACACAATTTGGTTTCAAATTCAACTTTGCGCACCGCGAAACCGGACGCACAGGCAACTATTGCGCCATGGCTCAAGACCAAGCCATCGGTGCCGCCGGCATTGTGGAAACATCGCCGGGTTACTTTGCGCTCGGTCAGCCGTGGGTGTACATCGAGAGTTTGACCAAAGTGAGCGAAGCTACTGCCGGCACAAGCGGCGGTATCAGTTTTACCTATCGTCCCGACTCGATGTATGTATGGATAAAACGCACCGGCGCCAACGTCGAAAACGAGTATTTCAACATTGTGTTCTACTCGTGGAAAGGCACGGCTCAAGGTACTTCGTACAAAGGCAAAAACGGCAGTTGTACGGCGGTGTCGCATACCGACGAGGAATCGGACATACGCCAAGCCACCGACGGCAACGAATGTACCACATCGACCTACGCCACGCAAATAGCCGAAGGTTGGGTAAAAGAGAAAAAAGCCTACAACGATTGGACGTTGATAAAAGTGCCCATCTACTACAACAGCAACGACAAACCTGCCAAATGCAATGTCATTTTTTCGGCAGGCAACTACCCCAACTTCCGCGCCACCAGCGGTTTGTACGATGGTAACTCGCTCTACGTAGATGATGTGGAACTGATTTACAGTTCGAAAATCGACGAGTTGTATGTGAATAACAAAAAATGGGGCGGTTTCGACCCGAGCAAAGACCACGGCGAAGAGCAAACCTACGCTTTAGGACTTGGTGCAACCGACATTCCCGACCTGTTTGCCAAACGCGGTGTCGGTGCCATAACCAACTGCAAAGGCACCACCGCCAATTTTTCGGGACGCGTGCTCTCGGGTTCGGAAATCACCATCGACAAAACAGGCGCTACGGTAGGCGGCAATCCCATTACCATCACCGTGAAATCGGAAGACGGGAAAAAGACATCGGTTTACAAAATCAAATTTGTAGCCGAGCAATCGTCGAACAGCCGTCCGGCCTCGATTTCGTACACCATCAACGGCGTTACGACAGCCATACCGAACTTCAGCGGCTACATCACAAGTTACAACGTAGAATTGCCCTACGGCACCACCGAAGCACCCGTCATCGACCCGGCTACCAACATTGTGAAAGGCGACGACGGGCAAACCATTGTCGTAACCCAAGCCACATCGCCAAGCAGTACCGCCATCGTAAAAGTAACGGCCGCCAATGGCGCCACCAGCACCTATACCATTGCATTCTCGGTAGGTTTGCTGACCGATAACACACTGAAAAACATATTGATAGACGGTTCGTCGCTGCCGGGATTTGCGCCCACAAAAACGAATTACACTGTGGAATTGCCGCTCGGCACCACCGCCTTGCCGGCTATAACGCCTATATCGGCCTACGCCCAAGGCGAACAGACCATCACCGTCAGCAATGGCGTAACCATCGCCGGCGACAACTGCAGCGGCACCTACAACATCGCCGTCAAAGCGCCGGGCAACAGCACCACGCGCACCTACAAACTATCGTTCAAGATAACGGCTTCGACATATAGTTATTTGCAAGATTTGCAAATCGACGGCACCACCATCGCCGGTTGGGATCCCGAAAACGTCTTTACCTACTACATCAATCTGCCGCTCGGCACGAGCGCCCTGCCCGCCATTACATGGACGAAAGGCGATAGTTATCAGACAGTTACGAGCGATGCAAGCAGCATGAGCGGCACCGACGGCACCTACAAAATAACGGTAACAGCCGCCAGCGGCGCACAAAGCATCTACAAGATTGTGTTCGCCACCGCCAAATCGTCGATAGCCACCTTGAACGGCATCTATCTGAACGGCACACTGCTGCCCGATTTTGCGCCAAGCACGCTGAATTATGCCTATGAACTGCCGATTGGCACAACCGCACTGCCCACCATCACCTGCGCCAAAGGCGACAACTACCAAAGCGACCCAACCATTATGACGAACGGCGTCGATGGTACAACCCGCATCATCGTAACGGCACAGGACGGTTCGACCAAAACCTACACCATCGTATTCTCGGTGAAACAAGCCAACAGCACCGCGCTGAAAAGTTTGGAGGTAGCCGGTTATCCCTTTGAATTTGACGCCAACGTATTGGAATACAATATTTTGTTAAATCGCGGCACGACCACCTTGCCGACCATAACGTATGTACCCGACGACGAATTTCAGAAAATAACCCGGAAAGACGGCGGCGTGAACGGCGACACAAAAATCACCGTCAAAGCGCAGACCGGCGCCACAGCCACATACATCATCCACTTTGCCGTAGAGCAATCGTCGGATGCAGCCTTGGCCGACATCAAACTGAACGGTGAAAGCATCGAAAACTTCGACAAAGAGACGCTGTCGTACGCCATCGAATTGGCCGCCGGCACCACCGCACTGCCCGCCATCACTTACGTCAAAGGCGACTATGCGCAAACCGTGCAACTCATCAAAGGCGACTTGAACGGCGCCACACTGCTGCAAGTTACCGCCGAGGACGGCACACAACGCACTTACACGCTGACATTCAGCGTATTGAAATCGGCTAACGCTTTCTTGAACGGCATTTTCATCGATGGCGCACCTTTAGTCGATTTTGACCAAGAGGTATTCGCCTACACCTATATTCTCGACACGACGGTCATCAAGCAGTGTCCGACCATCACGGTGGACAAAAACGCCGGTCAAAGTATCAGCATCGTCAAGCCGCAACTACTTGGCACAGCCACCATCGTAGTAACGCCCGAAATCGGCACGCCGAATAGTTACACGATTCAGTTCACCGACCGCGCGCTCAAATCCGACAGCCGTCTGAACAACATTCTGATTGGCGGCAGCGACTTGCCCGCATTCGACCGCGACGTGCTGCAATACACCATCTCCTTGCCCGACGGCACCACCATTGCGCCCGACATCGTACCCGTCAAAAGCGATGCATCGCAGCAGACGTTGGTAGCAGCAAACGGGCTGAACGCCACATCGTACATCACCGTAACGGCCGAAAATGGCGCCACATCGACCTACGCCATCACCTTCGACCTCGCGAAATCGAGCGATGCCACCTTGCGCAACATCAAACTCGACGGCAGCCCAATAGCCGGTTTCGACAGCAACACATTTGCCTACACCAACACACTGCCCGTAGGCGCCACGCACGCGCCAACGCTGACATTCGAAGGCAATGCCGACGGCCAAACCTACATAGTGAGCGAACCCGCTTTGACCGGAACCGCCCAAATAATAGTTACGGCTGCCGACCGCACCACGCGTAACATTTACACCGTAACACACATAGCGAGCGAACGTTCCGACGCCAACATTCAAGGCATCGACCTCGACGGAGCGCCCATCGCAGGTTTTGCGCCCGACAACTACGACTACATCGTAACGACCAACGCACACACCGCCGCACCGGCACTCGCGCTGAACATCGACTCGACACAATACATAGCCATTGCCGATGGCGGCCTGAATGGTTCGCAGATTGTAGTTACCGCCGAAAACGGCGCACAAGCCACCTATACCATCGGCTACGACTTGCAGCCCGACAACGATGTAACATTACGCGACCTGCAAATATACAACGGCGACGAATTTGTATCGATAAGCGGATTTGATCCTGTCCAACACTTCTACACCGACAGTTTGGCATGGCGCACCCAAGCTGTGCCATCGATTCACGCCATAGGCAATAGTCAAGGTCAAACCATCACCATCTACTACGGCGCCGTGAACGACACCACCACCATACGCGTTACCGCCGAGGACGGCATCCATCATGCCGATTACCACATTCTGTTTGCCGTACGCCAATCGACACAAACCGCGCTCGAAAACTTGATGGTGGACGAAGCCGAATTGCAGCCCGACTTTGACCCGAACACATTGGACTACACCGCCAAACTGCCCTACGGCATCAGCGCTGTGCCAACCATACGTTGGGAACAAGGCAAAGAGGGACAACTGACCATTACCGAACAGCGCATCGTCGTGTCGGAAGCCGGTTTGCGCGACACCGCACATGTAACCGTGATAGCCGAAAACGGCGACACACGCACCTACAACATCGCTTTCGAAGTTGCTGCCAGCAGTCAAGATAATCTGCTCAACTACTATGTTGTCGATGGCATAGGCATGTTCACCGACCTCGACGCCGCCATCGAACTGCCTTATGGCAGCACCGCCATGCCCACCATCACCTGTTTCAAAAAATATGATGAGCAAACCATACTCATCGACAACGGAGGCATTTACGCACCGACAACCATCACCGTCAAGGC
Organism: Paludibacteraceae bacterium; assembly: GCA_051870755.1. Taxonomy (GTDB): domain Bacteria; phylum Bacteroidota; class Bacteroidia; order Bacteroidales; family Paludibacteraceae; genus W0P28-013. The sequence continues at coordinate 16,848 of JBJECE010000008.1, read as the reverse complement.
CAATCGCGCCGACGTAGCCGACGCCGTGTACACCCTGCGCCCGACGATAGCCAAAGCACAAGCCGCGCTGTCAGGCATCAGTGTCAATGGGAAACCCATCGAAAACTTCGACCCCGAAAAACACCAATACATTGTCAGTGTGGATAACGCCGCCGGCGAACAGCCCACCTTGGACTATACCTTCGACAATGCCACCGCCACTGTGGACGACGTAACGACAAACACCAAATACACCACCATACCCGTCAGCGGCAAAGACGACAACAGCACGGCCGTGTACACCGTGTACTATTTCTACACGCAAGACACGATTCCGAATGCCGACTTCGAGGCATGGTCGGCCGCAGCAACGTACGCTTCGGCCAACAAACCCACCGGCTGGACAACGATAGCCGACGTAGTCGATGCCACCGACATCAAATCAAGTTTCACCATTGCCGGCCTGCCCATCGGCAGCCTCATCACCAAAGGCACCTACAAACCCAACCAAGAAGTTACCCAAAATGGTGACCAAGCCGTACTCAAAACCGTGTATAGCAGCGTGTTGGCCGGATCGATACCGGGCGTCATCACTTTGGGCGAAATGACCGCCACGCTGAACGATGGCTCGAGCAGCACATCGGTATTTGGCGGCATTCCGTTCCGCAATACGCCCGATGCCGTGAGCATGCGCTACAATCCGGTGTCGAACTCGGGCGTAGCCGGCATACGTTTTGCCTACTCCATCAACAACGGCAAATATCTGAAAGAATTCATCGACGGCAACTTCAACAACACATGGAAGACCATGAACCTGTCGCTGCTCGACAACACGATTGAAGCGCCAGCACTGATGAATATCATCATCAACAGTTGCGAATCGGACAACGCCAGCACGCTACAAAACAAAGCGGCGTCCGAGATGTTGGTCGATTGGGTGCGTTTCGCATACAACAGTCAGATTGCCAACATTTACGTCAACGAACAAGCCACCACAGGGTTCCAAGGCAAATATGACGGCGGTTGGATTCAGGCCGTCAAAATCGACGCCGACCTGCAAGGTGCGCCCATCCTCACTTTCGAAGGCGTAACACGCGACCAAGAATACACCTATACTTACGGCGAAGAACAGGAGAATTGCAGCGGCGACTACAAAACCCGCGTTGTCAATATCACATCGAAAGCCGAAGACGGCACCTTGAGCCGCTACATCGTCAATCTGAACCGACCCTTCTCGGCCAATGCCGATCTGCAAGGCATCATCATCGATGGCGACACACTCGACGGTTTCGCCGCCAAAACTTTCGACTACACCATTAGTGTAGCCAACGGCACCGTGCGCACACCCGACATCACCGCCATACGCGGCAGTATGCACCAAACCGTACGTTTTGCCACCAACGGTTTGAACGACACCATCATTGTAACGGCCGAAAATGGCGCGGTGCAACGCTATGTGCTGACATTCGTCGAGCTCCACTCGAATGACGCCACCTTGGCCAATATTGCCATCGATGGCGAGCACAACGACTTTACCTTCGATGCCGCCACCGAAAACTACGATGTGCGCTTGGCCGCAACCGCCACGCTGCCCAAAGTTACCTATCAAAAACGCAGCGACGGACAAAGCGTAACCTTGTCGGCTGCCGACACCACACGCCTGACCGTAACGGCCGAGAACGGCATCGACACAAAAACCTACACCATTCGATTCGTGTGGGACGCAGTCGCCACATCGGGCAAATTGGCCAACATGGCCGTGGTAGCCAACCAACCGCTGCAAGGCTTCGACAAAGATGTGTTCGACTACCACTATAGCACCAACGAACGACCGGCCACTATATGCGAACGCATCGATGCCACCGACACCATCACACAAACCATAGCCGGCGATTCAGTCGTTTGGCAAGTGCGCGGCACCGAAAGTCATACCTACAAACTGACATTCGACCGCACGCCCGACAATAACACCGACTTGGCCGGCATATTGGTCAATGGCACGGCACTGAGCGCATTCAACAGCAACATCAACGAATACATCGTCGAAACCAACCGCCCTGTAGTTGTACAAGCGATACAATCGACCGACGCGCAGCAACTCGCGGTACAATTCGACTTATACGATGCGCCTGCGCAAAACGGCACATTTGCAAAAGCCCTGTTCACGGTAACAGCCGAAGATGGGCTCACCCAAAACACGACCACTGTCTATCTGCGCCGCATCAAATCGGACAACGCCCTGCTGAGCGCCATCATGCTGAACGGCGACACGCTGCGCACCACAGCATCGGCCTACACCGCCGACCGTAACTTTGCACCCGAGGCGTTCAACTACAACATCACGCTACGCTGCGCCAACCCGAAAATAGAAGAGCCGGATATGCCGCACCTGACATTTGCAGCAGGCGATGCCGCCCAAACCATTCAACTCGAATATAATGGGCTGAACGCCACATCGTACATCACAGTAACGGCCGAAGACCAAACCGAGAATGTCTATACACTGAACTTCGTTTCCGAAAAATCGGGGAACGCCGACCTGACCGGCATTGCCGTGAACAATGTAGCCATCGCCACGTTCCAACCCGAAATAACGGAATACGACGTAACGCTTACGCAAAACGCCATTCCGGAAATCAGTTACACCACAGCCGATCGTTTCCAACAACAGATAGAATTGACTATCAACCAAAGTCAGGCTGTTTATACCGTAACGGCCGAAGACGGCACCACGAAGACCTACACCGTACGCTTCCATGCGCCGGAAGGGTCGCACAACGCGCTACTCAGTCAAATCGAGATAGATGCGCAACCGCTCGCCGACTTTGCACCAACAACAACATTCTACTCTGTGCTGTTGCCGGCCGGCACCGAAACTTTGCCGGACATCGTAGCCATAGTGGGCGAAGCCACGCAAATAGTCGTCATCAACTACAACGACGGATTGCGCGACACCACCGACATTGTCGTAACAGCCGGCGACGGATATACACACCAGATTTATCAAATCTATTTCGATGTGGCGCTATCGGACAACGCCCAACTTGACATGATTTATCTGCGTGGCGACTCGTTGCTGACGGGCAACGACAACTTCGCTGCCGACCGCAATTTCGACACCAACCAATATGCGTACAACATCACGCTGCCAGTAGGCACCCGCATGCTGCCCAACATCTCGTACACCAAAGGCGACAAATGGCAAACCGTAACCATCGACACCGTAAGCCACGCCCCGTACGCCGCCACGATAGCACTTGATGTTACAGCCGAAAACGGCAACAGCACGCGCTACACGCTGCACTTTGACATCGAAAAATCGGCCGTCGATACACTCGGGAATATCTACCTGACAATCAACGGAATAGATGAGCCGTTGGTACTGTCGGGTACGGGCTACACAGCCGACCACGCCTTTGCCGGAACCACCGACGATTACCACCTGACGTGGCAAGTAGGCACCCGCGACATCGTTACCATCAACTACGACAAAGGCGATGCCTACCAAACCGTCGAAGTAGTGCGCCAACTGACGGCACTCACCGACACGGCCATCATCAGAGTAACAGCCGAAAACGGCAACGAACGCACTTACAGCATTTACAGCCAATTACTGCTCTCTGCGGTCGATAGTCTGAAAAACGTATTCTTCGACGACCTGCCGTTTGCCGCATTCGACGCCGGCACACTTGTGTACGACATCACGCTGCCGCACGGCACAACGACCCTGCCCATCATCACATGGGAACAAGGTGATGCCTATCAGAACGTGGCGCTCGACAGCCTGTTTACCGACGACCTGAGCGGCCACTACACACTGACCGTAACCGCCGAAGACGGCACCACCAACATCTACACGTTCAACATCAGTGTCGCAAAATCGGGCAATGCGCTACTGCACAACATCTTGGTGGACGGCGTCGGCATCAACGGATTCAGCGACGACAAATCGGACTACAGCATCACGCTGCCATACGGCACGACTAACCTGCCCGAAATAACGTGGGAAACAGGCGATGCCGGACAAACCGTTACGCTTGTGTCGGACGGCACCATCGCATCGGGTGTGCAGATTGTGATTACCGCCGAAGACGGCACCACCACCATGACCTACAATCTGACATTTGTCATTGCCCTGTCAGATAACGCCCTGCTGGACAACATATTCATCGGCGGCGAAGCCCTCGACTCGTTGGCTACGGGTTTTGTGGTCGATGCCACTTTCGAATCGCAACAGTACGAATACAACGTCGTGTTCCCGTACGGCACCAAAGCACTGCCCGCCATCACTTGGCAAGCGCAACTGCCCGATTCGGAATACAAATCCATCACCCTGACGAACGCCGACGATGCGCTGCACGGAACAAGTGTCATCACCGTGGTGTCGCAAGACGAGATGCAAACCAACGAATATATGTTGCACTTCAGCGTGGCATTGTCGGACAACAACAAGCTGAAAGACTTGTATTTAGCAGACATTGTCTATCCCGAATTTGACCCGCTGTTCAATCCCGACACGACCGAATATGCGTTGGTATTCGAAATCGGGACGAGCGAGCGCAACTTCCCGACACTCGACCATGTGCGCTACGTCAAAGGCGACGAAGACCAAACGGTAACCCTATCGTATGCCACGATGCAGAAAGACACCGTCATCACGAACACCACCTTTGTGCTGCAACACACAGGCATCGTGCAACACCAACAAGCCGGCGACATTGTGTACGACACCATTGCCGCAGGAACACTTGTAACCGTTGCAGCCGGCGACACCCTGCGCACCACCATCGACGCCGACAACCGCGCCGTGATACTGGTGTCGGTAAAAGCGCAAAACGGCTCCACCAACGTGTATGTCGTTTCGAGTTCGGTGGCATTGTCGGACAACTCGCTGCTGAAAGACATCGTCATCAACGGTTTGTCGCTCAAGAACTTCGAGCCCGAGACATTCGATTACACCTACATCATTTTGCGCGGATCGGCCATACCCGTTATCGAAGGCATAGCCATGCAGCCCGACAAGCAAACGGTAGAATACGGCGAAGATGCCGCCAACGCTAACGTCAAATACATCTATTGCTCGGCCGAAGATGGTTCGTACAGCACCTACACCATCACCTTTGTCGAATCGGAGAGCAACCCCGGCGACGAGCCTACGCTCGAAGATGTTTGTTGGACAGCCCTCGGCGGTGGCGCCTTCAAAGCCAGCACCTCGCGCAACGGCGTATCGATTGGTCTGTTCGACACGGCCGGTCGGCTCCTCACCCTACGCGAAGTGCCGTTGGTTGACCCGAACGACAACATTTGCGAACCGGGGGCAGCAGGCGCCGTATTCCAACTGCAACGCACCGGCAAAGTACTCATCTACGCCTTCTATTACAACGGCAAAAAAGTGATTGCACAAGGTAAATTTGTGTACTGATAGCCGCACGACAAAAGGTCGGGACAAAGTTCCCGACTTTTTTTATGTCCGCAAATTTGCAAATCACAAAAAAAAACTTTAATTTCGTTGGCCGATTTACAGAAACACATCGACACTGATAATCAAACTATTACAAATCATGGAAAACAACTATTGCATCATCATGGCCGGCGGAGTCGGAAGCCGCTTTTGGCCATACAGCCGCACTGCGAAGCCAAAACAATTTCTCGACTTTTTGGGCACGGGGCGTTCGTTGCTGCAAATGACCTTCGACCGGTTTGCCGGCATTGTCCCCACCGAAAATATTTACATCGTATCCAACCAAGCGTATCGCGACCTGATTTTGGAACAGTTGCCCGCCCTGCGCCCCGAGCAAGTGCTGCTCGAGCCGTTGCGCCGCAACACCGCGCCCTGCATCGCCTACGCCGTTTACAAAATCAAAGCGCGTACCGACAAAGCCAACATCCTCGTCGTGCCAAGCGACCACCTCATCACCAAAGAAGAGACCTACCGCAATGTGCTGCGCGAATGTTTCGCATTCATTGCCGACCACGACGAGCTGCTGACCCTTGGCATGAAGCCCACCCGTCCCGAAACCGGTTACGGCTACATACAGATTGGCGAAGGCGGCGGTTTGCTACGCAAAGTGAAGACATTCACCGAAAAGCCCAACCTCGACATGGCCAAATTGTTTGTCGAGAGTGGCGAATTTTTCTGGAATTCGGGCATGTTTTTGTGGAATCTGGGCACCATCGTCAAGGCTTTCGAAACACACCTGCCCGAAATTGCCGCCACGTTTGCCGCCGGTGCCGACTACTACAACACACCGGCCGAAGAGCAATTCATAGCCGAAGCCTACGCCACCTGCCAAAACATATCGATAGACTACGGCGTGATGGAAAAAGCCACCAACGTCTATGTGATGATGGCCGACTTCGGTTGGTCGGATCTCGGCACATGGGGATCGTTGTACGAAATATCGGAAAAAGACCCTGACGGCAACGCCACCCTGCACGGCCGCAGCCTGACCTACAACTGCCACGACAACCTCGTGGTGCTGCCATCGGGCAAAATAGCCGTATTGCAGGACTTGGAAAACTATCTGGTAGCCGAAGAAGGCAATGTGCTGCTCGTCTGCAAAAAGGACGAGGAACACAAACTGCGTCAGTACGTTACCGATGTCGAAATGCAATGCGGCAAAGAGTTTGTTTAACCATAACACGTTCATTTACAATATGTTCAAATTTGTTTTTGTACGCACCCCGCGCCCACGTCAATTTCAGCACAAGCCCATCTATTGGAACCCCGAAGACGACGCGCGCAAAGAACGCGACGAACGTGTCCGACAGCGTTTGGGACAGCGGGAACAAGATGAGCCGTTCAAAACCAGCATCAAACGCGGCTCGTTCCGCAAAAAACGTTGGGACGCTCCCGACGAAACCGCCGACATGCAAGCCGAACGCCGCCGGTCGAACATACGTTTGATGGTTATCGCACTGATACTCATTGCACTCAGTGCCGCCATGTATTGGTTCATCTAACAGCATACACGCAAAACGCACGCCACTATGGACATTATCCACCTGCTGCCCGATGCGGTAGCCAATCAGATAGCCGCCGGCGAAGTGATACAACGCCCGGCCTCCGTCATCAAAGAGTTGATGGAAAACGCCATTGATGCCGGCGCGACAAAGATTCAGGTGATAGTGAAAAATGCCGGACGCACCGCCATTCAGGTAACCGACAACGGCAAAGGCATGTCGGAAACCGACGCGCGTTTGGCCTTCGAGCGACACGCCACCTCGAAAATCACCGATGCCAACGACCTCTTCTCGCTGCGCACCATGGGTTTTCGCGGCGAAGCATTGGCCTCGATAGCCGCCGTAGCCGACGTCGAACTGCGCACCCGACAACCCAACAGCGACATCGGCACATTCATCGAAATAGCAGCCTCGAAAATCATCACACAAGAGCCGGCAGCCTGCGCCGAAGGCACATCGTTCCTCGTCAAAAATCTGTTTTACAACGTGCCGGCGCGACGCAAATTTTTGAAATCGGACGACACCGAAATGCGCCAAATAACACAAGAATTTCAGCGCATCGTGTTGGTCTATCCGCATATACACTTCGAACTGCACAACGGCGACGACCTGATGTACGACCTGCCGGCAGCGAACACACGCCAACGCATCACCGCCGTATTTGGCAAAAAAACGCGCAACATCGCCCAGCAACTCGTACAGATAGAGGCCAAAACCACACTCGGCAACATCAGCGGATTTGTCGGGAAACCCGAATTTGCCGCACGCACCGCCAACCAATATTTCTTTGTGAATGGCCGCTACATGCGCCATCCCTATTTCCACAAAGCCGTGATGCAGGCCTACGACCGCATGTTGCAACCCGACGAAAATCCGGCCTACTTCATCTTTTTCGACATCGACCCGGCCGAAATCGACGTCAATATACACCCGACAAAGACCGAAATAAAATTTGAAAACGAGCGCGACCTGTGGAGCATACTCACCACCTGCGTCAAAGAGGCGTTGGGCAAATTCAACGTTGCACCGGCCATCGATTTCGACACCGAAGGTCTGATAGACATGCCCGTGGCCAACACACACGCCACCGACATACAGCCGCCCAAAGTCGAACTCAACCCGCAATACAACCCCTTTGCACACGGTGCTGCGCACCACACCGCGCCACACAACGACGCGTGGCAAAGTCTCTACGAACCGCGCCACACAACGCCGACGCCGCCACCGGCCGAGCAGTCGGAAACCATGCAGCCGCTGTTTGACGACACCGAACGCACCGCCACCTTCTGCTACAAAAACAAATACCTGCTGACGACGGTCAAATCGGGACTGCTGCTCGTCAACCGGCAACGCGCCTACGAACGCATACTGTACGAACGCATACTGCACCAACTCGAGATGCAACAAACAGCCTCGCAACGCACGCTGTTCCCCGAAATATTGGAACTCACACCCGACGACAACCTCGTTTTCGCCACCTTGCTGCCCGACCTGCAGGCACTCGGTTTCGACATCGAGCCGTTTGGCAAAGCAGCCTACTCCATCAACGGCGTGCCGGCCTTGCTCACCGACGAACCCGACATTGTGGGCGTGTTGCACAACATGCTCTACTGCGCCAAAGAACACGACGGCAACCTGCGCGGCGAACTCTACGAAGCGTTGGCCTACGAAGTAGCCAAATCGTCGGCCAAAAGCCAAACCAAAACCATGACCGCCGAAGAGATAACGCCACTGATCGACCAACTGTTCGCCTGCCAAAATCCGAACACCACACCCGACGGCAAAACCATCGTTGCCATCATCGGCGACGACGACCTCGACCGGCGATTCTGACACACAAAAACACGTTTTTCGCAAATGTCGGCACACCACATTTGGTAGCGCACATTTTTTTTCGTACCTTTGCAGGTTGATTCACACAAACACACAGCAACAAAAACAAAACCACTATGTTTGAAAACTTAAGCGAACGCCTCGAACGGTCGTTCAAAATACTGAAAGGACAAGGCCGCATCACCGAAATAAACATTGCCGAAACGCTGAAAGATGTGCGCAAAGCGCTGCTCGACGCCGACGTCAACTACAAAGTCGCCAAATCGTTTACCGACGACGTAAAAGCCAAAGCCCTCGGGCAAAATGTGCTGCTGGCCGTCAAGCCCAACGAGATGATGGTAAAGATTGTGCACGACGAATTGGCACAACTGATGGGCGGCGAACACGTCGATATAAACATCAAAGGCAATCCGGCCGTCATACTGATGTCGGGTCTGCAAGGTTCGGGTAAAACTACCTTCTCGGGCAAATTGGCCAACATGCTCAAGCACAAACGCGGCAAAAATCCGCTGTTGGTAGCCTGCGACGTCTATCGTCCCGCCGCCATCGAACAGTTGCGCGTGGTAGGCGAACAGATAAACGTGCCGGTGTACAGCGAACCCGACAGCAAAAACCCGATTGACATTGCGCAAAACGCCATCCGCCAAGCCAAACGCGACGGCAAAGATGTGGTCATCATCGACACCGCCGGCCGGTTGGCGGTCGATGAGCAGATGATGAACGAGATAGAAGCCATCAAAAAAGCCGTAACGCCGCACGAAATACTGTTTGTGGTCGATGCCATGACCGGCCAAGACGCCGTGAACACCGCCAAAGAGTTCAACGACCGCCTCGACTTCGACGGCGTGGTGCTGACCAAACTCGACGGCGACACACGCGGCGGCGCAGCCCTCTCGATACGCACCGTAGTCAACAAACCGATTAAATTCATCGGCACGGGCGAAAAGATGGAAGCCATCGACCTCTTTCACCCCGCACGCATGGCCGACCGCATACTCGGCATGGGCGACATCGTGTCGCTCGTCGAACGCGCACAAGAGCAATACGACGAGGCCGAAGCACGCCGATTGTCGAAAAAAATCGCCAAAAACAAGTTCGATTTCGACGACTTCATGGGGCAGTTGCAACAAATCAAAAAAATGGGCAACCTGAAAGAGATTGCATCGATGATTCCCGGCGTAGGCAAAGCGCTCAAAAACATCGACATCGACGACAACGCCTTTGTCGGCATCGAAGCCATCATTCAATCGATGACGCCGGCCGAACGCGCCAACCCCGCCCTGCTGAACGGCAGCCGCAAAAACCGCATCGCCAAAGGCTCGGGACGCGGCATCGTCGAAGTCAACCGGCTAATAAAACAATTCGACCAAATGAGCAAAATGATGCGGTTGGCACAACAGCACAAACTGCCCATGATGCCACGCCGATAAACCCAAGACTGCACAACATGACCATCATCGACGGGAAAAAGATAGCCGCACAACTGAAAGCCGAAATCACGGCCGAAGTAGCCGCCATGCGCGCCAACGGACAGCGAGCGCCGCACCTGGCCACCATTCTCGTCGGACACAACGGCGCCAGCGAAACATACGTCGCCAACAAAATAAAAACGTGTGGCGAATGCGGTTTCGACACCACACACATACAACTCGAAACCGACTGCGACGAACAGACACTACTGAACCACATACACCGTCTGAACGACGACCCGCGCATCGACGGCATATTGGTGCAACTACCTCTGCCTGAACACATTGCAGAGCAAAAAGTAATCGAAGCCATCGACCCGCGCAAAGACGTGGACGGATTCCACCCCGCCAACATCGGGCGTGCCAGCCTCGGACTGCCCGCGTTTGTAGCCGCCACACCGGCCGGCATACTCGAACTGCTCCGGCGCTACCACATCGACACCGACGGCAAACACTGCGTCGTCATCGGGCGCAGCAACATCGTAGGCCGCCCCATTGCCACGCTGCTATCGCGCAAAACCGCCTCGGGCAACGCCACCGTAACACTCTGCCACAGCCACACGCGCGACATCAAAACCATTTGCCGCACAGCCGACATTCTGATAGCCGCACTCGGGCAGCCGCACTTCGTTACCGCCGACATGGTGAAAGAGGGCGCCGTCGTCATTGATGTGGGCATCACACGCACGCCCGACCCGACAAAAAAATCGGGTTACGCGCTCAAAGGCGATGTCGATTTTGAGCATGTAGCGCCCAAATGCGCATTCATAACACCGGTACCGGGCGGCGTCGGGCCGATGACCATCGCCTCGCTGATGCGCAACACCTTGTGGGCAGCCAAGCATATCTACTTCTGACACGCCACTACCCGACTACACAAAACAGAACCGCACCGTCTGCCTAATGACAAACGATGCAGTCCACGAATTACTAACTTCTTGATATTGTCGTTGTTACATGACAATCGGGATTTTTGTGGTGTGCTACCGCACTGCCACTTTGTACACCTGTGTGCCCACGCACACCACATACACGCCGGCACTGACAGCAAACCGGCACTCGCCGACAACATGCTGTAACATTATTTTAGCCGACACGCTTTGTTTGAGTTGTTGTATACCATTTCACAAGCATGCACCCTGATGCACACACCAGTAAGAACCAAATGCCATCGCCAATAGGCGTTTCGGGTGGTGGCAAATTTGGATCAGTCGGATTATCCCATTTGGGATGTATTGTAGAGGAAGGGCGCGTATCGGCAAACGGTTCCGACACCGATGACGACTTCGAAACATTCACAGCATTACAGCCCGCCACGGTCGGTGTTGCACTATAACCACCGGCAGATGAACCGCGCGACACGCCGGCAGATGCTGCCGACCCCACACCACCTGCCGATGCTGCTGATGATGTACGCTCCGATACAAGATTTGCCGTAGCCATTTTGGCACCGCTTGGCACTGCCGCCACAGCCATCGGGCGGGCAGATGGAGCCGACACGGCGACCGTCCGATGCGTTGCAGCAGGATTGACCGTCGGCAGCACATCGGCCGCAGCACGACGCGAATCACCACCACTCACCCGATGAGTGCTACCGCCCGATTTGGACGATGTGTCGGACACCGGCGATGCCGAATAAGAGATGCCGGACAAGGGCGTACGTTGGTTATCCGCATCGGCCATTACGCCGCGGATTGTGATAATCACACTCAAGCCGGCGCCAACCATGGTTGCCGTCAACAGAACATTTTTGAGAATATCGATTCGTTTCATTGTCTATTTAGTTCCTTTGAAAGTTCAACTCTTTTGATTCTATCTCCCATACATACATCAGCGAATGGCTACTTTGACGATAAACACATTGCTGTCGGTAGCAACACGCACTACGTACACGCCATCGGTTGCAAGTGTATATTGGCGTTCGCTGCATCCGTCGAGTTGCTCATCGACGATAATCCGTCCCACGGCATCGATAACTTGCAATCTGCCGGCAATTGGCAACTGCTGTATGTGCATGCGATGCCCTTGCGTATAGACCACCGGAGCAACCGCCTCGAAGTTGCCGACCACATTGACATCGGTAGTTACTTGTGCCTTGCGTTGTATGCTGACGGAGTACGATGCATTGTTGGTTGTACGCGCACGCGCCACGGAGAAGGTGTACGGCCCGGCCAACAAATCGTGCACCACATTGCCGTCCACTTTCAGTGCCACGGCAGTAACGGCGGACAAATCGCCACGCGTCGAATCGATAGCGATGGTGTAGGTGCCGGCTTCGTAGGCATAGAAACCAAGCGGCACATTGTTTTCGGCCACCGGCGACGGCAGTGCCTGATAGCACATCTTTTCGTTCAATCCCTCGAGACTGATGGAATAGAAACGCGGCAAGCCTGCGGCGCGCGCCATTTTACCCAAGTCCCTGTTGATTTCGTAATCGATGGTATAAGCCTCGTCCACCAAGATGGTAGTGCGGTCGAATGCGCCGGACGGAGCCGTCAGTTTCAAAGCCACTTCGGCATGTTCGTCGCGTACCGACGCTGCGCGCATCATCGGTGCTGCCGACATCAACTCACGAGCACCTTTTATAAATGTCAATTCGGCATCGACATCGCCGGCTACCTGTACAAAATAGCCCAAGAACGGACTCATCTGCAGGTTGACGGCTTCGTCCTGTTCGTACGATGTAACACCGTTTTGCGGCACATTGACATACACCTTATCGGTTTCGGAATATTCCGTTCCTTCCCAATAACCCATTTTCACTTGATCGTTGTTGGTACCTGTAACTCCCGTAGTCTGATGGTTGAACATCGAGATATACGGATGCCCGATGAAATTCCAACCGCGGTCATTTTCGTGCTTATTGGCCGCCGTGCCGGTATATGCTGTAACAGCCACCGTTTTCGAGTCGGGTATCGATTCCGTGTAAGTGGTTTCGGAATAGCCCTCGCTCGCCTTTGGCGGGAAATAGACGCTCTTCAACGAAGTGCCTGCATTGATACCTGCCGTAGCGATGATGTAGGCTACGTTAGGTTGCAGTTCAAAGTTCGCAGTGGGGAATGTTCGCCAATACGACTTGCCGTTGTAGCCCGTGCCGGCTTCGTTCCATGTGCCGGTTTCGGCGCGTGCGGCACCATCGTAGTAGAATACAACCCAATCGACATCATATTCGCCCAAACTATTGCCATTGTACTGACGAATAGAAGTGCCATCGCAAGGATATGGCAATGCAAAATGGTAGCCGGCGCCGCCCATCGTAACACTATTGATGCGTTTGACGTGCGTAATTTTGTTCGACACCGTCAAACTACCATCGATCAAGGCATAAGCCACCGTATCGTTTTGGGCGTGCATTTCCAGATTGTCAAGCATGAAGTCCACACCAGTGGGTATTTCAAAATTGCCTTTGGCGTACACCATCATATTGCGGAACTGCACCTTGCCACCGGAGCCTTCGGCCACCGCTTCTAACTTAATATTCGGCCTTACGACCACGTCGCACGTTTTGCAAGTGTCTTCCGAGAAATGGAATACCGTAGCATCGGCGGTAGTCGTACTTTGGTAAACAATGATTGGCACGCGGTACTCTTTGGCAGTCAGCACATGGCCCGATTCGTCGGAAGCAATTATCTTCAACCCTCTGCACGAGAGCGTATCCAAACGCGGAATCTCTATCGTAATCGTGCCATCCGGATTGCGGCCGGTTTCGTCGAACTCCTTCACCATCAGCGAATCGTAGGTGGTGTAGTAACCCGAGTAGTCGAAATGTCCTAAATAGGATAAACCTGTACATGTGGCTTCTTGTATCTCTGTATCACTAGAATGACCACTACCGATCCTAAGCCCCATCCATTCTTCACCTAAAGTAACAAACGATGCAGAAATATCGGCACACACACTACTTGTAGTTACATTATTTAGAACAGAATTTGCACCACTAATAACCGAATTTTTGCGGACTAATAAACAGCGGTTAGTAGTCAAAGCATAATCTGTTTCTATCTCTTCTGTATCTATGTTATCACCTTGCATACTAAAGAATGAAGGAGCATCATTAACTGCTACGCCTTCAATAATTAATTTGGAGGTGGAACAACCATCTTTGTCTAATTCATTTAATTGACCCCTACCATCGCTACTTGTGGATGACCCTATGACATCTATTAGAACAGAATTTTTATATAATCCCAATGATTGTCTACCTGACATTTGCATAACTTGTCCTTCACCTCCGGAAGATTGTGTTTCAAACCAATCTTCCCACCCTTCTTGTTCTTGTGCGCAACTCTTAGCCGAATTTTGAGAAGAATATTGAACAAGAATTATTTCTTCACCTGCGTCTATATATCCTGTTTCTTTACCAAACCTTGACAAAGAAAACTCTGCACCCGCGGAAATGGCGATAGAATAATCTGCCAATGCAATTTTATTTGGTGTTCCATTGTATATACCAAGCATTTTATTAGTACTATGCGCCTCAAAGTATTTCGAGAAGAATAAGTCTTCCGCCACGTTGCCGGAGCCGGTGCCTTTGGTTACTTGGTTCTCGAGCAGCACAGAGATTTTCTCGTCGGTGTTGATTTCGACGTCAATCTTGTCTTCGTACCACTCTACCACATCCAACTGCGGGCGCTCGGTGCTTATCTCTATCAGTTCAGAGGGACAAGTGCCGTCCGCCAAAATGCGGGCATAATAGGTGGTGGCTTTGTCCAAATTCGGAATCGTGTAGGGCGAGGTAGCGCCGGTATAGTCGCTGCCCACCTGCGTTGTTCCTGCGTCGTCGGAATAGAGCCGCACGGTAGCCGTCGCCGATGTCATTGTCCACGACAGCGTGATGCTATTCGCATCCGAGGTATAGGAAATGCTCTGTGGCACATCATCGCAGTTGGTAGTAGTTGCCTGAGCCTCGCTATAGTAGGAGCAATCGGTGTCGCCATCAGGTACTACGCCTTTCACCCAAATGGTATATGCCGTCTCTGCCGGCAGCCCCGTGATAGTATAGGTCAGTACGTTGCCCATATCCGTCCAAGTGGAGCCGCCGTCAGTGCTGTACTTATAGCCTATCGCGCCCGTTACGGCATCCCATGCGAGCGTAATAGCAGAGGACTTCACCTGCGTTACTTTGAGATTAGCAGGCGCCAACAGCCGCGTACATACTTTATCAAACGGCAAGAAACGAATGGCGGTATAAGTAGCATAATGCCCGATACGTTCGGTATTATATGTATTATCTTTACTATATGCCAAATATCTGCCATATAGACTACCGCTATCAAGGCGTACTTCATAATTCACAAAGTCTTCCGTGCGGAGCGTCCACGACTGCATATCCTGTGCGCCGGTGGTGGATAACCACACCTTCGTGTCGTTTTTCGATGCCTGCAAGAACTGTCCGCCATCCACTGTGAAGCGCAGACCCGTCGGGCTGTTGTTCTTGTAACTATCCCCGCGAGCGGCAGCCTGGTAGATGACGGTGCTCGGCGCGGCAGTGAGTTTAGTCGGGTTGTCTGTATTATCTACATCGCTATTGATATCCTCTACATTGGGAACGGTGGCAGAACTGCTACTGCCCAACGTGTTCGGCAGTGCGACCCAACCGTCCGTGCCTTTGGCAGCAATCACAAACCGCTCGGGCAGCGAGTGTCCCTGTACCGTAATGGTTTTGGTCGCATATTCGGCAGAACCCCTATACCTATAAGCAGTAACCGTGATGTCTGCCGACTCGGTAGTGTTGGCGGCAGTAGGCGTATAGGTGATGCAGAGTGAGTCTGCGTAAGCGGCAGTTTGGATATTTGTATTGAGTATGTAGGGTGTTGTATTACAATCCGTACCATCGCCCGAAGTTCCCCAGCGTTTGATCTTGAAGTTCGCGTTGCTGCTTTCTACCTTGATAGATACAGCCGCTGAATCTGCATTCTTGTCTAAGTTGGTGCCGCTAACTTTAATCTGTGTATAGGCATCGACGCGCACACCCTTTGCAGAAGTAATCCGCACATCCCCCGACAACCCGATATGCGGCCCGCACGCCGGATCGGAGGTGTAGAGGTAAGAACCTCCTTTCTTTGCTAACTGCAATACATTACCATTATTGGCACCATATGTTCTTAAAGTAGAGTTGTATTGTCTTAAATAAGCACTATTACTTGCATACACCCAGTTGTTATTTGTACTTCCGCCATATTTCCAATAAGACGTGGGAACTGTTGTTGACCATGCAAGATTACCGGACGAGTTAGCCTTGGCGTATAGGTATCCCTTATCAGCATTATACATCAAATATCCACCTTCCTCCGAAGCAGCAATCATCTTTATTTCGCATGTACCCTCAGGAGCCGCATCTGCCACACCATCCGTAAATGTAAACCCAGTAGCAGTACATTCTCCATGTCCATCACTAATGGAGCCCTTAAATGCTACATTGTTTGTTGATAATAAAGCGTACGTTCCTTCTGCAACTGTGGATAAATCCGTTACTAATTTCCACCCAACATCGCCTGCCCCCGCATACCGATACACCGCATAGAGTGTTGCGCCATTTTTTGGCATGGTGTAAGGGAATGTTACTTTGGTGTAGGTGGTGCTGCCGTTGGCTACGGCAGTGGCC
>JBJECE010000007.1:0-17556 GCA_051870755.1 Paludibacteraceae bacterium | reverse complement strand
CTACGGTAGGCAGGTGCAGTGCGTCCCTACAATTAGGAATTAGGAATGCGGAGTGCAAGCCCCCCAGCCCCCTAAAGGGGGTGTCGAATTAGGAATGCGGAGTGAGGAATTTTTTCTTGCTCCGCAGCCTCCTAACCCCTCCTAAAGGAGGGCTTTTTTGTGTCTGTTTCGCGCGAAGATTTGCCCTTTCTAAGCCTGCCTGCGGTAGGCAGGGAGTTGGGAGGTAGAAACAAACGCAAGAAAACAACTTTGAAACTCTTAAACTTTGAAACTTTATCTATTTGGACGCGGCATGCCACGTCCCTACATTAAACCCTTAAACTTTGCAACTTTGAAACTCTTTTGCACCTTTTTTAGAACGCAGACAGGGTGGACGCGTGTATTGCGTAAATTGCATGTTGCTGTTGCGCAGCGGTTTTTGGTTTTGGAAAACTTTTTGGTGCTGTTGAAAAAATATCTGCTTGAAAATGAACACTGTACGATTTTTTGTGGAAAACTTTCTCGAAAAAATAGCTGTTTTTGTTGCAGGTTTTGGAAAATCGTTGTAATATTGCAAACGTATTCCGTGTGTGCAAAACACCCGAAAAATCGCGAATTGTGTCATTAAAAATATAGAAAAACTTTCATTATCGTGAAAAAACAGATTTATTCAGAGGAAGAAGCCAAATTGGCCTCGACCGATTATTTCGGCGGCGATCAATTGGCGGCGCAGGTATGGGTCAATAAGTATGCGCTGAAAGACTCGGAACAGCATCTTTTCGAACGTACGCCCGACGATATGCATCATCGCTTGGCCGACGAGATTGCCCGCATCGAGCAGAAATACCCGAACCCGATGACGAGCGACGAAATTTTCGAGTTGTTGCGCAACTTCAAGTACATTGTGCCGGCCGGCAGCCCGATGACGGGCATCGGCAACAACTATCAAGTGTCGTCGCTGTCGAACTGCTTTGTCATCGGCATCGATGGCAATGCCGACTCGTATGGCGGCATCATCAAACTCGACGAGGAGCAGGTGCAGTTGATGAAACGTCGCGGTGGCGTGGGGCACGACCTGTCGCAAATTCGCCCCGAAGGTTCGCCGGTGAAAAACTCGGCACTGACCTCGACCGGCATTGTGCCGTTCATGGAGCGCTATTCGAATTCGACGCGCGAAGTGGCGCAGGGCGGTCGGCGTGGCGCGCTGATGTTGTCGGTGTCGATCAAACATCCGGATTCCGAAAAATTTATTGATGCCAAATTGGAACAGGGCAAAATTACCGGCGCCAACATCTCGGTGAAAGTTGATGACGAATTTATGAGCGCCGCCGAACGTGGCGAAATGTATCGTCAGCAATATCCCATCGATTCGCCGAATCCGACCCATGTGAAAGACATCAACGCTGCGGATTTGTGGAAAAAAATCATTCATAATGCGTGGAAATCGGCCGAACCGGGCGTGCTGTTTTGGGACACGATTTTGCGCGAATCGGTACCCGATTGCTATGCCGACCTTGGCTATCGCACCGTATCGACCAATCCGTGCGGCGAAATTCCGCTTTGCCCGTACGACAGTTGCCGATTGTTGGCCATCAATCTCTATTCGTATGTAAATGAGCCGTTTACGAAAAATGCGCATTTCGATTTCGACCTTTTCCGTGTGCATGTGCGCAAAGCGCAACGCATCATGGACGACATTATAGACCTCGAAATGGAAAAGATTCAAGGCATTCTGCAAAAAATCGACTCCGACCCTGAAAGTGCCGATATTAAACGTACGGAATTGGAATTGTGGCAGAAAATCAGCGAAAAGACATCGCAAGGTCGCCGCACAGGCGTCGGCATCACAGCCGAAGGCGACATGCTGGCAGCGCTCGGGTTGCGTTACGGCACCGAAGAAGCGACGGCTTTCTCCGAAGAGGTGCACAAAAATGTGGCTGTCGAAGCCTATCGCTCGTCGGTCATCATGGCCAAGGAACGTGGCGCTTTCAAAGTGTACGATGCCAAACGCGAAGAGAACAACCCGTTCATCAAACGGTTGCGCGCCGTGGCGCCCGATATGTACGAAGAAATGGTGAAATACGGACGTCGCAACATCGCGTGCCTGACCATCGCTCCGACGGGCACAACCAGCATCATGACACAGACCACATCGGGCATCGAGCCGGTGTTTATGCCGGTGTACAAACGTCGCCGCAAGGTCAATCCGAATGATTTAGGCGTGCGTGTCGATTTTGTGAACGAAGATGGCGACTCGTTCGAAGAATATACCGTGTTCCACCATCACTTCAAGACGTGGATGGAAGTGAACGGCTACGATACGCATCGCGAATATACGCAAGACGAAATCGAAGCCTTGGTTGCCCAATCGCCTTACTACAAAGCCACCGCCAACGATGTCGATTGGCTGATGAAGGTGAAAATGCAGGGACGTATCCAAAAATGGGTCGATCACTCTATATCGGTTACCATCAACCTGCCGGCCGATGTATCCGAAGACCTTGTGAGCCAACTCTATATGGAGGCTTGGAAGTCGGGCTGCAAAGGCGTAACGGTTTACCGCGAAGGGTCGCGCGCCGGCGTATTGCTCAACGTAACGAAAAAAGAGAAGAAAGAGGACGAACCCAACAAACACTGCGTGTGCTACACCGACGAACATCTGGTGCGCCCGAAAGAGTTGAACTGCGACGTGGTGCGTTTCCAAAACAAAAAAGAGAAATGGATCGCATTTGTCGGCCTCAAAAATGGTCGCCCGTACGAGATATTCACCGGTTTGGCCGATGACGACGAGGGCCTGTTCCTGCCAAAAACGGTTACGCAAGGTAAAATCATCAAAGTGGTGGACGAAGACGGCCACAAACATTACGATTTTCAATTTACCAACTCGCGTGGCTACAAAACGACCATCGAAGGTTTGTCGCACAAGTTCGACAAAGAGTATTGGAACTACGCCAAACTGATTTCCGGCGTGTTGCGCTACGGCATGCCTATCGGACAGGTTATCAAACTTGTGTCGGGCTTGCAACTCGATAGCGAATCGATAAACACATGGAAGGCCGGCGTAGAACGCGCTCTGAAAAAATACATGACCGACACCGACGTCAAAGAGATGGAATGCCCCGAATGCCATCAACATTCGATTGTGGTGAAAGAGGGTTGCTTTGTCTGCTCGAACTGCGGTTATAGTAAATGCGGAGGTTAATACTTGAAAAAGGTTGCCGCTTTGGCGACTGAATAGCAGGCGGGTGGCCATCGTGCCACCCGAATCTGTTTGATGTTGTCGGGAAAAAAGTGTGATTTTTTATCACAAAGGTGGTAGTTTGAAAAATTTGATATATATTTGCAATCATTCTAACACAAAAAAGAGTCGATTATGAAGAAATGTTTATTTTTGTTGGCTGCAGTAGCAGTTTTGGCCGTCGCGGCACAGGCGCAACAGCCTTATAAACACGGTATTGGCGGCGTTGTCGGTACAATCGAGGGAGTTTCGTATAAAACGTTTTTTACGGAAAACGTAGCCTTACAAGCCGATTTGGGCTTTACGTTTGGCAACATCATTTACGATTCCTATGGCGACCGTATGGCCTTGTGGACATTCGAATTGAATCCGAATGCCATGTACGAAGGCTCAATTACCGGTTGGAATTGGGGCAGCCTTTGGTGGTTTGCCGGCGGCGGCGCAAGCCTTGGCTTGGCACGTCCGGTGTGGACTATATGGGATAGGGTGAACTACGGCCCGCTTCCATCGAGTGCTACACTTGGTAAGTTTGGTTTGAATGCCATCGGCGGTGTGGAACTCACTTGGGACGACATTCCGCTGACCGTGCAAGTCGATTTTCGGCCGGGCTATGGCTTGTTGTTCCGGCGCAGTGGCGATGGCCATGCTTCCTATTTCGATTGGGGATTGACCGCCGGCGTGCGTTATACGTTTTGAACACGGCACGGCTGCAATAACAAAAAAATCCGACCTATCCGGCCGGATTTTTTTGTGCGGCTATTGTTCCCGACACTTCACAACTGTGATGTGATAGCACTTGTTCTTCTTCTCGTTGACGATGAGCAACCGACATTCGCTGCGTAATTCGCGCAATGTCTCGGTCAGCAGTCGCTCCAATTGTTTGTCGTTGTGGGTGATATGGGAGCGTTTGTACTTGCTGTACGAGATGTCGAACGTGGTGCCGTAGTAGTGTGCCGAGGTGTTTCTGGTGGCCTGTCGGTTGGTGCCGAGCAACTTTTTTTGCGTCTCTTCGGTGCGCAGTAGCGACGACACTACAAACTTGTATTTTGGCAAATTGTGTTTGCGCAGTTTGGCGTGAAATCGTTTCCCAATCTCTTGCAGCAGTTGGGCGGCTTCGGGGGTGAGGTATGGGTACGAGTGTGTAAGGTCTGAAATGTAATAATATTTGTTGCTTGTTATTTTGACCAATTTGCCGTCTTTTTGTAGGGCGTCGATGGTGTTGAACAATTCCTTCTTTGTTTTGATGGGTTTCTTCAAACCATTCTTGCGAGCGTGTTTCAGATGCTCTGCATTGAAGTCTTTGAATGTCTTTTTCGACGAGATGGAGGCAGTGGCATTCCGGCAAAAATTGCAGGTGGTTGCTACCTCGCTGATGGCGTTTTGGGAGAGATAATTATCAACTTCGATGCCTACAATGATGAGTATGGTAATGGCTAAACCAATGAGCAGGTAGGGCAGTATCGGTTCATCTTTTACCTTTTTTGCCGTTGTCGATTTGCGTGTTGTTTTTTTTGTTTGCGACATAGTGATTGGAACAACAGCATGGTCGCGTGGTGTAAGCGGTTACACGCATCGCGACCATGGCTTTTTTATTGGTTTACAAGAAAATAAGTTGTACGATGATGTAGATAGGCAGCAACACGATGAGCGAGAACTTCAGCATATATCCGAAGAAACTCGGCATTTTGATGCCGCTCTCCTCGGCAATGGCTTTCACCATGAAGTTCGGTCCGTTGCCGATGTAGGTCATCGCGCCGAACATCACAGCGCCCAGCGAGATGGCTTTGAGCAGTAGTTCGGGAATGCCCGCCACAAACGACGTACCCTCTACCACACCATTCACGATACTTGCTTGTGCAGCCGCCAGCGACTCGGGCAGACCGCTCGCCACGCCGTGGAAGGCTACGGCGGTAGGCGTGTTGTCGAGGAACGAACTGAGCAAACCGGTGGAGTAGTAGAACTGCCACGGCGCACTCAGACCGAGGTCGGCGGCGTGTGCTTTCAGGTAGGCGAGTGCCGGTGTCATGGTCGTGAAAATGCCGAGAAACAGCACGGCCACTTCGATGATGGGCGCCCATGTAAATTTATTCAGCGTGTAGCGCACCTCTTTTTTCGTGGTGTAGAGCGACAAGCCCGTCAGCGACAAGAGTACGATTTCGCGCAGGAACTTCAGCCACAAGGGAGCGTCTTTGGCGCCCATTTGTGGTATGGTGCCTTCGTTGATGAACGCAACGGACAAAATGACGCCTATCAGATAGACAAAATTGATGGAGCCGGTCAGACGCAGCTTCTCGTATTCCAACGCATCGTCGGCAAGGCTCGTCCAATCCTCTTTGGCATAATAGTGCCGATCGACAAAATAGTAAATTGTCAGCAGCACGGCACCGATGAACAGCCATTCGGGCAACATATTCAGGAACCAAGTGAACGGCGCACCGCGCAAAGACAGCATAAACAACGGCGGATCGCCGAGCGGTGTGAGCAAACCACCGCAGTTGGCCACCAATGCAATGAAAAACAGCATGGTGTGTACCGTGTATTTGCGTTGTTGGTTGGTGGTGATGATGGGGCGGATGAGCAACATGGCGGCGCCTGTCGTACCCATCAGTGAGGCGAGTATGTAACCAATGCCGAGAAATAGCGTGTTAATCGATGGCTTCGCCTTGATGTCGCCGCTCAGATGAATGCCGCCCGTGATGACAAAGAGCGCCAACAACAGCACGATAAACGGCACATAATCGAAAATCACCTGATGCTCCAAGTCGTGTACCATGCCGCCAATAATCAGGCAGACTGCCGTGGGTACACCCAAAAAGAGCGACACAATGAGTTTGTTGATGTTTGATTCCCACCATTTTTCGGCAACCAACGGCCCGATGGCAATCATCAGCAACATGATGCCGAATGGTATCAGCGACCATGCGGAATGTACAAATGTTTCCATAGTAATAGTGTGTGATATTTAGGTTTGAAATTTGATGCACAAAGTTAGTGCATTTTTGCCAAACGGACAAATATCAACGCGAAAAAAAGTGATGATTTTTTTCGTCGAACACAGTGGCGCGTACAACTACGCCGCGTAACTATCGCATATAGCGGCCGTCAGTTCAGAATCGATTGCAGCAGAGTGCCGTCGGCCAACTGCTCGACATGGTAGGCTGCTGCAAAGGCCAGAATGGCGTGCAGTGTCTGCGGGCGCGGCTGCAAATGTTGTTGTGTACGGATGTGTGAATCGGATTTGGAAGTAGTAATTTCTGTAATCATAGGCATTATTCGTGAGTGTTTGTACTCATATAACGCCGTTTGTTGTGTTTTATTGCGTTGTGTGTATTTTTTGTGTATAAAAAAATAAGAACTTACATATTTGTAAGTTCTCGTCTTTTTTTCGTGGGCGCTGAGGGATTCGAACCCCCGACCCTCTGCTTGTAAGGCAGATGCTCTGAACCAACTGAGCTAAGCGCCCAATTCGTTTCCGAATTGCGATGCAAAGGTACTGCCTTTTTTTGTACTGACCAAATTTTTTTGCCATTTTTTTTGATAAAAATCGCAATCGTTTGGTTTTCAGTCCCATTCGAGTATCACTTTGCCGCATAAACCGCTCTCCATGACGTCGAAACCTTGTTGAAAATCGTCAATTTTGAAGCGATGTGTGATGACGGGCGTCAAATCGAGACCGGAAAGCAGCATTTGTCGCATTTTGTACCACGTCTCCCACATTTGTCGTCCGTAGATGCCTTTGATGGTTAAGGCGTTGAAAATGATTTCGCTCCATTCGACGGTGGTCGATGGCGGCAGAATGCCGAGTTGTGCGATGTTCGAGCCTTTGTACATCGAATCGACCATTTCGCGGAAAGCGGCCGGCGATCCCGACATTTCGAGGCCTACATCGAACCCTTTGATGCCCAACTGCTGCATCGCCCCTTTGACGGATTCGCCTTTGGCCGGATTGACGCACAGCGTGGCGCCCATGCGGCGGGCGATGTCGAGCCGATAGTCGCTCAAGTCGGTTACGACCACATGACGTGCGCCGGCAAATCGGCAGATGCCGGTGGCCATGGTGCCAATGAGTCCGGCGCCGGTTATCAGTACATCTTCGCCCAAAATGGGGAATGCCAATGCGGTGTGTGTGGCGTTGCCAAAGGGATCCATGATGGCGGCAATGTCGTCGGAAATATTGTCGTTGAGTTTAACGACGTTGCTTTCGGGAATGCTCAAGTATTCGGCAAACGCGCCGTTGCGCGTAACGCCTACGCTGACCGAATTTTCGCAAACGTGCAGTTTGCCGCGGCGGCAGTTGCGACAGTGTCCGCAGGCTATGTGTCCTTCGCCGGTAACACGGTCGCCGATGGCAACGTTGCGCACGCCGGCGCCGATGGCCACTACGGTGCCTACATATTCGTGTCCGATGACTAAAGGTGTCGGGGTGTTTTTCTGCGAAAATTCGTCCCATTTATAGATGTGTAGGTCGGTGCCGCAGATGGCTGTTTTGCGAATTTTGATGAGTACGTCGTTGATGCCGACTTCGGGCGTTGGTACGTCGTCCATCCAAATGCCGCGTTCGGGATACTTTTTGACAAGTGCTTTCATGTGTGTCGATCTGTTTTTGTTGGGTTGGCAAATTTAGAGATTTATTTTGAAATGTCCAATCGGAATGGCGATTTTTTTTGTTAAAAAATAGGGTTGCGTATGTGATGTTTTTTTTGTACTTTAGCACTTCCAAAAAATGTACATGGTATGACAACATTTTTGCGTCAGATAGCGGAGCGTTACTACGAAGAGTTTGGTTGCCGTATGGAGTCGGTGGCGTTTGTGTTTCCCAATCGGCGTGCGGGCGTATTTTTTCGGCAGGCGTTGGCGTCGGTGGCCTCGGAACCGATGTTTGCGCCCGACATATTGGCGATAAACGATTTGTTTTTGCGCGAGTCGGCCTTGCTGCAAGCCGACAGGGTAACGCTCATGTTTTGTTTGTATCAGGCCTATTGCAAGGTGATGCCGCAACCGACGCAGGAAACTTTCGACCGGTTTTGTTTTTTGGGCGAGATGCTGTTGGCCGATTTCAACGACATCGACAAATATATGGCCGATGCGCGCCAAGTGTTTCAGAATATTGGCGACCTCAAAGAGCTTGAACGCGATATGACTTGGCTGAATGATGAGCAACGTGAGATTGTCCATCGGTTTTGGCAAGTTGTGTTGGACAATCGTAACGAGGGCAAGGCGTTCGAGCAGCAATTTTCGGATATTTGGAGCAAATTGTTCGATATTTACACCACGTTCAAAGCCGATTTGCGCCGACGCGGCATCGGTTACGATGGTATGATTTTTCGCGAGGTGGCCGAAAAAGCGGACGATTTGCATTTGGATTACGAGCGCGTGGTGTTTGTGGGTTTCAATGCGCTGACGACGACCGAAGCCAAGTTGTTCGACAAATGTCAACGTCAAGGCATCGGCGACTATTATTTTGATTATCAGTCGCCCGAAATCGTGCAGGACAACAATGTTGCCGGGCGGTTTATCGACGAAAACAGACGATTCGCCTCGCGGTTTGAACTTGATGCGCCGCAACAACCTACCGAGCGGCAGATAGAACTGATAGCCACGCCGTCCGACATCGGGCAGACCAAGCAGGTCTATCGCATTTTGAACGAATTGCAGTGCGAAGATACCGAAAATACCAATTTGCGCACCGTCGTCGTGTTGCCCAACGAACGTTTGCTGGTGCCGACGCTTTATGCCATTCCCGACACGATAGCGACGGTCAATGTAACGATGGGTTATCCGCTGTCGTTGACGCCGATAGCGGCACTGATGGAACAACTGATTACCCTGCAACGCAACAAACGTCAGCAAGGTGAAGAAACGCGCTTCTATCACAAACATGTATTGGCGGTGCTGAATCATCCGTACATTTGTACCCGCGAGCCGGACAAGGTGCGCACTTTGGTGGCGCGTATCATGGCCGAAAATCTGTTTTTGGTGCCGCCGACGTTGTTCGATGGCAACGGCGAATTGCTGCCGTTGCTCTTTCGTCCGGTGGCCGATACGACTGACTTTTTGAACTATTTTATCGCCATCGTCGATGCGTTGGCACCACAGGTCGATACGCTCGACCGCGAGTTTTGTGATGGCTACAAGGCGGCGGTAAACTGCATCAGCACCAATTTGAAACAATTCGGTCAGGATATTGCGCTGCCAACGCTGTTGCGCCTGTTGCAGCAACTCATTGCCGGCCTGACGATGGCTTTTCAAGGCGAACCTGTCGAAGGCTTGCAGGTGATGGGTACGCTTGAAACGCGTGCGTTGGACTTCGAAAATGTCATCATCACGGCGTTCAACGAAAATGTATTTCCGCGCCAAAATCACACACCATCGACTATTCCTTACACGTTGCGGCGGGTATTCGGGTTGCCTACCTACGAATATCACGATGCCATTTTTGAATACAACTTTTATCGGTTGATTTATCGGGCGCGCCGCGTGTATTTGATTTACGATTCGCGCACCGATGGTCAGCATGGCGAGGTGAGTCGGTATGCGGCGCAATTGGAATATTTGTTGCAGGTGCCGTTGACGAAAAAAGCGGTTGGATACAATATCGAATATCCTGTCAGAAACAACGGCGAGATACCGAAAACCGGCGAAGTGCTCACGCGCTTGCAAGCGTATTGCACGCAGGGCTCGGGCAAATCCATTTCGGCCAGCGATGTCAATGCCTATCTCGAATGTCCGCTGCGGTTTTATTATTCCAAAGTGGAGGCGTTGGCCGAACCCGACGAAGTGTCGGAAACGATAGAGGCCAATACGTTCGGCTCCATCTATCACAAGGTGATGGAGTTGCTCTACAAACCCTACGAGAATAAGCCCGTAACGAGCGCGGCTCTGGATAATATTATAACAAATAAACAACTGATAGATAGAACGTTGAATACTGCTTTCTCCGAAATATTTTACAAACAAAAACGTCCGATGCCGTTGTTCGGACAAAATTTGTTGGTGGCACACGTCATCGAAACGTATGTGCAACAGACCTTGCAGTTCGACCGCGATAAGCGTGCGCCGTTTGTCTATTGCTGCGCCGAACAGCGCGTCAACGACGTGGCTTTGCAATTGAACAATGGGTTGTCGGTGAATCTGAAAGGCATCATCGACCGTGTGGACGAAAAAGATGGCATAGTGCATATTGCCGATTACAAAACAGGTAGTTGTGTGTCGGATTTTAAGAATATAGATCAACTGTTTGATACGTCCGACAAGGATCGCCCGACAGCCATTTTACAACTATTTTTCTACACGCTGCTTTATCGGCTGAAGACCGGCCGCCAACACGTCAAACCGCTGCTGTATGCCTTGCGATCGTCGTTTCGCAATGTGAACATCACATGCGAGAAACAGGAAGTGCAGGATGCAGATGTTTATTTCGACGACTTTTGTGAAGCCTTGGATAAGTGCTTGACCGAGATATTTGATGCAGCCGTGCCGTTTCGTCCGACGGAGCAGACAAAACGGTGCAGTTATTGCACTTTCAAGCAAATTTGTAATCGTAGTTGATTTTCAAAAAAATAAATAGTAATTTTGCAACTCCAAAAACCCATTAATTTTTTGACAATATGAATATTGTAGAACGCTTTCTTAAATATGTGGAATTTGAAACCACATCCGACGAAAACACCGGCACCACGCCGAGCACTCCCGGACAAATGGTGTTTGCCAACTATTTGGTCGAAGAACTGAAACGCATCGGATTGACCGATGCCGCCGTTGACGACAATGGCTATGTGTTTGCCACGCTCGACGCCAATACCGACCAGCCGAAACCGACCATCGGGTTTATCGCCCATGTGGACACGTCGCCCGACATGAGCGGCAAAAATGTGAAACCGCGCCTTGTCGAACACTACGACGGAGGCGACATCCTGCTCAATGCGGACGATGCGTGTGTGCTGTCTCCGCGTCAGTTCCCCGAACTTGTGCAATACACGGGGCAGGACTTGATAGTAACCGACGGCCGTACACTGCTCGGCGCCGACGACAAGGCCGGCATTGCCGAAATAATGACTGCGATGGAATATTTGGTGCAACACCCCGAAGTGAAACACGGCCGGGTGCGTGTGGCCTTTACGCCCGACGAAGAAATCGGACAAGGCCCACACCATTTCGACGTTGGCAAGTTCGGAGCCGATTGGGCATACACGATGGATGGCGGCGAAATCGGCGAATTGGAATACGAAAATTTCAATGCGGCGGCAGCCAAAATAACCATTCGCGGCTGCAACGTACATCCGGGCTATGCCAAAAACAAGATGCTGAACTCAATGCTCGTGGCGCAACAATTTGCGGCTATGTTACCACCTACCGAAACTCCCGAACAGACCGAAGGCTACGAAGGTTTCTTTCATCTCGTCGGTATGAACGGAACGGTGGAGCAGAGTACACTGAATTACATTATTCGCGACCACAATCGCGAGCGATTCGAACAGCGCAAAGCCGACATGAACCATATAGCGCAACAACTGAATGCAGAATACGGCGTTGGCACTGTAACTGTCGAACTGAAAGATCAATACTACAATATGCGCGAAAAAATTGAGCCGGTAATGCACATCATCGAATTGGCTTGTAAGGCTATGGAACAAGCCGGCGTAAAACCAAAAATTACGCCGATTCGCGGTGGCACCGATGGCGCACAACTTTCGTTTATGGGACTGCCTTGTCCGAATATTTTTGCCGGCGGACACAATTTTCACGGACGTTACGAGTTTGTGCCGATTCAGTCGATGCAGAAAGCCACAGAGGTCATTCTGAACATTATCACCCTATGCTGATGCCTGCTTGTAACAGATTGAAACTTATCATCTTGACCATCGGCCTGGTGTGGACGTGTGGCATTGCGGCACAGCCTGCACGGCCGCGCTTGGTGGTAACTATCGCCATCGATGGTTTGCAACACGACCATCTCGCTGCCTTGTCCGACCGATTTGACAAAGGCGGTTTTCGCCGTCTGACCGAAGGTTTGGTATTGCCCGCTACGCAATGTCGATATGTCAGTGGCGGGGCAGTGGCCGATTTTGCATCGCTGCTGACGGGCAGTTGGCCTTATTATCATGGCATTATCGGCGAACAGCGGTACGATTTTCTGGAGGACAATCTGATGCCAATCGTTTACGATGGGCGTTATCACGGCATCAACAGCACACAGAATGTGTCGCCTAAACACTTGGCATCCACTACATTAGCCGATGCTGTTAAACTCAATCAGCCCAAAGCAAAGGTATATGCCATTGCGCTCGGTGCCACCAATGCCGTTGTGTTCGGCGGGCACGCTGCCGATGCGGCCATTTGGATTGACGACGAAACAGGTCGCTTGGCGACCACCGATTTCTACGAACGCGGCTTGCCACTCTGGGCTGACAAAGTGAATCAAAGTCCGACGCTGGCCAACTACCTGCGTTACGAGTGGCGTCCGTTGTTCGAGGTGGGCACCTATAAATATCCGGCTGCTGCGGCCAACGAAACGGCATTCACGCAGCCCGACGAACGACAATCGCTGTCGGAGCAAATCTATCGTTTCAAGCATTCGCCGTTTGTGAATACGTTGATGAAGGATTTGGCCATTCGTGCCGTGCGCGACGAAAAAATGGGCATCGATGCGTTCACCGATTTTCTGATGGTCGAGTTTTCCGTCAAATTGCCTTGCGAACAAGGCAATGCGCTATTGTCGGCCGAGAAAGAGGACATGTATCTGCGTCTTGATAAAGATTTGCGCTTGTTGTTTGATGCCATCGACCTCAGCGTCGGGCTCGACAACACACTGATTGTGGTGGCCGGCACAGCCGAAGAGTCCTATTCGTTGCGACATCAGGCACGAAATGGTATCGTCGGTGGCGAATTTAACGCCAAACGCTCGATGGCGTTGCTAAATGCTTATCTTATGGCCATTTACGGTCAGGGACGCTATGTCAGCGGCTATGCCGCCGGTCATATTTATCTGAACAAATCGTTCCTCGACAAACAACATATCGACCGCGCTGAATTGGAACGGCATGTGGCACAATTTATGACCGAATTTCAAGGCGTGCATAACGCTTATACATCCACCGAAATCAAATTGGCATCGGGTGGCGGCAACGACGAATTGTCGCGCATACGCAATAGTGCTTTCAAGGCAACGTGTGGCGATGTGGTTTTTACGCTGTTGCCGGGCTGGGTCGAAGTGAACGACCGCAACGAAATTGTCGGATTGTCAAATGTTTGCAACGCCAATGTGGCCGTCTATGTGTTGGGCGGTGGCGTGCCGCAACGCATGGTGCCGACTGCCGACATTACCGACATCGCCCCAACTATTTGTACGCTGTTGCAGATACCGTGGCCGAATGCCGCTGTAGGGCGCGTGCTGTCGTGGTGATCACAAAAAAGGGGAGTCGCACGATTCCCCCTTTTTGTCATGTTGTATGCCGATTATTTTATCACGCCGAGTTCGCAACCGATTTTTGTAAATGCGGTGATACATTTGTCGAGATGCGCCTGCTCGTGTGCTGCCGATATTTGTACGCGGATGCGCGCTTGCCCTTTGGGTACAACCGGGTAGTAGAAACCGGTAACGTAAATGCCTTCGTCCTGCAATTTGGCGGCAAATTCCTGCGACAATTTGGCGTCGTACAACATCACGGCGCAAATGGCCGACTGTGTCGGTTTGATGTCGAAGCCGGCTGCCAACATTTTTTCGCGGAAATAGGCCGTGTTTTTGTGCAGTTTTTCCTGACGTTCGTTGGTCGAGTCCATCATGCGGAATAGTTCGATGCCTGCGGCCACAATCATCGGTGGCAATGAATTTGAAAACAGATACGGGCGCGAACGCTGACGCAGCATGTCGATAATCTCTTTTTTGCCGGTGGTGAATCCGCCGACAGCGCCGCCAAATGCTTTGCCGAGCGTGCCTGTAAGTATTTCGATTTGTCCGCGCAGATTGAATTGCTCGGTTACGCCGCGTCCTGTCGCACCGACTACGCCGGCCGAATGGCTTTCGTCCACCATCACCATGGCGTTGTACTTGTTGGCAAGTGCATATATGCGGTCGAGCGGGCAAACATTGCCGTCCATCGAGAATACGCCGTCGGTAACAATCAGACGAAACCGGCACGATTGCGCCGCTTGCAATTGTGTTTCCAAATCGGCCATGTCGGCATTGGCGTAGCGAAAACGCTGTGCTTTGCACAACCGCACGCCGTCGATGATGGATGCGTGGTTGAGCGCGTCGGAAATGATGGCGTCCGCTTCGGTGAACAGTGGCTCGAATACGCCACCGTTGGCATCGAAACAGGCTGCATACAATATGGTGTCTTCGGTGCCGAAAAACCGTGCGATGGCCGCTTCCAACTCTTTGTGCAAATCCTGTGTACCGCAAATGAATCGCACCGACGACATGCCGTATCCGCGTGTGTCGAGGGCGCGTTTGGCGGCTGCTATCAAGGCCGGATTGTCGGCCAAACCTAAATAGTTGTTGGCGCAAAAATTCAATACGGTTTTGCCGTTTACGGTGATTTCGGCACCTTGCGGCGAGCAAATGAGTCGCTCGTTTTTGTACAAACCGGCCTCTTTGATGGCGGTCAGTTCGGCTGATAAATGTTGTTGAAAATCCGAATACATGGCATTATAATTTTGAAGGTTGAACGATGCGTTTTCGGGCTCAAAACCGCACCATCATTTCGATGGTTAATTTGTCCTGTTTCTCAGGATCGGCCTTGCTCCAATCGTCGTAAAAGTATTTTTCGTAGTTGATGCGCAAATCGGCCACGAATGGTTTGGCCAAACTCAAGGTTACACCGGCTGTCAGGCGGTGGCGCTCGATGCCGTGCGTATGAAAATTGTCCAAAATGTCGTCGTAACCATCGTAGTTTTCGCTCATCCAATCGTAACGCGCCAAAAACGACAATTTACTGAAAACTTTCGGCAACTGCAAATCGTAATTGGCAAAGGCCGAGACGGCGTGTGTAGGCTTAAAATCGCCAATTTGATAGGTTTTGTATAGATATTCGGCTTCGATGTGAAAGTTGTAAAATTCGCCGAACATGCCGATGTCGTACACGTTCATACGCAGACTGTCGGGGTCGAACGATTGAAAATTGAGCGACAGATTGAAATACTTGCACGGGTCGAATGTGGCACGTGCTGCATAACACATATTGTTGCGCCATGCAGTCTGATTGTAAAGTCCCAAACCGTTGTACACGCCGGCGACCACCGAGAACGGAAATTTTTCTTTCAGTTCGTAGCCGATGGAAAATCCGACATCGCGCAAGCCGGTGATTTCTTTGGCCAAAAACGACCGATTGGCAAAATATTGCGTGTGCGGACTGCGCAGGTTGTCGGTGCTGAATGGCACTTTCATCTGGCCGAGTGTCAGCGACATACCTTTGACGGGAAAGACGCGTACATACGCATCGAGCATTTTCGTTTTGCCCTGATCGGAGAGGTCGATTTCGGCTTTGTAGGCAACCAGCGGATGCACATTGCCGGTAATGCTCAGGCGGGCGTTGCGCACCATGAAACGGTGTTTGTCGAGCGTCGAACAATATTCGTAGCGTCCGCGCACAGTGCCGTGAATCTCGGGAATATAGTCGGTTTTCGACATCTTTTTGACGTCGAGCGCTTTGCCTTCGTCGGAGTCGGGAGCGCCGGCGTTTGCCAGATCGAACGGCAAATATTGCAGCACCGAATCGTTGGGCGTTCGCCCCGACACGGTAGCACACATCACACAAAAAATGCCGAGTATCACAATGTTTTTGTCAATGATTTTCATGGTGTTGAAGTCAATTTTGGGAGCATATCGATAAGTTCGGCCATCGACGGCAATACGATGTCGGCACCAGCGTTGTGCAACTCTTGCGGTTGCAGTATGCCGGTATTGACCGCAACGGTAAAAATGCCGGCTGCCACTGCCGAACGTACACCCAGCGGTGCGTTTTCCACCACCATGGCCTGCCATGGTTGCGCGGCGGCTTTGCGCAAAGCAGTCAAATAGGGTTCGGGGTCGGGCTTGCCGTGGGTTACATCGAAGGCGGTAACCATTTTGTCGCGCACAAAAATGTCGGGAAAATAGGTGTTCAGCGTATCGAACAACGACCGTTGTGCTGAACCTGTAACGATATAAATATCAAGTCCTTGCGCTTTTACGCGATGCAGCAATTCTTGCACATCGGGTACAGGCTTAACGGCACCGCATTCTATAAAATAGCGCCCTTTTTCGGCGTAAAGCGTGTCGCTTTCGGCTTTTGTGGCCGGTCGCCCGTGCGTTTTCAGAAAATATTCGTTGATGACCGATTCGCCCGTACGGCCTTCGTTGAGGTAGGCATCGTATTCCGAAAACTCAAAACCATGATTCCGAAAGGTCTTTGCCCACGCATACGCATGATAGGGCATCGAATCGAACAGCACACCATCCATGTCGAAAAACACGGCTTTCAACGCCCATTGCGGATAGTTGTGCCGTTTCAAAAAATCATCAAGCGCCGGTACCTTCATCGTCTGCAAAGATACACCTTTTTTGCGATACTTCCATACCAACCGACAAAAAAAATATAAAAAGTACTTGTTTTGAGTACTTATTTTCATTAACATAGAAATTGATGATTTAAAAAATTTGTTGTATATTTGCAGTAGAGTGATGTATTTATTATTAAATTAAAAATTGATCAGTATGAGCAAGACAAAACGTATAAATGAAGTAGATATCAATGGCAGCAAAGTGTACATTGAGAATGGCAAAGTCAAAGTGCAACTGAACGAAGACATAAAAAGAACTGGACAAATGTCAGTTGAAGAAGCTAAAAAACTTACGATTGAATCAGTGCGAAAAATATATGAAATAAATGGGAAAATATAATATAGACGAAAAATGTTATTTGAATATAGTAACATTTTACAATAATGTTGCTAAAAAATATTGCAACACATATTCATTTGAACTAATGATTGAAAATATCTTAGATGCCTATGATTCCATTTATCGCATAGAGAATGGTTTATGTCGTAGGAACCCAACAATTGAACGTTGGCAAAATAAGGGCTGCTATATGGCAAACACCAAGAAGTGGTATTTTCTGTACAAAATTGAGGGTGATACAATTGTTGTTGTTGATGCTTGTCATAGCCAAAATATGCACGAATCTTGGCATGTATCCAAAACAAGGTTACTTAAGTTAATTTCTGAATCAATTATGAAACATATATTTGGTGTGTAACTATTTATTTTAGATCAAAAAATTGTATATTTATTTTAGTAATGTATTAATAGATTAAAAAATCTATACTTATAAACGAAAAGTTATTACTTGATTATTTCA
>JBJECE010000006.1:0-18623 GCA_051870755.1 Paludibacteraceae bacterium | reverse complement strand
TTTATGAACTCTAACAACAAAAAAAACAACGCAACAACGGCAAAAAAAACGACAACAAACACACAAATACAAAAAAAGCACTACGCAAAACACCAAAAATCCTAACAAGCACAACAAAATAATTACACCATATTATATAGTGCAAAGTGGTAAGTGCAAAGTGGTAAGTGCAAAGTGGTAAGTGCAAAGTGCAAAGTGAAAAGTGCAAAGTGAAAAGTGAAAAATGAAAAATGGTTGAAGAGACTTGTTGGAGTAAGTAAGTAAGTAAGTAAAGTAAGTAAATAAATAAGTGCATTTTCCTGACTATCGGGCAAATGGTCGGTTATGCGTAGCCGTGGAGGCCGCCAAGCACGAAATTGACGCCAAAATAGGTGAACAACACACAGAGAAAGGCGATAATGGCAAAGAGATGAAAAAATAACGGTCGGCGAAACCACGGCAGCGAATCGGTGTGCAGTGCAGCCGCATAGACCAACATCGTAATCAATGCCCAGACCTCCTTGGGATCCCAGCCCCAATAGCGCCCCCACGACACATTCGCCCACACGGCACCGACAAAAATGCCGATAGTCAAACAAAAAATGGCCGGATACAGCAACAAACGACTGACAAGATACAAACGCGTAATTTGCGCCTCCGCATTTTTGCCGAATGCGTACAAAATGAGTGCCGTGATGCCGTTCAGCATCATAAACGCCAGCAGCGCATACGCACACATGATAATCATCACATGCACGCTCAACAACGGCGACGAGAGTACCGGCATCAGATTGGTAACCTGCGGATTGCTTTCGCCCATCAACGACACCATCAGCGACATGGCGCACAGCAACAGACCGAATGGCAAGGCAAGCACAAACCGACGACAGAGCAACAAGGTCAGCAACAAGCCTGTCCATGCCAGAAACTGCATCGTTTCGAAGCCGTTCGACAGCGGCAGATGACCGCTCACGACGCTGCGCAACACGATGAGCGCCGTCAGTACCGCAAACACCGTCAGCACTACGCCCAACGACACACAGCGCAGCCAACGCGGCCACGGTCGGTGCCGGCAAAACGAGTAACACAGCCACACAAACAACAACAAACCCGCCAGCATACAGAAAATGGCAAGCGGCTTGGTCAAATGCAGGCGATTGTAGCACTGTTCGGCCGCAAAACGCATATCCGAAGGCAGATTGACGGTCGTCGCAGCACGTTGCTGATAGTCGCGTATTTTGTCGATACCGTCGGCTGCTGCACGGTTTTTGCCGTGTGCAATGTGTTGTGCGACGTACGACATGCTGCCTTTTATCATTTGCCAATTGGCGAGCGGCATATCGGCGGGCAAATTGTCCGTCCACGAATACCACACCACCGATTGCGTTGTCGTGTCGGGCACCGGATAGATTTTGATTAAACTGCCGGTGCAAACCATCGCTATCAGATTGAATTTTTCGTCGGCGGCACGTATGTTTTTATCGGTCGAAAGCCGTATGTCGTCGGCGAGTTTGTAACCGTGTTCGCCCACAAAGTCGTTGAGGCAGGCGTATCGGCCGTCGATGCCGAGCCGGCAACGCACATTGTCGCCTTTGATTTTGATCATCGGCTCCGTTTTCCATTCATCGTAGTAGAAAATCCAGCCCGCCAGCACTTGTTCGGCCGTAAAATCGCGATAAGAGTTTTTGCCGTATATTTTCACGCAAAAATCGTTGGCCAAGGTCTGCAACGGGCAAACGCGCTCGTTGTAATAGACATACAAATCGCCCAACTTGGCAGCCAAGGCCGGTTGCAACGTGCGTGGCGAGGCATCGACCGTCAGCGCGGGAAGCAGCGCCAACGCCACAAGACCAGCAACGCGTTTCAGCAGTTGGCGGAAATGCGTCTGTTTTTGGGCGAAAAACAACAACAGGCACACCAACAGCATGGCGTAGCCGCCGTAAGTGATGGCAATGCCGTAGGGGTCGTGGCTCACGGCAAAAGTTGCCCCTTGTTTGTCCGAATCGTAGGTCGATTGATAAAAGCGATAATGCCGATAGGTAAACACGTTGTTCATCGACACGATGCCACACAGCGTATCGCCGCCATCGACAATTTGCAAACGGCTCACAAAATCCATGGGCGACTGCGTGCCGGCGTAATACGTCAGTCGGAAATCGTCCAATGCGACCGCGAACGGGAACTGCTGCGCGCCCTCATCTTTGACGGTAAATGCGGTGGCACTCGTCCCGAGGCGCAAATGCAGCGTGCCGTGCCGACCGAACAGGTGCGTAGTCAATGCGCCGGTCAAAATGACGACAAACGACAGATGCAACAACAGCGTAACGAGTTGTTTCTGCAGATGACGTTGAAACAGGTAAGCGACTGCACAACAGACGGTTGCCGCCCAAAGCAGCAGCGTAACAGGCGACGTATAAAAATAGTGGACGGCGACCGCCGTGCCGTAGCATTGTTCGACAATGGTGGCAGCCACCAGCACCAGCAAAATGGCTCCACACAGCGAAAACGTGATTTTTTTCAACATTTGCGTTTCGGATTTTTCGGAAACCAACCTTTTTTGACGCGTTGTTCTTGCTCGAACAACTCCTTGATCGACCAAAACGACGAAAACGCCACGACGCCCGACAGCGTCGAAAGCACATCGTCGGACACGAAGAGCGACAAAGCGCAAAATGCCACGCCCATCGCCGCAAAAAGCCACCAACAGCGTTTCGACCAGTAATATTCGGCTTTGACAACTATCGGATGAAAGACGCCGATAATCAGAAACGACGCCAACCCGACAATAATTCCGCTATAATTCATCTGTTTGTGTCGATAAAAAACGAAAAAACAGATTCCGCCCGTCGGACGACAAGACGGAATCTGCTGCCGCTAAATAGCATCAATAAATTTGCAGATGGCATCACGATCTTTCTTCTCCAATTTACGGAATCGTTCGATGATTTCGTACGCATCGCTCTCCTGCGAATAGCCATGCCACATAATGGCTTCGATGACGTTGCGCGCACGGCAGTCGTGCAGGCGGTCGGACGTGGACGAACCCGTAACCTTTTGGTGCAAACCGCGTCCCCACAACGGTGTAGTGCGGCACCAACCGGTGCGAATATCGTTTTCCATGTGCAATTTGTGTTGCACCATATCGGTGTAAGGCCAAATTTTTTGATAGGGATAGCGAGGCAATTCGTTGCCAACAAAGAATTTGGCAGGGTCGCGAATTTCGTCGCTGCCCGTTGTCCAACTCGGACGATGGCAGTAGGCGCAGCCTATCTCGCTGAACAATTCGCGCCCGCGCAGCACTTCGGCATCATTCACATTACGAGCCGCAGGCACCGCCAATCCGCGATGCCACACCATCAGGTCGGTGTACTCATCGTCGCTCATCTCGACAGGTAAATCTTTGGCTGTCAGATAATTGTAGATATTTTGTTCGACATTGTCTTCGCTCCACCACGTCGGTTTTTCGTCGGGATAAATTTGGGCAATGTAATCGTCGAAGGCGGCCTGCACTTCCGGATCTTGAGAGGAGTACGTGGCGTAAATCGTGCCGTTCAGGTCGAGATAATGATAACGGCGGTCGCTGCGTGTTACATTGGTGATGTTCCAAATGGCGTTGGCACCGGCCGCATCCTGCAACGGACCGCGGCTCATGGCGTAAGTGTAGCGGCGCGGATAAAGCGTGCCATCGCCCTGAACCGTGTTTTTATACTGATTGGCAGTCCAATCGCCACCTGCGAAATACGCTGTGTTCAGTCCGTTTTTCATATAGCCGTCGCGTTCCTGTTTAGCCCATTCGGCTTTCAGCGAATCGTCGGGAATGGCATCGAGCAAGCCCGTGCCGTAAATGCCGATGGTGCTTTCCAATTTCACGCCATAATCGTCGGTAATGTCGTAGCCCTGATTGTACACATACACCGCCTCTTGGGGCATTTCGACCACCGGATATTGCAATTCGTACGTTTCGCCATCGTCGAAACGATTGCCCCAGCCATCGACTGCGGTGCGATACGAAACCATGATTTTGCTCTCGTCGAGCGGTGCTTTGAACGGTGCCACCGCATGACTTTGCGGCATGCCGGCCAACCACGTAACATACCCTTCGGTGGCTTTGTTGTACACCACCAACAAACAGCCGTTGCCGATGTCGTTGGTGTTGAAACTACCTTCGGGCACACGCATACCGTGTCCGTAGCCGGGGTGGCAATGTATGCACGATTCGCGCACATACACCGGCCCCAAGCCATGGCGCGTGCCGCTGTGCGTACTCATAAACGGTTTTTCGAACAACGCTTCGCCGTTTTTGAACGATTGATACAATCCGGCATTTTCGACAGCCGGTGTCGGTTGTTCCAACGCATTCGACGTAGTCAGATAGGCAGTACCCAATTTACCGCCCGTATAATACCATTCGGGATTCACATCGACAGTACTCATGTCGTCCACTATCGGGTCGTCCGGCCGACAAGAGGTCAGGCACAACGCGCCTGCCAGACCAATCATAAAAAAGAGATTACGATTCATATTCCAATTTTGATTTTTACATGTTTCTGTTTGTTATTTGCTCAATTCGGCCATCACCTCCTCCAACGCATCGACCAAGTCGGTACCGACCAACGTAACGGCCTTTTGTGCATTGGCATGTTGCGCATTTTTGGCAAACGGTTCGGGTATGGCTTTTATGGTGTTAATCGACTCGGTGAGCAACGTGCGCACTTTGGTGTCGAGTGTGGGATTCACGCTTTTGACGTAGTCGGACAGCGAGGCGTCGCCTGCTTGCGTGCCGAAGTAAGCATTTTCGATGGAGTGCATATTGTCTTCGAAATCGACAATGGAATTCAGGCTGTAAGGCGACTCGATGTAGTTGCGGTCGTCTTCGCTCGACCCATTGACGGGGCGTCCGATTTTGGTTTTGCCCACCTCGTCAGCAATGTCGATGCAGCCTTGAATAATCTCCTCGGCCGTCTCTTGGTACGTTTTGTAAATAGAACCGGCCTGACCGGCGTTCATCATCATATCGCCATAGTTTTCGTTGTAATCGAGTTCGGCATCTTCGAGCATTTGGCGTTTTGCTGCCGCAATGTTGTTCATGCCCGACCAGCACGCTTCGAGCAACACGCACTGATTGCGCAAATCTTCGGCCACTGCCACCAAGTATTCCAACTCTTCGGCGGTGAATTTTTCTACGCTGCGTGCCTGCGATTGTGTGTCGTCGTTAATCAACTCAAACAGCATATACTCTACGGAGTGGAATCCGAGCAACCCGTAGCCCATCGTTTCGATGCTCCATGCTTCGCCGTTGCGTATTTTGGCAAGCGTATTGTCGAGAGCGGTTTTGTCGAGCGGCCACGAGTCGATGTGCGGGTCGATGTTGTGATTGTTGGCGGGTCCGTACAAAAACGCTTCCGATTTTTCCCAATATTTGCGTGCTTCGTTCCACGCGTTGCCGGCGGCTTCCACATCGGCCGTGGTCAGGCTGCCCGATGCAAACTTGGTTTGCATGACAACGCATTTTGCCGCCATAGCGACAGCCGCGTCCGCCATAGCGGCATACGTCGGGCGTACCGTGTTTTGTACATACGGCACCACCGCATTTTTGAACGCCTCTTCTTTCGGCGTCAGCAGATTGTCGGCCGGCGTTTCCTGCTTTTCGCATGCCTGCAAACCGAGTCCCAACAATACGGCACAAAGTCCGTAACAAGTAATTTTGATT
The DNA here is from genome assembly GCA_051870755.1 of Paludibacteraceae bacterium. Lineage (GTDB taxonomy): Bacteria > Bacteroidota > Bacteroidia > Bacteroidales > Paludibacteraceae > W0P28-013. The sequence goes on along the minus strand of JBJECE010000006.1, from coordinate 12,934 downwards.
TTTCCTTTCATGTTCGTTTTTTTTTATGATTTTATGATTGATTATTTTATTTTGTTGCATACGCTTTCGAAATGCTGAACAACCCCGAATAGGTGATGCCTACCGAAAACGATGGTTCGGGATTATACGGCGACTGCAAAATGCCGTAGGCATATTCGGCTTTCAGGGCAATATCTTTCAGCGGATAATAGTTCACACCCACAGCCACGCGCTGCCGACCGCACCACGCATAATCCGTTACACCATCGACGCGAAACATCGAATCGTAGTAATCGTAGCGGGCGAACAGATAAAATTTCTGGTCGGATTGATGCAGTTTTGCATTCAACGAAAAAAAATCGTAGCCGGCCTCGATGCCTGCCGCTATGGCATCACTTGCCACGGCTTGTCGGGGCGACGGCGAATCTTTGCGCATCGTCATATTGTAGGCCGTTATCAGGCGCGAATCGGTCAGATGGCCGTAGTCGAATGCTCCACGCACTATCACGTTGTGATTGTCGTATTTGAAATCGAACGCACCGATTACAACCGTGCCTTTGACGTCTTGATACTTGGCGTTTTCGTTGGTACTCAACGTGTTACGAAACGAGTTACCCACATAGCCGCTCAACGACAAACGCAGTCCGTTCACCGATTCGTTATCGACACGGAATGCGCCTGCATACACATTGGCTATTTTGAACTCGTAGGGCGAGCCGGCTCCGTCCTGAATCCACGTTTGTCGGCCGAAACGATCGGAATCGAGCCCCGACAAAAACATCACTTCGTAGCGCCATTTGTTGTGTTCGCCCCAAAACGAAATACCCGTTTGGTGCCACGTGCAAGGCAGTATCGTGTTTTCGCCCTCGGGACGATAGACGCCGAAAAATTCGGTCGGCATGTGATGCTGGTTGGTGCCGCCCACAGGCACAATGATGTGTCCCAAACGGATGTTGGCGGCCGGACAAAAACTTTTCTGAATCCAAAACTGCTCCAAAGCCACCTCGCCACCGCGTTCTACCTCCGTTTCGTATTCGCCGGCCTCCTCTTCTTCTATCTCCACCGCCGCTTCGAGGCCGCCGTGCTCAAATTCGATTTCGGTACCCATGCTCCAACCTTTGCCAAAATCAAAACCTAAATAAATCACCACATGCGGCAAATCGAAACGTCCGTGACTGCCGTTGGCATATTTTTCGGGTTGCGTATAGCGCAGGTAGTTGTCGCTAAAAAAATTGCGTGTATAGACGGCTTCGCCGTATCCGCCTACCGTCATGCGGAACTCCTCCTGTTTTTTCTTGTCGGATTCGTTGGTGGTGGTGTCTTTCGGCTCCGACTTCGGCGATGCGCCCGTAGTGGCGTCCACCTCCAAACGCTCGAGCCGTTCGAGCCGCTGCAGCAACGCCTCGTATTCGGCACGCGACACGGTTTCGTCAGCCGACAAGGGCTGTAGCAACATGCCTAAAATTAGGGTGAAAATAAACGTTTTTTTCATTGTCGTGTGTATCATTTTTTTTCGTAGGCAAAATTAGAATCATCGCCGCACACGCACAATACCCATAATAGGGTAATTTTTTTATCGCATCGTTGCGCTGTGCATCCCCAAAAATAGTTATCAGTGAGCAATGCCGCTCGGCACACGTCAAACATCATATTCGGCTTTGGCAGTTCCCCTCCCAAAAAAGCAAAACAACGCCGCCACCCGAATAAATTGTTCGGATGGCGGCAGTTTGTTCTATCGATAAAAGTATGCTTTTATTCTATCGGTATCTGAATGATAGAGAGCCACTTTTCGGGGTCGGCTTCGTTCCAAACGCCATCGACATAACTGACGCGCGGGTGGCCGCCGATTTTCATATCGTGCTCGTCCATGTAGCGAAACGCCTCGATGAACGACTCATAAAAACGGTCGTACGGTCCGTAATGTTTCATGCAGAGTGCGCGTGGAACGGCGGGTATGCGCTTACATTGAATGATGCTGTTCGACACGCCGTCGGTCAACACGTTGCGGCCATCGGTGGTCGTTTCGGCTATCTGTTCGCAGTACTCGATGTCGATGTCGGTGGGCGTGTACTCGGTGTTGTGCTCGAATGTGTAGCAATAGCCCGGGGTCGGACATTGCAGCCCAAGGCGGTGCATTTCGGGACCGATGGTATTGACACACAATGCACCAAGTGCTTCGTAATTGGGAATGATTTCCCTGTGGCTTGCCACGATGATTTCGGGCAGAGCCTGAATGCTGAAATTTTTCATTGTCGTAAGTTTTTTACGAGAGTTTCGCCATTCGAGCAGTTGGTTGCGGCGCGCGACAAGCAGTTGCAACTGCCGCTCCGTTTCTTGGATTTTTTCGGTCAGTTGGTGTATGCTCGGCGTATGCGAGTTGTCGGTGAAAAGCGCCTTTATCTCGTCGAGCGAGAAACCTAATCGCTGCAATTCGCGTATAGAACTGAGTTTCTGCATCTGTTCGACGGTGTAGTATCGGTAGCCCGTCCATTCGTCCACCTCGTTGGGCATAAGCAGCCCTTTTTGTTCGTAGTGCCGCAAGGTTTTTACCGTTACCTGCATCAACTGCGAGAACTCTCCGATTCGTAATTTTGTTAATTTTCTCATCATCGTACGATTGTTTGCTTAAGCGAATGCAAAGTAAAGCCATGCCCTTGGGGACGAGTCAAGAGATTAGTGTGTATTTAACACAATTTAACTAAAAATCATGGCGAAAATTGCCGATGCCGGATTGTAGTTGGGTTACAACGGCAATTTTGGCGGCAGATTGTGCATCATGCGAATGATATGTTGTTGGCGCCGCAAGATATATGGTCCCGGTCTGACGACACTATAGACGCGCGGGCTGGGCAAAACTGCGGCCAACAAAGCCGCCTGCTGTTCCGACAACTGTCGCGCCGGCTTGCCAAAATAGTGTTGTGCGGCAGCCTCGATGCCATAAATGCCATCGCCCCACTCTACGATGTTCAGATAGATTTCGAGCGTACGACGTTTGCCCCAAATCAATTCCTGCCACACGGTGAAATAGGCTTCGACAGCCTTGCGCACATAGGTACGCGTGCCGAACGTGAACACATTTTTGGCCGTCTGTTGCGATATGCTGCTACCGCCACGTTGTCGTTTGCCGCGCCGGTTCGATTGATACGCTTGTTGTATCTGTTGCCACACAAAACCATGATGTTCGAAAAACGTGTCGTCTTCGGCTGCGACGACGGCACGCACCACTTGTGGCGACACTTGGTCGAGCGACACCCACTTCCGTTCGAAATGCGCCGGACGCCCGTCGGCCACGGCTGCGACCGCACGACGCAACATCAACGGAGTGTAATAGACAGGCAGAAATTTGAACAAAACTACCAAGACGACCGAGGCGATAAAAAGCCACAAAAAAATTTTCAAGACTAATTTTTTCATGCTTGCAACGTTTGAACGAAAGCAATTACTTGTTTTATAACGCTCTGTAAATCATCATTTTCAATAATCCAATCGGCTTTGCTCCGCATGTCAGCACTCGACATTTGTTCGGCCATGCGTTTGGCTACGGTCTCCATGGTGGCAGCATCGCGCCGCACAACACGCTGCAAACGCACTTCGGGCGGGGCATCGACCAGCAACACCCTATTCATATACTTATGAAAATCGGTTTGCAACAAAATGGCCGACTCGGCAAACACGACCGATGCCGTTTGCGCCTGCCGCCAACGCTCGAAGTCCCGAAACACCGCCGGATGCACCAACGCATTCAGACGTCGCAGTTGGTCGGGAGCATCAAAAACAGCCGCCGCCAACGCCTGACGACAGAACCGGCCGTTTTGATAAATCGATGCGCCAAACATCTCAATCAGTTGGTCGCGCAAGGCGGCGTCCTCGTCGTACAAAGCCTTGGCGCGCGCATCGGAATCGTAAACAGGAAAACCCAACAGGCGCAACACCCGCGACACGACCGATTTGCCGCTGCCAATACCACCGGTTATACCGACAACCATCATACGATTTGACTATTTTTCCAACAAATATTCCACTTCGGCAGGCGCATACCGAAACGTATGCACATACTCGTTCGTGGTCGATACCGCCACAGGCAACTTATACGCCGTGCTGTTTTTCGTGTCGGCAAAATCGACCACCGCCTCGAAATCGTCGGCTGTGAGCGACGGGAAACGACTGAGCCCGACCGAAGCCGTAACCTGCACTACGGCAGGGAATGCGCGCAACATCACGCTATCGGGGAAATGACGCCCGCGCACCGGAATATCAAGGACTTTTTCGGTTGACATTTCGACCTGCACCGACACCGTAACCGTCGGCGTAGCAAAACGCGCCCCCGCAATCGGCGACAACGCACATTGCCATTCGACACTTTTGCTTACCGGCAGATAATCGGGCAGCAACGCCGTTACCGAATCCAACGTATCAAGCATGCTTTGTGGTGCAAACACCTCGACCATGCGCGGAACGACCGACGGCGCCTCGCGAAACACATACGACGGCGCCAAAAGTATCGGTTTGGCAAGTCGCACCGGTTTGAGTTGTTGCTCGAGCCGCACGAACGGCACCGATGCCATTTCGGGTTTCAACGCCACTATTTGCGACGTTTCGGGCAAACGTGTCCGTATGGCCGCATTCAGTGTGCGATAGTCGATACTGACAGCCTCGTCGTTCCAGAGTTTTTCGTGCAAATTCACGACCAGCGTATCAGGGTCGGCCATCAGTTTGTAGTTCATCAGCACCTGCCCTTCGTCTTTGATGGTAACCGACAAGACGGACGGCAAAGCATTCGTCAGCAACACATTGTCCGGCACACCGGCGTAACGTATCGGCATTTCGACGACCACTACGCGCCGTGTCCCGACATTATACATCACCCAAAAGAGGGTCGATAGCAGCAGAAACGACAAAAAAGTTACCATGTTCTTGGTGAAAAGAACATCAGCAACTTTCCGAAACGCAGCGCGCAACTTTTTTTGCACCGCAATATGGTCAAACTTAAGCATATTCCGGTCAATTCACGGCAGACGCCGTATTCGCTTTATTTTTCGTCCTTTTTGGCTTTCTCGTCTTTTTTGACGTCGGGCTGTTGGGCTTGTTGTTGGGCATTCTCGGGCGAGTCGAACACCATCGATTTGCTCACCTTGATGCGCACATTGTCGGCCACTTCGAGCACCACAATGTCGTCCTTCACCTCTCTGATTTTGCCGTAAATGCCACCGGAAGTGATGACACGTTTACCATTTTCGAGCGAATCCTGAAATTTGCGAATCTCTTTTTGACGCTTGGTTTGCGGGCGAAGCAGAAAGAAATAGAACACCACAAAAATCAGCACCATCATGACGATGCCACTCCAGCCGCCGGCACCCGTTGTTGCAGGCTCTTGTAAAAGAATGCTTAACATACTCATAATCAAAATTTTTTTGGGTTATTACAATTTATAATGCGCTATCGGGTTTGACCAATAGTCCTTCTTTTTTGAGATTGCCGACGATTTTGTCGAGCACGCCATTGATAAAAGGTGCGCTGCGCGGCGTGCTATACGCTTTCGCTATTTCGATATACTCGTTGAGCGTTACGCTGACCGGTATGGTTGGGAATGTGAACAACTCGGCCAAAGCCACTTTCATCACCAGCGTATCCATAAAGGCGATGCGATCGAGATCCCAATTTTTTGTTGTTTCGTCAATCAGTTTATCGTAGCGGTCGGAGTGGTCGATAACGGCCGTAAACAACTGATGCACAAACACTTCATCGTCGTCGCTATGATACAGCGGCAGCAGCACATCATCGACATTGGTTTCGACCGTACACCGCTTGATGGTTTTTTGCACGAAACTTGCCACCGTTTCCAAGTCGTCGTTCCAATATACACTGATGTCCTCGAGCACGTTGTCGATGAGGTCGCTTGTGGGAACGTCCACCTTGAATATTTTGCGCCAAACTTCTTTATCGGCCTCGTAGGTGCGCACGTCGGCACTCATGTAACTTTGGTAATGCGGTGTGGCTGCGATGTGTTCAAAAAATGTTTTCAGAAAGGCATCGTCGTCATTCCACGAGTAGGGTGCATGCGCTGCGAAATCGTTCAAAACACGGCTCTCAGCCATCTGTTTGGCCAGAATATTATCGACAAAACGCATATTCGGATTCAAATCGGCATCGGTCGGAATGTATTTGTTGCGTCGATTGTCGATTTCGAGTTCGGCATAACGTGTTACAGCCGGTATCAACGACAACAGAAACAGGTACAAGTCGTGTGCCTGATCGATGCTTTTGTCAAGTTCCTTCTCGGCCATTCGTTTGGTTCGATGCTCGTTTTGGTAGTAGGCATACAGCACCTGAACAACCTTGATTCGAAGAAGCGCTCGGTTTATCATAGAACGTTTGGTATTGTAGTTTGCGGCTGCAAAGTTACAAAAAAATCGGCAAACTGCGCCAAAAAAACGGCTGATTTTACTTAAATTTCGTTCACCACCGCCGCCAAATGACACGCCACCACACCGGCCGTTTCGGTGCGCAGACGACTTGCGCCCAACGTTACCGGCACAAAGTGCTGATTGACAGCCAAATCGACTTCGTCGCGGCTAAAGTCGCCTTCGGGGCCGACCATGATGACGACCTCCGATTTGGGCGGACACACATGCAGCAGATGCGGTTTGTCGCCCTCGTAGCAATGCGCCACGAAACGATAGGGTTCGCGCACGTGTTGCAAAAACTCGTCCACAGCAGTCATCGGATTGAGTTGCGGGATGCGCGCCTTGTACGACTGTTTCGAGGCCGAAACCAATATTTTTTCGATACGTTCGGGACGAATGGCGCGCCGTTCCGAATAGCGGCACAAGAGCGGCGTTATTTCATCGACACCGATTTCGGTCGCTTTCTCGACAAACCACTCGAAGCGGTCGCTATTTTTGGTCGGCGCCACAGCCAAATGCAGGCGGAATGGCCGACGGCCGAAATCGGGATGTGCCGACACAATCTTCACTTCGGTACGTTTGGCATGCGGTGCCACTATCGTCGCATCGTACAGCGTGCCCTTGCCATCGATAATCTGCACCACAGCGCCTGCCTGCAAACGCAACACGCGGGTGCAATGCGCCGATTCGTCTTCGGGCAAAAACGGATTTTCCAAAATGTCGGGAGCGTAGAAAAGTGTCATAAGCACATCGTTTTTTTGATGCTGTGTGAAAATTTCGACAAAATTACAACGTATTTTTCAAAAATCAGTAGCATCGTACAAAAAATATTTGTATTTTTGCAATTAAATCCGAAAGCACCTAACGCTTAAACAATTTTGTCATGAAACGCACGCTTCTTTTTCTGATCACGCTATGCGTAGTGGCAGCCTGCAACCGCGGCGAAACGCAATATCAGGCCATAGCCGACACGCTGAACACATCGGAACCGCTGGAATTGTCGCGCATTACAAAAGCGCACGACATGATTATCGATGCCAGCCATCTGACCGCCGAGCAAGCCACACATTTGCAGGAATTGTTCGTCAAATACATTTTTGCCTGCGCCGACATTCAAACAAGTTTGATGGAAGAGGCCTACGGCACGGCGCTCACCACCAACGATCCGCAACTGATGGAGCAACAATTGGATTCGCTCAATCGGGCTATGAGCCAACTGCGCCAATACGGCATCATGATGTACACGTCGGAAGGCGGCATCACCACCGACGTCATGCCCATATTCATCGCCGAAGCCTTTTGGAAATATATGACGCCGCTGGAACGCACCATCGCCACGCTGTCGGAATTGGAAGTCGAAACGCCATCGCTCAACGATGCCGCCATCAACATCACATACGAAGAGATAGCCCAACGCTTGAAAATGTGCGACGATATGTTAGCACGATATCCCAACGACCAACTGACACCGCAAATCGTTGCTTGCCAGAAGTACTATTTAGCCATTTTGTTGGCCGGAGCCGACAATTCACCCGTATTCGATTGGGAAACACAAATGCTGATGCCGCAAATACAACAAATCATTGAACTCTACATTACCGAATATCCCGACGCTGTCAGCACACCATTGCTACAACAATTCATGGCATTGGCGGCGGCATCAAACTTCAAAAAGAGTGCTGATATTGACACATTTATCGAACAATATATTCTTGAACAAAACTAAACAGAACACAATATGTACACGTGGTTTACCGTAAAAGTAAAATTTGACCGTCAAGGCGAAAACGGTCTCATCACTCCTACTACCGAACCCTACTTGGTGGACGCAATCTCGTATGCCGAAGCCGAGAAACGCATTTTCGAAGAAGTGAAACCCTACGCCACATCAGGCGAATTGGAAATTAAAGACATCCGCAAAACAAAAATCGCCGAACTATTCTACAACGAAGGCGGCGACAAATGGTTCCGCTGCAAAATCAACTACATCAGTATTGACGAAGACAAAGGCATTGAGAAAAAAATGCCGCAAATAATGATGGTGCAAGCATCGGATTTCAAAAACGCCGTCGATACGCTGATAGAGCGCATGAAAGGCACACTGGGCGAATACGAAATAGCGAGCATCACCGTAACAAACATTCTTGACGTATTTGCCTATCAAATATCTGACGCGACCGCAGCAAAATGAGCATTGCCGAAAACATACGGCACATCCGGCAACAGATACCCGACCGCGTACAGTTGATTTGCGTGTCGAAATTTCACCCTATCAATGCCGTTAAAGCGGCCTACGATTGTGGCGAACGACTGTTTGGCGAAAGCCATGCACAAGAACTAACGGCCAAATACGATGCGCTGCCACACGATATTGAATGGCATTTCATCGGATCGCTGCAAACTAACAAGGTGAAATATGTAGTGCCACGCGCCGCACTCATCCACAGTGTCGATTCCGAACGCCTGTTGGCCGCCATCGACCGCTGCGCCGAGCGTAACAACCTGACGGCAAACGTTTTACTCGAAATTCACATTGCGCGCGAAAGCACAAAACACGGTTTTTCGCCCGACGAAGCACGCGCATTTTTTGCCCGATGCGGTTGGGAACAATTTTCGCACACGCACATCTGCGGTTTGATGACCATGGGCACCGCCACCGACGACCGTGCGCAAACTCAAGCAGAATTGCACCAAGTGCGCGTCTTGTTCGACGAGTTGCGCCCACAATGCGCACTGCCCTACTTCACCGAGTTGTCGATGGGCATGAGCGACGATTTCGACATTGCCATAGCCGAAGGCAGCACCATGGTACGCATCGGCACCGCCATTTTTGGCGTGCGCTGACAGCGCTTACTCACACGACAAAAAACACAACTCCGCACCTTGACGATGCGGAGTTATTTATTTTGTATGGCGAAAAAAATTGGCCAATGCGTAATAAATTCTTGTGCTTTTTCAGGATTGTATGGTATTGAATTTATTCGCCGGAGAGCTGACGGCGAATGTCATCATCCGGCCAATAACCCCACGACTCTACTATCTTGCCATCGACAACTCTGAAATTTTCCAAGGCTTCGAACGAAATGTGCCGACCGGTGGCCGGTACGCCTTGACAAGTATCGGCATGCACGCCTTCGAAGCGAATGCGCGTAGCCACCATATCGCCTTCGGAAAAAATGTCGAGGACGGTAATTTTTAGGTCGGAAAATTGGCGTTGCACAATTTTGAGGATGCCAACAGCGTCGGCATTACTGCGCGCTGCCACCGGACTATGATCGATGTAATTATCTGATACACACTCCATTACATATTCATAATTATGATGTTCGTACCCCTCGCAAAAAAAGGCTTCGACAACGTTTTTGGCCTCATCGTTTGTATTGGTGGTGCAAGCCGTCAAAACATTCGCGCTAAAAATGGTACAAGCCGCCATCACAAGAGGCGCCACAAATTTTGCTTTTTTCATAGTAATAACATGTTTGAATGATTTGCTTCTGTGTAGAGCAGCGAGGCTCGCCACAAAGTTACAATATTTTTGCGAGGCACACAAGCAAAAAATAACTCCGCACCTTGACGATGCGGAGTTATTCATTTTGTATGATGATTAAAGCTGATTATCAATAAAATAATTGTACTTTCACGGATGAGTCGGGTCCATTTATGCCGCGCGCCATTGCGCAGGTGTTTTGCCGGTATGCGCCTTGAAGAATCGGACAAAATGCTGCGGATAGTCGAAGCCGAGTCGATCGCTTACTGTAGAAATAGTCAGTGATGCTTCGTTCAGCATTTGCTTGGCGTGTGATAGCAGATGGTCGGCGATAATATCTTTGGCCGACCGTCCTGTTTCTATTTTTACCAAAGTGCCGAAATAGCCCGTTGAAAAGCAGCATTTGTCGGCAAAATACGCCACAGACGGCAACCCCTCACTTGCTGCTTGATTGACAATATAATCATCAAGCAGGCGGATAAATTTTTTCACAACAGAGTTGTTGATTTCCTCGCGGGTGATGAATTGGCGGTCGTAGAAGCGCAGGCAATAGTTGAGCAGCAGCTCGATATTGGATACGATAAGTTCGCGCGTATGCTTGTCGATAGCACGATGCAGTTCCTGTTCTATCCTGGTGAGAACACCTTGAAATATTTCGACTTCCTGTGCTGACAGGTGCAAAGCCTCTGTGCTGGTGTAGTCGAAGAACTCGTAGCGGCTCATCTGCTTGGCCAAAGTGGTGCGATTGAGCAGGTCGGGATGAAACACAAGGGCGGTGTATTTTGCAAACGGCACATCGGGGTTGGGCTCTACCGTAACAACCTGACCGGGCGCAAAACTCGTTACGGTCATCTCGTCGAAGTCGTAGGGCGTGCGGCCATAAGAGAGTTTGCAGCCTTTGGTCTCTTTGAGGTAGATAGCATAGAGTCCATAGTGCATCACGCATTTTTGGATGTGCGTCGTTTTCTCCATACGCACCACGCTGACCAAAGGATGAAGCGTTTCCTTCCCGTTATAGTCGTTAAAATCCTGTATGGTGTTCAGAAAAATATCTTGCATAAGAAAATCATATTTTTAACAAAAACGCCAAAATGTCTGATTTATTGCATTTTGCATCGATTTATTCGTCAGTTTTTTACATTATCAATCTGTATTGTCGGCTACAATGGTTTTGCGTTCGGTGTGGCTTGCGATTTTCACAACAGCAATACTTATTTCGTAAAGCAGGTACATCGGGATTGACACAAACAGCAAAGTGAATACATCTGACGTAGGAGTGATGACGGCTGCCACGACAAAGATGGCTACGACTGCATGCTTTCGATATGTGCGCATGAAATCTACCGAAAGGAACCCCAATTTTGTGAACAGCCACGAGAGAATCGGCATTTCGAAGAGCAATCCCATGACCAGCGACATGGTCATCAAAGTAGAAATGTAAGATTGCAGTGTTATCATATTCTCTACTTCGCCACTGACTTGATACGTCCCGAGGAAACGAAATGTGAACGGGAATATCAAAAAATAATTGAGTAATACTCCCAACAGAAACATCGCATAACCACCGCCGACAACCCGAACGGCATACTTTCTCTCATCGACATACAATGCCGGTGATACGAAACGGAACAACTGATACAATATGTAAGGCGAGGCACACAAAACCCCGGCACACAAAGCCGTTTTCATGTGGATGATGAATTGTTCGGCCAATTCCGTGTTGATTAACTTCACGAGAAAATCAGCAGCAGTTTTTGTTAGCAGAGAGTTGAACGCATAGAGCATACGATAAGTAACGAAATCGGCATTTTTAGGCGCGAGAATAACGGCAAACAGTTCTTCTTTGAAACAGAATGCTACCACCCCAAAGGCAACGGTCACGAGCAGGCTTTTCAAAATCGCTGCCCGCAGCACGTCGAGATGATCCCAGAATGATTGTTCGTCAGTATTCATCGCCATACGTTTCTACTTTTTCTCCGATTCGTTCTCAATATTGTTCATACCGTCCTTGAACGAGCGTACGCCCTTGCCGATGCCTTTCATCATTTCAGGAATCTTTTTGCCGCCGAATAACAACAGCACGATGAATGTGATTAACAGTATTTCCTGCATACCAATACCGCCTATAAACAATAGATTTTTCATACCAATTTGTTTTAGTTGTTTATTATTATTTTTTGATTACTACTCCTACCATTTCCCTTGATAATTTGTGCAATATAGATGCCCGGACAAAGGGCTGCAGTATTCACATAGTCACTGGTAGTTTCTATTACCTTGTCTCCTGACAAATTGAATAAGGAGAAACCTTGGAAATCTCCCACGATACGAAATCCATCCTGCGTGCGAACAAATTCTGTGTCCTCTTCTTCTGTAGATGAAATAGCCGCAGTTAGATTGCTATAATCTATGTCCTTCAACCACTGCTCAATCATGCTGTGGCGATTGGACACCTGCGACGAGCGAATCCAGAGATTTGGCTCAAGGAAATTTCCCTCGGGAATGAGGCGTTTTGCATCTGCCACCACGCCGCTAATGCCGCTGCTTGCACTCGACACAATCAGGGCGATGTGCTTTCCGGCCATCTCCTTGCCATGTTGAAAAAGAAAAGTCTGCAATGGCGCTGCCATTTGGCTCCACCACAGCGGAGCAGCCACGATTACCATGTCATAGTCAGCCATATTGACTTCCACAGGGTCGATGGCAGGATAGGACGCTGCATCATCGGGATTGCTTCGTATGGCAGAAATCAATGCACTGCCAGCCGCATAATTATTTGCTGCATAGTCGATGCCTTTCTCAGCTGGCTCAATGCGTATCACGTCGGCATCAATCTGAGTGCTCAGGTCGCTGACGATGGTATGCACGTTGTTCGTAAAACTGTAGTAAACCACCAATGTCTTGGCATTGGTGCAACTTGCTGTAAGTAATATAGCCATAATCAATAATAATAATTTTGTTTTCATATCATTGTTATTTTGTATTTACCTTATTATATTCGTCATCACCTACTGGCTCCAACCACTCATTGGAAGCATTCTCACCAGAAACCTCTAAGGCGAGA
>JBJECE010000005.1:0-19018 GCA_051870755.1 Paludibacteraceae bacterium | reverse complement strand
TATACTTGGTAAAGGTACTGCCGCCATCTGTAGTCAGCGTGTAGGTATCCCAAGAATAAGTGGCTTTAGTGGTGGTTTCGCCCCAAGCGTAGTAGTTGCCGTATTCTTCGGGTTTGGTAGCGCCTACGTTGCAGGTAGCCCATTTTACACTCAAGCCGAGGTCAACAAATCCGTAGCCAATTTCAGTGCCGTCAGGGGCAGATACACTTCCACTACTACTATTATCATTGGAATCATCTCCATTTTGGTCAGTATCATTCCCCGTATTAGAGCTACCGTCATTCTGGTCGATATTAACGCCTTTACCGTTGTCAGTCGGCTCGTTTTTCTCACACGCAGTCAACACTGCCAACATGCAGCATACTGCTGCTAAAAATTTAAGTTTTTTCATTGTCATAAAAATTTAAAATTATTACTAAAAAATTATCTGTTTCTCGTTCACCTACGGACATAAAAAAAGCGCAGACCTCAAGTTGCCTATTCACAATCTGAGGTCTTCGCATTACCTTATAGTCCAAATAAAACAACAAGAAACCTACGCCGATATGAAGAGCCGCCAAACGCTTGGCGGCATGCTGTCATACCCATAGGCATCTATTGATTTACCTTGCATTTGAACTATAATTTGAAAGTTGCGAAGTTTCAGATTGTTCGTGCAAAGCGTCAATAAACGCTATCCAATATGTCCGAACCTACCCTGCTGTGAGCGACATATTGCCCCTCGGCGTAGATTCGCAGCAAAGTTACAACAAAGTTTTTGAACTATCAAGCAAAACAGGCGAAAAAAACGTATGCAACCAAAAAAGGCAACAGACAGAAAAATCGATTTTGCGCTGTTTGTATTATCAAAATTGATAGTTTGAAGGTGCTTTTATACCATTTTTGTTCTGTTTTTTAAAAAAAATGAGTGTAAAATTGATTTTTTTTGCTAAAATACTTGTGCCTGTCGTAAATTTACAGTAAATTTGCGACAAAATTCAAGCAAAGAACAAATGCAATCTATTGAGAATAAGATATTAACATCATTAAAGAAGAGCGGTAGGGGTATCGCATTCACTCCTGCTCGGTTTGCCCACTATGGCTCAGCCTCTGCTGTACAAAAAGCCATTGAGCGTCTTACCGAAGCAGGGCAAATTATCCGTGTTGCAAGAGGTGTATATTGTTATCCGAAGATAGAAACGGAACTCGGGTTAGGTGTGATTTATCCTACTTTTGATGAAATAGCGTCGTGCCTTGCCAATCGCGACAGAACGCTGATAGCACCTGCCGGAGCATACGCAGTCAATAAACTTGGGTTGAGTACGCAGGTCCCTATGAACGCAGTATATGTTACGAATGGTGAAGGGCGGAAAGTAGATATAAGAAATGGCAGGAGTATTGTATTCAAACATGCTGCTCCTAAGACTTTTGCTTTTGAGAGTTCTTTTGCGCAGTTGGTTTTTATTGCCCTCAAAGAGATTGGCAAGGACAATCTATCGCAAGAGCAAATAGCAACGCTTAAACAGATACTGAAGCAGCAACCACGTATTTCGGAAATGGATTTGAAACTAATGCCTGCTTGGGTAAAAAAGCAAATAACAGAGTTATATGAATAACTTTCATACATTGTCAGATGAGCAGAAGCGTATGGTTTTGCGCAATGCAGAAGAAAACATCCACCTTCCTGCCGTTGCCATTGAAAAGGATATGTGGGTTACTTGTGTTCTGCAAATCTTGTTTAGTCTTGATTTAGAAGCAAATATCCTTTTCAAAGGGGGGACTTCGTTGTCGAAGATAGGTAATCTGATTGAACGTTTTTCAGAGGATATAGATATTGCCATCGACCCGGCAACGTATGGATTAAACGGAGACTTGACAAGAAAGCAATTGAAAAACTTGCGTAAGCAGTCATCGCTGTATGTCAGAGAGACACTTGCACCGATTCTCTATGAGGGCTTGAACAAATACGGGCTGACCAACATCCTGACTATTGAGGTTGAACCAGACGGAGACGGTGATTCAACATACCCCGAACCAAGGCGTATTTTTATCAAGTATCCATCGTTGCTGGAGGAGAAATATGGTTATTTGAAGAATGAAGTTGTGCTTGAGGTAGGCGCACGCTCGTTGATGGAGCCCACTATTGCTTGCCATATTACAAGTATGATAGAGAGTAGTTTCCCGACCATTAGCACTTCGCTTACCAATCCTGAAATTATAGCGGCAGCCCCTGCAAAAACATTCGTGGAGAAAGCATGCTTATTGCACGAGTTATTCTCCATTGAGCGCGACACGATGGTTGCTAACCGACGTTCACGCCACTTGTATGATTTGGAGCGGATGATGGATTTGAACTTTGCCAAGGCGGCGATGGAAGATAACGATTTGTGGCGAAGTGTACAACATCACCGCTCTGTATTCACGTCTATGAGGGATGTGGATTATTCGACCGATTTCCGAAAGACCATCGTACTATGCCCGCCTGATAAATTTTGGGCTGATTGGAAAGAAGATTACCGACAAATGTGCGAAACAATGATATATGGCAACAAGTTATCATTTGAGAAACTGATGGAGCGTATGAAAGAACTTGAAAACCGCTTCCATACGATAATATAGTCTGTCTTTTCTCGCTCTCCTATTCTTCCATATTTACAAGCATCGGACAATGACCACATGCCACTTGCCTATTTGCCGGTGATGATGCGTTTTATTTCGTTCAGTTTGTTCAGCGCTTCTATCGGCGTCAGGTTGTTGATGTCGGTGTTTTTGATTTCGTCGCGTATTTGCGTCAGCACAGGGTCGTCGAGTTGAAAGAACGACAACTGCATGCCTTCGCGCACGGGCGCCCCATCGAGCGATTTGCCGGCTACGACGGATTGGCGATTCTCGGTTTCGAGTTGCGCCAATATCTCGTTGGCACGCGCCACTACCGACTTGGGCATGCCGGCCAATTTGGCCACATGAATACCGAAACTGTGTTCGCTGCCACCCCGCACAAGTTTACGCATAAAAATCACTTTTTTATCCATCTCTTTGACCGACACATTGTAGTTTTTGATGCGCGGATAGGAGCGTTCCATCTCGTTCAGTTCGTGGTAGTGCGTGGCAAACAGCGTTTTGGCGCGGCCGTTGGCGCGTTCGTGTATATACTCTACAATAGCCCATGCTATGGAGATGCCGTCGTAGGTGCTGGTGCCGCGTCCAAGTTCGTCGAACAGCACAAGGCTGCGTGGCGAAAGGTTGTTCAGAATGCTGGCGGCTTCGCTCATCTCGACCATGAAGGTCGATTCGCCGAGCGAGATGTTGTCGCTGGCGCCGACGCGTGTAAAAATCTTATCGACCACACCGATGGTGGCGCTGTCGGCCGGCACAAAACAGCCTATTTGAGCCAGCAGCACTATCAGCGCTGTCTGTCGCAGCAGTGCCGATTTACCGGCCATGTTCGGACCGGTGATGATGATGATTTGTTGGGTGTCGCTGTCGAGGTAAACATCGTTTGGCACGTATGCCTCGCCCACCGGCAGTTGGCGCTCGATGACGGGATGCCGCCCTTGTTTGATGTCGATGATATTGCCATCGTTGACAACGGGGCGTTGGTAGCGATACTCCTCCGACACTTGGGCAAACGACAGCAAGCAATCGAGTTGTGCCACTATGTTGCAGTCGATTTGTATGGGCGGAATATACTCCATGATGCCCATCACCAAGTCGTTGAACAAGCGTGTTTCGAGTGCGAGGATTTTTTCTTCGGCACCGAGAATTTTTTCTTCGTAGTCTTTCAGTTCCTGCGTGATGTAGCGTTCGGCTTGCGTCAGTGTCTGTTTGCGAATCCATTCGGCCGGCACCTTGTCCTTGTAGGTGTTGCGCACCTCGATGTAGTAGCCGAACACATTGTTGTAACTGATTTTGAGACTCGGAATGCCGGTGGCTTCGGCCTCGCGCTGCTGTATTTGCAGCAGATAATCTTTGCCCGAATAGGCAATGCGGCGCAATTCGTCGAGTTCGGCATCGATGCCTTCGGCTATGACATGCCCTTTATTGACCTGCAACGGCGGGTTGTCGGTCAGTTCGTTGGCTATACGTTCGCGTATGAGTGCACACGGATTGAGTTGCTCTGCAAAACGTTGTAACATAGCGTTTTGTGCATTTCCGCAAATTTCTTTTATAGGTGCGACGGCCTCTAATGCGAATCGCAACTGCCCCACTTCGCGCGGCGTGATTCGTCCGACAGCCACTTTGGAAAGTATGCGTTCCAAATCGCCGATATTGGCCAGCAGTTCCGTAATGGCATAGCGCTGTTCGGGATATTTGAAAAAGTGTTCCACCACGCTCAAACGGTCGTTGATGGGTTTCACATCTTTCAGCGGGAACGCCATCCAACGGCGCAACAAGCGGCCGCCCATCGGTGTCAGCGTTTTGTCGATGACGGAACAGAGCGTGCGCGCGCCTTCGTAGGCCGACCCGAACAATTCGAGGTTGCGCACCGTGAAGCGGTCGAGCCAAACAAAGCGTTCGGCCTCGATGCGTGCCAAATGCGTGATATGCCCTATTTGCAGATGGTGCGTTTGGTCGAGGTAGTACAAGATGGCGCCGGCAGCCACAATGCCCAACGGCAAGTTATCAACACCAAATCCTTTCAGATTCTGCACTTCGAAATGTTTCAACAGGCGGTCGTTGGCCGCTTCGGGCGTAAACACCCAATCGTCCTGCTCCTGCAAATGGAATTTTGCGGTGAACAACGCCTCCATGTCGCGCCGTTTGCCGTACTCGTACAGCACCTCTTTGGGCGCGAAACTATTCAGCAATTTCTCGACATAGTCGAATGTGCCCTCGCCGACCAAAAATTCGCCGGTCGAAATATCCAAAAAGGCCACGCCGGCTTGCTGTTTTGCCAAATGTACGGCCGCCAAAAAGTTATTTTCTTTGACATCGAGCACGTTATCGTTGGTGGCCACACCGGGCGTAACAAGTTCGGTGATGCCGCGTTTGACCAATTTTTTGGTGAGTTTCGGGTCTTCGAGTTGGTCGCAAATGGCCACGCGCAAACCGGCACGCACAAGTTTCGGCAAATAGGTATCGAGCGCATGATGCGGAAATCCGGCCATAGCCGGTGCCGCGGCATCTTTGCACGATCGTTTGGTCAGTGTGATACCCAAAATTTCGGATGCTATCTCGGCGTCCTTGTCGTAGGTTTCGTAAAAATCGCCGCAACGAAACAATATGATCGCGTCAGGATATTGATTTTTGACGTCGAAAAATTGTTGCATCATCGGTGTCAGTTTCGGAGGCATGGCGTAAATAGTTTGAAGGTCTAAATGTCTAAAAATCAGAAATTTGTTACTGCTTTTTTATTGTATTGTTCATCGCCGTTCAATGGCTTCGGGCGCGTTTGATGATGATGTTGTAAAGAATTTTCCAGAAATAATAGTTGTCGGCGACGAAACAGCCGCGTCGTTCGCACATGGTCAGATAGCGCATTTCCGACGCCTGAATTTCGTCCAACGTTTTAGGCATATCGGCATAGAATGGCGGCAGCAATCCGGGTTTGAACCGGATGCGTTTTTGCTGTAACTCCTTGGAATAGAGATTAAAATACTGTTGGCTCAGCGGTCGCACACCGACCAATTTCATTTCGCCTCGCAGCAGATTGATGAGCATAGGCAACTCGTCGAGCCAGCAGCGACGTAAGAATCGTCCCAACGTCGAGATGCGAATGTCGTCGGCAATTTTTCCGCCCTCCTGCAAATGATGATGGTCGTACATATATTGCTGCAAATATTCGGCATACGGGTGCATGGTACGCATTTTGTACACATCGAAATATTGCCCGTTTTTGCCGATTCGGCGGAGTTTGATCAGCGGACCGTAGCGTTTGCGCACCTGCTTATTTGGTTGTCGCAAGCGACGCGCCACTACCAACGTATAGTCGTCAATTACCTGTTGGTCAAGCACTTCGAAACCGCAATAGTACAACCGACCGAGCACTTCGGTTTTTGTTAGTACGCGATTGCGGCCTTGCGTGATGTCGTAATACAGACGATTGGTCAAAAACAGTTTCGGCACGATGCGTTTCCACACAAAGTCGAACCCATAGAACACATAGCCAAGTCCCAAAGGCCACTTGTTCAGCAGCCGCTGTTTGCGTGTCGAACGCGATTCGAAACAAAACAGCACCCTGCCGGCATCGGGCAATTTGGCATTGGCAGCACAAAACATTTTGTTGATGCCGCGAATGTTGTTCAGTTTCTCGAGATTGACTATCGCATCGTAGCGATAATTTCGTAACGATGTGTAGTTGAACACGTTAGATGTGGCGAGTACCAAAGTGTTCGAACTTTGTATGTCGATATGTTGGCACACATACGCTCTGACGGCCGGCGTTGTTTGTGCATCAATGGCGTGCCGGCGTTCGGCCGCAGTGTCGTCGTCGATACGGTACGGCGGTTGCACGACAGCCGTTGGTGGTCGTTCTTCGTACACGCCCGGCTCTTCGTCGATATAGGCGGCATAGTACACGATGTGCACCAACCCGACCACGACGACATTTTGCAAAAACACTGTACATATCAGCAACACGGTCTGCAACATCGAAAAATCGATGTACGAAACGTAGGCCAACGGCACGGTTACACACATAGTGAGTGCGACGGTTATCACCAAGCGCATCATCGAGCGTCGGTAGCGGCTCTGTTTCAGCGGTCGATACTTGCCGATGCCATAACCGATGCACAGCCATGCGCAGGCGATAGTGCAAAACACGGCCGTATAGCGCGCCAAAAAGAATCTGACGGAATACTCTTTCGTCAGATAGAAAGCGCACATAGCCACGAAAAAGAAGCATATATCGCTCACTATCAATTTCCATTGCGGTTTGTATAGCATGCGCGTCGGTTTGTTCTGTTAGTTGGCGTTATACATTATCAGCAATCGTTTCACACTGTTTTTCAGATGTTGCATGCCCCACTCTTTCAGCCACTCGGCGTAGTTATTTGTCCAGCGTTGCGGGTGTGTGGTCATCATGATGTGCGGCGGCAACGTGCCATCGGCAGCCGCTCGCATAAGGTCGTTTGTAGTACGATAGACAAGACCGCGCCGTATCCACTCGTCCTGAAAATGCGGAATCTTGTCGCGCACACTCACTTTGTATCCGTCCCATCGCCGACCGGTATCAGTCAGATAGAACACATCTGAGAAATCCGTATCGAAATAGGGTTCGCCCACAATGCCGAAATCGCTATAACTGCACGTTTCCCACAAATCTTTGCCATCGAAACGGCTGCGTGGTGCGCCGTGCATGCAAATGGTACACACGGGATAAAACTGTCGGAAATAGGCCAACTGTCGTTCGAAGTGCGTTTTTGCCTGCGCGGCATCGCCGTTGCAGATGGTCATATCCTCGTAGTGATAGCCTATTTCGTGTCCCAACGCAGCAATTTGCCGAATGATGTGCGGTTGATTGCTTTCGGGCACTACGCGGAAATAGTAACTTGCCACAACTCCCATTTGTGCTTCACATTGGGCAATCAGTAACGCATGGTCGGCTTTGTCGTCCACATCGTGTCGCAAAATTACGAATTTTCCGTCAGATGGCAGTGCTTTTTTGCTACAATAATCCGAAAAAGTTATGAAACGATAGTCGTTTTGCAACAACGTCTGCAACAATTTGGCATATTTTTTGCGTGTAAAGTCCATAGTTTTTGTTGCCGTTTTACTTGAAACGATACTGAAAATCAGGGTTTTGTCGCATAATGCGTTCGGACTGCGGGAAATTTTCGATGAACCAGCATAAAAAAGCGGTTACATCAATGTGTTCGTCCAACATCTGATGATAATTTGGCAAATAGCGTTCAGTCATTTGCAGTAATTCCACACCTTTATTGATAGCCGCTTGTTGGTCGGTTTCGTTTTCGGTATAATTAAAACACAAGCCATATTTATCATGTAATTCTTTGGTATAAAGGCGTCCGGTGTCGTCGATATAAATTCCGGGAACGCCCAACATTACACCTTCGGAAACCATCGTTGCGCTTTCGCCGAAAATAAGTGATGCGTAGGCCATGGCATCGTGCATACGTTCCGGTGCAATGGTTATACGATATGGTTCGAACTCGGTCGGCAGTGGTTTTTCGGACGAAATGAAAATTTTTGCATAACGTGAAAATGCTTTGACTGCCTGTAATTTATTAGTCAACGACAAACCGCGATGTCCTCTGTCATGGGTAGCATTCCACGACACGAAACGCATAATCACATATTTTTCATGAGGTTGCACACCGAGTTCTTTCAAAACCGCCGAATCGGGTACAAAACGGTTCGGGTGCAGATACAACAACTCATTGTATCCTGCGTAGCGCATCACTTTCGGCGATTTCAGCGGATGATCGTATTCTGAAGTCAGTATCACATTTGCGAAACGTTTCCACAAGCGAATTTGTTCCATATTGAATGTATCCTCGAACGCAATACTCGGTCGTCGCATCAACCATGCCACATGCGAAGCCGTGATGGAGCCATGACTCAAAAAAACATGCGGTTTGAAGCGACGCGCCACACGCCACTCTTTCCAATCAAATTTCAACAGATCGAATATTTTCCTGACAGTCGATGTTGATTTTTTGCCAAAATTCACGAATTTCAAGCCAAACGACTGCAATAGTGCAACCTCAAACTCCTTATCCCGACATGTAAATAACACCTGATGCCCCCGCTTTTGCATTTCGATTGCAAAATAGTGAAACATGTGTACATGCGCAGGATGCCCTATGTCGATAAGGATGTTCATTTTGAGAAATATTTTCTTTTCAATTTAGCCATCAAAAAACGTGTGTCATAAAAGCAATTTTTGGCAAATGTTTTCAAAGCGTAAATGAATTTATATTTTGTAAAAATTAAGCGAGGTACATAAGCGTATATTGTTCCGAATTTTAATTTATACGAGGCCATGCCGCAAAAATTCAAATCGCCGGCGCCACGCTCGCGCAACATACGCATCGCTTCCCATACCATCAATTCGTTTGGACAATATTTTTGATAACGCTGATAACTTGCTCCTGTCCAATAGGAACATTCGCCTTTGTCGATACAAAATATGCCGGATGACATCACTTGTTCTACACCATTTTCATCGGGGCCGACCACTTTTAGCATCAATACTCTGTTGGGGAATAGCGATTCACATAATACCTGCATACGCTGTTGGCTTTGCGAAGGTTTGGGTTTCATGCCTTTATGGGCGCATACCTCGACTAATTGGTCATGATGCACCCGGGTAAAAGGACGAATATCTTCAAAGCGTTCGACAAGTTGAACATGCAAATTGTGTTTCCGTGCTTTATTGACAGAATATTTACACGATTTATAATGACAACCTGCCCACAATTCTTCTTCACTTTTGCCGTTTAAGGCAACATGCAATGTCGGCCGCACTTCATACCGAATGGCGTATTTATCCAATAGCGGATGGGTAAATTGGTTATTGGGTATCCAATCGGTTCTGTCGCAACGCAACTGCCAATCATCCACCTGCATATAGGATGCAATGTGATGACGCATAATCCATTCTGCAAGTTGTATATAGATGCAGATACGTTGCTCTTGTGACACTTCTTCAAAAAAACAAAGGCCTTGTGTGTAAGTTCCGATTCCTTCAAATGGCGCTGTAATCAATGTGAATCCCCGCCAAATTTTTTCACCTACAAAATAGCCAATATGTACGCCATCGGCCTTAACTGCAATAATAATAGGTGCATAATGAATGCGACGTAAATAATCGCACCATTGTTTGGTGTGAAAGCAGGTGCTATCGTAGGTATCTTCGATACGTTGCCATTCTTCGGCTGTTGGATTTATCTGTTCAAACTGATATGCCATTATCATATTTTTTTTAACAATTTCACTCCCCATGTACCCAGATGGTATAATAGTGGTTTACAAATATGCAGCCAACGCCCATGTTCGACCAAACGGCCACCAAAACGCGCCTTGAAATCGCGAACCCCATAATTTTCGGTCGGAGTGCCGGCGCCCATCATGTCGAAGCGAGACATCTCATGTTCGGCAGCATAACGAATGCCGGCGTATGTGGCCAACGAACTTGGAAATATATTTTTATACACGCCATCTTGACCGCATACAAACCATTCGTACACCGCGCGCCCCGTCAGACACATACACACAGTGCCACCAATAATCTCGCCACGAAACGCGACCAACAACACTTTTGCCGATGCCAAAGTCTGCAGATGCTCAAAAAATGACAACGAGAACAAGGGCGTTTTCACTTTCGTGCGATAGAGATGCTGCAACAACACATAGAATTGGTGCAGTTGTTCTGCCGATGGATTTTCGACGACGACAGCGCCATCGCGCAACGACGTACGAATATCCCGTTTGCGGCCTTTACCCAAATTGTGTTCAACCGTATCGACGGAACTTGTGTCGATGTGGAAATTCAAATGAGGCTGATAGGCAAAACCGCAGCACTCGAACACCGGTCGCCAACGGCTGTAATCGTTGAAATTGCGCATCTCGATATAGATAGCACTCTGTTTCAAACACTTACGCAGCGCCAACAATAACTGTTCCAACGCTGTATCGCTAATATTATCATCTAACAACGGCCCACCAATGATGATGGCACGGCGCGTAAAAAATTGTTTCAGGGCATTGCTATCTTGCGTAACGTAACCCACCACCACGCCGCACAATTTGTTATCGTCGGCCACTCCGACCACAAACGGCTGCATCTCTTGTGGCAGCGACGCATAGAAGTCGTAGGCTTCGGGTGTTTGAAACCATGTCGCCGTGGAAGAAGCGGTCACCAGCGCATTCCATGCCGATACGTCTATTTGGGTTCTATTGCCGAGTATCGTTATCATTTGTTCCCTGCTCTGTCTGCGTTAAATTCATCAATTGCCTTGCGCAAGGCGTCTATATAGCCATGTCTATATTTGATGTCCGGTTCCAGATAATTGCCTTCGCCCCACTCGTTCCACGATTTGACAAAAGCAATCGGCTGTTTCTTATTCCGCAAATAAGCAAAGGTTTCCTTACAATGCAGATAAAATTGTTCGGGCGTCGCCTCGTCGAGCACCATGGCGCCTTTGTCGCGACGCGGTGTATTGTCGAAATTGGGCAGCAACGTTGGTATCACATTTTCTTCGGAAAAGTGCTCCGACAATAAACGCAACCGAACAGATGCGTAGTTATGCACATTCAGCGAATGACCAAAGAACTCCGACAAAACCATGCGCGCGAAACGACTCCCCTTGCGCAATCTGGCAGTCGCACCAAAAGAGTCAATTTCGTTTTTACAACACAAAATGATTTGTTCGCATGAGGCATGAGACCGATGCTGTAATCGCATAACGTCATCGACATAACTCATAAAATAGAAACCGCCCAATCCGGCTTGTTGTGCCCATTGTTGCCAACATTGCTGCATCTGCTCCACGTTTGGTATATCTTCGATGCGATAGAACACAAACACCAAACGACCATCGATGCGATAATAACGTTTGTCCCTGAATATATGCACTAATGCGTCAAAGTGCCGGCGCCATTCCGTCTCGTCGCCATACGTTACACGCAATAGTTGTTTTTTGTCCAACACACTGCGTTGGGCATCCCATGTTTTTTTGTACCAGGTGTGGTTCGCCCAACAGACGCAAAACGGGAAGTCCGGTTCGCCCAATTCAACCACTTGATTCAGTGGCATTTCGAGCATTTGTCGCCCGTTGCCAAACCAATAATGATAATAGCAAAAAGCCGTGATGCCGGCCTGTTTGGCCAATTCGGCTTGTGCCTGTCGCACTTCGGGTAAACGCAAATCGTAGTAACCTAAATCGGTCGGTACTTTGGGCTGATAGTGTCCTTTGAACAACGGCTTCGATTTGCCGACATTCGTCCACTCCGTAAAACCGGCACCAAACCAAGTATTATTCTCCGGCGTAGGATAAAATTGCGGCAAATAAAACGCCAACACATCCAATTTTTTATCCGTACTGCCCGTATCGATGTGCAAGACGCTTTTATAGATGTTGATCAATTTTTCGGCGACAAAGGTATTGTCCAATTGTAACGTTTCGATACGTTGTCGTCCGTCGCTACGCCCGCCATCGTCGAGCACTTCTACTATTTTGTTTGCTATCTCCTGCGGGTCGAAATCGGTTACATACGAATTTTTAACGCCGAGCAATAGATAAGGGATGTCGGCTACGCTCGTCGCCACTACCGGGCAATTACAAGCCATCGCCTCTTTAACCACTTGTGGCGAACCTTCACTTTTGGTTGGTAACAGCAGCATATCGCAGGCACAAAATAACTGATTTACTTGCTGACGATTCCACCCTTTCATCTCTATCAAATTTACTTCGAATGGTAAGCGTTGGACCGCTTCGCGCGCCAGCGCCACATTTTTCCGCAGATTCGAAAATGCACCTCCAAACAAAATGTTGGGTTTGTTGGTTGGGAGTCCCAATGTGGCACGCGCTTCGTCTTTAGGAATCAACGGCTGCTGCGACAGCCAAATGCCGCATGGCAAGATGGTATATCGTTTCGGTTTCGGTGTCAACAAATCATAAATATGTTGTGCCACAAATATATTGTATGCACTATGGCGCAATGCCAACTTCGACGACAAACGTCCCATACACGTCAGTGTCTCGCCGTTATGATAGGTAGTAACTACCGGTACCAAGCGTTGCAACACCGCCAATGCGCCCGACATGCCATAATGTGCATGCACCAAATCCGGTTTCTCGGCACGAATTGTCCGTTTCAAGCGCCGTAGGTTACTCAAATAGCCAAACATACCTTTACCCTGTATGGTAAAATAGGATACTTCGATGCCCGCCTGAATCAAGGCATTACCTTGTTCCGTAACAAACACATTCGTACAACCACCATCGTGATGGTTACCGCTATATACAAGCAATACTTTCATTATATCAATCCTCTCCCTTTTAGTTTGAACCAACTCCAAAAAATGATTACCACAAATTCAAACACCAAAAATAGGTTGAAATATTTGAAATAGCGTCGTTTGAAGTGCACCATACCGTATGCAGCCATCATCATATCGAACGGAATAACCGGATAATGGAAACGCCCTGCATGTATGTACGAACTCAATGCCAACGCTGCCATGTAGCCCAACATGTAGGCTAATACCAAAACATGTTGTTTCCATTCGCCGGATCGCCACAACATCAGCAATGCGTACAGCAAGAAAAACGACATAATATTTTTGATAAACCACCCGCCATTCAACATTGCCTGAGTGGGCTGTCCATATAGTTCAACCATTGTAGGGAATGGTATAGTAAACACCAATGGTGCCATAGCGCCGGCACTCAAATATTTTACTAACGAATTACCCCCCTCACGCGTAGCACGGAACTCCAAATTGCCCTCGGCTTGTTGTCGGTTCAGTAGTAATTCATCAACTATCGTCGTAACACTATCCGAGAAAACAAGTAACAAACAGCCGGAAATAAAAATGCCAATCGCAATTTTACGCCCTGTACTGATAATTTTTTTATCCGTAATAACCAATGCCACAGCAAACGTTAACAATGCCACAGCACATAATGCGGTACGAAACCACGCTAAGAATGATGCAAATACAATGATTTCGGCATAATCTTTCAGCAACAGTTTCGGCTTACGGAATACAAAATCAAGACGTTCTAAATACCACACCGTAAACATGGTCATCACCGCCTCTTTCATCGTGGTAGCCGTCCAAAATATCAACGAAGGCATCAAAAAGGTTAATATGGCAGATAGGCGCCCCACCTCTTCGCCAAAATTACGTTTAGCCAACCGGTATAGCAACACTATCATCCACGCGGCAAAAAACGCATTGGCAATACGGGTAAATAGGATACTATCCCCTGACAATAGATTCAGTATGGCCACTACAATCGGATAGCCCAAATCCGATACACCACCCTCTTTTGCAGCCCAATTTAACCACGGTTTCATATCGCCGGCGCGAATGCAATCCGACAGCCATTTGGCTGTTTCAAAATATGGTCCGGAGTCAATAGAGCACCAAGGTGGTTGTTCCCAAGGTGTGTCCCACATCAACATGGTAAAGCCATAATAGAATACAGCCCAAGCACAATATACGCCAACCACCAACCAAAACAGCCGTTTTTCAAAGCGTTTTTCCGAGAAACGGGCATATTTGATGGGCAGACGCCATCCGTAATACCAAAATGCCAATAACGAGATAATGCCCATCAGTATCGTGTACCACGGCATGGCATATCGCATAAAAATGAGCGACACAGCCGCCAACGCCATAAAATAACATGTGATGGCACCCTTATTTATGGATTTTGAATAATACCCGCGCATATTAACTTAACATCCGATATAATTGTCCTAAACGACACACATGTTGTTCTATACTATAGGCATTTTGTACGCCTTGTGCATTGTGAAGTGCTGCCTGTTGAAAGGTTTTGCGCTGTTCGACAAAACCGAGAAACTGCTGCAACAAATCGTGTACATCATTTGTGCGATAGAGCGTTGCCCACTTACCATTGTGAGTTATTTCACGCATTACCTCCCAATCATTCACAAACACCGGGATACCTGCTGCTATCGCTTCTACAACGGCTATTCCAAATGTATCATGGTCGGTAGCATACACAAAGGCATCTATCTGCCGTAAAATGTGTGGCACATCATTACGACTGCCCACGAAATGCACATAGTCCATTAAATGATGCTCTTGACAAAAGGCAACACAATTATCATATCGCCAAGGTTCTTTATTATCACGATTGCCAACGAAATAGAAATCAAACGATACGCCTTGTTGATGCAATAAATTTAAGAATTGACACACGAAATTTTGTGCGCGGACGCGCACAAAATTTCCGACCATTGCCAATTGCAGCCGTGGCGAAGAACCATCTTTTTGGGCAAGAAAATCGACGGGTTGCAATGGCGTTTTCAACTTATCAAAATTCACGCCATTGTAAATAGTATGCAATTTATTCAAACAACATAAACGATATTTGTCGATATAATATTGTTTTTGCGCGTTACTTACAAAACACACTCCATCACTTATGCGTATGCTCCACGCTATCAGCCGTTTTTCGAAACGATTAGCGCCATAATCATATCCATGAAATGTCTGTACGACTTTAATGTCGGTTCCTATCGTTGCCAAATAAGCATATACGGTATCAATACATTGTTGCGCATGCACAATAGTTATCCGATGCGTCAGCAAAATTCGACGTAAGCGCAATAAATAGGATAGAATACGCATGCCCTTTGGCGCACATTGCACAAAAGCAGGAGATGTTGCGTAAAAAGCCTCTTTATACGCCCCACCTTTACGATGAACCCCCATCAATGCGAAAGGAGCCTTGTCGGCATTACGAAACACGTCCAACAATAATGTTTCGGTGCCTCCACGATTTAATGATCCCAGAAGATATGCTATTTTTATATGCTGCATACTATCGTCCATACAACGAATTCACTACCCCATCGGGGCAAATCATCACTACACATTATCTTGCAAAGATACTATTTTTTATTCGAATACACAAATCATGACCAAAATACCTGTTGCAACAAAAAATAAGTTCTCTATTCGATTTCACGAACGAGAACTTATTCGAAGCGCAGAAATGCGTCTTACGTTGATATTAACTGATATGTTAGCAGACAATTAACAACTCGTACGCTCCTTTGGAAGAGCCTTCACTCGGTGGCGGATTGCGCCTGTTCGTACAACTTGGCGAACACCATGCCACGCAGTGTGCGGTACTTCTTCTGCCGTTTGAACAAGGCCTTCCACTTGGCCACACCGGCCTCATCGGACAACTCGGCTTGCACCTGTTGCGAAACACTCCGAAACTTGGTGCGCACACTTTGCTGTTTGGCGGTACTTGGTCCGCGGTACGGATTTACGACTCGCGTTATGACCGTTTGGCCGTAACGTTCACTAAAAAACAGATCGTCCGATTTACTGATTTTGCCCCGAATCGAACGAACGGGCGTCATGGTGATAATTTTTCCCATAAAACAAACATTTTTTTAATTAAACTTATGGCAATCACATTGCCGGTTATTATTCACACAGCAAAGGTACAACAGCCGGCAGATGCCACTGTTCAATTAAGGACAGTTAGGACAAATAAATTACAATAAAACAAAATAAGGCGTTTTAGGCCAAATAGGGAAAGATAAGGGACAACCGCTAACGTAACTTTACGCGATATACGGAGTTATAAAAGTGATAGGAAAGTGATAAGCGAGTGATAGGAAAGAGATAGGAATGTCTTGTCGTTCAATCGAATTGAATATCGAAATAGTCGCACAATTCGCGCACGGCCCCGGGGCACAATATACGGTCGCTCTGTTTATGACCATATTTGTGCAGAATGTGTTGGGCTTTCGGATTTTTCAACCAATGACGCAATGTTTTTAACGACACACCGGCTGCATTGGCTATTTCTGTTTTATTTTTACTTTTCATGGTTGTGTTATCTTTGTATGCAAAGATACAACCATTTTTTCTCATTTGATACGTGTTTTTTTACATATTTTATATAGATGAAGCATGTTGTTCATTTTTTTGCGCGAGTTTTTATATATTTTGGGGGTACAAATATTCTTAAAAAGAACTAAAATGAACTCTATGATATGATAATTGTTCAATTACTCTTCCAATAAACCAAGAGAATCAATATCATAAGCCAATTGTTTTGAAAATATTTCAGCCCCTTTCTTATTGAGATGCATTGCATTATAAAAGCATGTCGTATCATAACATATAGATGATTCATTATAATTGAGGATTGGAATCTCAAATTCTTGTGCTAACTTTCCATACATATTATACATCTCATCAATATTTATACATTTTTCTATTATCCCATGATACAATGGGGCATAAACAAAAATTACTTTGGTTCCATTGGCTATATGTTTTTGCAAAAAAGCGCGGAATTCTGTATACAGAATAGTATCCAAATCGGCATATACTGTATCAACTGTGTTATAAGAAGAACTATCCCACATTCTATCTATCCCTGTATATCCTTTATTTGTCAATATTTGTTCTTTTGAGGATAATCTGTTTATTGGTGTTGTACCTATATACCTATAAAAAGGAATTATTTTTTCTAATAACGAGAATTGTTCATATTTATCAATAGCAGAAAGAAATGTTTGATTATAAAAATACGGAAAGAATTGTTCACGGTCATATCCTTTTGTGATAGCTAATGAAAATATGTCAATATTGTATATCAAAAATTTTGGATATCCATGATTAGAACAATAGAAATTATATTTTATCATTTGCCTATTTATTCCACTGCCATCTATACCCAAATTATACGCATTAATATTTAGAACACTATCCAAAATAGTAGGGTTATATTGAACCCATGCACGAGAATTACCATTAATAACTAACTCATGATACCCTATATCATAAAAAATATAGTTCCAACTATCATAAAGTCTATCTTTATTATGATGATATTGTTTGGAAACAAAAACATCCAATCCAATCATAATGACAATCATCAATACACAAAAGTTCAATAACGTATAACAAAAACGTTTCATTAAAATTGAAAATAAATAAATTGGGCACATTCAAAATAGCCAAACAAAGCAATAGCACAAATTATCGCATAATACAGACACCATCTCATTAATCTCTTTGTCCTAAAACCGAAATCTAAACCATGCATCATCTTTTTATTTATCCACTCCACAAATAGCATTATAACAATGAACCAATTCATAGGACGCATTTCTTCCAGAGTAAAGAAACGATAAATAGAACGAAGGGTTCCAAATTGCCACATCCCCTGCACATATTCCGCAAATTGGGATATGCTTTCGGTGCGGAAGATAATCCAGCCGAAGACCACAAGGGCAAAGGTCAGCAGTATCTTGGGCAAGTCGCGCCATGTGGGAGCGTCCATATACTTGCGGTTCTTACCTGTCAGAATCAGCGGCAGGAACAGCAACGCATGATACGCGCCCCACAGCACAAACGTCCAATTCGCACCGTGCCAAAAACCGCTCAACAGGAATATCACAAACGTATTCCGCACCACAATAACTTTCTTATACGCCTCGGGAGATATGCGCAGAACACTCCCCCCTTGTAGGGGGAGACGGAGGGGGTCTGGTATCTCCGGTCGGCTGCCGCCCAACGGGATATAGACGTAATCGCGGAACCATGTCGTTAGTGAGATATGCCAACGACGCCAAAACTCCGCTATATCCCTGCTGAAATAAGGCACGTTGAAGTTGCGCATCAGCCTGATACCAAACAACTTCGCCGTACCGATGGCTATATCCGAATACCCCGAGAAGTCGCCGTAAATCTGAAACGTGAACAGCACCGCCGCCAGTGCCAGCGTGCTGCCCGACTGCTCACCTATCGACCCGAAGACCGTATCCACATACGTCGCGCAGTTGTCCGCCACCACTATCTTCTTGAACAAGCCCCACAGTATCTGCCGCATACCGTCCACCGCCTGCTGATAGTCGAACACCCGCCGCTGCTGAAACTGCGGCAGCAGGTTCGTTGCCCGCTCTATAGGTCCTGCCACCAACTGCGGGAAGAAACTCAAAAACGCCGCAAACGCCACCAAGTCCCGCGTCGCCGCTATCTTGCCCTTATACACATCAATGGAATAAGACAACGCCTGGAAGGTATAGAAACTAATCCCCACAGGCAACACCAAGTGCAGCAGATGCGTCTCTGCATCCACTCCAAACAGCCGAGCAAACGACTCGACAAAGAAATCGTAATACTTGAAAACACCTAAGATACCGAGGTTCAGCAGCACATTCGCCCAAAGCCAGAACTTCTTCCGCAAAGGAGGTGCGGTCTCCAGGCCGCACCCTTCTATCAGAGCCTGACTATCTGCTATCCGAGCAGTATCCTCGTGCGAAGAATCCCCCCCCCCCGTACGATTGGGCTCTTCGCGAGCAATCAGCAGCCCGCTACCATAAGAACATAGCGTGGTGAGCG
>JBJECE010000004.1:0-3901 GCA_051870755.1 Paludibacteraceae bacterium | reverse complement strand
TGGACGCCGCCGCGCTCGATGGTGGCAACGATGTCCCAGCCCGAATAGTGTCCGATTTCTTTCAGTGCGCGGATGGCTCCGTGGGACTGGTTCATAAGGATATTGAAGGGGAAGGGGGTGGTGCAGGTGCTGATGAAGACGGCTTTCTTGCCTTTCATCAGCGGCTCGGGGAAGCGGGGTGTGTCGCGCATCATGCCATAGACGATACGGTCGAAGAGCAGTTTGAGTTGCCCCGGGATGTTGCCCCAGAAGCAGGGTGCACCAATCACTATCGCGTCGGCTTGGGTTAGCAGTTGCAGCACGCGCTGCGCATCGTCCTCGGGCAGTACGCAACGGTTCTTGCTGCGGCATGCCATGCAGCCCATGCAGGGCTTGATATGCAGGTCGTTGGCGTAGATTTCTGTGATGTGAACACCGGCTTTGGTCGCGTCCTCGCGCATGATGTCCAGCATTTTGGCAATCAGTCCGTTCTTTTTCGGACTGCCGTTGATAATCAGTAGGTTCATAGGTCGTTCTGATTTTATAAAGTTAATCGCAGCACGCGGATGGGGCGGTTTTCACCATTATAAAGCGTGTCATCGTAGCAGATGTCGCCTGTGGGAAGGAAACCGCATTTCTCCATCACTCTGCCCGAGGCGGGATTGTCTGTAAAATGGCCGCTGATGAGCGACAACAGAATAGTTGTGCGGCGAATATGCTCAACCATAAGTTGCAGGGCTTCGGTGCAAATGCCTTGATTCCAAAAGGGTTTGCCCACCCAATAGCCAACCGTTGGCTCGTCGGGAAAAGCCGGCAAATTGCACTCGCAGGATGGTCCGTAACCGATAGCGCCTACAAGCAAATTACTCTCTTTCAGCACGATAGCCCATGTAGTGTCGTCGCAAAAGACGGTGCGGATGATGTGCCTACTCTCCCCAACGGAGTGGTGCGGCGCCCAGCCTGCCCGCGGCCCCACATCGGGGTCGCAGGCGTGGCGGAACAGCATCTCGGCATCGGCATCCAACCAAGGCCGCAACAGCAGACGATTCGATTCGATAATAGGCGGCATGGCTTGCTATTCGTTGATGATGAGCGATGCACCGGTACAATTGGAATCGGCGGTCGTGGCCGAGCCGGTGTAGAAAATGACACTTGCGCCCGATACGTTGCAGCGAATGGCGCCATCGCTATGCACATACAAGTGGCTGCTGCCCGACAATGTACCTTTTATCTCGCTTGCATGCAGCAGATATTTGTCATCGGATTTTTCGGATACAAGTTGCGATGCACCACTGATGCCGACTTCCAATCGATTGATGCTGCCTTGCAGATTGACTATCGAACTGCCCGAAACGTTAATGTCGGCTTCTTGGGCGGCTATGTCGGCATTCAACACCGATGCGCCCGATAGGTCAATATCAACTTCCGATGCGTCAATCGTGCGCTCTATCGTAACATGCGATGCGCCCGAAACTGCCAATTTTTGCAGTCCTTTCTGCGACGGAATCAGCACGCGCGTGGAGGCGTTTCCTATCCAATTCAGTCCGCACGGATAACCTATCGACAAGCTTTTGCCGGTTTGCGATATTCGCAAATAGGGCAACAGATTGCGGTCGGCGGTTACCACCATGTCCGTAACGCTGTCGCACACAATCACTTCGAGGGCGCTGCTCACGTTGAGATTCGCAAATTCCGATACGGCAAAATGTTGTTCGTCGTTCACGCCGGCCAATGTTACCGTTTCGTAACGGCATGAGCAACCAACCATCGTTGCTGCCGAAAGCAGCATTGTCATTACAAGTGTTGTCATTTTTGTTGATTTTTTCATTGTTTTTTTTGATTTTTTAATTGATTGATTTATAATTATTTATTACCAAATGATTCATCGTCGAACAGCGACAATACATTATTGTTTTTGTACCATTCAATCGCGGTCGGCAACCACACAAAACCATAGAATTTGTGCTGATTCTTAATTTCTTCCCGCACTTCATCGTCGGTATAGTTGTGGTCGATAAGGTAGCGAATGACGGAGGCGCGCACGAGCGTCTCTTCGACGACATTTTCCCAAGTGCCATAGCCCATGGCATTCAGCGTTTTGCGATGTTCGGCAAGCAGTTTTTGACCGATTTTCTTCTGCTTTTTGTCGGGTACGATGTACGAATGGCAAAACTCGTGCACAAGGATTTTGTCTTCTTCGCTGTGTCGGCTGTACCAAGGCGTGCCGTCGGCGCGCTCGGCATAGAGCAAAACGGCAATTTTTTCGGGTGTTTGCCCGATGCGGGTGCGTTCGATGCCAAAACTGCCGCCGCCGTTGTTCAGTCCGACAATGATGCCGAACTCCACCGTTTGTGGCGCATCGAAAAATTCGGCAAACCAATCGAGATCGATGTATTCGGCTATGTTGCTGCGCACGGAATCGACGGCGGTTTGGTACATGGGTGCGTGGTCGCGGTAAAATTCCGAAAAGTTGCTTTGGCGATAAAAATCGGACAACAGCGGCAAAAACGCTTTCAACGCTTTCTTGGGCCAACGTTTGTATTGTGTGTCGGCATGTGGCACAATGCAAAATCCATCGCGCGTCCATTCGATATGCGTGCCTAACCATGGCACGGCGTCGTAGCCGATGCCATAGACCGGCAATTGCGCCTGCATCCATTCTACGACCGGATGATTTTTCCACGCCGCAAAAAATGAATCACAATCGTGCTGATAACGTGGTGCCAACGAGTCGTTGAACACGCTATTGTCGGCAAAACGCGCCACAAGTTCCATTAGTTCGACGCCTTCTTCTGTCCTGACGTATGGATGCCGAACGGCAAATGCCATCGTCGAACAAAGCAGTAACAGTAATGACAAGATTTTCGCTTTCATTGCTTTGTTTTTTTACGATTTCGGACTACAACTAACATGTTAGCCACAAAAATGCAGGCTAACGCTATGGGTAACGGATGATTGTCGGTCGTTGTTTCGCCAAACATCGATATGCAAAGGCACACTATGCCGGCGGTTAACAATAACACGATGAGGACGATGAGCAAGGTATCTTTTTTCATTTTTTGTGCTATCTATTCTGCAAAAAGTTGCGTTGGTAATACATGTTTTTCTTTGTGCGGAAAGGTGGTCTCGTACTTGGCGAAGGCTTCGGGCTGCTCCGCAACGGCAAAATAGCCGTGCGGCGTGGCATAAATGTATTCTTTGCCTTGCAAATAACCCTCTGTCAATTCCTGTGCGAGGAAATAGGGCACTTCGGTGTCGAGGGGGTCGCCGTGGTAGTGAATGCCGAGGCGGCTCGCCACCTGAAACCCCGCGTGCTTGTAGAAGTCGATGTTGCCCTCCATGCAGACAACGCCGATGCCCATTTCGCGAGCGCGGTCCAAAGCATATTGCAGCAGTTTCAAGCCGTAACCTTGACGTTGGTATTTCGGCGCAATGCTGATGGGACCGAATGTGGCAATCGGAAGTTGTTTGCCCGATGCCGCATCGGCGATAGGTGCAAGCGTGGCGCGAACGAACATGATATGCCCGATGAGTTCGTCACCTTTCTCCATGACGAACGCCAACTCGGGAATGTACTCGGGGCGGTCGCGGAAACTGTGAAGTACGAAATGCTCGTGGCAGCCCGGGCGATAGACGTCCCAAAACGCTTCGCGGGTGAGAAATTCGGCGGCGCGATAATCGGCAGGTTGTTCCAAACGAATGGTAAAATCAATCTCTTGCAAATGATTTTTGGCCGTAGGTGCATTTTTGTGAATGGCGTACAGCATCGCACAATTTTCCATCTCGGAACATTCGCCGCAATGCGTATATCCCCGCTGCAAAACACACTTGCGAATAGGGCATAATTTTTCGCAGTAATGGCACTTCGCACCTTCTGTGCGGCAACCGAGGCAGTTGATACTCTCGGCGGAGATATGCGTGT
>JBJECE010000003.1:0-81070 GCA_051870755.1 Paludibacteraceae bacterium | reverse complement strand
TATGTCCCCGCCGTGGAACGTGGCGGCATTCAGCCGCTCCGAGCCGTAGTCGTTCTGCCGACCGTATTGTTGGTCGTTGCTCGGGTCGCCGTTGCAGAAACGGTCGGTGATGACGAAATAGACATTCGCCCGCCGCCAGTCGAAGGTGTCGGCCAGGCCGACTAACACACACAACCAGCAACAAACGACAGTACAAAAAATGCGCATTCTCATAAGTCAATATATTTTTTGTGCAAATGTACCAAATATTTTTCATTACACCATATATTATAGTTTCAAATTTTGATATTATAATTTCAAATTTTGCCGATTGTTTGACGAAAAATTGAATATATGTAGATTTTTTTATAAATTTGCATCGATTTTTACAAATCGAACCACTTATTTCGGACTATTATGCGTGCGGTTACTATTTATCTGACTTTGTGTTTTTGCTGCCTGACCATCGTGGCACACGGACAAGTGTACGATGTACACGGCAACACTCAACTTGCGCATCTCACGCGACAAGGCTGGGCGGTACAACATCAATCGTTGGCATACGATTCGTTGCAATTATTCATGTCTGCGCGGGCACCTCAACAAAGCACATACCGACTCTACGTCGTTACCAATCAGAGGGCCATGTGGAGCGAACCGGCGCCGCTATTCGACACGCCGGCCAACGATTCGGTACACTATTTATGGCCGACCATTGCACCCGACGGCGAGCATCTATATTATGTAATCGAACGCACACGCCGCCAAGGCAAGCAGACCATCGTAACGCGGCAGATAACTTGCGCCACCTTGCGCGACCAACAATGGCAGGCCGGCGATCCCATCATCATATCGTCCGACAACGACATTGCGCCACTGATGCTGCCCGATGGCGAAACGTTATTGTTTTCGCGATGGACACAAACCTCGCACCGCGATGGGCACTACGCACTCTACTACACCCGAAAAATAGACGCCAACAATTGGTTGATTCCGCAGCCGATGCTTTCGGCCGACAATCGTTCGCTATACGGCGGATGCCTGCTGTCGGAAAACGACTCAATTCTACAAGTAACCGAACAAATATGCCAACGGAAAGACACGACATACCGTCCGGTTGCCATTCCGTTGCCGAAAGCAGCCAAAGCCAAACCATACCGTGTATTGACAGGCCGAATTGTGGACGAGCAGACCCAACGCGCCATTCAGGGCACCGTCGATGTGTACGACGCACTGACTGCGCAGCGACTATTCACAGCGCACACACATCCGGCGACAGGCCGTTTCAGAATAGCCCTGCCACAAAAGCGCGAGTACAGAATCGATTGCAGTGCGCCCAACTATTCGCACTACTACATCACCGACGAAAACCACGCCGACATTGCCCTTTCCAAACAGTTGAATCTGACCATCGGCGTGTACGATGCCAAAGAACGCACACCACTCGTCATCGACCGCGTATCGATTCTACACCCCGTTACCGAGCAACAATTATCGTCAGCAAAACATGCAATCGACAGTCTCGGACATATCCACCTCACGCTGCCTCTGAACAACAACTATCGCGTCGTTTGCAGCAAGCGCGGCTACTACGATTACGCCATCGACCTATCGACCGGCAAACCGATTCGTTTTGCGCAATCGGAGTTCGACATTACGATGCAGCCCAAAATGACCCATGTATGCGTTACCCTGCGCGATGCCGAAACCGGCGAAACACTGCAAGGCAGCATCACCGGCGAAACCTATCTGCGCCAACAACAAGTATGCAGCCTATCGTGTATGGTGCGGGGCTACTTCTTTGCCGACACCACCTTCGTTACTGCTGCCGACACCATACAGCACATAGTCGTAGCACTGCATCCGTTAAAAAAAGATATGGTCGTACAACTGCGCAACATACAATTCGCCTACAACTCGTATTTGCTATCGGAGACATCGTTCGACGAATTGGAAAAAGTGCGTCTGCTGATGGTGGAAAACCCAACGATGGAGATTGAAGTATCGGCGCACACCGACGACCGCGGCTCCGACGCCTACAACGACCGTCTATCAGCGCTACGCGGCGAATCGGTAGCGCGATACCTTATCAAAGCCGGCATACATCCGCAGCGCATTCACACCATCGGATACGGCAAACGCCGACCGTTAGTACCTAACGATTCCGACGAAAACCGCGAACGCAATCGCCGTGTCGAATTCAAAGTTTTGAGCAACGAACAATAAATTTTTGGCATCATGAAAAAAAGAAGCATCATCATACTATTCTGCCTCTCCGTCGGTTTGCCAACCATCGGGCAAAAACTCAACGACGTACTCCGGCAGGCCGACGCCTTGGCGCCCGATATGGCCATGTACTATCTGCGCGATATGCAACAACTATTCACCGACGAACCAAAAATATACGCTAAATTAGGCGACCTCGCTTACCAAATCAGCACGGTCAAAGACCCGCTCACAGACTATCAGGAGCGAAAACGGTTGCTCTACTCTGCCCGACTCTATTACGGCAACTGCCTGCACTTTGCCGCCGACAAATCGCAATATGCAGCCCTGCCCCAGCGCATCCAAGACATCAAACAACAGGAGCAAGAAACCGACAGCATCTACACACGCTTCAATCGTTTGGTAAACAACTACAATGAGTGCATCGCGCTATTCACACGCATTATGAACCAGCACACGCAGGAAAAAATGGCGCACCTCTTATTCTCGGCGCACGACAGCCTGCTGTTGGATAGTTTGCGAACCTTATCCGCCACTATTCCACAACATATCGACGCATACCAAGAGATTCAAAACAACCGCACCGCCCATTTCGTGTGGCTGCCTATCGACCTCTACCGACTCGACGGGCTGACCTATTCCAACTTCCTTGAAACCGATATTGCCTTGTGGGATTATCATAGTTGGACACAACAATTTGCCACCACACATCGCGACATCTACGAGCAACTGTACCGCGATATGCAAACCGACAACATTTCCAACCGGCTGCTCAATCAACTACAGCAAATCGATTATGAATCAGCCATATACGATTGGTTCATCGTGCGCCAACAAGCACAATCGATGCAACGTGCTTGGCAAGACATTGCAGCGATGGACTCCATCGACTCCAACGAAACGCTGATGCACCTGCTTGTTCAGGCACACAACCAACAGCAACACATAGAGCAAGCGCGCCACGCACTGCAACTGCATCGGAACAAGATGGACGACAACACATTTAGGCGCTACCTGCCGTTCTTTCGCAGCATGCACATCACCACGTCCGAGCAAGTTACGGCATTGGCACAAGCCGATTACGAACAAGCCGACCGACTGCAAAAACAATTTAATGCGCAACTGCTACGGCTTGGCACAGCCTACATGCAACGTAAAACCGACAGCCAACGCGTCGAGGAAGGCTTCCTTGCAACCAACGATGAATGTGTCGTAGCCATGCCGGTGTCGGCCACCGAATTTGCCACACTCATCGAACAGAATGGCGAAGGCGTCGTCAGCATACAGGCCATATCCGCCTTAACACCTACCGAATAACAACGGCTGCGGCAACCACTCAACGAGCATACCGACAGCAAGGTATCCTCGTTTTTTTTGTGCATGTCAGCCCCATTTTTCCTGCAAAAAAAAACGCGGCAAAAATTTGGTCGATAAAAAACATTATTGTAATTTTGCACCCGAAAACGAAATTAGTGCAATTATTACAACCATGACACACATAGACGACACACGGGCGCACATCATCGAAGCCGCCGGCAAATTATTCGCCAAATTCGGGTTCGACAAAACATCGATGGACGACATCGCCCGCTCGGCACACAAAGCTAAACGCTCGCTCTACAACCATTTTCCGGGCAAAGAAGACCTCTTTACCGCCGTCGCCGAACAAGAACTCGGCAAAATACAAGAGAGTCTGCAACCGATTTTCGAGCGACGCGACCTTGCACCGCTCGAGCGGCTGAAAACTTACCTACTGAAACGTATGGACGTGATGGCGCAATCGCCCTCGTACAAACAGTTTTTGAACGACGAATTGCATACAGAGCAGACGCGCAGCAACAAATTGAAAGAGTTGTACGCCGACTTCGAGCGTTGGGAATACGGGCAACTGATTTGCTTGTGGAGCGAATATCCCGACAAGCAACTTGTACACTTGCGCCCCAACGCCATCGCTTTTGCCGACATGCTGCAAATGACCATGCGCAGTTTGAGCGTTACGTTTTTTGTACAAAACAAATACAATGCCTACCAAAAAACATACAACCTGTTGGTCAATATCATTGTGGACAGCATTGTAGGACAAATTCACCTGCTGCAACACTTACACACACCAAATATTGCACTCAAAATAGAAGATATTGCAAAAATAGACATTACAAAAAAAACACTATGAAACGCAACTTTATTTTTATTCTCACTTTGATTGGTTGCTGCGCCTGTAGCAACGACGCACGCCTTTTGTCGGGCGACTATTCGTACAAGACTTCGGGCAGTGTTGTCATCAGCACCGACACCGAAGAGATAACCTACCAACTGCCCGACAAAATCGGTCAGTTGAACGTAGTCGATTTGAAAGCCACCGACAAAGACAGCGTGCTGCTGGTGCTGAACGAGATGGGCGGCAGCCTCACTACCATATACGCCCGCATATCGGCCGACTCCATCGAATTGCAGCCCTACACCAAAACATTGACAATAACGACAGGCAAAGGTGCTGGTACCTACGAAATAACTATTAGCGGCACAGGAGCTTACTACGACGACCTCATCATACTGCACGAAACGTACGACGGCACTCTATCCGACGACAACGAAACGACGCTTTACAGCGACAACATCATCACTGTTGCAAATCGTAACTAATTATGAAACAATCAAATAAAATCATCTGTCAGACGTTGTGGGGCATCGCGCTTTGCGGATTGATGCTGCCGACATCGTGTGCGAGATGGCAGAAAAAAGATGCCGACACAACGCCACCGCCCGTCAATGTACGCATCAGCGTGGTCGATTCGCTGCACAGCGGCATTACACGAACCTATGTGGGCGAAGTGGAAGAAAACAGCTCGCTATCGTTGAGTTTTGCCACCGCAGGCACCGTCGAGCAAGTATTTGTACGCGAAGGCGACCATGTCCGCAAAGGCGACCTGCTGGCATCGGTGGACAAACAACAAGCACGCAACGCGCACGCAGCAGCCAAAGCCGCATTGGCACAGGCCGAAGACGGCTACAAACGTTTGAAACAGGTGTACGACCAAGGCAGCATCGCCGAAGTAAAATGGGTGGAAATGCAAACCAACCTTGAAAAGGCACGCTCAATGGAAGCCATTGCTCGCAAACAACTGAGCGACTGCAACTTATACGCTCCTTGCGACGGCATCATCGGTAGTTGTAACGCCAAAGTCGGGGCAAATATGCTGCTGGGGCAATCGGCCATGACACTGCTCGACGTAACGCAGGTGCAAGTGGTATTCACCGTTCCCGAAAACGAAATCGCCTCCATCGCATTGGGCGACCAAGGAGAAATAGAAGTGCCCGCGCTAAACAACCAAATGTTTGCCGGAAAAATTACCGACCGCAGCCTCACCGCCAATCGCATGGCGCATACCTACAAAGTGAAAATTGCCCTCGACAACGCCCGCCAACAACTATTGCCGGGCATGGTGTGCAAAGTGCATGTGGCGCAGCCAAGCACCGGCGGTTTTGTCATCGACGGCAAAGCCGTACAAACACGCCCCGACGGCATCAGTGTGTGGTGCGTAGCGCAAGGGCATGCCGTCAGACGCATGGTCGAAGCCGATCAGTTTGTAGCCAACGGTGTGCTGATAACCAACGGATTAGCGCAAGGCGACACACTCATCGTCGAAGGGCAGCAAAAACTCTACGACGGCGCCGTTGTCAATATTCAAAACCAATAAGCCAACAATGAAAAAACGCGACCACATATCGGCAGCCATGCGGCACCACAACATCGTGTTCTTGGTGGTTGTGGCGTTGGCGGCGTGCGGCATCTACTGCTTGCCGCGACTGAACAAAGACGAGTTTCCGCAATTCACTATCCGACAAGGCGTTGTAGCCGCCATCTATCCGGGAGCCACGGCGCAAGAGGTGGAAGAACAGGTTACCAAACCGCTCGAACGTTTCCTGTTCACCTACCAAGAAATCAACAAAGACCTGACCTACTCCGTGTCGGAAGACGGCATCGTGTATGTGTTTGCCGAGTTGCGCACCGATGTTAAAAACAAAGACGAAGTGTGGTCGAAAATTCGGCACGGACTGTCGCTTTTCAAAAAGACGTCGTTGCCCGCCGGCGTGCTAGAAGTGGTGGTTGTGGACGATTTCGGCAACACGGCTTCGATGCTGTTGGCGGTGGAATCGCCCGAACGCACGCCACGCGAATTGGAACATTACGCCGAACAACTCTGCGACCGTCTGCGCGCCATTCCGTCGATGGGCAATCTGAAAATTCTCGGACAGCAACACGAAGAAATCGCCATCACCATCGACCCCGAAAAATTGTCGGCCTACGGCATCGACCAAAAAGTGCTGCTGGCCGAACTCGCCACACAGGGTTTCCGCACCGTCGGCGGC
The DNA here is from genome assembly GCA_051870755.1 of Paludibacteraceae bacterium. Taxonomy (GTDB): domain Bacteria; phylum Bacteroidota; class Bacteroidia; order Bacteroidales; family Paludibacteraceae; genus W0P28-013. The sequence continues at coordinate 74,494 of JBJECE010000003.1, read as the reverse complement.
GCATTGCAAAACGGCGGTGGCAATACACTTGTGCAGGTTACCATTCCCTATCGATCGGAATACGAAATCGGCGAACAAATCGTCTATGCCGACCCTACCGGCAGCAGCATTCGCCTGCGCGACATCGCCAACATCGAGCGACGCTACGCCAAACCCGACAAATATGTGCAATTCAACGGACAACACACCGTCATTGTGTCGATGGAGATGTGCCCTGGCAACAACATTGTGGCTTTCGGCGAGCAGGTTGAACAGATTTTGAACGAAACCCACTCTACTCTACCACCCGATGTGCAGATACACCGCATCACCAACCAGCCACAGGTGGTCGATAAATCGGTGATGTCGTTTTTGCGCGATTTGGTTTTCTCCATTCTCGTGGTCATTGCCGTAATGATGCTGCTTTTCCCGCTGCGCACGGCACTGATTGCCGGTTCGGGCGTGCCTGTCTGCACCGCCATTACGCTCGGCGCCTTGGCGTTGTTCGGCATCGAACTGAATACGGTAACGTTGGCTGCGCTCATTGTGGTGCTGGGCATGATTGTGGACGACTCGGTCATCGTCATCGACGGCTACGTGGATATGCTTCAAACGGGGCATTCGCGCTGGTTTGCCGCCACCGAAAGCACACGGCAGTTGTTCGTGCCGATGTCGCTTGCCACGATGTCGATTTGCGGCATGTTTTTCCCCATGACAGGCATCATCACCGGTCCGCTCGGCGAGTTTGTGCAACTATTTCCGTGGGCGGTAACGTTTGCGCTCGTGGCATCGATTTTTTACGCCGTGTGGGTCATTCCGTACCTGAGTACGCGCTTCATTCGCCGCAGCAGCAACGGCAAAATGGAAGGCAATAAATTCGAACGGCTGCAAAACAAATTTTTCAAAGGGCTGCAAAACGGCTACAACGTGCTGTTGGAGCGCTGTTTTCGACATCCTGTCGTCATTTTGTGTACGGCGGTTGCCGCCATCGGGCTGGGCGCGTTTTTGTTCACGCGGCTGAATGTGCAAATGATGCCGAAAGCCGAGCGCGACTGTTTCGCTGTCGAAATTCACCTGACCGACGGCAGCGCCTTGGAACAAACGGCGGCTGTTGTCGATAGCGTACAACACGCCCTGCTTGCCGACACGCGCGTAACGTCGGTAACGGCCTTTGTGGGCTGCGCTTCGCCGCGTTTTCACGCCACCTATTCGCCGCAGATGGCAAAAAAAAGTTATGCGCAATTCATAGTAAACACCACCGACGAAGAGGCCACGCGAGCCATTCTGCAAGAATATGCGCCGCTGTACGAAAACCGTTTCCCGAACGCTTACGTCCGTTTCAAACAGATGGACTATCAGGCGGTGAAAAATCCCATCGAAATTCGTCTGACAGGCGACGATTTGGACAAAATGGAAGTTGTCGGCGATTCGCTGAAACGTTTCCTGAACGCGCAGCCCGAACTCACATGGGTGCACAGCGACTACGACGAAACCACGCAAAACGTGCGCATCACCATGAAAACCGACGAAGCCACCCGACTCGGCGTTACGCAAAGTATGCTATCGGTTTATCTGTCGAGCGCGCTGAACGGACAAACGCTCACTTCCGTTTGGGAAGGCGACTACCGCGTGCCGGTGGTGCTCTACACCACCCTTGCCGACACGCTTGCATTGGCACAACTCAACGACCTGCTGATTCCGACTGCGCTGCCCGGCGTATGGGTGCCCGTGCGACAAATTGCCGACATCACGCCCGAATGGCATCACTCGTCCATATCGCGGCGCAACAGCATACGCTGCATCACCATCGGTTGCGACCTGCGCTACGGTTACAGCCAACCGCAAAGCATGAGAAAAATCACGAAATACATCGACAAAGCGATTCGCCCCACGTTGCCCGACGACATAAACATCTCGTACGGCGGCCTCACCAGCATGAACAACGGCGTGATTCCCGAACTGATATGGAGCGTGGCAGCCGCCATTTTGGTCTTGTTCGTCTTTTTGGTCTATCATTTTACCAAAATCGACATTGCCCTGCTGTCGTTGGCAGCGAGCGCCATCTGCATCTTCGGTGCCTGCCTCGGATTGTGGATTTTCCAACTCGACTTTAGCATCACGGCCGTGCTGGGCGTAGTCAGCCTCATCGGCATCATCGTGCGCAACGCCATCATCATGTTCGAATACGCCGAAATGCTCCGCAACGAGCAGCACAAAACCGCCCGCGAAGCCGCATTCGAAGCCGGTAAACGCCGCATGCGCCCCATTTTTCTGACATCGGCCACGACGGCTTTGGGCGTCATTCCGATGATTGTGGCACAAACCTCGCTGTGGATGCCCATGGGCGTGGTGATTTGTTTCGGCACCATCTTTTCGCTGCCGTTGGTCGTAACGGTGTTGCCGGTGGCTTATTGGCAAATTTACAAAGAGAAAACACGATGAAAAAACGATATTTTCTGATAGGATTTCTACTCATCGGCATCGGCGGACTACACGCTCAAACGCTGTCGCTCGACTCGTGCAAAACCCTTGCCGTGCGCAACAATGCCAAGGTGCAAAATGCTGCGCTCGACATCGACATTGCCCGACAGACCAAAAACGAAGCCCTGACCAAATATTTCCCGAATCTGAAACTCTCCGGCATCGGCTATCATGCACTGAATCCACTGCTCGAAGTCGGCATCAACGACGTGCCAAACGCCAACGTGCGCGCGCTGCTCAACACGTTTTATGCCGAATACGGCGCCACACTCGGGTTGCCAAACCGTTTGAGTTTTTTCCACAACGGCTACGCGGCAAACATCACAGCCACACAGCCAATTTTTGCCGGCGGTCGCATCGTCAACGGCAATAAATTGGCCGCACTCGGCGTCGAAGCCGCCGAAGCGCAACACGACATGGCCATACAGGAAATGCTGCAACAAACCGAGGAGAGTTATTGGCTCGTGATTTCGCTGCAAGAAAAACGCAAAACACTGCAACAGGCACAACTTTTGGTCGATACGCTGGCACACGACCTGAGCGGCGCCATTGCTGCCGGACTTGCCACACAAAACGAATGGCTGAAAATATCGCTCAAACAAAACGAACTGAAATCCAAACAATTAACGCTCGACAACGGCATCGCTTTGGCCAAAATGGCCTTGTGCCAAGCCATCGGCATCGACTACACCGACACGCTTATGCTGACCGACACACTGTCCGACGCAACAATCGCTCCGTTCGATGTTTATCTGCCGACCGATGAAGCCGTGGCACAGCGCACCGAAACACGTCTGCTCGAACTCGGCGTCAAATCCGAACAACTGCAACGCAAAATGACTTTGGGCGAAACCCTGCCGCAAATAGCTTTGGTGGCAAACTACGGCTACAGCCATTTGTGGGACTATTCGGGCGGACTTAACGGGATGTTGCTCGCCACCATACAGATACCGCTCACCGACTGGTGGGCGACAGGCCACAAACTGACCGCGCACAACAAAAAAGTGCAAATAGCCGAAAACAACCGACGCCACATGACCGAGCAAATGCAGTTGCAAACGCAAAAAGCGTGGAACGACCTGCTCGAAGCATACGCCCAAATCGACCTTGCCGACGAAACGTGCGACAATGCCCGACAAAATCTCGACATTGCCACGCAAAACTACCAAGCCGGGTTCATTCCGCTCTCCGAACTGCTCGAAGCCCAAACCCTGTTGCAACAGGCCACCGACCAACGCAACGACGCCCACATCGACTACCAAATGGCACTCACCCGCTACCGCCAACTGACGGGTCAAAAGTAATCGCGCAGTGTTAATAACCTGTTGATAACTTGTAAAAAAGTTGTCAATAAACGCGCAAAACGGTTGAAAAACCTGTTGATACCTCTTGTACAAAAATCACGCACGCACGCCCATCCATCTGCGCAAAAAGCACTACTTTTGATGCCAAATGATCAGCCGTTAAAAGCGCACACCTAACACGCTAATAACGAGCAACATAACACAAGACCACCAACACGCAACACAGTTTGAATCGTATGGAATCGACAAAAACAGCTTCGAAAAACACCAAGAAAACCGGCGCCACAAACGCCGCCGACTACGGCAAAATGCCGCCAAGCGCCACCGAAATCGAAGAATCGGTGCTCGGTGCACTCATGATCGACAGCACCGCCATGGACAAAGTCGTCGATTTGATCAGCGAAAACACCTTTTATAAACGCGAACACCAACTCATCTACCGAGCCATCATGGCACTCTACGGCAATCGGCACCCAATCGATATACACACCGTAACCGAGCAACTGCGCAAAGATGGCACGTTAGAAGATATTGGCGGCACCTACAACATCGCTCTGCTGACAGCCAAAATCGCTTCGTCGGCACACATCGTATATCATGCGCAAATTCTCGTACAGAAACACATGGCGCGCGAACTCATCGGCATCTGCAGCGACATGCAATCCAAAGCCTACGAAGAGAGCGCCGACATCGAAGACCTGCTTCAGGACGCCGAAGGACGCATCTTCGACCTATCGCAAAACCGACTGAAAAAAGGCGTTACGCAAATCGACCCGATCATCGAAGAAGCCATCGAACGCCTCAAAAAAGCGGCTGCCTGCGTCGGTGGCATGAGCGGCATACCGAGCGGATTCTCCAAATTGGACAACATCACATCCGGTTGGCAAAAATCCGACCTTGTCATCATCGCCGCACGACCGGCCATGGGCAAAACCGCATTCGTGCTATCGATGGCCAAAAACATGGCGGTGGACAAACGCATACCGACAGCCATCTTTTCGCTCGAAATGTCGAGCGTGCAGTTGGTCAACCGCCTGATTGTCAATGTATGTTCCATCACGAGCGACAAACTGAAGAAAGGCGACCTCGAGCAGCACGAATGGAAACAATTGGACGCCAAACTGCCACAACTGCAAGGTGCGCCCATCTACATCGACGACACGCCGAGCCTCTCCATTTTGGAATTTCAGACCAAAGCGCGCCGCCTGAAAGAGGAACACGACATACAAATCATCATCATCGACTACCTGCAACTGATGAACGCCTCGGGTATGCGTTTCCAAAGTCGTGAGCAGGAGGTCAGCACCATTTCGCGATCGCTCAAAGGCTTGGCCAAAGAGTTGGACATACCGATTATCGCCCTGTCGCAGTTGAACCGTAACGTCGAAAACCGCGGCGACAAAGGCAGCATCGACGGCAAAAAACCGCAACTGAGCGACTTGCGCGAATCGGGCGCCATCGAACAAGATGCCGACATGGTATGTTTCATCCACCGCCCCGACTACTACAAGATTTTTGAAGACCCGAACACGAAAAAAGATCTGCGCGGCATCGCCCAAATCATCATTGCCAAACACCGTAATGGTGCCACTGCCGACATCGATTTGCGTTTCAAACACGAATATGCCCGATTTATGAACGAAGAGGACGATGTATATCAAAGCGGAACACTCGCATCGCGCATCAACGACCCGATGCAGGCACCACCACCCATCGAGGCATACACACTGCCGCCGCAAGACAACACAGTGCCGTACTAATCAAAAAAAAACAAAACATAACTAACAACACACACTATGGAACAACAAGAAATCAAATTGCCCGAAAACGCCAATCGCGAGCTGAAACAGGGCGAAAAATACCAACCTATTTTGCCTGCCGACAAGCAAATTCCCGAAATCAGTCTCTATTCTGTAACCTGCGGCATTGTGATGGCTGTGCTCTTTTCGGCAGCAGCCGCCTACCTCGGGCTCAAGGTCGGACAAGTGTTCGAAGCCGCCATTCCCATCGCCATCATCGCCGTGGGACTATCGAGCGCCACACGTCGCAAAAATGCGCTCGGCGAAAACGTCATCATACAATCTATCGGGGCAAGTTCGGGTGTCATCGTGGCCGGCGCCATTTTTACGCTGCCCGCCCTCTACATTCTGCAAGCCAAATATCCCGACATCACAGTCAGTTTCATGCAAGTCTTTTTGAGTTCGCTGTTGGGCGGCATCTTGGGCATCTTATTTTTGATACCGTTCCGCAAATATTTCGTCAGCGACATGCACGGCAAATACCCGTTCCCCGAAGCCACCGCCACTACGCAAGTACTCGTATCGGGTGAAAAAGGCGGCAGCCAAGCCAAACCGCTCATTTGGGCAGCCGGCATCGGCGGCTTGTACGACTTTGTGGTGGCTACATTCGGAGCATGGAGCGAAACACTCACCTCGCGCATGATTCCGTGGGGCGAAGCCATTGCCCAAAAAGCCAAACTGACCTTTTCGATAAACACCGGCGCCGCCGTACTCGGATTGGGCTACATCGTCGGACTGAAATACAGCCTCATCATCTGCGCCGGTTCGCTGTTCGTGTGGTGGTTCATCGTGCCGCTGCTCGGCATGACGACACAAGACTCCGTGATGCTCAGCCAGATGCAGCCCGAATGGATTTTCAGCAACTACGCGCGTTATATCGGCATCGGTGCCATCGCCATGGCAGGCATCATCGGCATCGTTAAATCGTGGGGCGTGATCAAAAGTGCGGTCGGATTGGCCGGCCGCGAACTTGGCAGCAAAGGCAAAGCCATTGCTACGGCCGTTCCGCGCACCGAGCGCGACTTGTCGATGAAATTCATTGTCATCGCCATGGCTGCCGCACTTGTCATCACACTCTTATTTTTCTATTTTGGCGTCATTCACAATCTATTCCAATCGATTATCGCCTTCGTCGTCGTGGCTGTCATTGCGTTTCTGTTCACCACCGTGGCAGCCAACGCCATCGCCATCGTGGGATCGAATCCGGTATCGGGCATGACCCTGATGACTCTCATCATTGCATCGGTAGTGTTGGTGGCCGTCGGACTGAACGGCACCGACGGCATGGTAGCCGCCATGGTCATTGGTGGTGTGGTATGCACCGCCTTGTCGATGGCCGGCGGATTCGTTACCGACCTCAAAATCGGCTATTGGATTGGCAACACACCGGCCAAGCAGGAGACGTGGAAATTTCTCGGCACACTCGTTTCGGCAGCAACAGTCGGCGGCGTCATCATCATTTTGAACAAAACCTATGGTTTCACCGGCGACAACGCGCTCGTGGCACCGCAAGCCAACGCCATGGCAGCCGTCATCGAGCCGCTGATGATGGGACAAGGCGCACCGTGGTTACTCTACGGCATCGGAGCCGTTTTGGCACTGTTACTCAATATTTTAGGTGTACCTGTATTAGCCTTTGCACTCGGCATGTTCATACCGCTGCCGCTCAACACGCCGCTTGTGGTCGGCGGACTGATTAGTTGGTTTGTGTCGTCGCGCTCGAAAGACACTGCCCTCAACCAAGCACGCCAAGAGCGTGGCACACTCATCGCATCGGGACTGATAGCCGGCGGCGCACTGATGGGCGTGGTAAGTGCGGCACTCAAATTTGCCGACATCGACCTCTACATGCCGCAATGGGCAGAGAGCAACGGTGCCGCCATCTGCGGCGTCATAGCCTACCTGCTGCTGATAGGCTATTTCGTGATAGCGAGCATGCACGCCAAGAAAGACTAATAAGTTGATTTTCAATTAGATAATCAATCGCATAAAACCGACAGTCAGGCCGAGACGTGCAACACATCGCCACCACCAAACGCAGTGCCGGCGGACACATATTGCATAATGGCATCGGCTATCAATTGATGGCCGATTTCGTTGGGGTGCATACCATCGGCACAATAGAACGCACTCAAGCGCCGCTGTTCCAAAAACGTGGTGCTGATGTCGATAATCGGCACATGCGCATCACACGCCAATTTGAACACCTCCAGATTATATTGTTCGTGCCAATTTTGAATGTAATGCACATCGTCGCCCACAAACTGCATGATGTTGCTGCGGTCGAGATTTTGACAAATATGATCGAAAAACAACTGCCCGTCGATAGGCGGCAACGACAGTAACACAGGCTGTGCGCCCAAACCGCGCACCCGCTCTATCGCCGCGGCATAGCCTTGCCGAAAGGTGCCGAGAGGCGTAAACGGACGATGGGCAGCATACGGATTGGCAGCCACCGCTTTCCAATCGAAGTTACAATCGTTACCGCCAAATTCGAGCACCACATAATCGCCGGCCGCGATAACACCACTATAACGGTCGAGGTTTTTCAGACCATGCGCAATGGTACTGCCAAAGCGTGCCAAATTATCAATCGGGAAACCCAGCCTGCGTGCGCAACGCGCCACAAACGATTGGTCGGTAACCCGATATTTCACTACGCCGCCACCTATCGCTTGAGGTTCGGCAACGACACCTTTCATAATCGAATCGCCAAAAGTTATGATTTTTGCCATGATTTTTGTGTATTTTGATGCGTGAAACAAAAAGTTTTATCGCTGCAAAAGTAGGCAGAAAACAATCACTCCCCAAAAAAATGTAACGGGTGCCGAAAAATGACACAAAATGCGTTTTTTGGTGCCGTTTGACGCTTATTTAGGATAAAAAATTGCATAAAACACATTTTATCCCATACTTTTGGTGTCAAAAATGATGAAATTCGGCAAAAATAGTGTACCTTTGCACCACCAAAAACCACCAAAAAAGCAACATTCGCATGAAAAAGATTGCCAATCTGTTTTATCAACCCAAATATATGGTCATTTGGGTCGTGTGCATCACACTATGGACATTTCTGTTCCCGATTATTTATACACCCACGTTCGGCTATAACTACGATGCCCTGTGGAATTCATCATCCACATTTCGCCTATCCATATTGGCCGCCATCGTGTTTGGTGTAACCGTTGGCAGTCGGCTTATCCTCTACTTCACCACACGGCACAACCACCTGAGCATCGTCGAGCACGCCATTTGGCTGTTGTGCGAGTTAATAGTGATGTGCCTGTTTTGCGATTTGTTTTTGTGTCTGCACGCCCACTGCGGTTACTTCGAACTATTGCCAAAAATACTGCTGTGCGCTGCCCTGTCGATGATATTTCCGTACGGCACATTATGGCTCTATTTCGAGAAAACGGCCTGCAGCCGGCAGTTGGCGCAAAGCGTATCGGTGATAGCCGACCTGAAAACCGGCGTCGAGCGCGCCAATCAAAACGCCGTGCGTTTCGCCGACGACAAAAACAACGTGAAATTGGTGGTCGATGCCGACCGCCTTATTTACATCGAATCGGCCGGTAACTATGTGAACATCACTTACGAGAATGCAGGCAAAGTGGTGCGTTACAGCCTGCGCAACACGATGAAAGGCATCGAAGAGGCGTGCGCTGCCAACGGCATTGTGCGCTGCCACCGCTCGTATTTTGTCAATCTGAAACGCGTCAAACTGCTCAAGCGCGAAGCCGACGGCATTCTGGCCGAAATAGACATTGCCGGTGTCGATGCAGTGCCCGTATCCAAAACCTACGCCGGCGATATTGTGCGCCAATTTTCGACCATGCAGTAAATCCGACTATAGGCATTTTGATCGCAAAGAAAATTACCAAATTACGAACTCCCAAATGCGTATTATTTTTCCATTAAAAACAAATACTCTTTATACTTCCCATCATCATTCACCCACTCGTTAGTCCATTTCATATTTCCCATCACATTACGTTTATAATCTATTTCTTGTGCGGAAATCAATTTCCCATGAGTATTAATAATGTCAAACAACTCTGATTTTGTCGCTCGCCCTCCAGAACCATACGATAAGAGAATATAACGAGCATTAGTTTTCTCTATCATTTCTTTTATTGCTTCCATAGCGATAAAAGTTCCCTTATCATTTTTTCTAAATTCTTCAAACACAGAACCGGCAATCGTATCTCGTGTATCGATTCTTCGATTTGCTTTACCAAAAACTTCAGGGCGATCATTAAGAATAATTGTTTTCCAAATGTGATAATAAGAAGCATAACGCACACGGCTCGGTGGCATTTTTTCATTATTTGATCCATAAGGGGGATCGAAATATACTAAATCGTGATAATTACCAATAATATCAAACACATCTCCTTTTATCACTTTGTTGGAAGAATGTACAGAGAAACGTTGTGGTAACTTTAATGTCATTGTATTAAAAGAGCGAGGAGACCATTTTGATAAATACGCAGCATAATGTCCTAATGTATTATCAACTTCGTCCATTGCATAAATCAGACTTGTCAACAATACACACTTATCTACCCATTCCAAATTATATTCGTCAATTTTATTCCGAATTGCATCTAACTTCATCGTATTATGAAGTTGAAAAGGTTTCTTTGCCTCTTCAAGTTCTCCACCATATTTTTCAGAAAACCAACCATATACTCCATCAAGAGAATTTAAATCATCTATAAAGGGCTGATAAAAAGAATCCGGTTTTGTCGACAACAAATAACATGTAGCAAAAACTTCAGACCATTCAGATATATCATTGGCTGTTGTATCAAAACCCATTTGAGCAAACATTTGAGACACTCGGGTTGTACCAGAAAACGCATCTAATGCTGTTCCAATCTGTAAATTTTCTATTGAATGTAAAATATATGGGAGTATTTTTAGTTTCGAACCTGTGTATTTTATCCCTTCTGTTTTCGGAACATCTGATAACTTTCCGAACAAATCATGTTGTCTATTCATCATACGTTCTGAAATAAGTTATCAATATCCTTTTGTAAAATATCGTTGGCTAATTTGTGTCCATTTTCTGTACTATTCAATGCTAATCGAAACAACTTCACAAGGGTTTCATTATGAGAGTATGAAATCCAACCATTTGTTAAACTATTAAAATAAGACGATGCATGTTGTGTGTGTGTCCAAAAACCTCTTTGCAAAGCATTAGCAGTTGCATTACCATAACGGACTTCACAAATATATTCTCCGTTATGATCCAAAAACATATAAATAGGGTGTTTTCTCCCCTTTCCTTTAATTATAGATTTTGATCCATTATCATATTTATCACCTTCAGCAAGTAACACTATTTTTTGTGTTTGTTGACGCATTTTTTCAAAGTCAAACACCATAATATTACACTGCATTTGTTTTTCCCGATAAATTAAAGGCATTACATTTACGGCATTAAGTCCAGCAAATGCTTCTGAAGAAAATAATTCTTGGATTTTTTCACCTATAATTTCATTTCCATATTCTTTTAATTTAGGGAAAAGCAAAGAATCTTTGTCGGTGGAAAGTTGCAATGGTCCATCTCCATAGGCTTTTAAACTAACCGGTATTTTTTGTTGATTTAATTCATTTATTATTACAATATCTTCTTCGTGTTCTTTTGCCCGAAATAAATCCTTGCCAACATGTATACTATCGTAATCATACATAAATTGGTGAATAAACTCTGCCATTCCAATTTCTGCCAAGTCACCATGTGTTTTATTCCCAATTAAACGCATCGTAAAAATGTTAGAAAGGGTATTTATAATCAATTTAGGATGTTTTTGGGCTAACAGTTGAAAGCGTTTTTGAAAATCGCCAAACGCATCCAAATCATGCAAGACTGCACAATCGGCATTCATAGAACGTTCGTAAATAACGAATGGTTCTTTTACCAAAGAAGAATTAAATAAGGAGGGTCGTTCCATTTTGATTGATAGTTTTTGCGCATTACTATCAATCACTTATGAAACAGAAGAAAACGAAGAAGGTGCAAACTTCTCTATCGCATTCACGGGGAGCGTCAGAAAACCCCGCCTACCACACAGATTGTTTACACCTATAGGTGCAAACATTAACTTCTTGTGATAGTACAGAAATGCTGTCGCTATTCCGTGAAATTGCTATTCTTCGATTTAGTTCAAATCAAGAGTTTCTGACGCTTTTGTTTTGAATGCGAATAATAGTCAATGCTTTGTTAATAAAATATTGCCTTTGCAACGTTGCAAAGGTACACATTTTTTTTTAATGCACAAAAAAAAGTATATGTTTGAACATTTCGCAGATTTTATTTATCTTTGCACATTCAACTAATCCAACACTAATTTTATGGTTGTAAAAAAGGACTCCGGTATCACATCATCGCAGAAAAAGCGATTTGCACTCTGGTTTTGGTCGCTATTTTTGTGCGGCATCGCCATTGTAGCCTTCATCTTTCTGGCCATCACCAAAGGGTGGATTGGCTACATGCCCGCTATCAGCGAGTTGCAAAATCCGAAAAACAAATATGCCACCGAAATTTATTCGGCCGACATGCAGTTGTTAGGCACGTTTTTCACCGCCACCGACAACCGCATCACAACGCGTTACGACGAAATATCGCCTTTTGTGATACGCGCCCTGGTGGCTACCGAAGACGAACGTTTCTACGACCATTCGGGCATCGACGGACAAGCCCTGATGCGCGTGTTGGTAGTGCGCGGCTTGCTGCAACGCAAAAACGCGGGCGGCGGTTCGACCATCACGCAACAGTTGGCCAAACAACTCTATTCGCCACCGGCCACCAACATCTTTCAGCGCGCACTGCAAAAACCCATCGAATGGGTCATTGCCGTACAGTTGGAACGGTTGTACACGAAAGAGGAAATTCTGACCATGTACCTCAACAAATTCGATTTTCTGAACAACGCCGTCGGCATCAAAACAGCCGCGCAAGTCTATTTCGGCAAATTGCCCAAAGATTTGACCATCGAAGAGGCTGCCACGTTGGTGGGCATGTGCAAAAATCCAGCGCTGTTCAACCCCGTACGTCGCAACGAACGCACACAACAACGCCGCAACGTCGTGCTCGGGCAAATGCTGAAAAGCGACTACATCACCGAAGCCGAATTCGACTCGCTGAAACAGATACCGCTGGTGCTGAATTACCACAAAGTGGATCATAAACTCGGCCTGGCACCCTATTTCCGCGAATATCTGCGCCTGATGCTGACTGCCAAAGAACCCAAGCGCTCCAATTACGCCCAATGGCAACTCGCGCCATACGGTCGCTACTATATGGACTCCATCGCGTGGGCAGAAGACCCGTTGTATGGTTTCATCGAAAAAAATCCGAAATCGGACGGCTCGAAATACAACATCTACGCCGATGGTCTGAAAATTTACACCGCCATCGACTCGCGCATGCAACAATATGCCGAAGAGGCCGTAGCCGAACACATTCAAGAACTGCAAAAAACATTCTTCAAAGAGCAGAAAGGACGCAAAAAAGCCCCATTTGCCAACAATCTGACCGACCAAGAGATTGAACAAATAATGAATCAGGCTATGCGGCAAACCGACCGCTATCGCGCCATGAAAAAAGCGCACGCCACCGACGCCGAGATACAAAAAGCATTCAACACGCCGGTCGAAATGTCGGTTTTCGCCTACGACGGCAACATCGACACCGTAATGACACCGCTCGACTCGATACGCTACATCAAAAGTTTTGCGCGCTGCGGTTTCATGTCGATGGACCCGAGCAACGGCTATGTGAAAGCCTACGTCGGCGGCCCCGACTTCAGCCATTTCCAATACGACATGGTCAACATCGGGCGGCGCCAAGTCGGTTCCACCATCAAGCCCTACCTCTACACGCAAGCCATGAGCGAAGGTTATTGGCCGTGCGACAAGACTATCAATCAGCCAATTACGCTCATAGCCGGCGATGGCAGCGAATGGTCGCCACGCAACAGCGGCAAAACCCACATCGGCGAAGAAGTAACCCTGCGCTGGGGCTTGACCACATCCAACAACTGGATTAGCGCCTACGTCATCAGCCAACTGACAACACCCAAACAATTTGCAAACATACTGCGTTCGTTCGGGCTGCGCGGCGAAATCGTGCCCGACTATTCACTCTGTCTCGGGCCGTGCGAAGTATCCGTCGCCGAAATGGTCGATGCCTACACCACATTCCCGAACAAAGGCATACGCATCAACCCCATCTATGTAACACGCATCGAAGACAACAACGGCAACCTCATCGCCTCGTTTACACCTACCACCACCGAAGTCATCAACGAAGAGACATCGTACAAAATGATAAACATGCTGACCAGCGTGATGGACCACGGCACCGGCGTGCGCGTGCGCTACAAATACAACGTGCAAGCGCCGGCCGGCTGCAAAACAGGAACGACGCAAAACAACTCCGATGGTTGGTTCATCGGTTTCACACCGACACTTGTGTCGGGCGTGTGGGTCGGTTGGGAAGATCGTGGCGTACACTTCAGCAACATGGCCGAAGGACAAGGCGCCAGCATGGCACTGCCTATTTGGGCTAAATACATGAACAAAGTGCTGCAAGACAACACGTTAGGCTACGACGCCACGCAGAAATTCGATATTCCGGAATGGTTTAATGCCGACGCGGGCTGTCCAACCGAAAACGATACAGACATCGCCGAATAGTCTATCCCGATTACGGCATAATGCCTCTTCGCAACGGTTCTATCAGTTGCTGCACATCGGGTTGAGTCAGTTTGCGCATAGCAGCCTCGTAACCAATATCAAAAATTTGCTGTGTTTTCGATATGTCGAACATGCCGAAATTGCGTGCTTTGACCGGCTCGATTACAAGGTCGCACTGACGTTTTTCGGCCACTGTGCTCGACTGAATTGAGAGATTATACACCCGTTCCATCACGTCGAATACATTGTCGATGGAGCCGTCGGTAACAATCTGATTGACGTGTACGCCAATCAGAAAATCGCAATCGTGGCGAATGACCGAAGCCGGCATATTGCAAAAAATGCCACCATCGACGTACACTTTGCCGTCGATCTCCTGCGGCGTCAGAAAAATGGGCACGCTGGCCGATGCCACCACCTTATCGACCAACGTTCCGGTATTGAAATAGACGTTGCGCCCGTCAATCAGTTCGGTGGCGTTGATTGTCAGCGGCATTTTTAACTCTTCGAACGTTTTGGCATCGATAAAATCATCTATCAGGCGGTAGAAGCGTTCGGTGGACATGAAACCTTTTTGCGGCACCACGATTTTTACAAAATCGAAAAATTTTGATTCCTTGAAAAAGTGGCAAATTTCCTGCGGAGTTTTGCCGTCGGCATAGAAGGCGCCGATAATGGCACCGGCACTCACACCGGCCACCACCTGCGGTTTCAGCCCGACCTCTTCCAGCGCCTGCAACACGCCTAAATGCGCAATGCCTTTGGCACCGCCGCCACTCAACGATATGCCAATGCGATATTTGTTTTGACTCATACAGCAAACATTTTTTTATCGACAACGCCGAATCGCTTCGGCCAATGTGTCCATACCCAAAATTTCGGCGCAGGTGAACACCGACGTCATCGACACGCCCAAAATGCCGTGCAGATTCAGACTTTGTCCGGTGAGCAACAGGTTTTGCACAGGCGTACGCGGCGTCAGCACGGTCGTCATCGGGCTGTTCCAATCCTTGCAAATGCCGTAGGCCGAACCCTCTTGCGTGAGCGTGTAACTGTAATACGACAGCGGCGTGCTGGTAAATACGCGGTCGATGGCGTCGCGCAAATCCGGCAAACGCTGTTCGACCAACTGCAAGCACTGCTCCACTTTGTCGTTTTTGAATTCGACATACGAGTCGCCACGATGCCCGACACGGCAATCAGCCCAACGCGCCACTTCGTCCCAGCGCATCGGCGTCAGCAGGTCGAGCCGGTCGGCATAAGCGGTATTATCTGTCGGCACGGCATAGTTGACCAACACACTATCGATGCGCTTGCCGGTATCGACATGCCACAAATCGGCATCGGCGCGATGTACAAAAATGTTGCGATTCAGATAGGGCAACGCCTCCGGTTTCAGACGAATGTTGGCGGTGAACATACCAAACGAATTTTTCAGTCCTGCGATGCGATTGCGATAGACGCGCCGAATGCAGCGACTCTCGTCCAACAACGACAAGGTGAGTGCCGGATGCGCGCTCGATATCACCCAATCGGCTGTCAGCGTTTCGCCGCCATTGACCACCACTTTGGCAATGCGGCCGTCTTGCTCCACCAACTTGGTAACAGTAGAATGCACACGCACCGTGCCGCCAAACTCCCTGATTTTGGCCGCCAAGCGGTCGGCTATGAGCGACCCGCCGCCACGCAAGCGCCACGCACTCTGAATGAACGAATTATTTATTTGCGCAAACACATACAAAGGCAATGTTTCGGCGTTCAGTTCCATTTTGAGCGACGTGCCCGACAGCACTTTGCGCAACAGCGGGTCGTCTATCGTTTCGTTCAGAAATTGATACGCCGACCGCGCAAACAACGACGTGGCATAAAATTCGTTGCTGTCGCGCGGCAGAAAACTATCGTAAATGTGGTCGCCCACTTGACGCAAGAAATCGGTATAGCGCTGTAAATTAGCACGTTGTTTCGGGAAATATTCTGCCAATCGCTCCACAAACCGAGCGTGTCCGCTGGCAAACGGGAACGATTGTTCGCCGATGACCACTTCGTCGAAACAGTCGGCATCCAACTGCTGCCACGGCAAATCGAGCAAATCGAAATAGCGGAACAGCGCATTGAGCGATTGGCCTTCGCCCAGTCCGCCAACGTAATGAAATCCGGTATCGAATTGGGCACTGCCGCGCCGAAATGTTTGCAGGCAACCGCCAATACACGCATCGTGCTCCAACACAGTAACTTGATAGCCGTGTTTGGCCAAAATATAGCCGCACTCCAAGCCGCCAAGTCCGCTGCCTATGATTATAACACTTTCCACGGTGAATGTTTTTAGGGATGAAACAATGTAGTGTCAAAACGCCGGCACCACGCCAAGCCGGCGGATGTTAGTCCGACACGCCGGTCGGGCGCAACACTTGCAAACAGCGTTCCAACGCATCGACCCAATACGGAATTTCGATGCCGTAAACGGCTTTTATTTTGGCTTTGTTCAACATGCTGTAGTGCGGCCGTGGCGTGCGATAGGCATAATCTTTCGATTCGATGGGCGACACGGCACACGGCACATCGGCCAGCCGAAATATCATGGTTGTGAAATCGTACCAACTGCAAACGCCCTCGTTTGTAAAATGGTAGATGCCCGGCACAAACTTATCGGCCGACAGAATCTGCAGAATGGCCTCGGCCAAATCGGCCGCATAGGTTGGTGTACCCACTTGGTCGAACACCACATTCAAACGGTCGCGCTCGGCACCAAGCCGCAGCATGGTTTTCACAAAGTTGTTGCCAAAGCCCGAATAGAGCCATGCTGTGCGAATAATCAGCGCATTGCTGCACACCTCGAGCAAGGCTTGTTCGCCGGCCAATTTGGTTTTGCCGTACACCGTATTGGGCGCCACGGGCATATCCTCCGTGTAAGGCACATGACCGGTTCCGTCGAACACATAATCGGTGGAAATATGCACGATTTTCAAGCCATATTTTTGTGCCACGACACCCAAGTTGCGCACCGCGTCGCAATTCACCCTGCGGCACAGCGCCTCGTCGTCCTCGGCCTTATCGACGGCCGTATAAGCCGCGCAATTGACCAGCACATCGGGGCGATGGGCTGCGACAAAGGCATCGAGCGCCTGCAAATCGCAAATATCGAGTGTATCGGCATCGGTAAACACCGGCATAAACTGCGGATAGTGCTGCAAAGCCACGCGCATTTCGTTGCCGAGTTGGCCGTAAGCACCTGTTATCAAAAGTTTCATCATGACAATTTAATTTGGTGCAAAAATAAGCGTTTTTCATAATATACACAAACATTTTGGCCGAAAAGAGCCCAATGGTGTTTCAGAATGTGGTAGATAGTGCCGGCAAAAGGGCCGGTTGGGGCAGCATAGACACCTGCAAAAACCGGGTGCAATTTTCAGTAACAAATACCCCCCATTTAGAAAATATTTTGTAACTTTGCGGTCTGTTCAATGCCTTAATCGGCATATTTATTAACATATCAAACTATTTTATTTAGATATGGAGCAAGCGCAGTATAGCAAATTATTTTCGTTTCTTTGGAACATAGCCAATGATGTACTCGTTCATGCCTTTGAGAAAGGCAAGTATAAGGACATTATAATGCCAATGTTGGTGCTTCGTCGCATTGACGTGCTTCTTGAACCGACAAAGGAAAAGGTTCTTGAACGCAAAGAGCAACTTGATAAATTCGGTGTTACAAACCAAGACCAAACGCTTTGTATGGCGAGTGGATTTCCTTTTTATAACACATCGAAGTTCACGCTAAAATCGCTCACCAACGAAACTGACCCTCAGCGGCTGAAGCTCAATTTCATTGACTATATCAATGGGTATAGCAACGATGTGCTTGAAATAATTGAGAAATTCCACCTACGCCAACAGATAGACAACCTGACGGAAACAGAACGCCTGGGTACTTTGATTTCAAAGTTTACCGACTCCAACATCAACTTATCAATAAAGCCTGTGGTCGATGATGAGGGCAACGAAATTCTTCCGGGACTCGACAACCATACAATGGGAACAATCTTCGAGGAATTGCTTCGCAAGTTCAATGAGGAAAACAACGTGACAGAAGCCGGTGAACACTTCACACCTCGCGACTATGTAAAACTGCTTGCCGACCTTGCCGTTGTTCCTATCGCCGACCAACTCGAACCGAAAACCACCTACGCCGTTTACGACGGAGCATGTGGCACCGGCGGCATTCTTTCCATAGCACAAGAACGCATCAACGAGATTATCCCTGATTCCAAGATCCACCTATTCGGACAGGAACTCCAGCCAGAAACTTTTGCAACCTGTATGGCGGATATGATGATTTCGGGCGTGCTTCCGCAGACTGGTTACTCGCTAAAAGGTACACCACGCAAATACATTGCTTTCGGCTCAACCATTTCAGAGGACGGTCACGCAGGAGAAACATACGATTTCTGCATCTCAAATCCACCTTTCGGCACTCCGTGGAAAGAGGATTTGCGCAAGAAAGGATTAAAGGAAACAGAGAAGAAGAAATTCACCGACTCTCGTTTCAATCTTGAATACGACGACAACGGCGATTTCTCTTTCATTCCCGATATTGGCGACTGTCAAATGCTTTTCCTCGCCAATAACATTAGCCGAATGAAAGATACTCCACTCGGTACTCGCATTGTGGAAATCCACAATGGCTCATCGCTATTCACAGGCAAAGCAGGTGGTGGCGAAAGCAACCTACGCCGTTATATCATCGAGAATGACTTGCTCGAAGCCATTGTTGCAATGCCTGAAAAGATGTTCTACAATACAGGCATCGGCACATACGTTTGGGTTGTAACAAACCGCAAAGCACCAAACCGACGTGGCAAGGTACAGCTTATCAACGCCACGGAAATGAAAACTCCGCTGCGCAAAAACCTCGGTGAAAAAAACTGCGAACTCAGCGAAGCTGACCGCCAACACATCATCGACTTGCTTATCAATTTTGAAGAAACTCCCGAAAGCAAAATTTTCGACAACGAAGAATTTGGCTATTGGGAAGTCCCTGTGCTACGCCCGAAACGAGACAAAGACGGCAACATCGTATATAAGAAAGCCAAGAAAGGACAAGACCCTGAAATAGAATATACCAAGAACCGCAACGAGTGTGAGCGCATACCACTCACTTATCCCGGTGGCATAGAGGCTTTCTATGAAAACGAAGTTGCCCCATACGACAACGAAGCACGCTTTGGCGAACCTGAACTCGGATATGAACTTTCGTTTACGAAGTATTTCTACAAACCTGTAGAACTTCGCGCCCTCGATGCCATCATGGAGGATATTCGTACCATAGAGCGCAACACGAAAGGATTGTTGGACGAGATAATGAAGTAAACGACATGAATGAACTGACAACAAACGGGAAAGTCCTGAACGACATCCGTAAGATTATTGAAGAAGGAAGGCGGCAGGCGTATGCTGCAGCCGGACAGATAGCCATTGCTACCTATTGGAACATTGGCAGGCGAATTGTGGAGGAAGAACAGCAAGGACAGGAGCGGGCTAAGTATGGCACAAATCTTATCGCTAATCTTGCTCGACAACTCACGTTGGAATTTGGCTCGGGATTCAGTTATCGCAGTCTTAACGAATATCGCCGTTTCTACTTGAGTTTCAGTAATTTGGAAATTATGCACACGCGTGTGCACAATTTGACATGGAGTCATCTTCGTATCATAATGCGTGAAGCAACGCCGGAAGGAAGGTTATGGTATATGAAGGAAGCGTCAGAGCAGATGTGGAGCACACGCACTTTGGAACGTAATGTTTCTACACAATACTATGGTCGCATGATGGCTGCGCAACGTCAGCAATTAGAACTTCCGCAGCCAGCCGTCGAAGGTGAAGACCCGAAGGAGTACATAAAGAATCCCGTTGTTGCAGAATTCATGGGCTTTCGCAAGGATGCGAAATTCGACGAATCGGAGATGGAGCAGGCCTTATTGAATAACCTTCAGCAGTTTATTATGGAACTCGGACGCGGCTTTGCCTTTGTTGATAGACAGAAACATATCAAGACGGATACAGAGGACTATTATATCGACTTAGTGTTCTATAATTATCGAATGAAGCGCTTTGTCTTGTTTGAACTCAAGACTCACAAACTGACACATCAAGACGTTGGGCAACTGGATATGTATGTACGAATGTTTGACGATCTGGTGAAGGGAGAAGATGACAATCCAACTTTAGGCGTGTTGCTTTGTACCGAAACAGACAAGACCATTGCCAGGTATTCCGTACTGCATGAGAGCGAACAGCTGTTTGCCTCGAAATATATGGCCTACATGCCAACCGAAGAGGAACTTCGTCGAGAGATAGAACAGCAAAAGCAGTTCTTTCTCGCCCAGCACTGTAATGATGTTTCACCCAAAGAGGACTAAACAACATGAAACGATACGATTCATATAAGCCAAGTGGTATCTCGTGGATTGGAGAAATTCCAAGCCACTGGGAAACTCCTTTCTTATTTCAGTTTAGCAATGAACACTTTATTTCAAATAAAAATGTTCATCATCAAAATCTTCTTTCTTTAAGTTATGGAAAAATAATACGTAAGGATATCAATAAGACAGACGGTTTACTACCAGAATCTTTTGATACTTACCAAATAGTAGAACCAGGCAATATAATTCTTAGGCTTACAGATTTGCAGAACGACCAAAAAAGCCTTCGTGTAGGTATGGCTAAAGAAGAAGGGATTATAACATCTGCATATATCGCATTAGAAGTGAAAGATAAGGTTTTCCCTGAATACTTTTATTTAATGCTTCATATGTACGATATTAAAAAAGTTTTCTATTCAATGGGTGGAGGTTTAAGGCAAAGCCTAAACTATGACGGACTTCGCAAGCTGAATATTCCTATTCCGCCCATTGATGAGCAGAAGAAAATTGTAGAATATCTTTCAACTAAAACTTTATTAATAGATGCGCAACAGAGAGAGAGAGAGAGAGTTACGGCTGCTTGAAGAATTAAAACAAGCCGAAATCGCCAACGTCGTCACTCGTGGACTTAACCCCGATGTGCCGATGAAAAAGGCGAAAACGCTACTGGGAGAAGAAATTCCGTTTTCGTGGCAACTCGTAAGAAATCGCAATATTTTGCGTGAAGAAAGTGTTTTAGTAGGTAATCGAAAGGATTTACCTTTGTTATCCCTCACGAAATCTGGAATTATACTTCGTGATATTGAAAGCGGAAAGGGTAAATTTCCGAAAGATTTTGAAAAATATAAAGAAGTAATTCCAGGTAATATTGTGTTTTGTTTGTTTGATATAGACGAAACGCCACGTACTGTTGGACTATCCTCTCACCGAGGTATGATAACTGGAGCTTATGATGTATTTTCAATTAATAATGATATAATTGACTCTCGTTTCCTCTATCATTATTTCATTGCAGTTGATAACATTAAAGCGTTGAGACCATATTATACAGGGTTGAGAAAGGTTGTTCAAATGGCTTCGTTTCTTGGTATTCAAATTCCAATACCGCCTCTCGAGGAACAACGAGCAATAGTGGAGTATATCGAACAGAAGAACAAGGCTATTGACGATATGATAGCAAACTTACGAGCAGAAATTGATTTTTTAACAGAATATAAACAACGCCTGATAGCCGACGCCGTTACCGGGCAAATAAAAATAGATTAATTATGGATACTTCCGAAAGAGGTCTTGAAGATATTATTGTCGAGTTTTTGCGAGATGTGAACGGCTACAACCAGGGCACGTCGAACGATTACGACAAAACATTTGCCTTGCTTCCGACAAATGTTGAAGCGTTTTTGCGTAAAACACAGCCTGAAAAAGTCGATGAACTCCGCATTTTCAGCAGCAATATCGAACGCAATAAGTTTTTCACTCGCTTGCGTGATGAAATCACTAAGCGAGGCATCACCGACGTACTGCGTAAAGGCTTCAGATATATTACACTGCATTTCGACCTTTACTATCCAACGCCAAGTGAACTTAATCCAACGGCAAAACGACTCTATGAGGATAATGATTTTACTGTGATACGGCAGTTGCATTATTCTCCGACCGACACAATGCTAAGCGTTGATGTGGTATTATTCCTTAATGGTCTGCCTATTATTACAATGGAACTGAAAAACCATTATACAGGGCAGACTGTTGAAAATGCAAAAGCACAGTACCAAAATTACCGTGACCCGAAGGACTTGCTTTTCAAGTCTAAACGGTGCGCCGTGCATTTTGCCGTTGACGACAACGACGTGGCAATGTGCTCAATGCTCGACGGAAAAGGTAGCTGGTTCTTACCGTTCAATAAAGGTAACAACGGAGGCAAAGGTAACCCGGTCAATCCTAACGGACTTGCAACCGCTTACCTTTGGGAAGAAATCCTCACAAAGCATAGCTTGAGCAACATTCTTGAAGAATTTGCTCAAGTGATAGAGGAGAAGAACGAAAAGACAGGCAAGACAAAAACTAAAGTTATTTGGCCCCGTTATCATCAACTCGATGCCGTCCGAAGTCTGCTCAAAGCGACTAAGGAAAAAGGTATCGGGCAACGATTCTTAATACAGCACTCTGCAGGCTCCGGAAAATCCAACTCTATCACTTGGCTTGCCTATCAACTCGTTGGCTTGCTGAAAGACAACAAGCCGGTAGTGGATAGTGTCATTGTTGTTACCGACCGTGTAAACCTTGACAAACAAATCCGAGACAATATTCGCTCTTTCCAAAAGCTATCAAATGTTGTAGAATGGGCTGATAGTTCTGACACCCTTGCCAAAGCACTAAAAGGCGGCAAGAAAATTATCATAACTATTGTTCACAAATTCCCATTCATACTTGATGCCATCGGAACTCAATTAAAAGACAGCCGTTTCGCTATTATTATCGACGAGGCACACAGCTCTCAAAACGGCTCTATGTCAGCCAAAATGAATATTGGCGTGAGTGGCAATGCAACCGATGATGACGAAGATATAGAAGATAAAATTGCCAAAATAGTAGCAGGTCGCAAGATGGCTACAAATGCCAATTACTATGCTTTCACGGCTACTCCTAAAGGCAAAACGCTCGAAATGTTTGGTACACCGATGCCACCGGACGCAGAGGGCAAGGTGAAGCATAATCCTTTCCACGTCTATTCTATGAAACAAGCCATCGAAGAAGGCTTTATCATGGACGTGCTAAAGAATTACACTCCTTATCAAAGTTTTTATAGAGTTGTCAAGTCGATTGAAAGTGACCCGGAATTTGACAAAAAACAAGCACAGGCCAAAATCCGTGCATGGGTTGAAGCCAGACCGGAAACAATCGACTCAAAAGCACGTATTATTGTAGAACACTTCCACGAGAATGTAATCAATCGTGGTAAAGTGGGTGGCCAAGCCCGCGCTATGGTAGTAACTTCAAGCATTCTCCGAGCTATTGAGTTTTATTATGTGATTTCCCAGAAATTGCGTGAACGCAAAAGTCCGTTCAAGGCTATTGTAGCATTCTCCGGAGAGAAAGAATACAAGGGCAAAATGGTTAATGAAGCATCGGTGAACGGATTTCCATCGTCGGAGATTGAAGATAGAATGGGAAAAGACCCTTATCGAATTTTGATTGTAGCCGATAAATTCCAAACCGGCTACGACCAACCTCTGCTTCATACTATGTATGTGGATAAGGTGCTAAGCGACGTTAAAGCCGTTCAAACACTTTCTCGTCTTAACCGCTGTCACCCGAAAAAACGAGATACCTTCATTCTCGACTTTGCCGACAATGCCGAAAGAGTGCAAGAAGCATTCCAAAAATACTATAATGCAACTATACTCAGCGAAGAAACAGACCCAAACAGACTGAATGACCTATTAGCGAAGATTGATGAATATGCTATCTTCACTGAACAAGAAGTTGATGAAATAAATCGTATTTATTTCTCAGAGGACGACCGTACTTTGCTGGACCCAATCATTGATACTGCGGTTGAACGCTTTAATCATTTAGACGACGATAGTAAAATTGCTTGCAAAAGTGCTGTTAAGGCGTTCAATCGCCTTTATCCTTTTATTGCTGCCGTTATCCCTCAAACTTCTACATATTGGGAAAAAAGATATGTGTATCTGCGTTTGCTTGCAGCTAAACTTCCTCGCATTCCAAGAGAAGATTGGGCTGAGGGTTTAATCGAATGTATTGACTTCGACCAATATCGTGCAATTCAGCTTTCTGAACATCAATTCGAGCTTGTAAACGGAGATTCAGAAGTCGGTCCTGTTCCTCCTGCTGGTGGCGGAGGAAGACCGGATCCGGACTTTGAAAAGCTGTCAAACATTCTTGAAGAATTTAACACCATATTTGGCGGTATTGAGTGGGAACACCCGGAAGAAGCCATCGAGCAAATCAAAACTTTGCCCGAGCGTCTTGCCCAAAATGAAAGTTTTGCTAATGCTGTACGTCGTAGCGACGAGCAAAATGCCGAAATTGAGTCGAACAACGCTTTGTTCCAGATTGTCGTTGACCTATTGAATGAAAAAACGGAGTTCGCAAGAAACTACCTCGACAATCCACAATTCCAGGCATTCGTCAACCAACGTGTTTTTAATTCTGCATATACAAGGGTATCTCAAAACCAATAAAGAAAGATAGACAGGAGAAACGAAACCACTGCGAACGGAGATAACTCGCGAAGTTGAGCATTGGGTCATACTCTACAAAGTTGTTTTCAATCGTTTTATTGAGGATAACTATAATTGGCGTTGCCCGCACCTGCCTGCCATATCCCTTGCCCTAAAAAAACATTTTTTCGGATCGACGGATAGAATTTTGTCCGATAATTGGGAATTTCGGATTATTTGCGTAAATTTGCGGAAAAAATTTACGCACTATGAACGAACACGTTAAATGTTTAATAATCGGCTCAGGACCAGCCGGTTACACAGCCGCCATTTATGCCGGCCGCGCAAATCTGTCGCCCGTTTTGTACGAAGGTATGCAGCCGGGCGGCCAACTCACGCAAACTACCGACATCGAAAACTTCCCCGGCTACCCCAATGGCGTTGATGCCAACGTGATGATGGGCGATTTTCGGGCGCAAGCCGAACGTTTCGGTGCCGACATCCGTTTCGGTGTCGTTACTTCGGTCGATTTTTCGGGACATCCGCACCAAGTAGTCATCGACGAAACCACCATCATCGAAGCCGACACCGTCATCATCGCCACGGGCGCATCGGCCAAATATCTCGGTCTGCCCGACGAACAGAAATTTGCCGGCAAAGGTGTATCGGCATGCGCCACTTGCGACGGTTTCTTCTACCGCAAAAAACGTGTTGCCGTAGTCGGCGGTGGCGATACGGCCTGCGAAGAGGCCACCTATCTGGCCGGTTTGTGCGAAAAAGTCTATCTGATAGTACGCAAGCCTTTCCTGCGCGCCTCGAAAATAATGCAGGAACGCGTGTTGCGCACGCCGAATATCGAAGTGCTGTTCGAGCACAATACACTCGGTTTGTTGGGCGACAACTATGTGGAAGGCGCGCGCTTGGTCAAGCGTAAAGGCGAACCCGACGAAGCGATTGTCGAGATAAAAATCGACGGCTTTTTCCTGGCCATCGGGCACCATCCCAACTCGGAACTGTTCAGCCGTTACGTTACCACCGACGAAGCCGGTTATATCAAAACATTCCCGGCCGAAACACCCTGCACCAATATTCCCGGCGTATTTGCCGCCGGCGATGTAGCCGACCCACATTATCGTCAGGCTGTGGTGGCAGCCGGTAGTGGTTGTAAAGCCGCCATGGAAGCCGAGCGATTCATTGCCGAACACACAAAATAGCATCATCAAGCAAAACAGCGCATTTTGGGAGTCATCATCAGACAAAGCATCAAAGGCACCATCGCCAATTATGTGGGTGTCGCCATCGGATTTGTAACCACCTTTTTTGTTCTGACCCGTTTTTTGACGGCGGAAGAGATAGGGTTGACCCGCGTATTGATAGATGCGGCGACCCTTTTGGTGGCGTTGTCGCAACTCGGCACAAGTTCGTCGATAGTGCGCTATTACCCCTATTTCAAGGACGAGAAGCGAGGCGACCACGGTTTTTTCTTCTGGACACTGTTGGTGCCGCTCATCGGTTTTGTGGTCTTCGGCGCGCTGTATGTGGCACTACGCTCCCCCATCGAAAACGCGTTTGCCGAGAAGTCGCCACTCTTTGTCGAGTACTATTATGCCGTGCTACCGTTGGCATTTTTTATGCTCTACATGACCATATTCGAGTCGAATGCCAACGTACTGATGCGCATTGTCGTACCCAAAATCACGCGCGAAGTAGTGGTGCGTCTTCTCTCGCTGATTGCTTATCTGCTGTATGCGTTCAATCTGCTGACTCTCAACGGATTTGTCGCCATATTTTGTAGCGTATATGGCATTGCCACCCTCATCAACATCATCTATTTGTGTTCGCTCAAGCGCGTATCGCTGCGTCCCGACCTGCAACACATCACCCCGACACTCCGCCGCGACTATCTGTTCTACACAGCATTTGTACTGACAAGTGCTTGTGCCACAGCCGTTACGCCGGTGCTCAGCACTTTTTTCATCAGCGCGCAACAAGGTTTGGCTTTTACCGGCATTTTTGCCATCGCCACCTACATTGCCACCATCATCGACATTCCGTACCGGTCGTTGGGCGCCATTACCCAACCACAACTGTCGCAAGCCGTCAAAGATAACGACACCGCCGGCGCCAATCGTTTGTGCCAAAACGTGTCGTTGCACCAACTTTTGGTCGGGGCATTCTTGTTTTTCATCATTTGGAGCAATATCGATTTGCTGTTTGCGCTACTGCCCAACGGCGCCTACTACGCCACAGCCAAAAATGTTGTACTGATTTTAGGCCTCTCGAAACTCATCAATTCGACGTTGAGCATCGGCACATCGGTGTTGAATTATTCGCGTTACTACTATTTTTCGTTGATTTTTGCGTTTCTGCAAACGGCATTAGCCATTTTTTTCAACAATCATCTGATTCCGCGTTGGGGCATCGATGGCGCCGCCATGGCTACACTGTTTGCCTATTTGTTTTACTACATTGCGCTGCTGATTGTGGTTCAATTCACCCTCAAGATTACGCCTTTTTCGTGGCAGCAAGTCAAGGTGCTGATGGTGATGCTGCTGATGTTTGCGCTGGATGCAGTCTGTCGTTTTGGCCTCCGCCACCTCTACCCTGCCATTGGCGACAACCTCTGGTTGCAAGGTGCCGAAGCAGTCGTTTGCACCGGCATTATCGCACTGTTGGGCTTGTGGTGCGTGTGTGCATGGAACATATCAGCAGAAATCAAACAGTTGATATTCAAACTCTTGCGCATCAAACGCACATAAAAAAAGCAAAACACATAGTGCGTTTTGCCAATACGTTCCGACGTGTGCGTGTTATTTCTTCAAATCGAACAGATAGCCAAACGACACTTTGACTTCGCCCATAGTAACGTACGTTTTTGTACCGGCCGGCAAATCCAATGTCCACTGATAGTCGTTCTTGTCCAAGTTATTGAATCCGTGATGGTAGCCAATCGACCAAATGAAGTTGCGATATTTGGCATTTAGGCCGATTTCGGCACCGATTTCGAAGCGATAGAGCCGTCCGTCGTCGCCATAAAGGTCTTCCTCCTCGAGCATCACGGGCTTTTGCCACGCCGTATTTTCCCACGCCATATCTTTGCCGTGCAACCCGACATTGAACGAGGGGCCGAAATAGAGCGCCAACGTCCATTTGCGGAACGGGAAATTGACATACGCGTGCACCGGAATATTCAGGAAATAGAGTTGTCGTTTGAAACGTGTCGTCGTGTCGGACAAGTAGTGCAGATTGTAATGCGATGTGCGCAAATTGTAGGTAGCCGCCACCTCCAAACCCCAGCGATTGGTGATGTCCCAATCGAACAGCACCCCGACTGCAAAACCCGAACCCGGC
This sequence comes from Paludibacteraceae bacterium, assembly GCA_051870755.1. GTDB lineage: Bacteria > Bacteroidota > Bacteroidia > Bacteroidales > Paludibacteraceae > W0P28-013. The sequence goes on along the minus strand of JBJECE010000003.1, from coordinate 46,265 downwards.
GTGGCGTTAAAATTGACGAGATGGTCGGTGGTGGTTTGCACACCTTGTGTCAGTTGGTAGCCGACAATGCCGCCCAACCGTTGTGCAGCCGCAGTGGCCATGCAACATCCTGCAATCAGTATTAAGAATAAGCGTTTATTCATGTTTCAATGTTTCTGTTCGTTGTTGCGCCGGCGAAAAATCAATTATTGACGACCATGAGCAATTCCAAGTCAAAAATCAGTGTCGAGTATGGCGGTATGGCGAAATTGCCATTGGCCAATTTCAATCCGTCGGCGCCATAACCCAAATCGTAAGGCACATACAAACGCCATTTTTCGCCATCGGTCATCATACAGAGGGCTTCCTGCCAGCCGGAAATCAAATCGGACACTTGCAGCCACGTCGAATCTTGCACCTCGAACACCGTACCATCGATGAGCATGCCTTTGTAGTTGACCAGCACATACGAATCGGGTTTCGGCACATATCCTTTGTGGTACACCGGATAGACCACCTTATATAATACGCCGGAGGGCGTGGATTTGTAGGCGGTGTCGCACTGCACCGTAGTCATCACATCGGCATTCACATCGCGCCACACGCTAAAATCGGTTTGGCAACTGCATGCGACGATGCACAGCACGAATATCGGAATAAATCTCTTCATGAACCCTATTTACGAAAAAACGTTTGCAAATGTACGTCTTTTTGTCGAATTTCGCAACACACAGCGCAAAAAAACTTACAAAGGCGCGTTGGGAAGCAACATTTTCAGCACATATTCCACCACACACGGCAGCACACACAACCACGCAGCCAAGGCGATGGTCAAGCGTCCGAGTTTGTTTGCATCGGCATTGACATAGGCCGTTACACCGCTATACAACACAAATACATTGCCAAACGACAACACATACAAAAACGAAATAGGCACAAACGACAACAGACAATTGGTAGCAAAAACGGTGATCATGCCATAAGATACGAGCAGATGTCCGTCGCGTTGGGTGAGGCTCACTTTCGGATAGATGCGCGTCAGCGGCACTATGCCCCGCACCGACAGCCACCAGGCGCTCCACAAAGCCGCCATACGCAGCACTGCCGACAAGAACGGAAAGAACCACATCGTGTCGTGACCAATGGCAAATCCGATCAGTTCGGCGATGCCGCAACACTCAATGCCGACAACGACACTGCGCGATGCCGTCTGTTCGGCATCGTCGGCCATGGCAGCCACCCGAAATGCTTTGTCGGAGTGCCACAAAAATTCGACCCACAATGTGCATTGTCGCCAAAGGCGACAGCCTATTTGCCTGAGTTTTTCTTTCATCAATATCTGTCTGTTTTTCAATATGTTGAAGTGTCTGCGTTCGGACAATTACTCTGCCCGAGCGGCCAGCCAGGCTATTTCGTCAGCCCAACGCGTTTCGTCGGGTGTTTCAAGTATAAGCGGTATATCGTCAAAACGCGAATCGCGCATAATCAGTTCGAATAGCGTAGGGCCAATCAGTCCGCCGTGCAGCGATTCGTGCCGATCGACGCGCGAGGCCAATGCTTTTTTGGAGTCGTTTAGGTGCATGCCGCGCAAATAGTCAAATCCGATGATGTCGTCGAATTCGCGGCAGACAAATTCGAAACCGGCCGGTGTCGAGAGATCGTAGCCTGCGGCAAACGTATGCGCCGTGTCGATGCAGACGCCGACACGCGTTTTGTCGTCCACCAAATCAATGATGCGCCGCAAATGTTCGAACCGAAATCCGACGTTTGTGCCTTGTCCGGCAGTATTTTCGATGACAGCCGTTACGCCCGTCGTTGCGTCCAAAGCCCGATTTATCGATTCGGCAATACGTTTCAGGCAATCGTCCTCCGAGAGTTTGTTCAGATGACTTCCGGGGTGAAAGTTGAGGCGGTCGAGCCCGAGTTGTTCGCACCGTTTCATCTCGTCGATGAATGATTTACGCGATTTGTCGAGGCTGTCGCTATCGGGCGATCCCAAATTTATCAGATAACTATCGTGCGGCAAAATCTGTTTGGCCGTGTAGCCAAACTCGGTGCACCGTGCTTTGAACAAAGCCACCGATTCGTCGGTGAGCGGTGCGGCGAACCACTGCCGCTGATTTTTGGTGAACAGCGCAAAAGCCGTCGCACCAATAGCATGCGCATTGAGCGGTGCATTTTCGACACCGCCTGAAGCGCTGACATGTGCTCCAATGTATTTCATTTTTCAGTTTTTTGTTCGTTCACTTGTTTGACAAAATCGTCGAACATGCGACTGCGACAAAGTTGGCCGTGTTCCACCACCACGCAATCGACCCGCGCCGAATTGCACACTTTCCGTTCGGGCAGTTTGTAGATTTTTTGGCGAAACACATACTTAATGCCCTCTTGCTCCAGCGCAAGTTCCGACATAAACGTATCGCCGGAACGCAGCGGCGCTCTGAACGCCATTTCCAAGCGTGCCACCACAACATCGATGCCGGCTTCGTGCAAGCGTGCAAAACTGATGCCGTGTTGCGACAAAAATTCGTGCCGCGTATGTTCGTAATAGTGCTGATAATTGGCGTTGTTTACGATGCCCTGCAAATCGCACTCGTAGTCGCGCACTTTCATCTCCAATTCAAAAATCGGTTCCATAGTCGTCATTTTTTCATCATCAGTGTCAAACCGTCGCGCAGTGGCAATATCACCTTTTCGACGCGTTCGTCTTGAGCAACGAAATCGTTAAATTTCTTTATTTCAATGGTTTGATGATCGCCCGTTGGCGGATTCGGCAGCAACACTTTGCCGTCCCACAGCGTATTGTCGGCCAGAATGAATCCGCAGGGAGGCACTTTGGGCAACACCAATTCGTAGTAATCGCGATAGGCACGTTTGTCGGCATCGATAAAGACGAAATCGAACATACCATCCAACTGCGGGATAATCGAGAGTGCATCGCCAACGTGCAACGTAATACGCTCTGAATAAGGCGATTGACAAATATTTTCACGGATAAAATCTTCCAACTCGTCATCTATTTCGATGGTATCAACATGTCCGTCGGCGGGCAACCCTTCGGCCAAACAGAGTGCCGAATAGCCGGTGAACGTACCAATCTCCAGCACGCGCTGCGGGCGCACCATACGCACCAACATTTTGAGTATGCGGCCGGCAAAATGTCCCGACAACATGCGCGGGTTGATGGTGCGCACATGTGTTTCGCGGGCGATGGCCGCCAACCAAGCCGGTTCGGCATCGCTGTGAGCGGCCATGTACGCATCAATCAGCGCATTATAATCGTCAAATTGCGTAGCCTGTTTCAGTTGCATAGTGTCGGCATCAATTAAAAATCAGTGTTGATAGTTGGTGTTCATCAAAAATGTCGGCCGCCACCTGACGCAGTTTTTCGGCAGTAACCGCCTGCAACGCATCGCGCAATTCGGTGTTCGACAAGCAGTGTCCGGTCTGCAAATAAGCCTTGGCCATGGTCAAAATCATATTTTCCCTGTTTTCGTCGGCTATCAGCATTTGGCCTTCGAGTTGGCATTTGGCTTTGGCCAACGCGCGCGGCGACATCTGCTGCGATGCCAAGTCGTTCAATTCTCTCTGTATCAGTCGCATACAGTCGCGTTCGTGGCTGTTGTCGCAGCCTACATATACGCTCCATACGCCGGTATCGACATAGAGCGTCAGTGTCGATTCGACCGTGTAAGCCCAGCCGTGACGTTCGCGCACCGACATGTTAAGCCGACTGCTCATATTCGGGCCGCCAAGTATATTGTTCAACAACAAGAGTGCAAATCTGTCGTCGTGCAGTTGGTGATAGGCTCTGTTGCCAATCATGCAATGCGTTTGGCAGGTGTCTTTGTCGCAGCGTTGCACCGTCGGCCGGTAGGTATCGGGCGGCACGCGCCGGAAAGTGCGTGTGGAAGCCGGCACGCAAAAATAGCGTTCGGCCAAATGTATCAATTTGTCGCCCCGCACATTGCCCAAAAGATAAAAAACGATGTTGTCCGTGGTGTAACAGCGTTTCACAAACTGCTGCATACATGCCGAGGTGGTCTGTTGCAAGGTCTTTTCTGAGCCTAAAATGCTGTGTCCCAATGCCGTATTGCCAAACAACAGATTGTCGAATTCGTCGTATATCAATTCGGCGGGGGAATCGTTGTAGGACTGAATCTCCTCCAACACCACACCGCGTTCGTGTTCCAATTCATGCTCCGGAAAGGTGGAATGAAACACGATGTCGGCCAGCAACTCCATAGCGCGTTCGAGGTGTTGCGCCGGAATGGTGGTATAAACATACGTCTCCTCTTTGGTGGTAAAAGCGTCTATTTGTCCGCCGACCGACTCCAAACGGCTAATCACCTGCCAACTTTTGCGTCGCTCGGTGCCTTTGAAGAGCATGTGTTCGACAAAATGCGCCATGCCGTGCTCGTCGTCGTGTTCGTCGCGCGTGCCGGCATTGACCACAAATCCGCAATACACCACCGGCGACTCTACCGGCACATACAACAATCGGATGCCATTGGTCAAGGTATGCGTATGATACACCATGTCGTTATTCATCGTTCAAAATCGGCTGACAAAATTACGAAAATATCCCAAACACCACACCATTTCGTCCCTGAAAATACATCAGTGTACGCCACGTTTTTGTTTTTGCACCACGGCCGGCGCACTTTCTTGTCCGTAGCGATTGACTACCGTTACCGCAAATTTGTAATGTCCGCGCAATGTATCGGCATAGTCAGCCAAATTGACACAATTATCGGTAGTGATTGTCAGAATATGGCGCGGGTCGTCGAAATCGCCAAGTTCATTGCCGGCAAAGGCATACACCACATAATATGCCGGCGCACAGCCATCGGTTTCGCGCGCGGCGTCCCATTCGAGTTGGTAGCCGCGCTGTGCACGCACTATGCGTACGCGTTTCACGGACATTGAGCCACTGTCGCCCACACCGGCTTGCGGCGGGACCAATGCCGGATAGCGATAATAGTGGCGCAAACTATCGCAAATGCCTTGGCGATTTTGCATCAATGCCACCGTGCTGTAGAACATCGCCCCTTGTTGCGGCACCTGTTCCATGTAGCGCAACTGACGCATCACTTCGTTGCCGGTACGCCATACCGGTTTGGCAGCGGCATTCCCCAAATTCGATGCGTACAAGCCGACATAATAGTTACGACCGCACGTATTGCGGCTCCACCAATCGACCAACGTCGCAAAATCGGCGCGCGAATGACCGATTTCCCAATAAAGTTGCGGCACCACATAGTCGATGTCGCCACGTTCGAGCCACAGCAAAATATCGGCATACAAATCGTCGTAGTTGGACATGGCACGCGTTTGCGAACCACGTTCGTCTTTCGAGGCATTGCGCCACACGCCGAACGGACTAATACCAAACTCGACCCACGGTTTAATGCGTTTGATGGTTTGCTGCAACTGTGCAATCACCAAATTGACGTTATCGCGGCGCCAATCGCCCTTGTCGGCGAAACCACGCGGATTGGCACGAAACTCTTTGTCGTCGGGAAATTCTTGATTTTTGTAACGATACGGATAGAAATAATCGTCGAAATGCACCGCATCGATGTCGTAGCGCGTAACGATGTCGGCCACCACCCTATTTAAATAATCGCGCGTTTCGGGCAGTGCGGGATTGAACAAGAGTTGTTCGCCATAGGACACAAACCACTCCGGATGACGAAAATAGAGGTGCGTCGAGTCGAGTTGCGAAATGCCGCCTTTGAGAATAGCCCGATACGGATTGAGCCACACATGCACCTCCATACAACGCCGATGCGCCTCGCGCACAACGAACGCCAAAGGGTCGTACAACGGTTCGGGCGGAACGCCCTGCGTGCCGGTCAGGTAGCGCGACCACGGCTCTATATCCGACTGATAAAACGCATCGGCGGTAGGGCGCACCTGAAAAACTACTGCATTGAAATTCAACGATTTGAGCGTATCGAGAATTTCAATCATACGCTGACGTTGCGCAGTAACATCGTCAACAGACGGCGGCCAATCGATGCCGACAACCGTGGCAATCCACGCAGCACGCATTTCGCGTTTGCGCTGTGCCGCAACGGGCATCAACAGCGCCAAGCAGACAAGTATGCAGCAAATTCTTCTCACAAACAGAGGCTGATAGTGCGTATATTCTCGGCGACAGCACCACACAAGGCTATCGACCGAAATAGCGGTGCCACGTTCATTTCTTCGGTTTCATGTAGGCCGCAATCTCCTTGCGATAGACAATGCACAAGGCTGCCAACAAGCCCAACACATAGCCCGCCAGCACCCACAACACGAGCCGCACGATGCGCGACATGGCCGACGTTACCACAATATCATTTTGGAAATTGATATTGCGCGGGCGTTGGTTCAGTGTCGTTTCGACATTACTACGTTGCGAAATCAAGTTCAATATATCGTTGTAATACAGTTGCTTACCTTTTATCTGCAACACGCCATTGCGTATATCTGTTTTTTGCGACTCATTATTAAAATACTCGCGATTGGAGAGGCTGTCGATGCGCATTATCTCGCGGTCGTAGGCTTGCAGATTCATGCGCAGCACTTCGCGTCCCTGTTCCGACAAGGCGGTCAGTTCGGGCTGTGCGTCGAAATAATGTTGCAACCACTCTTGCACGCACGCCATATCGTACAAGCCGCGCGCCTCGATACGCAAATACAGACGGTCGTTCATTATCACATCAGTCGTGTCCGACCAATAACTTTTATCGTTGTCAAAATCGACGAAATCGGGCATATTGTCATGTTTGCAGTCGATCCAGCGATAGCATTCGATTTTTGAGATTTTTTTCTGCAACGAATCGGGCATGCCCAACGAAGCCGCCATGTATGGCACTTTGGCATACAAATCGAGCCGTTGCATATATTCCGAAATCATCGGAGCAGCCTCTTCAACAAACAAGACGGTGGCGCCGCCACGAAAAGTGGTAAACTTTGTTTGAGTCAAGAAGAAACCCGCCACGCCAAACGCAATAACAAACGCCCCGACGACCCAAATCTGTTGCACCGAAAAGCGCACCAAGTGCAGCAATGCCACCCCGCATCGACGCACAAAACGCCCGATGCCACGACATGCCATCACTATCAAATCAAATAAATTCAACTCGTTGTTTTTCTGTTCTTCCATAAGAATGTTCGATTTTTCATTTAAGTGTGCAAAGTTACATTTTTTTGTACGAATTACCAAATTCTCGCCTTTGAAGCACACAAAAAATTAGTAACAACATTTTTGAAGAAAGCATCAAAAAACGGATTAGCACGCAAAAAAATGACAAAATCGGCAGAAAATTCGAGCGCAAAATGCCACAAAAACGACAAAAACAGCATAATAATGCGCAAAAATTTACATTATAACAAACTGATAATCAAATAATTGTGATTTTTATGCAAAAATACAGTATTTTGTTTGAACAAGGTACTAAAATTTTGTATATCTTTGCAACAGAAAAATCAACAAAAAAAATCGAGTTATGGAAGCAACCAATTTCAGACAACAACTCCGCAAAACCTGCATGGAATACATCGTGCTGCACGCCATCAAGCGCAAGCCCTCGTATGCGCCCGACATCATTGCCGAGTTGAAACGCGCCAACCTGATAGTGGTCGAAGGCACACTCTATCCGCTATTGACCCGCTTGAAAAACAACGGCCTGCTGAGTTACATCTGGCAGGAATCGACACAAGGTCCACCGCGAAAATATTATTCGCTGACCGACGATGGGCAGGCACACTTGGCCGCCATGGACAAAGAATACGACAACATCAAAACGATAATCGACATGATCGATTCCGAGAAATAAACAAAAATACTATCTTTCTAATTGACAACGAATATGAAAAAGACATTGACAATCAACCTGAACGGCATCGTGTTCAACATCGACGACGACGCCTACGAAACGCTAAACGCCTATCTGAAGGAGTTGGAAAATCACTTTGCCGACGACGAAAAAGACGAAATCATCAAGGACATCGAGGACCGCATCGCCGAATTGTTTACCGAGCGCATGCACGGCCGCAACGTAGTCGATGCCGCCGACGTCGAAAGCGTCATCAGCACCTTGGGACAACCCAGCCAATTCGACGACGACGAACCCGCCGCCGACAACACGACAACGAAAACGGAGAAACGCAAATTCCGCAAATTCTATCGCGATGGCGACGACCGCCTTATCGGCGGTGTGGCTGCCGGCTTGGCCGCCTACATCGGTTGGGACACCACATTGGTGCGCATATTGCTGCTGTTGCTCTTGCTGTTCAGCGCCGGCTGGACTCTGCTGTTCTACCTATTGCTCTGGATAATAGTGCCCGAAGCCAAAACCACCGCACAGCGCCTCGAAATGCAAGGCATCGAACCAAACTTGGAGAACATCAAAAAATATATGCCGAAACGCGAAACCATACAACACGTCGGCAATCGCGCTCTCGAAGTCATCAGTTGGATACTGAAAATTGCGCTTATCTTCATCAGCGGCTGCATCGGCATCGGTCTGTTCATGGCCGTCATCGGCATCATCATTGCCATTTTCGCGCTGCGCATGATGTACATACCCGGCATGTTTGGCAGTTGGATAGACATTGCCCTGCTGATCAGTTGCGCGCTGTTTATGCTCTGCCCTGCCATCGGGTTGGTACTGTTGTGCATCCGTCTGATTAACAAGAATGCGCCACATCGTCCGTGGTTCACATGGACACTGCTCATCGTGTGGATTATCAGTCTGTTTGCTATCATCGGCACAGCCATCAAAAGCACACACAGCCCGTTTGCGCCCGACATTACAGCCGCCGGTGCCGGCATCACCAAGCAACTGTTCGAAAACATGAGCGACGACAGCGACGCCATCAGCGAACAGCGGACATGCGCTCCGTTTATCAGCATCGAAGCCGAACGAGCCGTGCGCGTCGTGCTGTCGCAAGGCGACACCGCATCGGTAGTAGTAAAAGCGCGAGATGTGATGTTGCGCAACGTCGAAACCACAGTTGAAAATGGCGTGCTGCACATTTCGAACAACAACAATAACAACCGCACACGCGTATTGCCAATCGTCTATGTTACGACACCCACGCTGACATCGATAGAAGCCTCGGAAGCAAGTTTCATAAAAAGCGAAACGCCGTTCGAACAGTTGCAAACGCTCACGCTCGAAGCATCGGAAGCCTCGCGCATTCAACTGACCGGAAGCGCCGAGCGGGTGTTCATCGAAGCATCGGAAGCCTCGCACATCGACCTGAACAATATGGCCATCGTGTCGGTAGAGGCCAAAGCATCCGAAGCATCGAGCATCGAACTCGGCGAAGTGCAAGAAGCCCGTCTAACCGCCGAATCGGCCGCCAAAATAACCTACGCAGGCACTCCGCGTCTGCTCGAACGCAATTGCCACGATGCCTCACATATCGAACAAAAATAGTTGTAAATTTTAAGTTGTTTTTAGTATTAAGGAAAGTCCTGCCTGCGAAGGTCGGACTTTTTTTGGTGCTGTTCAGCCCGAAACATTGCCGAATCGATATGTTAAAAAACATATTTTTTCCGATTTTTCAAGCATCATTTCAAAAAAAAGTAGTAATTTTGCAGTTCGTATGCGTCGGCAGCGAAAAACTTGTAACGTACAATCAAACGATCATCAGCAAACATGGTTCAGCATCCCGAAAAAACAGTGAAACCTATCGACGAATTTTGTCCGATATGGAGTGTGATAACCCCCGAAGAGCGTATGTATCTGCGCGAAAATACGCGTATGCAACGCTATCGCAAAGGGGCATTTCTGTATCGCGAAGGCGAACTGCCACGTTACATGTTTTGTCTGATAAGCGGCCGCGTCAAGATATTCAAAGATGGTGTTGGCGACCGCTGTCAAATCATTCGTTTTGCCAAACCGTGCGACAATTTCGGTTACCGTTCGTCGTTTGCGCAAGACGTCCACCTGACCAATGCCGTAGCCACCGAGCCGGCCGAAGTCTATTTGGTGCCGATGTCGGTAGTGAAACAAATCATACAATCGAACAACAAATTGGCAACACACTTCATCGGCGCGTTGGCCAAAAATTTAGGCACCGACGAGAGCCGCCTTGTCAGCCTGACCCAGAAACACGTACGCGGACGTTTGGCCGAATCGCTGCTGACATTGCGCGATAGTTACGGCACCGACCTCGACGGCAGAACCATCAATAGTCGATTGTCGCGCGAGGATTTGGCCAACTATTCGAACATGACAACTTCGAATGCCATACGCACCCTATCGACGTTTGTCAACGAGGGACTAATCAGTGTCAGAGGACGTTACATAACGATACTCGACGAAGACACGCTGCAAAAAATCAGCAAAATGGGATAAAACAACATAACAAACAGCAAAAATGTTAAAAGAAAGAATCGCACAAATTGCCGACGCAGTGAACAACCTGACGGCTAAATCGCAAGAAGACGTAGAGGCCTTGCGCATACAATACCTCAGCAAAAAAGGACGGATTTCGGAATTGTTCGACGAATTTCGCAATGTGCCGAAAGAGGAAAAACGCGAAATCGGGCAACTGCTCAACCAACTGCGCGATGCCGCGCAAAATAAACTCGCCGAGTTGAAAGCCGTGATCGACACCACACAAAGCACGGCCGACAAACACGACCTGACCCGTTCGGCCGACACCATCGCCCTTGGCACACGCCACCCGCTGTCGTTGGTCAAAGAGGAGATTATCGACATCTTTTCGCGCATCGGGTTCTCGGTGGCCGAAGGACCCGAAATCGAGGACGATTGGCATGTGTTCGGCGCGCTGAATTTTCCGCCGGAGCACCCCGCACGCGACATGCAGGATACGTTTTTTATCGAACAAAATCCCGACGTGGTGTTGCGCACGCACACATCGAGCGTACAAACCCGCATCATGACCTCGCAACAACCGCCCATACGCGTGTTATGCCCCGGACGCGTGTACCGCAACGAAGCCATCTCGTATCGCGCACACTGTTTCTTCCACCAAATCGAAGGCCTCTACATCGACAAGAACGTGTCGTTTGCCGACCTGAAACAGGCGCTGCTCTACTTTGCCAAAGAGATGTTTGGCGAAGAGACCGAGATTCGCCTGCGGCCGTCGTATTTCCCGTTCACCGAGCCAAGTGCCGAGATGGACATTTCGTGCGACTTGTGCGGCGGCAAAGGGTGTAATTTCTGCAAACATACCGGCTGGGTCGAAATTCTCGGCTGCGGCATGGTCGATCCCAACGTGCTGAAAGCCTGCGGCATCGACCCGAATGTTTACACCGGATATGCGTTCGGCATGGGCGTTGAGCGCATCGCCAACCTAAAATATCGTGTAAAAGACCTGCGCATGTTCTCCGAAAACGACGTGCGTTTCCTGCAACAATTCCAATAAAAAAATCGAGGATAAAAACACGCAGCACCATGTTAGTCAATATTTTGAAATCCAAAATCCACCGCGTAACCGTTACCGAAGCCTGCCTCGACTACATCGGCAGCATCACTATCGACGAAGACCTGATGGACGCTGCCGGAATTATAGCCAACGAACGCGTACAAATAGTGGACAACAACAATGGTCATCGGTTGGAAACGTACGTCATCAAAGGCGAACGCGGCTCGGGCGTCATCTGCCTGAATGGCGCGGCCGCCCATTTGGTATCGGTGGGCGATGTGGTCATCATCATGGCCTACACTTGGATGGAGCAAACCGAAGCATTGCAGTTTCGTCCAAAGGTCATTTTCCCCGACACACAGACAAACAAACTGCTATAAATCAACTGCTTATAATTACAAAAGAGCCGATTTCAAAGAAATCGACTCTTTTTTTAGTTTACATATTGGCAGCAACGCCCCAACGAACTTACTTGTCGTTTTTGGCCTCCATGCAGTGTTGTTGCCAGCGCCACGCCGAAGCCAACGTATCCTCGACCGACGTTTTAGCTTTCCACTTCAGCACTTTTTGCGCCAATGTCGGATTAGCCCACACCTGTTCGATGTCGCCTTCGCGGCGGCCGACAATCTCGTACGGCACCCGCATGCCCGTAACCGCCTCGAATGTCTTTATCAACTCCATCACCGACAAGCCTTTTCCCGTTCCGAGATTGAACACTTCGGGCGTTGTCAAGTCCTTGTCGAGCAGGCGTTTGACGGCCGACACATGTGCTTCGGCCAAATCCATCACATTGATATAGTCGCGAATGCAAGTGCCATCGGGCGTGTTGTAATCGTCGCCGAAAATGCGGATTTTTTTGTACATGCCGGCGGCAGTCTGCACCACAAACGGCACCAAATTATTCGGCACGCCGTTTGGCAGTTCGCCGATCAGTGCCGACGGGTGCGCCCCTATCGGGTTGAAATAGCGCAAGATGATGCTTTTCAGCGCATTGTTGGCGTGCACCGTATCAAAAATAATATCTTCGCATATTTGTTTGGTGTTGCCGTAAGGCGACAATGCTTTTTTGATGGGTGCCGTTTCGTCCACAGGCAGCATGTCGGGTTGTCCGTACACCGTGCACGACGACGAGAATACAATGCCTTGCACCTTGTGCACCGGCATCAGTTCCAGCAGATTGACCAACCCGACCACATTATTCCGATAGTATTTGAGCGGCACCGACACCGATTCGCCGACGGCCTTGCTGGCTGCAAAGTGAATCACAGCCTTGATGCCCTCGTGTTTGGTGAAAAATTTATCCATGGCGACATAATCGGTGCAATCGATATTTTCGAACAAAGGACGTTTGCCCGTTATCTGCTCTATGCCGTTGAGTACTTCGATATTGGAATTGGACAAATTGTCCACAACATAGACGTCGAAACCGGCCTCCATGAGTGCAACCACCGTATGCGAGCCGATATAGCCGGCACCACCCGTCACCAATATTTTATCGTGCGAGAAGTCAAGCATTTTCTTAATCATTTTTTTTACTTCCATAGTTGTTGTGGATAAACGCCATCGCGAATTAAACCATTGATTTTGAGAACCACTTGCGGACGATCGTCGGCATACGTTACGCCAAACCATTTGGATGGCGTATCGATGACCTCGCATGTGGCTTTTCCCGTTTCGATAAGCGTATCGACCACGGTCGGAATATAAAATTCGGATTTGGGATCCATGCCGTGTTGTCGCACAAAGTCGGCAAACCTGGCTTGCGAATAGTCAAAATAATCAGGTGTAAAGCCCCACATGTTCATCGACACGAGCGCGTTTTTGTCCAACGTTTCGTACAAGCCGTTGGCTGCCGGATATTGAATAACGCCGCCGGTGCATTCGATTTGTGTGCGTTCGACCACCGATGTCAGCAGGCGGTCGGCATCGACGCTGCACACACCGCGATTGACCGCGCCGCTTTCCGACAAGGTATTTTCGACGTGATAGGCAATCATGCAGTAACGACCGCTGCTCCGGGCGGCTTTTTTCAAGAAATCGGCCAACAGGACATACGATTCGCAGCCGTAGAAATCGTCGGAATTGATGACGGCGAACGGTTCGTGAATCACGTCGGCAGCCATCTGTATGGCGTGGTTTGTTCCCCACGGTTTAGTGCGTTCGGTGTTGTACGGAATGCCGGCCGGCACTTTATCAATCTCCTGAAAAACCACTTCGACCGGAATATGATTTTCGTATTTACTCACTATTTGGCGGCGGAATTCCTCTTCGAAACTGTGTCGGATGACAAAAACGACTTTGCCAAATCCGGCGCGCAAAGCATCGTACACGGAATAATCCATAATGGTTTCGCCGTTGGGGCCAATGCCGTCCAACTGTTTCAGGCTGCCATAGCGGCTGCCCATGCCTGCGGCTAACACTAATAATGTCGGTTTCATACCTTTTACCCAAAATTCGGTGCAAAATTACATTTTTTTTCTCTATCGGCGAAATCATTGGGCGAAAAACTACACAAAAAAGCACTCAACCTGCTAATCTACAAAAGCAAAAAGTTATCAACAACGGGCATATCGATAGGGCAAACGCTACCATTTGTAAAAAAATCGGCACTTTTTCTTGTTTTTTGTTGCATATTTTCGTTTTTATTGGTAATTTTGCAATTTATATCCAGATAACAAAAAAGTTACACCAAAATAAACCTTGAAAACACTATGGCGCACCCTATCGACAAATTGGACATGAAAATTTTGCAAATGATTTCACGCAATGCACGCGTTCCGTTTTTGGAAGTGGCACGCGAGTGCGGCGTATCAGGCGCAGCCATTCATCAGCGAGTCCAGAAAATGATTGAAAACGGAGTCATCAAAGGTTCGGAATTTACGGTCGATGTCAGCAAAATAGGCTACCAAACTTGTGCATTTGTGGGCATCACCATCGCCAACATGGCCAACTACCACCATGTGATTGCCTTGCTGCACGACATTCCGGAAATTGTAGAATGCCACGCCACGACCGGTCATTTCACACTATTAGTCAAAATCTATGCACGCGACAACCACAGTCTGATGAAAATCATTTTGGAGCGCATCGCCGCCATCGACGGCGTGTCCAACACCGAAACCTGTTTCATGTCGCTCGACGAACTATTTGTGCGTCAGGTATCGACATTCGACATCTAAAAACAAAGGAGCAATCGTGAACAACGACGACAACGACTACTACGAACTGCCCGAAGAAGAGGAAAACGAGTTGGTGCACCAATACGAAGCGGCGGTCGCACGCAAGCGGCTCGACTATTTCGACGTGGACGAGATGGAAATCATCATCGAGCATTATCTGTACGCCGGCGACATCGACAAAGCGCAACAAGCGTTGAAATACGGTTTCAGGCTGCACCCGAACGACAGCAATCTGTATTGTCAGAAGGCCGCCATTTTGCAAAACATCGGCAAGTTGGACGAAGCCTTGGCGCTCATCGAGCGCTATCGCGACGTGAACGACCCGGTACACACCTACAATCGCGCCGAAATTCTATACAAAATAGGACGCACGCGCGAGGCGCTTGACGAATTTCGACGCATGGTTGACGTCGACGACAACGACGAGGTCGAACTCAAAGGGTTGTGTGGCGACATCATCACGCTGCTCAATAATTATCAGGACTACACGCATAGTTTGTACTTCATAGACAAGGGGTTAGCCATCAATCCGAACGACCTCGATTTTTTGGAAATCAAAGGGCTCACGTTCGAATGCATGGACAACCATCGGCAAGCCATCGACTTATATAATAGGGTGCTTGACCTCGACCCGTATCGCATTTCGACGTGGCACTATTTGGGCGCGCTCTATTTGGACAACGACAATTACGCCGAAGCCCTCAAAGCCTTTGACTACGTTTTGGCCATCGCGCCGAACAACGCGATTGCGCTGTCGCAAAAAGCCTATTGTCTGTTCTACCAAAACGAGTACGCCAAGGCCGCCGAGTATTGTCGGCAGTATTTGCAGATTTATCCCGACGACGACGTCCTGCTGATGCTTCTTGGCGAGTGTTACAACAACTTGGGCGACACCGACCGCGCCTTGAAAGTGTTCCGCAAGGCTGTCGCTTTGAATCCCGATGCGCCCGAAGGGCATATAGCCATCGGCGAAATACTCGACCAACAAGGCAAATACGCCGCCGCCATCGATGAACTGCGGCAAGCCGTGCGCCTCAATCCCGATAACGCACTGACGTTGCAAAAACTCGGCAATATGTATTTCACGCAAGCCGACTTTTCAGCAGCGGCAACTGCCTACGGACGTGCCTATCGGTTAGACGCCCATCTGGAAAAAATATGCTTGTGTTACGCGTTGGCTTTCTACGGATTGGGCGATTTTGAGCAAGCACAAAAATACTACAACAAAGCCAAACACAGCGACAAACAAGCCGCAGTGGTCTTCTTGCAAATTTTTCCGGAGGCCGCCACAAAAATCACGTTATAAAATTATGAGAAAAACCTTCATTGCATTACTGTTGTTGACCGCAGGCACGTTGGCGGCGCAAACCGCACAACAGCCGGACACCGCCAAATCACTCGTCAGCAGCATCATCGGCTGGTACGACGACAACATGAACTACGGCAGCATCACCGCCTTGATGACCCTCGAGAGTTCGTTCATCCCGTTCCCGTCGGAAGTGGTGATACCGCCGGCAGCCTACGTTGCCAGCAACCCCGAAAACCCGATGAACGTGGCATTGGTAGTTGTATTTGGCACGCTTGGTGCACTCATCGGCGCGCTCATCAACTATCTGCTATCGCTGTGGTTGGGACGACCGATTATCTACAAATTCGCCGATAGTAAAGTCGGGCGTTTGTGCCTGCTCAGCAGCGACAAAGTGCGCAAAGCCGAAGACTATTTCAACCGCCACGGCAAAATATCCACCTTCATCGGTCGGCTCGTACCCGGCATCCGACAACTCATTTCCATTCCGGCCGGCCTTGCGCGCATGAACATCGGCAGTTTTTTGCTCTACACCACCCTCGGCGCCGGCATTTGGAACATCGTGCTGGCACTGCTGGGGTATGTGGCGCATGGCCAAGCCGACCTTATCGACAAATACAATCGTGAATTATCGGTAGCGGTCGTCGTCATTGTGGCAATAGCCATTGTCGGCGTGGTGGTAAAACAAGTGGTTGTCCGCCGGCGCAAAGCCAAACAACAAACCGAGCCATGAAACACTACGGACTGATCGGTCGAAAACTCGGACATTCGTTTTCGCAAAAATATTTCTCCCAAAAATTTGCCGAGCAACACATAGCCGCCGACTACGCCCTGTGCGAAGTTGCCACGCCCGACGAGTTGGGCACACTGTTGGCCGGCGATTGGAGCGGTGTGAATGTTACCATTCCGTACAAAACGGCCATCATACCCTATTTAGACCAATTGGACGACACGGCTGCCGCCATTGGCGCCGTGAACACCATCAAATTCATTACTGACAACGGCACGCGACGCCTTGTAGGCTACAACACCGACGCCATCGGGTTCGAGCAATCGCTGCGACCGCTGCTGCGCCCCCACCACCAACGCGCACTTGTGCTTGGCACCGGCGGTGCGTCGAAAGCCGTTACGTTCGTGCTCGACAAATTGGGCATCGCGTGGATTTATGTGTCGCGCGAAGCCGGACCGCGCCGCCTCGACTACGCCGAAACCGACAGCGAAACCATCGCCTCGCACACATTGATTATCAACACCACGCCGCTCGGCATGTTTCCCGACACGGAGAGTTATCCCGACATTCCATACAAAGCGCTGACAGATAAGCATTTGCTATTCGACCTCGTGTACAATCCGCCACAAACCGCCTTTATGGCGCGCGGCGAACATTATGGTGCCACCACCAAAAGCGGCCTCGAAATGTTGCACTTGCAGGCCGAAGCCGCCTACCGCATCTGGACACGCTGATACACCCTATATATAATAAAAGCCCCGCACTTTGCTGTGCAGGGCTTGCATGTTATGCACCGGCCGGGACGACGGCAAGGCTGAATTATCGACGCTCAACAAAACTTTCATCGACATCAATAGTCGCTGTACAATTTTTATCGACAATCACCTTTTTCAACGCAGGCGATGCCACTTTGATCGATTTCAGTTGTTTGTTGTTGGTCAAATCTATCACGGCACATTTGTTACCGGCAATTGAAAGCGTTTCCAAATTCACAAAATACTCAATTCCGGTAAAATCACTAATACCACAATTATTACAAGCCATTGCTTTCACCTCTTCAGCCTCCGGCCTTTTCAATAATTGATCTTTATTTTTATCATACATAGCCAAAGCAATCTTCTTAAACATATTATCTGCAAAATTTACAACTCCGGTCTGTTGTTTAGAAGTAGAAACTTGAGGTTCGGTTGATTTAGGTGTGTTTTCGGCAACAGGTTGCGGTGCACTTGTTACTACCGGTTGTGCAACAGCAGGTGCCGCCACGCTGCCCGGTTCAAGAAATTCGATGATGACACCGGTGGCTTTGGCGTATGTTATCCACACGAAAGGTGTGTGCCGAACAGATGCAAAACAATTCACATCAATGATTTTTTGACTCCCTTTCAGTTGTGCATTCTCGTACATTTTCGACAAGGCACTGCTTTTGCACCAACTTTCCAAACGCGATTTTCGGGTAATACCAAACACGCTTTTGATTTCGGATTCACCGGTAGCAATACCGACTACTCTAAAATTATTGGAATTCAAATCGATATGCACGCGAGTCTGCTCCTGTGCATAATTAGGATACACGGCACCGTTATATCCCCAACATCCTGTCATCAAAATGGCCACGAAAGGCAACAATAGAAAACTAAATTTTCTCATATAAAAAACTTTTTTCTTGCCTCGCCATCTCCGAGTTCGGCGGTTTATAAAATAAAAAAAGCGTGGAGATGTCAGTTTATCTTAACCGAGGCATCGCCAAACGCCCACTCAACATATAAACAACACACCACGCCCGACCTTCTCGCAAAAAACAAGAAATGCCAGAACGTAGTCGTCCGATTGTTACTGTTGAGCTTTGAAAATTTGGCGATTTTCGGTCAAAGTAAAACTAAACGCTTACAGAATATGTATCAATCAAAACAGAGGCGGTCGCTACTGCCATCTACGGTTTTGATAGTGCAAAAATAGGCATATTATTTCAAACAACCAACAATCTCGGCATAAAAATCAACCATAACCGACACGCGCAACCAAGATTTTGACAAACATAACCGCTGTTATTCATTTTTTTTGTAACTTTGCAGCCGGTTTTTAAGGTAATGTATATGCAAGATATTCGTAACATAGCAATTATCGCTCACGTTGACCACGGCAAAACCACGCTGGTGGACAAAATGCTGCTGGCCGGACAACTGTTCCGCGAGAATCAGCAAACGGGCGAACTCATTTTGGACAATAACGATTTGGAACGCGAACGCGGCATCACAATTCTGTCGAAAAACGTTTCGATCACCTACAAAGGCACAAAAATCAACATCATCGATACACCGGGACACGCCGATTTCGGTGGTGAAGTCGAACGCGTGCTCAACATGGCCGACGGCTGTCTGCTGCTGGTCGATGCGTTCGAAGGGCCGATGCCGCAAACACGTTTCGTGCTGCAAAAAGCGTTGCAAATCGGGTTGAAACCCATCGTCGTCATCAACAAAGTCGATAAGCCCAACTGCCGCCCCGACGAAGCGCAAGAGGCCGTTTTCGACCTGATGTGCAACCTGAACGCCACCGAAGATCAACTTGATTTTCAGACCATTTACGGTTCGGCCAAGCAGAATTGGATGTCAACCGATTGGCGCACGCCCACCGACAACATCACCGCCCTGCTCGACGCCATCATCGAATACATTCCCGCTCCGCAATACATCGAAGGCGCCGCGCAAATGCTCATCACATCGCTCGACTACTCGTCGTATGTAGGCCGCATCGCCGTAGGACGCGTACACCGCGGCACATTCAAAGCCAACCAAGATGTGGCGCTCATCAAACGCGATGGCACCATCGTGAAATCGCGCATCAAAACATTGAACACCTTCACCGGTTTGGGCAAAGTAGAAGCGGCCGAAGTCGGTTCGGGCGACATCTGCGCCATGGTCGGCATCGACGGATTCGAAATAGGCGACACCATTGCCGACATCAACACACCGGAAGCCTTGCCGCCCATCGCCATCGACGAACCGACGATGAGCATGTCGTTCACCAACAACGACTCGCCATTCTACGGTCAGGACGGCAAATACGTTACCTCGCGCCACATACACGAGCGACTGATGCGCGAATTGGACAAAAACTTGGCGCTGCGCGTCGAAAAATCGGAAACATCCGACGTTTGGCGCGTATCGGGACGCGGCGTACTGCACTTGTCGGTGCTCATCGAAACTATGCGCCGCGAAGGCTACGAACTGCAAGTAGGCCAACCGCAAGTCATCACCAAAGAAATTGATGGCGTGAAATGCGAGCCTATCGAACAACTGACCATCAACGTACCCGAAGAGTATTCCAGCAAAATCATTGACGTGATAACGCGCCGCAAAGGCGAACTCACCATGATGGAAACGCAAAACGACCGCTTGCAATTGGAATTTATGATTCCGTCGCGCGGCATCATCGGCCTGCGCAACACCATACTGACCTTGTCGGCCGGCGAAGCCATCATGGCACATCGTTTTGCCGAATATCAGCCATGGAAAGGCGAAATCGAACGCCGCCAAAACGGCTCGCTCATCGCCATGGAAGCCGGCACAGCATTCGCCTACGCCCTCGACAAATTGCAAGACCGCGGACGGTTCTTCATATTCCCGCAGGACGAAGTGTACGCCGGACAAGTCGTTGGCGAGAATGCCAAGGAAGGCGACATCGTCATCAACGTTACCAAGTCAAAAAAACTGACCAACATGCGTTCGAAAAGCGCCGACGACAAAGCGACCCTGCCGCCACCCATCGTATTCAGCCTCGAAGAGGCACTCGAGTACATCAAAGAAGATGAGTATGTGGAAGTTACGCCGCACCACCTGCGCATACGCAAAATCATATTGGACGAAACCGAGCGCAAACGTCAAGGCAAAAACGCCTAAAAAACGAAATACACGAAAAAAGTCGTTGAAAGTCATTGCTATTCAACGATTTTTTTGTATCTTTGCGCCGCATTTTACGCAAATGCAGAATTAACCCTATTGTTTAACCTGTCGGACGCACAAACTCCGACGCAAAAAAAATTTTTCCACAATGGAAGAAAACAAATTTCAAGCAGCTCCTGCGGCTGACTTCGATTGGGATGCCTACGAAAATGGCGACATCGTAACCAAAGAAGAAAAAGCAGAACTCACCGCACAGTACGACAACACGCTGAACAAAGTGAAAGACAAAGAAGTCGTAATGGGCACAATCATTTCGATGAACAAACGCGAAGTAGTGGTAAACATCGGTTTCAAATCGGACGGCATCATTCCGATGAGCGAGTTTCGCTACAACCCCGACCTGAAAGTCGGCGATCAAGTAGAAGTGTACATCGAAAACCAAGAAGACAAAAAAGGCCAACTGATTCTGTCGCACAAAGCAGCCCGTGCATCGCGCTCGTGGGATCGCGTAAACGAAGCCCTCAACAACGAAGAGATCATCAAAGGCTATGTAAAATGTCGCACCAAAGGCGGCATGATTGTCGATGTATTCGGCATCGAAGCCTTCCTGCCGGGTTCGCAAATCGACGTTAAACCCATCCGCGACTACGATGTATTCGTCGGCAAAACGATGGAATTCAAAGTTGTGAAAATCAACCAAGAATACAAAAACGTTGTCGTTTCGCACAAAGCACTTATCGAAGCCGAACTCGAGAAACAGAAAAAAGAGATTATTTCGAAACTCGAAAAAGGTCAAGTACTCGAAGGCGTTGTCAAAAACATTGCATCGTTCGGTGCATTCATCGACCTTGGCGGCGTAGATGGTTTGATTCACATCACCGACTTGAGTTGGGGACGCGTGAACGACCCGTCGGAAGTTGTTCAACTCGACCAAAAAATCAACGTGGTTATCCTCGATTTCGACGACGAGAAGAAACGTATCGCTCTCGGTTTGAAACAACTGACACCGCACCCGTGGGACGCCCTCGACCCGAACTTGCAGGTAGGCGACCATGTGAAAGGCAAAGTGGTAGTGATGACCGACTACGGCGCATTTGTCGAAGTCATTCCTGGCGTCGAAGGTTTGATTCACGTCAGCGAAATGAGCTGGAGCCAACACCTGCGCAGCGCACAAGACTTCCTGAAAGTGGGCGACGAAGTAGAAGCCGTCATCCTTACTCTCGACCGCAACGAGCGCAAAATGTCGCTCGGCATCAAACAACTGAAAGCCGACCCGTGGGAAACCATCGACACCAAATACGCCGTTGGCACACGCCACATGGCCAAAGTGCGCAACTTCACCAACTTCGGCGTATTTGTCGAGATTGAAGAAGGCATCGATGGTCTGATTCACATCAGCGACTTGAGCTGGACGAAAAAAATCAAACACCCGTCGGAATTCACACAAATCGGTTCCGAAATCGAAGTGGTTGTATTGGAAATAGACAAAGAAAATCGTCGTTTGAGCCTCGGCCACAAGCAATTGGAAGAAAATCCGTGGGATGTGTTCGAGACCATTTTCACACCTGACAGCATTCACGAAGGCACCATCATCGAGATGCTCGACAAAGGCGCAGTCGTTGCTTTGCCATACGGCGTAGAAGGTTTCGCCACACCGAAACACTTGGTAAAAGAAGACGGCACAATGGCCAAAATGGACGAGAAACTGAACTTCAAAGTGATTGAATTCAACAAAGAAGCCAAACGTATCATCTTGTCGCACAGCCGCATCCACGAAGACGAAGCCAAAGCAGCATCGGCCGAAACCGAAGCCGCCGACAGCAAAAAGGCAACCAAAAAATCCAAAAAAGAAGAGTTGCCCGTGATCGAAAAAACGACACTCGGCGACATTGATGCTTTGTCGGCTCTGAAAAATGAGATGGTAGCCGCAGCCACCGAAAAACTGATAAAGAAAGAGGCTGAAAAAAACGCTGACGAACAAGCCGAAAAACCGGCTAAAAAAACGTCGCGCGCCAAAAAGACCGAAGCCGCCGAAGGTGAGGCTGAAGCAAAACCGGCTAAAAAAACGACTAAAAAAGCAGCAAAAAAAGACGATGCCGAATAAGTAATTCAGTGTCAGCGGGTTAAGTCCAGACATTGAAAACAATAACACAGCAAGAGCGGTGCCTTTTCAGACGAAAAGACACCGCTCTTCGGTTTTGCCACACAGCGAAAACAACTACAAGCGCTGTTCGGTATTATTCAACGTCAGCATCCGTGCAGGCACACAACGACGCACCGCATCGAACAGCGTATCCAACCACATTTGACGTACAAAGTGTTTGACAGTCAGCATCACGATTTCCCGCGTCGGGATAGGTATGGCAAACGGGCGTACCAACTCTTTTTGAGCCGCCGTCAGTTGTTCCAAAGCCAATTCGGGAATGAACGTTACGCCACAGCCGCTCTCAACGATGCGCATAAACGTTTCGATACTGCCCAATTTGTAGGTCGATTGGCTGGCACGCGCCGCTTTCAAATGACAAAATCGCACCAATTGGTCGCGAAAACAGTGTCCCTCGTCGAGCAACAACAAGTGATCGGTGTGCAAATCGGCCGTTTTGATAGCCGTGCGGGCAAACAGCGGATGTTCGCGCGAAATGTATGTCAGGAACTGTTCGTAAAACAACGTGCGGCAATCAAACTCGGCAAACGACTCCACTTTGACAAGTATGGCCGCATCGACCTCGCCGTCCGTCAGCGCCTGCCGGAGTTCGTTCGTTTTCATCTCCAGCACCTGTATTTTTGTGTGCGGATATTTTCGTTGTAAATAAGGCATCAGTCGCGGCAATAAATAGGGCGCAATCGTAGGCAGAATGCCCAGCCGAAACGTACCCGAAAGCACGTTGCGCTCCTCGTCCACCATGGCTTTCAGGCGGGCGGCTTCGGCCAATACGGTGTGCGCCTGTTCGGCCAACATTTTTCCGATGGGTGTCGGCAGCACTTGCTGCGACGATCGTTCGAACAACTTGACGCCCAATTCGTTTTCCAACTTCTGTATCATGGCACTGAGTGTAGGCTGTGTTACACCACAGGCTTCAGCCGCTTTGGCAAAATGTCGGATACGAAAGACGGCCACAAAATATTCTAATTGTTGCAAAGTCATTTTGTCTGTGTATTTTGCCTGCAAAATTACTATTTTTTTACATACATACCGAGTAAAATAGATTTTTTCTATCAATAAAATAGGCTTTTTCTGTTGTCGGATTCCAAACAATTATGTATTTTTGCATCAAAGTTATTCCAATTTTGTCAACCAACTAAAATTCAAAACAATTATGAAAGACTTAAAAGGCACAAAAACAGAGAAAAACCTCATGGAGGCATTTGCCGGCGAATCGCAGGCACGCAACAAGTACACCTATTTCGCCTCGAAAGCGAAAAAAGATGGTTATCAGCAGATAGCAGCCCTGTTTGAGGAGACTGCCGACAACGAAAAAGAACACGCAAAAATGTGGTTCAAGTATCTGGAAGGCGGTGCTATTCAAGACACGATGACGAACTTGAAAGCAGCAGCCGAAGGCGAAAACTACGAATGGACAGACATGTACGACCGCATGGCCAAAGAGGCCGAAGAGGAAGGATTCTTCGAAATTGCCGCCAAAATGCGTGGCGTAGCCGCCATCGAAAAGGCACACGAAGAGCGCTATCGTCGCCTGCTCCAAAATATCGAAGAGGGCGTGGTATTCTCGCGCGACGGCGACACCATTTGGCAATGCCGCAACTGCGGACATATTGTCATCGGCGCAAAAGCCCCCGAAGTATGCCCTGTATGCGACCATCCGCAAAGTTACTTCGAAGTAAAAGCAACCAATTATTAACCTTTAACACAAAACGACTATGAGAAGCATCACAACATTCGATTTGCAGTATGCGCACCGATTTTACGGTTTTCAAGGCGAAGCGCAGTACTTGCACGGGCACACCGGCGTTTTGACCATCGAAGTGGAAGATTCCATCAACGAGGGCGTCAATATGGTGTATCCTTGTAACGAAATTCAAAAAGTGGCATGGGATGTGCTGAAAAATTTCGACCACGCTCTGATTCTCAGAGAGGATGACCCGCTGTTGCCGGCCATTCTGGATGTGTACGAAAAACAAGGCATCAAAAACGGCCATCCGCGCAACACGATGAAAGGCGAAGCCTTCAAAACGGAATTGGCCACAGCCTATCCCGATTGTCGGTTGGTGGTAACCAAAGAGACGATGACCGTCGAGGGAATGATCAAAATCGTTTATGCCCTTTTGCGCGACAAACTCAACATCGCCAAAATCACATTCACCAGCGGTGTAAACGCTGCATCGGCCGAATTTGACGGCCGCAAGCAAATCGACCGCTGCCCGCTCTGTGGCATTTCGCTCGACGAAAACGGCGTTTGCCCCAAATGCGGTTATCGCAAGCACTAATTTAGCCTGACAGCGGTGCGCGACACAGCAAGCGCATCCGTCAAAACAAAACAAGAACGTGAAAGCGTCCGGTTCGCTGCAAGATGCAGCAGCCGGCGCTTTTGTTTGCAGTACAACATACTCAACGCGTCAGCATAAATTTGATGCTGAAGCCGACATTTGAAGTCGAAATCGGATAGGAGGTCGAAATCAGCGGATTGCTCATCTGATAGTCGTAGAACAAGCGCAGATTCAGTTTGGAACTGAACACATAATCGGCAGTCAGTTTGATGGTCAGCATTTTGGTGCCGGTAGTCGGCTGCACATCGTCGCTGTCGATTTTGCGGATAATCGTTTTGATGTCTTTGAACGAGAAATCGATGCGCGTTGTCAAGTCGTTTTTCACGGTTGTGGTTTTCTTTTTCAGTTTCAGCACGACATCAAAATCTTTGACCACATAACCCAATCCGACAACCCATTCGTCGTTGGTCGATTCGATGAGTTGGTTGGAATTGAGGTTGAGCGACAAAGTGCGCTGTTTGCGATATTCGAATTTGCCGGTAAAACTATTTTTCATAGCCACGTCCACGGCGAGGAACGGCGCAAAACTTTCGCTGATTGTTACGCTCGATATGTCGTATTGGCTCGACGGCACGGGATTTCCACTCGTTACATCGCGCACAAAACCAAATCCGTCCTCGTTTTCGGCATAATTGGCAAACGACGTATATGCTGCGACATTGTAGGTGCATTGATAGGCGTGATTGAGTGTAACCGATTTGAAGTGTTTTTGCACCCATGGTATGCGTGTCAGACCATCGTACGATATTTTCCAATTCGGGATTAAACTCCAAAACGAGGGGAATGGCGAGAGATCGGCTTTGGTGATGTCGCGTCCCGTGTAGGCGGCCAGAAATGCCGGAATCAGTACATCGGGCGAATTTTGGCTATACGCGCCATTGGCAGCATCGTAGGTTTTGCCTTTCAGTTCGTTGTCGGCCATGAAACCCGTCGTCGGATATTTTGTGCCATTGTATCGCTGTTGCAAAGTCGATGCCACATACGCGCGGTTTTGTTTGAACTGTTCGAACGCGCGCGACGTATAGTTTTCGGACGCATCGCCGGTGTGCCAAAACGAGGTCAGAATAGCAGCGTGCGTCATGCGGAATGTGCCGGTAAACGTAGTCGGCATGTCGCTGTACATGTATTGAATGGAGGTTTGGTCGGTCGAAACGCGTTTTGAATTCAAATCAATTTTCAAGCCCGGCAGCGGCTCCAAGTTCAGTTTGACGTCGAAATCGGATGTGAAGGACTGCGACGCCGGATTGATGATAGAGTCGTTCATCACAATCCACCCGCGTTCGGCAGCGCGCTCCAGATAGTCGCGTCGCGGTACGCCAAATGCAAAATCAAGTCCCGGCGCAAGCACGCCATTGTTGGCGCTCTGCCCCATGAATCCGGCATCGGCAAAGAAACTCGGCAATGCCAACGTGCTTGTTTCGCGATACGACACAGACAAGCGCCGTATCAGCATCAGGAAACGTATCGACAACTCGCCCGCTTTTTTGGCCGGCGATATTTGATTGGGGTCAGTGGTTTGCAAGGCCACTTTCAGGTTATTCATCGACGCCTTGCCGGTGAAACGAATCGTATTGTTGTCCACAATCGTATAAGGCACTTTGACCGGATGCCCCAACGTATCGGTGATTTCTATTTTCAACAATTTGCTGTTCAGTTTGTGTTTCAATTCGACCGACTGTCCTTTCTCTATGTTCAATGTCAGCGTTTCGTTTTTCGGTTTGAAACGATTGTTGGCGCCACCGCGCCGCGTGTTGTTGCGATTCGACGAATAACGCGTATTTATATCTTTCAGATATTTCGATTTGTTGTAGAGTTTTTCGAAATTCATTTGTCCATCGACCTGCCAATTGGCAAGGTTCGACACCTCGTTGCCGAGCGTAACGTTGTCGTCGAGTTCGGCTCCGCGATTCCAATTATAGGTTACGTTGTACTGTCCGTTGGCCGTTATCCAATCGAATATTGGCATTTTGCTGAACGGCACCGAATACGAGGCGTTGAACACCTGCTGATAGGTGAGCGGCCGTCCGAAATGCGCCATGCTCTGCAATACGGTGTCTTTCCAATTTTCGTATTCGTCGGGGAAAAATTCGCGATTGACAGGCGTATTTTTCGTTTCGTCGATGCGGGCATTGAATGCTGTTGTCAGATGGAATTTCAGATTTTTGGTCAAATCGTATTTCAATTCGAACTGCCGATCCCACACGAAATCCTTGCTCGACGACAACAGCGAATTGTTTACATCGTAGTAATTGAGATTCATCGACCCTTCGAGGTCGCGCAACTGTGTTTCGCTATACCGTCGGTTCATGGTCGTCGAGAAAGCCAGCACACTCGGTTCGTAGTTGATGCCAAAATCTTTGAAGAATCGCCATGCCGGTTTTTGGAATGCCTTCACATCTTTGAACGGTTCCCACGGGCGCGGCGTGGTGCTGAAACTATAACTCAACGTGCCACGATGTTGCAGCGTAACATCGCGTTCGGTTTCGGGGTCGAGTTCTTGCGTTTCGGTGTAGGCATACGAGGCCGAGAAGTTGGCCGGGTCGTACACGCGTGGGCGCGATGCCGTTTTAATATCGACCTTGACATTGGTCAGGTTCACGCTCTTGTTCACCGTTTTGGTTTCGGCCATCCGCAACAACGAGTCGCGTTCGGTCTTGGTTTCGAGCGCATCGAGCGCGTCGTCGAGCAAGATGTCGCCATCCAACGGATTGTATTGCGGCTTGCTATTTTCCAGCGAGTACGAGAAGTAAAGCGGAATATGTACGTTGGCTTTTTCGGGGAAGAAACGTCCGAACTCGAAGGCGGCGCTCACGTTCAGTTGCGTCAGGTCGTCCAAGCGGCGCTGCAACAAGGTTTCCTCGATACCGCCAAAGCCGGCTGTTTCGTGGCGCACCGACAGGTTGAAATTGCCAATGTCCGACAAGCCGATTGAGGCATTGCCCATGACAGCCCAACCGCCATCTTCGTTGTAGTCGGTCAGGCGCAATTCGTCCAGCCATATTTCACCGGTTTTCACGTCGCGACCTTGGTTGCGCACACCGATCATGATGGTTTGCACATCGCCCAAACTCGGATTACCGACAATGGTTACCTTGTTTTTTGGTTTTTCGGGATCGAATTCGGTGTAGGCTTTCGTGTACGACACGCCGCCACCTTTATTCTTTTGCGCATTCCGATTATTTTTGATATTGGTCAGCAATTCGAATGGGAAATCGAACATATTCGATTCCGGCCACACGATTTTGGCATCGGTTTCGCTGGACGAATACACGCCTTCGGGCGTCAGTTTCAGCGGAATTTCGTACTCGTAGTAATTGTTTTGATAATCGCTACCCAAACGTATGAAAACCGACAATTCGTAGTCGTTCAGTTCGCCCATGTCGTCGAGCATGTGTTCGGCGTGGGTAAACATTTGCAGACGCCGATACTGACGCATATCCATCGATATGTTTTTATAGACGGCACGCGCATCGCCGGGGGCTAAATCGTACACACGCATCACCATCGACTGTTCGTTTTCCTGCGTCAGTTGTGGCTGGCTGGGGTCGGTTTCCCGCGTTACGCCGGGCGGCAGCACATAGTTGACAGGCGTCTTTTTGTTGTTTTCCTCGATGCTTACCGACGACACATTCATGGTGCCGACCGTCGAAGGCGGATTGGTCGGGTCGTACAACGCCTTAGTGTAACTGCGCCATTCACCGCGAATCAGTTCGAGCGTGCCAAAGCGCAGGAATGTCGGCTCCGAAAAACCATGCATAAACACACGCATGAACCGCACCGATTTGAAATCGCGAATCGAACCGACTTTCTTTTCGTACTCGCGAATAGGAATTTTGAACTGATACCAAGTTACATCTTCGGTTTTGCCGTTTTCGAGTTCGACATGCGCCACAATCTTATCGGTAATGAAATTGTTGCCCACTTCCATGGCCGACGGCCGCAAACTGACGCGATACTGATAGTATTTTTCGTACTCGTTCAGCGTATTATCCTGATTTATATCCTCGACATCGGGTACCGTGGTAGCCGACACGGAATAGGTTTCGGTGCTGGCATCGGATGCCGGCGAATTACCCTCGGGGCCGCAATAATGTTTGTAACGTTCGATGATACCGACTTCGTCCGCATCGTAGTCGGAGCCGCGATAATGATGGAAATTGTCGCCGGCGGGGTCGTTCAACGGCGAGAAGGGGTCAGCTTCCATTTCGGCTCGAACATTGGCCGGCAACATGCTGCGCAATGTTTCGACATATTGCTGATACGTCGGAAACGTAAATTCGTCTTCGGTGCGCAAGCCATTCAAACCCACATCCTGATATTCGCGGGCGCCGGCGCTGTTGTCGAACGCCAACACCATCGACTGCTTGCGCGGCACACGTCCCCACACGGTAGCATCGGTCTGTGTTGTATCGCCATCGATGGGCATGCCGTTTTCGAAAAACTTTTTACCATCTTTCAAAATATCCTCCGACACATCGCCCAAGTTGAAATAGAGATCACCGCCTTTCGCTGTCCCCAACGTATCGTACACAAACGGGTCCATCAGCCAAAATTCCAAATATTCGATGTTGGCCGTTTCGAAATCGCTGGTTTCCAATTTGCGCATCATGCCGCCCCAACGTTTTTCGGGATTTTGCAGTTTGCCCGTGTTCATGTCCATGCCACTGACATCCAAATTGTACGGGCCGCGTTCGTCAGGGTAAAAACTCAGGTTCAACACCGGCAAATACGACGACTGCCCCATCAAACTTTCGCGATTTGGGAACAACTCTTGCTCGCGCACGGCACGCGTCAGGTGATTCGATTGCAAATCGGGGTCTTTGCGAATATGCTCCGGCGTGGTGGAATTATTCAAGTTAAATACGCTATTATCGATTGAAAACCAAGAAAATAGCGCTCGATTTTTGCCATAATCGGTATTGTTCGACAAGGCGGCTTCGGGGAACAATGCACCGGCACTCGGGTCGTAGGGCGTGCTGGCCAAATGCCAATAGTACGGATAGCGCAAGTCGATGCCCGTTTCGGTCGATTCGAAATCGTCCAAATAGGCATAGCCGGGATTGTTATCCACTTTGCGATGGCCGGGAATCAGATGCGCAAATTCGCCGCTCAACGAGATGTTCGATGGCGCAGTCGCATTCAGCAACGGCAACGCATCGATGGCTTTGGTCAACCACGGCGCCTCGTCGCGATAGGCGGCATTCACGCCCCAAATGGTATTGGCAATCGGTTCGTTGCCTACTTCGGTTTTGGTTACCAAAGGCATTTCCGCCAGATGCATCACGGTGCCGCCCAACGAAAATTTGTCGTTGAACGCATATTCCAAATGCGTACCTACCAATGTTTTGCGCTGGGTGTTGAACAGCGATTGATTTTCGAGCGACACATCGACCGATGTGCCCGAAGCCAAAATCGACTCGTTGAGAATGGTTACCGTTCCCATCGTGTAATCGACCGTGTAATCGACATTCTCCGTCAGCGTGGCACCACCGGCAGTAACCACCACCGAGCCGCGCGGCACATTCATGGCGCCCAACTGAATTTCGCTGCCCGAACTCGATTGATATTTACCCGTCAGCCGAAATTTGTTTTTCTCGGTCAATTCGCCGGCTACCACCAACGTCGAATCGTACAACTCTTGGAATACATACTTATCGGCTATGGCGTCGTTGCCAATGGCTTTTCGCAGATGCGAGCCGAACGGTTCGACCACAGGAAAAATGATGCGGCCGGTTGACGATTGCACCGTATAGCCTTCCACATAGTCGAATTTGCCGTCAGGACGAGCCTCCTGACGCGCATCCAAGCGGTCGAGGTTCATCACTTTCAGCAGCAATTTATTTTTCACATTGCCTTCCGACAGATAATTCAGATAGGTGCCCGTGGTGTCGTTCTGATACTGTACGTTCAGTTCAAAATTATCAGCCTGAATATTCATTGCGCCAAGGTAATAGACATTTTTCATCATCAGTTTCCACATGGCGTTCGATGGCGATGGTGCCGAACTTTTCAGCATCTTAACCATCAGAGCATCAGGCGATTCGATGCCGTCGGTCGAAAACTCGCCGACTTGATACGTTTTGCCGCCCAACGTATATTCGTAAGCGACGGCCAGCACCTCGTCAGCATTCAACGCCGTCTTCAGCGATATAAATCCCAACGTGCTGTTTAGCGTGTACTCCGACGATTCCAAACGGCGAGCGCTTTCTATTTTTTCGTAATCCTCGCCACCCTCGATGCCCATGCCGGCATACGTGCTTTCCATCAAATTGTTGAATTGCTGAATATCGCGAATGTTCGGAATGGCTTTCACCTCGTTATATAGGGTATTGACCGCATTGTCGGGATAGCGCGCGCCCGACGATGTCCAATGCGCATTGTCTATCGTCTGGCTTTCTGCCAGATCCATGAAACACAATATGTTACGCGCTTGGTCGAAATTGCCGCGTTTGTTGGTTACCCACACTTCGATGCGGTTGATGGTGATGCCGGACGTGATGTACGGCAGTTTGCTCATATTCTGGTCGTAAGTGTCGCGAAAATATTGCGACAGAAAAAAGTGGCGATTCTCATCATATTTGTCGATAGGCACATCAAATTCGCGGCGTTGCGATCCGCCTTTCGAACTCACTTTTTGGCTCGACGACTTCTGCTGCGACGCCACCGCCGAGATGCTCAATTTGCCGAATTGCAAATCGGCCTTAAAACCAAACAGCGACGAACTGCCTCGGATGAGCGAACTATTCAGCGGCATACTCACATTGCCCACCTCTATTTTGCGGATTATCTCGTCTTCCTTGCCTTCGTAGCCCAATTTCAGCATCTGCTGGTCGAATTCGAACGTCGCATCGGTGTTGTAGTTCATCGTAAAGTTAATTTTGTCGCCAACTTTACCATTTACATTCAACTGTATTTTTTCGTCGAAATCGAACGTGGTCGTTTTGCGCAGCCGCTCCGACATCGACGGATTGTCCACTTTGTTGGTTACGATTCCGAATATCAATTCGGCCGAACCTTGCGTTTTCAGTTGCACGCCGCCGGGGCCAAACACCTTCTCGGCCGGTCCCAAACTGAATTTCATATCCGCCAAATTGAATTTATCCTCAAAATTGGATTGCGCTTCGGCATTTTTGGCGCGAAAATATTGGCTCATCTGCGTCCGTTGCGTGTAGTTTTGATACTCGTCGCCGGACATCACAAATGGTGTCGCCACATCCATCTCGCCCACTTTGGTATGGAATATGTAGTTGCCGGTGTTCGGGTCGTACACCACTTCGCTCTGCACGTTCGACGGTTGCAAGTCCATCGGATATTGCTGTTGCAACTCGCCATACGTTTGCGTTTGCAATGGTTTCACGGTATATGCCCGCAACATGGCCGTATCGGTTGGAACGGCATAATCGTAGGCTGCATCGTCGTCCGCCGCGACGCCCACACCGCTCTGCTGTGCCACCATCGAATTGTACGGCAGCAACACAATGCCACCGACAAAGAGCATTACAACTATTTTTTGAAAAAAATTCACTCTTGCTATTTCGTTACAGCATACGCAATGCGCTCTTTATCAACGCTTCCACCGACAATGTAGGCGTTTCTTTCAACAATTTTTCGACCGCTTTTTGCGAAGCCGTCTGCTGAAAGCCCAACATCACCAACGCCGCCACAGCCTCGGCACGCACACCGCTATCGGGCATCGTTGGCACATTGGCATCAAGCTCCACTTTACCCATCTTGTCGTGCAAATCGACCACGATGCGCTGCGCTGTCTTCAAACCGATGCCTTTGATGTTTTTCAATGCCGACACATTCTCGGTTACAATCACTTCGCGCAACTCGGCTGCCGACAACGACGACATAATCATGCGCGCCGTGTTGGCTCCAACGCCCGACACCGACAGCAACTGCAAAAACAGGCTGCGCTCGCTCTGCGTCGAAAATCCGTAAAGCAAATGCGCATCTTCGCGAATGGCTTCGTACACATACAATTTGCACGACGTCGCACCCGTCAATTCGGCATAAGTAACGAGTGTAATGTTTACGGCATAACCCACGCCATTCACTTCAACCACAGCCATGGTGGGTGTCAGTTCGGCAAGGGTACCTTTCAAATAATCTATCATATTTTTTATACCTAATTCAGTGCCACAAACTATTGTATATAGCACACCTCTGTTATACAACGCACACAATCCCGCATTATTGCATACACGACATAAAAAAAACGCGTTTTTTTACTCCAATTCCGTTGCGAGTATGCGTTCCAACTGTTCGGCGGTGATATTCAGCGAAAATTTTCCGTCTTTGGCAAGCGATATAGTCCCCGTTTCCTCCGAAACGATTATCACCAACGCATCGGTACGTTCGGCAATACCAAGCGCCGAACGATGGCGCAATCCCAAATATTGCGGCACGTCAGGGTTTTGCGAAACGGGCAAAATGGCACCGGCCGCTTTCACACGATTGTCGGCAATAATCATGGCACCATCGTGCAGCGGACTGTTTTTGAAGAAAATATTTTCAATCAGCCGTGTACTGATGTCGGCATTGATAATCTCGCCTGATTCGATATATTGTTGCAAGCCGTCTTCGCGCTGTAGCACAATCAGAGCGCCCGTTTTCGTACGCGACATATCGCGACACGCCAACACCACACGCATAATGGGGAATGTAGCACCCTTCGCAGCATCGTGCGAGGCAAACCGAAACTGTTTCTTCAGCCACTGCATCGACTTCCA
This sequence comes from Paludibacteraceae bacterium, assembly GCA_051870755.1. GTDB lineage: Bacteria > Bacteroidota > Bacteroidia > Bacteroidales > Paludibacteraceae > W0P28-013. Next base: position 12,534 of record JBJECE010000003.1, on the reverse strand, counting down.
ATTCTTACGCGAACCGATACGCGAAAAAAATCGGCGGATTTCGCTCTGAAAAATCACTATCAAGCCGATAGCCCCGACAGCCACCACCCTATTAAATATAGCACCAAGCAGTTCCATCTTAAACACATGCGTTACCAAAAACCACATGACCACAAACGCCATGATGCCCACAAAAATATTGCCGGCGCCCATCTCTTTCATCAACCGATAAGCCTCGAACAACAACAGCGCCACCAGCACTATGTCTATCACATCTTTTATTCCGAATGCAAGTTCCATAACTTTCGACACACTTTTTTTATAAATTACACATCGGCCGCAAACGTGCGCTCATATATTTTTATCGTTTCGACAGCCTCGCGCACATCGTGCACACGCAATATGGAAGCCCCACCCACCAACGCCAGCATGTTAGCCGCAGTAGTGCCGTTCAGAGCAGTCTCGGGCTGCACATCCAACGTTTTGAACAACATCGATTTGCGCGAAAGCCCTGCCAATACGGGCAATCGAAACGTTCCGAAAACCTTCAGACAGCGCAACAATTCAAAATTTTGTTTCACCGTTTTGGCAAAGCCGAAACCGGGGTCTATCACAATCTCTTTATCAAAACCCAACTGACGCAATAGTTCGATTTTGGAAGCAAAATAGCGCAACATCTCCGGAATCATATCTTCATAATCGGTCAGTTGCTGCATCGTTTGCGGCGTTCCTTTCGAGTGCATCAGCACATAAGGCACCTGCAAGCGCGCCATCGTCGGCAACATATCGGCATCCAACTCGCCCCCCGAAATATCGTTTATCATACCCACGCCAAATTCGGCCACAGCGCGCTCGGCCACCGATGCCCGAAACGTATCGACCGAAATCGGGAATGTCGGATACTTCGCCCGAATCAGCGCCAGCGCCCACGACACACGCCGCCACTCCTCTTCGGCCGTCGGCACCGCCGTACCGGGACGCGTCGAGCAACCACCGACATCCAAAATGGCTGCCCCATCGGCCACCGCTCTGTCCACCGTACGCATCAACGCATCGTCCTGCACATGACGGCTGCCTGCATAAAACGAATCAGGCGTAGCATTCACAATGGCCATCACCACCGGCGATGCCAAATCAACTACATCGCCACCAAACACAATAATTTGCGGTATCTTCACGTTATACAAATATAAGCCTCGAATTTTGCCACAAAATTACGGAAAAAATCCCGTTTAACGGCATAAATCGACAATTTTTGAAAAAAAACATGCAAAAATGCTTGTAGTATTGAAATAAGTATGTAAATTTGTAGTCGCATTTATCAAAGTATCATTTTCCATGAAAATCAGGACAAAACACCTCGGACTCATCGTCATCGCAGCCGCGCTAACAGCTTGTGGCTCAAAAGGTTCACTACCAACAGAATACTCGGAGCGAACCGGTTTTGACTACAACAATCCCGAAGCGGGTTTTTTTGATGTACACAGCATTTACGAAGGAAAAACGCCTCCCGGATGCGTTTACATTTCGACACGCACCACGGTCAAAGGTAACAACAGCGACCCCGTATCAGGGCCGAACAACAATGCCAAACGCCGCATCAGCAACAGCGGTTACTTCTTGGACGAATACGAAGTAACCAACCTCAACTGGCGCGAATATGTGGCATGGATTGGCGGCGTATGGGCGCACGAACCGCGAAAAATTCTGCTCGCCATGCCCGACGAAACCGTTTGGCGCAAAGAGTTGGCCTACAACGAACCTTTCGCACGCAACTACTACACACACGTCGCTTTCGGCTATTATCCCGTTGTCGGCGTTACGTGGAAACAAGCGCAAGACTACTGCGCTTGGCGTACCGACCGCATCAACGAATATCAACTGATCAGCGAAGGCATCATTCCGTTCCGCACGCTGCAGACCATCAACGAAGCCATCAAAGAGAATCCCGATTCGCTGTACGCATACGTGTTCACCACCCGCAAAGTGGGCGAATTCATTCGCGCCATCTATGGCGATAGTTCGGCCGTCAATCTCGACGGCGTACTCTTCGACGCAGAATTCCGCCTGCCCACCGAAGCCGAATGGGAATACGCCGCCTACGGCATCGACGACATCGACGGCAACGTGTACGAAGGACAATCGTATCCGTGGAAAGGCGACCAAATGCGCGGATTCGACGACAAGAAAACCGCCGGCGAATTTTACGCCAACTTTATGCGCGGCCGCGGCGACCTCATCGGACAAAACATCAACAACACACTGACCGTGCCGGTGAACTTTTTCCCGCCAAACGGATATGGTTTGTACAACATGGCCGGCAATGTGAACGAATGGGTGCTCGACGTATATCGCGCCACCACCAACGAAGTGGTTGAAGAATACAACTCGTTCCGTGGTAACGTTTACGACAGCGATTCCGCCTATGCCGAATCGATACTCGACCGCTTGCCGCCAATGGATCAAGTTACACGCGACAGCATGCGCAACGTGCTGATAAACGAAAAGAAATTCACCGAAACGGGCGGCGACTACCGCAGTTTCCGCGACGGCGACCGCCTTGCTTCGCTCGGCGACTCGGTGCTCCACATCAAAGACGAAAGCATCTCGGCACTCGAACGCTCGCACATGATATCGGACGAAGACCGCGTGTACAAAGGCGGTTCGTGGCGCGACAGATCCTATTGGCTCAATCCGGCTAACCGCCGTTATCTGAACGAAAACAAATGTACCGACGACATCGGTTTCCGATGCGCCATGAGTTCGGTGGGCGGTAAGAAACAAAACTGATTACACCATATTATATATACAAAGAAACATGGGGCGACTTTCGTTTCGTGTTTTTTTGTTGTACACTGCATTTACACCACGAAACAGTATTCAAGTATCAACAAAAAATTGTAACTTTGCACCCTGCAAATAACACAACGCTATGAAAGAGATAAAACGCACAGTCATTGTCGATGCGCTGAAACGCACCGATTACGGCACCGAGATCAACATCCGTGGCTGGGTACGCACCCGACGCGGCAACAAAAACGTAGGTTTCATCGCCTTGAACGATGGTTCGACCATCAACAACATACAAGTGGTAGTGGACATGGCCAAATTCGACGACGAGCAACTCAAGCCGATTACTACCGGCGCCGCCATCAGTGTCAATGGTCGTTTGACCGAGTCGCTCGGTAGCGGGCAAAATGTCGAAATTCAGGCCGACGAGATTTTGGTGTATGGCACAGCCGACCCAAACACCTATCCGCTGCAAAAGAAAGGCCACACAATGGAATATTTGCGCGAAATAGCGCATCTGCGCCCGCGCACCAACACGTTTGGCGCAGTTTTCCGCATCCGTCACAACATGGCTATGGCCATTCACTCGTTTTTTCACCAGAACGGATTTTTCTACTTCCACACGCCGCTCATCACCGCCTCGGACTGCGAAGGCGCCGGACAGATGTTCCAAGTTACGACCAAAAATCTCTACAATCTGAAAAAAACGGATGAAGGCAAAATCGATTACTCGGACGACTTTTTCGGCAAACAAGCCAGCCTGACAGTTTCCGGACAGTTGGAAGGCGAATTGGCCGCCACGGCGTTGGGCAAAATCTACACATTCGGTCCGACATTCCGCGCCGAAAATTCGAATACGCCCCGCCACTTGGCCGAATTTTGGATGATTGAACCGGAAATCGCCTTTATTCAGTTGGACGAACTGATGGATTTGGAGGAGGAATTCATCAAATATTGTGTCCGTTGGGCACTCGAACATTGTGCCGACGATTTGGCATTTTTGAACAAAATGATAGACAACGGCCTCATCGAACGCTTGAAATCGGTGGTAGAAACCGACTTTGTGCGCCTGCCCTACTCCGAAGGCATCAACATTTTGGAAACAGCCATTGCCAATGGACGTAAATTTGAATATCCCGTCTATTGGGGCTGCGACTTAGCCAGCGAGCACGAACGTTTCTTGGTCGAAGAACACTTCAAATGCCCCGTCATCATGACCGATTATCCGAAAGAGATAAAAGCCTTTTACATGAAACAAAACGCCGACGGACGCACCGTGCAAGGCACCGACGTGCTGTTCCCGCAAATCGGCGAAATCATCGGCGGCAGCGTGCGCGAAGAGAGTTACGACAAACTGATGGCACGCATCGACGAATTGCAAATACCGATGAAAGATATGTGGTGGTATTTGGACACACGCCGATTTGGCACCGTGCCGCACGCCGGTTTCGGTTTGGGATTCGAACGTCTGATGCTCTTTGTAACCGGTATGCAGAACATTCGCGACGTCATTCCGTTCCCACGCACGCCCAACAACTGCGAATTCTAACATAACACTGAAAGAGATGCGGCGCGGCCGCATCTCTGCTTTTCATGCTCTACCCACGCGACATAGAAGAGAAAATAGGTTTCGACAAAATCCGTCAATTACTCAAAAGCCACTGCATCAGCACATTAGCACAAGAGGAAATTGATCGGGTTGCTTTCACATGCGATTTCGACGCCATCGTTGCACAACTGACACCCATCGACGAGGCAACACGCCTACTCAACGATGGCGACACGTTGCCGATAGGCGAAACGACCGACTTGCGCCCGATGTGTACACGCACACGCATCGAAGGCACGTTTTTGGAGGTGTCCGACATCGACAAAATACGCAACAACTGCCGACAAATGCAACAAATTGCCGATTTTTTGGACAAAATCGACACGCAACGCTTCCCAACACTACACCATGCAGCCGGCGAATTGGTGCTTTTTCCCGACATTTTATGTCAAATAGACAATCTGCTCGATAAATTTGGCAACATCAAGGACAGCGCCTCGCCCGCATTAGCACAAATCCGGCACGACATACACAGCGCTCAACTGCGCATATCGCGCACACTGCACACCATTCTGCATCAGGCGCAAGCCGACGGCATAGTCGAAAAAGATGCCTCGCCCACCATGCGCGACGGCCGCGTGGTCATTCCCGTGCCGGCGATGCACAAACGCCGCATCGGAGGTATCGTACACGACGAATCGGCTACCGGCAAAACCGCATACATCGAACCCGGCGCCGTAGTCGAAGCCAACAACCGGCTACGCGAATTGGAAAGCGCCGAGCAACATGAAATCCGACGCATCTTGCTGCAATTCACCGACATGGTGCGACCGCGTTATCCCGAACTGCTCGCATCGACACAGCGTATGGCGCAAATCGATGCCCTGCAAGCCAAAGCAAAATTTGCCCAACGCACCAAAGCCATCAAACCGCATCTGAAAAACGAAGCACACATACATTGGTACGACGCGCGGCATCCGCTGCTCGAATTATCGTTGACCAAACAAGGCAAAACAATCGTGCCACTCAACATTCGGCTGACCCGACAGCAACGCATACTGCTCATATCGGGCCCCAACGCCGGCGGCAAATCCGTCTGTCTGAAAACTGCCGGATTGCTACAATACATGCTGCAATGCGGCCTGCCAATTCCACTCGGCGAACGCAGCGAAGCCGGCATATTCGAGAGTATTTTTATCGACATCGGCGACGAGCAAAGCATCGAAAACGACCTATCGACCTACAGTTCACACCTTTTGAACATGAAAATGTGCTTGCGCCACTGCAACGAAAAATCGCTGTTGCTGGTCGATGAATTTGGCACCGGCACCGAACCGCAAATTGGCGGCGCACTGGCCGAAGCCATGCTCGAAAAATTCAACACTTGCGGCACATTCGGGCTCATCACCACACACTACACCAACCTGAAACACTTTGCAGCCAACACCGACGGCATCGTCAACGGCGCTATGCTCTACGACCGCCATCGGCTGCAACCGCTCTTTTGTTTGCAAATCGGGCAACCGGGCAGTTCGTTCGCCATCGAAATAGCCCGACAAATCGGTCTGCCAAACGACCTGATACAATCGGCCGCACAAAAAATAGGCACCGAACACATCGACTACGACAAAAATCTGCAAGACGCCGCCCGCGACAAACGCTATTGGGAAAACAAACGTCAGCGAATACGCGAAAAAGAGAAACAAGTCGATGCCCTGCGGCAACAATACGAACAAAGCATCAACGACCTGAAACACAAGCAAAAAGAGATGTTGCGCACCGCCAAAGCACAAGCCGGCGAACTCATCGAACAGGCCAACGCACAAATAGAACGCACCATACGCACCATCAAAGAAGCGCAAGCCGACAAGCAAATAACCCGCACCGCCCGTCGCGAACTCGAGCAATTTCGCGCAACAACGGCCACCACTGCCGACCACGACGATGCCAAGCCCACCATGTTGCCACTCAAAGTTGGCGACACCGTAGCCATCAAAGGGCAAAACGTTGCCGGCCAAGTCATCAGTTTCGACAACAAAACCGCCATCGTCGCCTTCGGGCAAATAAAATCGACCGTTGCACGCACCAAATTAGAAGCATACACGCACCGCGCACGCACCGCCGCGCCGGCCAACACCACCATCGACACCATGCACCAACGCCGTTTGGCGTTCAAGTCCGAAATCGATGTACGCGGCATGCACATCGACGAGGCACTGACAGCCGTCATGTACTTCATCGACGATGCCGAAATGCTCGCCTGCAACACCGTACGCATACTCCACGGCACAGGCACAGGCGCGCTGCGGCAAGCCATACGCGACTATCTGCACAACGCATCGGCCGTCAAAGCGTATCACGACGAGCATGTACAACTCGGCGGCGCAGGCATTACCGTCGTCGAAATGAAATAATTTCCGAAAAATTTGTTTCTGACACTTTTTTTTGCTACCTTTGCCGATTGTAAAAACGTACTTTAATCATAAACAAATAACCACTTATGAAAACTTTATTGCAATATTTAGGTATCATTATTCTGCTTTTAGGTGTTGTCGTATTGGCGCTGCACTACTTTGCATTTCGGGAAAACGTCTATTTAGCAGTGGGTTTAGGGCTGATATGTGTCGGCATTGTGGCGCACCTGCTCATTTCTAAATACCTGAAATAAAGGCATTTATCATAAAAACGTATTTTTTTCAAAAAAAAATGCGTTTTTATTTGGTCGCAACACAAAAAAGTCGTAACTTTGCAGTCGCAAATCCGATACGGATGTCGGTTCCGTAGCTCAACTGAATAGAGTACCACACTACGGATGTGGGGGTTGTGGGTTTGAATCCCGCCGGAATCACAACAAGACGACAACAATCTAACAATTAGAGAGTTGTCGTTTCTTTTTATTGAAAAAAACTTGCGTGTTAAAAAAATGTGTTGTAACTTTGCAGTGGATTTGAAATGTGCAAGTTTCCTATCCATTTGCTTTGATGACCTTTGCACGGGTCACATCGTAACAACCGATTAAGTTCGTGAAAGCAGCCACTACGGTGAGTGTGCTTATTGAGAGGGGTTTCCCCTCTCATTTTTTTGTTTTTTATGATTAAATTTTCCGGCAAATACAGTATTTCAAAAAGCAAATATGTTTTTTATTGGTAAAAACAGAGGGAGCATTAACAAAAAAAAGAGTGCAACAATTCTTGTTACACTCTTCACAAAGCGTCGGGGTGACACGACTCGAACGTGCGACCACCTGGTCCCAAACCAGGTACACTACCAACTGTGCTACACCCCGATTTTGCGGTGCAAAATTACTATTATTTTTTGGGATATGCAAATTGCAACCCGGTTTTTTTCGTTATTGACAAAAAAATTGGTCATTTGAAAGTTATTTTGTACTTTTGCATACATTTTTTTGTCGAACAAACCAGAACGATTATGATTTTACCGATGTACTTATACGGGCAACCGGTTCTACGCAAAACGGCCGAACCGATACCAAACGATTATCCCGATTTGCAAACACTGATCAACGACATGTTCGAAACCATGTACAAATCGGACGGCATAGGGTTGGCTGCGCCGCAAATAGGCTTGAGCATTCGCGTCATCGTCATCGATGCATCGCCGCTGGCCGACGACTTTCCCGAATTGGCCGACAGCAAACTGACGCTCATCAACCCGCAAATACTCGAAGCCGATGGCGACGATGTTACGGCGGAAGAAGGCTGCCTGAGCCTGCCCGGCGTACACGAAAACGTAACCCGCAAAAACCGCATTCACATCACCTATTTCGACGAGCAGTGGCAGGCACACGACGAAGTCGTCGAAGGCTATTTGGCGCGCGTCATGCAACACGAGTACGACCATTTGGAAGGCCACGTTTTCACCGACCGCATTTCGCCCATCCGTCGCCAACTCATCAAAGGCAAACTCACAAACATTGCCAAAGGCAAAGCGCGCTGTTCGTACAAAACCAAGCGATAACCCCGACCGTCGATGACACGTTTCTCGTTCAAACAGTTCGACATCGACCAAGACCATTGCGCCATGAAAGTAGGCACCGACGGCGTGCTGCTGGGCGCATGGTGTACTATCGACGGCGCACGCCACATACTCGACATCGGCACAGGTACCGGACTGATAGCGCTGATGGTTGCCCAACGTAACCCACAAGCCCGCATCGACGCCATCGACATAGATGCCGACGCTGTACAACAAGCGCACGAGAATTGTGCCGCATCACCTTTCGGCGGGCGCATCCGTATGTGGCAAGCCGACGCACGCACATTTGCGGCACCCGACGGCACCACCTACGACACCATCGTCTGCAATCCGCCCTACTTCGTCGATGCGCTGAAATGTCCCGACACGCAACGCACCATAGCGCGCCACAACGACACCTTGCCGTTCGACACGTTATTAACGACCGTGCGGCGACTGTTGGCCGACAACGGCCGTTTCAGCGTCATTCTACCCTGCCGCGAAGCCCTGTCGTTCAGCGAATTAGCGGCCACGCAACAGTTGCATCTGACACGGCTCACACACCTGCTGCCGACACCATCGAGCGCAGAAAAACGACGTTTGATGGAATTCGAAAAACATCCACGCACGCTGCGCGAAGAGAGCCTCGTCATCGAGTTGGCGCGACATTGTTATTCGCCTGCCTATCGCGATTTAACAAAAAATTTTTACCTAAAATTTTGACATTCAAAATTTTCTTTGTAACTTTGTTTTTTCTAATTGGTAACCAACACAATTAACCTTTAAATTTTATACCTATGAGAGTTATTCCACCTTCAGAACTGATTATCAACGGCGACGGCAGCATTTTTCACCTGCACGTCAAGCCCGAACAGATTGCCACCACCATCATTTTGTGTGGCGACCCCGAACGCGTATCGATGATTGCGAGCCATTTCGACAGCGTCGAGTGCGACATTTCGAGTCGTGAATTTCACACGATGACGGGCATGTACAAAGGCAAACGCATTTCGGCCGTATCGCACGGCATCGGACCGGACAACATCGACATTGTGCTGACCGAATTGGACGCATTGGTCAACGTCGATTTTGCCACACGCACCGTCAAACCCGAGCACACCACACTGACATTGGTGCGCATCGGTACATCGGGCGGACTGCAAGAGATTTCGCCCGTCGGCACATACGTTGTATCGAAATATTCGATGGGATTCGATGGCGTGTTGAACTATTATAAAACGCCCGACGGCCTGATGGATTTGGATATGGAGGCGGCGTTCTGCAAGCATGTCAATTGGAATCCGCGTTTGGCACAACCCTACTGCGTAAAAGCCAACGAAGAGTTGGTGGAACGCATCGGATTCGATATGGTGAAAGGCATCACCATCGCCGCGCCGGGATTTTACGGACCGCAAGGGCGCTATGTGCGCGCCGAACCGGCCGATTTGGATTTGAACAAAAAAATTCAGTCGTTTGAATACAAAGGCGACGTCATTACCAACTTCGAGATGGAAGGATCGATGGTAGCCGGTTTGGGCAAACTGCTGGGACACAAGGCCATGACCGTGTGCGCCATCATTGCCGGACGTGTAGCCAAAAACATGAATACAGACTACCACGGCTCAATCGAAGGATTGGTTGAAAAAGTGCTCGAACGCATTTAATCAAACGACACATACACTATTTTTTTATCATCCGAGGATTCCCTGCAGTACAACTATCGGGAGTTCTTGGATGTGTATAAACTATGAGCGACAACCAAACCATTTGCGCTGTTTCGACGGCACCTGGCATCGGCGGCATCGCTGTTGTTCGGATTTCGGGGCGAGATGCTTTCAGCGTGTGCGACCACATTTTCCGTGCGGCAACCGACGGCGTAACCGTGGCGACGATGCCGGCCAACACGGTGCGTTTCGGGCAAATAGGCAACGCTGACGACCCGATTGACGACGTGTTGGTAACAAAATTCTGTGCGCCACATTCGTTTACGGGCGAAAATGTGGTCGAAATTTCGTGCCACGGGTCGCTCTACATTCAACAGGCCATTCTGAAACTGCTGTTGGCGCAGGGTTGCCGCATGGCTGCTGCCGGCGAGTTTACGCAACGTGCCTTTTTGAACGGCAAGATGGATTTGTCGCAGGCCGAAGCCGTGGCCGACCTGATTGCCTCGCAAAGCCGTGCGGCACACCGTTTGGCGATGAACCAAATGCGGGGCGGTTTTTCAAGCGAACTGACCGTACTACGCGACAAACTGCTGCAATTCACATCGCTCATCGAGTTGGAACTCGACTTTGCCGACCACGAAGAGTTGGAGTTTGCCGACCGCAGCGAACTGCACCAATTAGCAAACGAAATCGAACTGAAAATCAAGCAATTAGCCGATTCTTTCAGTGTCGGAAATGTCATCAAAAACGGCATACCGGTGGCCATTGTCGGCGAAACGAACGCCGGCAAATCGACCCTGCTCAATGCCTTGGTCGGCGAGGAACGCGCCATCGTGAGCGACATCAGCGGCACCACGCGCGACATCATCGAAGAGAGTGTCAATATCGACGGTGTGCTGTTCCGTTTTGTCGATACTGCAGGCATTCGCCAAACCACCGACACCATCGAGCGTATGGGCATCGAGCGGTCGTTTGGTGCCATTGCCAAGAGCAATATTGTGCTGTTGGTTATTGACGCAGCAGCCTTTCAAAACGCTGATAAACAGCAAATAAACAAAATTCTAACCGAAGCCGACGGCAAAAAAATAATCGTTGTTTTCAACAAAATCGACCAAGTGACGCCATCGGATTTGCAAGCAATCGTGCGCGAATACGAGGCGATGCAGATTGAGAACATCGGTATTTCGGCAAAAGAACATCTCCATATCGATGCGTTACGCCGAAAATTGTCGGCGGCGGCGCAAGTGCCGGAGGTCGGTCAGAACGACGTTACCGTAACCAACATGCGGCACTACGAAGCCCTGCTGCACGCGCACGACGCCATTCTGCGTGTCATCGACGGGTTAAACAGCGGAATATCAGGCGATTTTCTGTCGCAAGACCTGCGCGAATGCCTCAACTATTTGGGCGAAATCACCGGCCAAATCACCACCGACGAAGTGCTCGGCAACATTTTCAGCAAGTTCTGCATCGGGAAGTAATCCGTTACTTACAAATTGAAAAGGCGCATTTTGAAATAATTACGATCCGCACGGCATTTTTCGCCTCTGTTTTATCTTTCTGTTGCATAATATTTTATATCTTTGCAGCCGATATTTAATAAATATTTTAAAGCAATTGATGTACTCGATCAGCAACGAGCCGATGAAGTTTTAAGATTAGAAATATCATCTTTTACTCTCTCGAGCATACACATAGGGGATAGGAATGAGATGATTGGTATTGCATCTCTGATGAGAATATTAAATTAATTATCGCTAACTGCATGAAAACTCTTAGCGAAATTTTGTACGAACGAATTTTATAATAGCAATTATACATACGCTCACAGTGTTGTATATAGGCTTTCTCATACTTTTCCGCAGGATATAGCAGAACGCCCAAGGTTGCCAATTAAAGACTGCGGATCTGCTTGTATGCTGTAAGACAATAGATCCTAACAATGAGAAGTATTCAAAGGCGAATGCCGCCATTACAGTTTTTCAAGGCATTGATGCAATATTCAACAATAAGCCCAAAGATAAACCAATCAACAAAATGTTGCATTTAGCCACAAATTGTATCTCGTCAGTTGTGAAATCATCCATTAAGGATGAGAGGCAAAGCGTGTAGTAACTATAACAACAATAATGGTTGATCTGGTAATAGATTTCTTGTGTACAAACACTACTACTATCCACTAAAAACTGAACACGGTAAAAAAATAAATAAATTCGGTGCACTTAATCCAAAGAGATCGTTGACATTCGTGAAATTCGATTTATCGAATAGGTTGCTGAAATGGGGCTTGTGAGTAAACGAGACTCCGAAGAATTTCATAAATATTCGTTCTAGCTTTGTCATAATAATAATCAATGGAATCAAGTACTTGAGCGAAAGATATGTAAATACTCACTTCGCCTTCACATACGCCACCGCAGCGTTCAACCGCCACTCCAAGCACACACCTACAACCAATGCCACTGCCACCACCAACCATACCACCCAGTTAATAATCCTTTTCGCTTTCATATTCTTGCATACATTAGTGTCCCGTTAAAATTGGGACGAAGTTAAATTTAATCAAACAGTCCCTCA
>JBJECE010000002.1:0-4460 GCA_051870755.1 Paludibacteraceae bacterium | reverse complement strand
TTTATGAACTCTAACAACAAAAAAAACAACGCAACAACGGCAAAAAAAACGACAATAAACACACAAACACAAAAAAATTACTACGCAAAACACCAAACATCCTAACAAGCACAACAACATCATTACACCATATTATATATAGTGAAAAGTGATAAGTGATAAGTGGATAGTTTTTGTTGTGCGACGTCCATACACCCTATTAAATATAAGACCTTAAACTTTGAAACCATAAACTTTTCAACTGTTAGACTTTGCACTTTGCACGATTTGTACTATCTTTGCAGACCGAAAAAAAATCATCAATCGTCTATGTCGTTACAATGTGGAATTGTTGGCTTGCCCAACGTCGGAAAATCAACCTTGTTCAACTGCTTGTCGAATGCGAAAGCGCAATCGGCAAATTTCCCGTTTTGTACCATCGAGCCAAATGTGGGCGTCATCACGGTGCCCGACGAGCGGCTGAATAAATTGGCCGAGTTGTGTAAGCCCGAACGCGTAGTGCCGACTACGGTTGAAATTGTCGATATAGCCGGCTTGGTGAAAGGTGCCAGCAAAGGCGAAGGTTTGGGCAACAAATTTTTGGCCAACATTCGCGAAACGGACGCCATATTGCATGTGTTGCGCTGTTTCGACGACCCAAATGTCGTACATGTCGATGGGTCGGTCGATCCCGTGCGCGACAAGGAGATCATCGAAGCTGAATTGATGATAAAAGACCTCGAAACGCTCGAAAACCGCATACAAAAGGTGCAAAAGCAGGCGCAAACCGGTGGCGACAAAGCCGCCAAGCAGGCGTTGGAAGTTTATCTGAAATACAAAGCTGCGCTCGACCAAGGCAAACCGGCTCGTACCGTTACGTTCGACACAAAAGACGACATCGCCATTGCGCGCGAACTGTTTTTGCTCACCGCGAAACCGGTGATGTATGTGTGCAACGTCGATGAAGCATCGGCGGCCACGGGCAACCACTATGTCGATGCGGTGCGCGAGGCCGTCAAGGACGAGAATGCCGAAGTGTTGGTTGTTGCTGCTAAAATCGAATCCGAAATAGCCGAACTCGAGACCTACGACGAGCGCCAAATGTTCCTCGAAGAGGTCGGCTTGCAGGAGTCGGGCGTCAACCGACTGATCAAAGCCGCATACAACCTACTGAACCTCAAGACATTCCTGACTGCCGGCAGCGACGAAGTGCGTGCGTGGACGTTTCGCGACGGATTCAAAGCGCCGCAGTGTGCCGGCATCATTCATACCGATTTCGAGAAAGGATTTATCCGTGCCGAAGTCATCAAATACGACGATTTTGTGCATTACGGCACCGAAGCCGCCGTGCGCGAAGCCGGCAAATTGGCTGTCGAAGGCAAAGATTACGTGGTGCAGGACGGCGACATTATGCACTTCCGTTTCAACGTATAAGCAACTTTACTTCTTTTCAATATATACATGCAAAACAGCGAATTGGCATGCCAATTCGCTGTTTTGTGTCGGAGTTAGGCGACTCGAACGCCCGACCTCTACGTCCCGAACGTAGCGCGCTACCAACTGCGCTAAACTCCGATGATGATTTCGGACTGCAAAAGTAGAATTTTTTTCTTAAACAGCCAAGCAAAATCAAAGTTTTTTTACAATTTCTTCCAAAGTTACCTCGTCGCCGATGGCTTCGCACGGCTTAAGTGTCATATTTTCAGGCGCTTGCGTCGTGAATGTAAAATATGTGCAAATTGCCTCGGTGCAGAGTTCGCCGGCTGCATTAACGATAGTCGCCTTGATGATGGCGATGTTGCGTTTTTGTTCGACCAGCGCGGCACGCAACACCACATACGGGTTGTCGATGGCGATAGGGCGACGGTAACGCGTTTCCATTTTCGACGTTACACCCGACCGCTGCAACTTGCGGAACATGACCCACCCACAAATTTCGTCGAGCAGAACGGCCTGTATGCCACCATGCAACGTATTTATCCAACTTTGAAATTGTAGCTGCGGACGCCATACACAGACGATGTCGTCGCCGTCCTCGTAGAATTCCATGTGTACACCGGCCGAATTGTGAGGCGCACACCCGAAACAGTTGTAGCCTTCGGTGTGTATGTACGGATTTGATAATTTTTTCATAGCATTTGTATTGTTTTTTGCTGTATTTTTTTGCACGGATATTGCACGGATTTTTTTCATTTGCACGGAATTTGCACGGAAAATGCACTACTTTGCACTACTATGCACTACTATGCACTACTTTCGGTGCGGTGGCGTGCGAACAAATAAAGTGCTGATTCAGAAATGGTTATCTGTGTATCAGCACTTTACGCCGTAGTCGGGATGACTGGATTCGAACCAGCGACCACTCGCCCCCCAGACGAGTACTCTAACCGGACTGAGCTACATCCCGTTTTTTGGGATTGCAAAAATAGTGTTTTTTGTCGGAACAACAAAATTTTTGGCAAAAAAAACGCATTTTTAGGGTTTAAGGGTTGAAAAGTTCCAAAGTTGAAGAGTTTAAGGGGGTAATGTAGGGACGTGGCATGCCGCGTCCAAAATAGGAGGGATAAAAATCTATGTTCTCGTTTTCTTTCATTTCTTTTGCTGGTATGTTCATTTCTTTGCACGAGCGCAAAGAAACGAACCAAAGAAACGCCCTTGCTAAGCCTGCTCACTCTGAAAAATCGGGTCGTTCAACGGCTAAATTGCTCAATCGTTCCGTCGCTTCGCGCCGTCAGTGATCAATTTTACGCCGTTTTCACTTGATTTTTCGGCTCGCAGCCTATGCAATTTTTTTGCACAGAAACTACTTTATCGCATATTCTCCCCTTTTTAAGCCTGCCTACCGGCAGGCAGGCAGGCAGGCTTGGAAAAGGGCAAATCTTCGCGCGAATGTTGTTTTTAGTCAATGCTTGGTTTACATTAAAAGCCAAGGCCTGATTTCTCTAATAGGAATGGTATCACGCCGATATACATAATGCCGTTATCGTCTGTCCAAGGTTTCGTGTTGCCGTCAACGATGACAATTTTGCGAAAAAAATCGCCGGAGTTCTTCAGCGAGAAAGTTTCTTGTTCCTGTTTTTCTGTAGTATCTACATTCAATGCAGACTGTATGTATATTTTTTCGTTTCGAGTATTGACTATGAAGTCAATCTCGTATTGCGACTGTTGTTTCTTTCCATCCTTTACACGGGTACATTCCACTACGCCCACATCAACACTATATCCCCTGCGTATCAGTTCAAGATATATCATGTTTTCCATCAAATGAGATTTCTCCTGTTGGCGAAAATTCAGTTTGGCATTCCTCAATCCCAAGTCCATGGAATAGTATTTTTGCGTATTCTCAAAATACCGTTTTCCCTTTATATCATATCGTTTGGCGCCGACGAACAGGTAGGCATCTTCCAGATAGTTTAGATAGTTTTTGATAGTGTGATCCGAAGTGCTGCGCTTCATCAGCGTACCTGCGGCATTGGCCAGATTATGAGGATTGGTCAGTGAACCAACTGCCGAATACAAGGCATCAATCAGTGCATCCAGCACCTCGTCATCTTTCAGATGGTAGCGTTCGACAAGGTCTTTGATATATACATTTTGATGCAGACCTGCCAAATATTTACGCTTTTCAGACTCGTCTTTTTCGATGACAGCCAACGGCATTCCGCCATACGTCAGATATTCTTCAAATGCATCAGCCTTTTCTAAGCCTGCGACCGAATAGTATTCTCCAAAAGAAAGCGGATAGACCTTAATTTCCGAGCCACGATCGCGAAAATTGGTAACAATATCTTTTGACAGCATCTTTGAGTTGGAGCCTGTAACATAGATATCGAGGTTGCGTCGGGACATCAAATCATTCAAAACATCATAGAACGTAGTGTAGAGCATGTCCCTATCCTCTGCCTGTACCATACTTTCATCCACATCTTCGTTCTTAACCTTATATGACAGTTGAATCTCGTCAATAAAGACATAATATTGTCTGTCAGCATCTTGCGTCCGATGGATCACATAATCGTACAGCGCGTTGGGATTTCTGTATTTCACATTCGTTTTTCTATCCAATGCTATTTCCACAAAACAATCTTCAGAGACTCCCTCTGCTTTGAGCGAGTCTTTGTATAGAGTGGACAGAAGGAAAGATTTACCACAGCGACGGATGCCTGTGATGATTTTCACTTTGCCGTTCCACCGCTTGCTCCGCAGTTCTTTTATGTATTGGTCTCTTCTAATAATCATAAATTCTTCTTGTTTAAGTGCAAATAAAGTCGGATTATTCGACTGTTTTTGCAGTACAAAAATAGTGTTTTTTGTCGGAACAACAAAATTTTTGGCAGAAAAAACGCATTTTTAGGGTTGCAAAGTTCCAAAGTTTAAGAGTTTAGGAGTTTAATGTAGGGACGTGGTGTGCCGCGTCCAAAATAGGAGGGATAAAAATCTATGTTCTCGTTTTCTTTCATTTCTTTTGCTTGACCAAATTG
>JBJECE010000001.1:0-91557 GCA_051870755.1 Paludibacteraceae bacterium | reverse complement strand
ATCAAGACTTGCACCGAATTGTTTCAGATGTGCAAAGATACTAAATTTTGAGCCAATTCACAACAGTCGCATCCCTCCTTAAGGAGTTCGCTCCATTGTTTCAGATGTGCAAAGATACTAAATTTTGAGCCAATTCACAACCAATATTGTTCTATACTCTCACCCTCTTTTATTGTTTCAGATGTGCAAAGATACAAAATTTGAAAGCAATTCACAACTCGGTTATAAATTTTATTCAATGGCATAATATTGTTTCAGATGTGCAAAGATACTAAATTTTGAGCCAATTCACAACTAGTCTGAAAATCTATCATACCTAATTGCTATTGTTTCAGATGTGCAAAGATACTAAATTTTGAGCCAATTCACAACAGTAAACGCAATGCCAATCCTCGCATACTATTGTTTCAGATGTGCAAAGATACAAAATTTGAAAGCAATTCACAACAATAATAGTACCTATATATGAAGTTGCGAGATTGTTTCAGATGTGCAAAGATACAAAATTTGAAAGCAATTCACAACTTTCAAACGCAAAGTATCATTATCGGCTCTATTGTTTCAGATGTGCAAAGATACAAAATTTGAAAGCAATTCACAACTCTAAAGAAACACAACTCGGGCGTTTTTTTATTGTTTCAGATGTGCAAAGATACAAAATTTGAAAGCAATTCACAACATTGTGTTTGCTCAAAAAAAACAGTGTGCGATTGTTTCAGATGTGCAAAGATACAAAATTTGAAAGCAATTCACAACTCTCCACACCGTATGCCGATAGCAGTGCGATTGTTTCAGATGTGCAAAGATACAAAATTTGAAAGCAATTCACAACAAGTAACCTTTTCCTGTTTCTATCTTTAGATTGTTTCAGATGTGCAAAGATACTAAATTTGAAGCAATTCACAACGCATATCAACGGAGTCCAACTATTTTTGCTGTTGTTTCAGAATGTGCAAAGATACTAAATTTGAAGCAATTCACAACACAATTATGATGATATAGAGCAGGTTGATGGTTGTTTCAGAATGTGCAAAGATACTAAATTTGAAGCAATTCACAACTGTGTGCTTCCGCTAATTTTTTTGCTGCTTGTTGTTTCAGAATGTGCAAAGATACTAAATTTGAAGCAATTCACAACTGTAAAAATGAATTTGAGAAAATAAAAATAGTTGTTTCAGAATGTGCAAAGATACTAAATTTGAAGCAATTCACAACTACTATCGAGTTTCTCTTGCAGTCCGTTCAGTTGTTTCAGAATGTGCAAAGATACTAAATTTGAAGCAATTCACAACTATGAGCGTCTGCGGCTTGAGCCTATTTGCGTTGTTTCAGAATGTGCAAAGATACTAAATTTGAAGCAATTCACAACTTCGCCGTATTGTTGTGGTGTCAATCGACGGTTGTTTCAGAATGTGCAAAGATACTAAATTTGAAAGCAATTCACAACTATAAGTCAATTAAGTATTCAATTCTTTCTATTGTTTCTAGATGTGCAAAGATACAAAATTTGAAAGCAATTCACAACTCTGAACGACTTATTATTTCGTCGAATTTTATTGTTTCAGATGTGCAAAGATACTAAATTTTGAGCCAATTCACAACGGCTCTCAAATCGAAAGTGCTTGAATAAAATTGTTTCAGATGTGCAAAGATACTAAATTTTGAGCCAATTCACAACATTTTCGTTGTTTTTTGCTTTAGCAAGTTCATTGTTTCAGATGTGCAAAGATACTAAATTTTGAGCCAATTCACAACCACCGGTTTTGCTTATTGTACTCCACCTCAATTGTTTCAGATGTGCAAAGATACAAAATTATTTGTGTGCGTACAATGTTTGCGAGTGAAAAACACCGTCACAGCACGCTGCGAACAGCTTGCAGAATAGGGTCGATGCTTAAACCGCTGCCAACGGCGCCAAGCATCCAGCGGTTCGGCGTGAGGCGCCCTTGCCGGTAGATGCGCGCATACTCTGCCGCCCACTGCTCGGCCGTAGTGCATGCCGCCAAATGTTGCTCCAACTGAAATTGCACGATGGAGCCAATCGGATAGTTGGGCAAATACATCGGCGCATTGACCATGTGCGAATAGATGGCCAACAAGGTGCAATCGGGCTCGCCAAGCACCGGCGCATAATAGGCATTCCACACCTCACGCGCTATACGCAACGTATTCTCTTTCAATTCTTTAGCCGAAGCATCAGGATGCGCATACAACCACTGCCACATACGCATATCCACAAGGCTGACGCCCATTATTTCGTACATGCTCCAAAAACTATCCAGCACTTGCAGGCGGTGTGTGTCGGCAGTGGCACTCGCCGTGCCTTGCGGCAACAATGTCAAGTCGCGCGCTTGGAACAGAAACGCCGAAGCCTCGGTGAAACCCGTATTCGGAACGCCCGCAAGTGCGTAATAATCAATGTCGTACAAATCGAACACCATTTCGACATTGTGTCCGAACTCGTGCACCGCGATATTGTAGCCTTTGTAGTCCATGCCCTCTTTGCCGATGCGTGTGCGCAGGCGTGCCGGTTCGTTGCGTCCCAAAGCCGGCCAAGCATGTCCCGATCCGCGCGCCGGCTCCACCACAATGTGGCTGCCGATGCGTCGCGCCTCGGCGGCGGTGAATCCCAAGCGGTGCAACAAGCGCGGCATATCGCGTTCGAAGGCGTCGGCGTCGGGATACAAGTGCCGCGTCTGCTCGGTCAGTGCCTCCTGATTGAGCGTAGCACGCGCTTTGAAACCGTCGTACCAAATGTCGTACGGGCGCAACGGACGTCCCAAACGTTCGGCAATCACTGCACCGACTTGCGCCACTTCGGGCGACGCGAGCAGTTGGCGGAACAGCGAATCGACCTGTTCGAGCGGAATCTCCATCTGTTCGTCGAAATTGCGGACAATGGCCGTCGGGGCCTGCGGACAATAGGCGTCGGCTTGCCTGTAAGCCCGGAAATGCGCCAAAATGCGTTCGTAGCGCGTGTCGGGTTCGGCCGGCAGCGCCACTTCGACTCCATCGGCGTAGCAACTATTCGCATAGGGTTTCCAATCGTATTTTTCGCTATTGATGACAGACTGCGGAATAGTTTGATCCACAATGCGTTGCATCACTTTATAAATCATCTCCTGACGTTCGTGTGCCAACGTATCGGCGGCATAATTGGCTTTCAGTTCGTCGCGCAGATTCCAATGCGAGAGCAGCACCAAATCGTCGTTCCAGAGACGGCGGCCGTCGTCGGTGAGCAGCCGTTTCATGTGTATATTGTAGTCGGCAATGTAGTTTTCGGCATCGGCATAAGCCTGATTTTCGGCTTGCGCCACTTTGGCCGGCACGCGCGCCGTGAAGCGGTCGCCCATGCGTGCGTACGCCCATTCGCGACGTGTCCATTGTGCGCCGAAAGCGTCTTTTTCGGCCAGCGTATAATGCGGAAAATTGATGATGGTCAGAAACGCCAATTTGTTGGCAAACATATCGTCGCTGAAGTGTGCCATCGGGCTGTAAGCGCTCATGATGTAGTCGGCTGTGCCCGGCGCCGGCACATTGGTCAGTTGTGTCGGCTTGAGCAATTCCACGGTCAGCATATCGGCCGACTCGCTGCAACGTTCGAATATACGTTCCAACTGAGCGAACAATTCGGCACGCGCGGTGTCGTCGGGACAGACGTTCTCGAGTACGAACGCCCGAAAGTCATCAACTGTTCCGTCGTCGGCTGTCCAAAGTGCGGCCGCTTGTGCCACGCCGCGCGCCACCACCGCACTATCGGCTGTCGGATGTTGCGCCACAATCTGCCGTACGGTGACATTCACCGTGTCGTCGGCAATAAACGTTGTCTGCCGCCCACATGCTGCGAGCGTCGCCAAACCAATCAATCCCATAAAAAAGTGTTTTTTCATATCGATGTATCGTTTTATTTCAAGTGTGTGGGCGCCGTCCGACGCCTTTCGAAATGCAAAAATACGGATTATTTCCCGATTTTCGACATTTTCGGCACATTTTTGACAAAAATAGTTGTGAAAATATTTGTTTTGTACGCCAAAACGCCCTATCTTTGCAATACTAAATTTGAGCAATTCACAATAAGGATTATTCCGTTGTGAAAACATCCGGAAGGGCCAAGTCTTTTCTTGGTCGTTCCTTTTTTTGCGGCATCAGCCCAGAAAAAAAACGAGCGGCACAAGGCCGCTCGTCGTGCGTATCCGAAACGCGTATTTATTTCGTTTTCTTGGCAGTCGTTTTGCGTGCTGCGCGATAGGCGGTGCGCCCTTTCGACGCATTTTCGGGATTGGCAATGATGGCTTTGCAGTCCTCTTCGGTGAGCGTAGCAGCATCGGTGCCTTTGGGCAATTTGTAGTTTTTCTTGTCGCTGACCGTATGTATGTAGGCGCCATAACGCCCATTCAGCACCTGAATGTCGCCAAACGTGTGAATCACTTTGTTTTTGTCGGCTTCGCGTTTGGTTTCGATGATTTCGAGTGCGCGTTCGAGGTTCAGTGTCAGCGGGTTATCGGTTTTTGGCACGGAATAGAACGCTTTGCCGTGTTTGATGTAGGGTCCGAAACGTCCATCGGCCACGATCAGGTCTTCGCCTTCGAATTGCCCGATATTGCGCGGCAGTTTGAACAACTCCAGCGCCTCGTCGAGGGTGATGGTGAAGATGCTCTGCCCCGGTTGCAGATCGGCGAAACGCGGTTTTTCGTCGCTGTCGGACGAGCCCAACTGCGCCACCACGCCGAAACGGCTGATTTTAGCATACACCGGTTTGCCGGTTTTGGGGTCGTCGCCCAAATAGTGTTCGCCGGGTTTGGTACCTACGGCTTGGTCGGCCGCCAGCACCTCTTTGTGGAATGGTTCGTAGAAATTGCCGATATTTTGGTTCCAAGCAATTTTTCCGGCCGCCACATCATCAAACTCTTCCTCGACATTGGCCGTGAAGTTGTAATCCATGATTTTGGAGAAATATTTGGTCAGAAAATCATTGACCACGATGCCGATGTCCGTAGGCGAGAGTTTGCCTTTTTCGACCGAAGGTTTTTCTTTCCGCACTTCGTCGCGAATACCGTTGTTATCCAAAGTCAATACGGTGTATTCGCGCGGTTTATTCACGATTTCGCGTTTATCGACATATTCGCGTGCCAAGATGGTCGAGACAAACGAGTTGTAAGTGGCAGGGCGTCCGATGCCGACTTCTTCCATTTTTTTGACCAGCGTGCCTTCGGTGTAGCGCGACGGTTTTTGTGCAAAACGTTCTTGCGCCATGGCGGTTTTCAGCGTCAGCGTTTGCTGCGTCAGCGCCGGCAAGCGTGTCGTTTGTTCCTGTTCCGAGTCGTCGTCCTGCGCTTCGATATAGACGCGCAAAAAACCGTCGAATGTCAGCACTTTACCCTCGACCACAAACTGTTCGTTGCTGCCGTCGATGACGATAGTAACCGTCGTGCGTTCGAATTCGGCATCGGCCATTTGCGATGCAATAGTACGTTTCCAAATCAATTCGTAGAGGCGTTGTTCCTGAGCCGTTCCTGCGATGGTACGATTGCTGATGTAGGTTGGGCGAATGGCTTCGTGCGCCTCTTGTGCGCCTTTCGATTTGGTGTGATATTGGCGTACTTTCAGATAGTTTTCGCCGATATTTGTAACGATTTCCTGCTTGATGGTATTGACGGCTAACGAACTGAGATTCAGCGAGTCGGTACGCATGTAGGTGATTTGACCCGACTCGTAGAGTTTTTGTGCGATGCGCATAGTCTGCGACACCGAAAAGCCGAGTTTGCGCGACGCCTCTTGTTGCAATGTCGAGGTAGTGAATGGTGCAGCCGGGAACTGTTTGGCCGGATGCTTTTCGATGCTTTCGATGCGGAACTGCGCCTTTTGACACATCTCGAGGAATTGTCGGGCTTCGTCTTTGGTGGCAAACCGGCGTTTTAGTTCGGCTTGCAATTCGCAAGGTTGTCCTTGTGCATCGCGTGCGGCAAACACGGCCGTAACCCGGAACGAGGGCGTTGCCTGAAAGTTCTGTATTTCGCGTTCGCGTTCCACCACCAAGCGCGCCGTAACCGACTGTACGCGCCCCGCCGATAGTCCTGGTTTGATTTTTTTCCACAGCACGGGCGAGAGTTCGTAACCTACAAGGCGGTCGAGCACGCGCCGCGCCTGCTGTGCGTTCACAAGGTTCATATTGATTTCGCGCGGATGTTGGATAGCCTCCAGCAATGCCGGTTTCGTTATCTCGTGGAAGACCATACGCCGTGTTTTGGCGGGATCCAACTGCAATTCGTTGAACAAATGCCATGCGATGGCCTCTCCTTCGCGGTCGTCATCGGATGCGAGCCAAACCATATCGGCATTTTTGGCGGCTTTTTTCAGCTCAGCCACCAATTTTTTCTTATCCTCGGACACCACATAGGTCGGCTTGAAATGATTGTTAATGTCGATGCTCAAACTTTTGTCGGGCAGGTCGCACACATGCCCTTTGCTCGACATCACTTTGTAATCGGAGCCTAAATATGTTTCGATCCGTTTGATTTTCGCCGGCGACTCCACAATAACGAGATTTTTCATACAACGAGTTTTGATTTTTTTTGCGGGTGCAAAGGTAACAAGATTTTTTTAGGTTTACACCCTTTTTAAGCGATATTTTTTGAACACCCTTTAGGGTGTAGGTCTTCCGAAACGGATTTTGTCATTCGTCGGAGAATTGTACCAACACGTTTCGATACGAATTGAATATTTTCGATTTCGACACAAATCCGACATAGCGTCCTTCGTCATCGACGACGGGCAGATTCCATGCGCCGGTGTCCTCGAACACGTCCATCACTTTTTCCATCGGCATATTGACATTGACGCGTGCCGGCACGGCAATCATCAGTTTGCGCACGCTGAAACGCTCGTACAAATCGGGACGAAACATGATGTTGCGCACCTCGTCGAGCGGCATAATGCCCACCAACACGCCCGTTTTTTTGTTCACTACCGGAAAAACATTGCGGTTGGAGTGCGAAATCACTTTGACCAATTCGCCCAATTTCATCTCGGGATAGACCACTTCCATGTCGGTTTCGAGAAAATTGTGCATTTCCAACATCGACAGCACGGCACGGTCTTTGTGATGCGTCATCAGTTCGCCTTTTTGAGCCAAACGCATGGCGTACAAACTATGCGGTTCGAACAAAAGAATGGTGAGATATGCCACTACCGACGTGATAATCAGCGGGATAAGCAAATCGTAACTATTGGTCAGTTCGGCTATGAGGAACGTGCCGGTGAGTGGTGCGTGCATCACACCCGACATCAAGCCGGCCATGCCGACGAACGCGTAATTCTGGCTCGGAATGTCGAATCCGAACAGATTCAACGACGAGGCCATCACAAAACCGGTGAGGCTGCCCACAAACAGACTCGGAGCAAAAATTCCGCCCGTGCCGCCGGCGCCATTGGTGGCCGCCGATGCAAATATTTTGAAAAACACAATCAACCCGAGATAGACGATAACCGCCCACATTTCGGTGCGATAGTCGTACAGCAGACTGTTGTTGAAGGTGGACGAAGCGTCGCCCGTAAGCAGTTCGGCAATGGTGTCGTAACCCTCGCCATACAGTGGCGGAAACAAAAATATGAGCAAGCCCAACATCGCCCCACCGACCACAATTTTCTGATACGGCGATTTGATGCGTTTGAATAAGCGTTCGAGGCGGTTCATGCCACGCGTGAAATAGAGCGACACCAATCCGCACACAATGCCCAACAAAATGACCAACGGCGTGCGCTCAAACGCAAACGGCACCAACGCATCGAAATGAAACAAGGTATCTTTGCCAAAAAACAGATAGGAGAACATGGTAGCCGTCGCGGCCGAAATGAGCAAAGGCGCTATGGAAGTCATCGTCATGTCGAGCATCAGCACCTCCAACGTGAATGCCACACCGGCAATCGGTGCGTTGAAAATGCCGCCAATGGCACCGGCGGCACCGCAGCCCACCAACAGCATCAGTGTTTTTTGGTCGAGGTGGAACGCCCGCCCCAAATTCGAGCCGATGGCCGAGCCGGTCAGCACGATGGGCGCCTCGGCACCAACCGAACCGCCAAAACCGATGGTAATGGCGCTCGCCACCACCGACGACCACGTGTTATGCACCTTGATGATGGCTTTGCGCTGCGAAATGGCGTACAAAATTTTTGTAACGCCGTGGCTGATGTCGTCTTTCACCACATAGCGCACAAACAGACTTGCCAACGTAATGCCAAGCGCCGGCAACGCCAAATACCAATAGTTGAGTTCCTCGACGGGAAATAGCGACGTAATGCCACGCTGAATCAATGCAATGATGCTTTTGAGCACAAAAGCCGCCACGGCTGCGCACATGCCGACCACAAAGCTCAGTATCAGCACGAAATACGACTCTTTGATGTGCTTTTCGCGCCACGTCAGCATCGACATATACCATTCACGCCAATCGATTTTTTTCTTCATGCGGCTGTGTTTTTTCCGCCCGCAAAGATATAAAAAAAACGGCATTCCGTAAGCAGAACACCATTTTTTATCTGAAATGCTATGTTTTACAGCACTCCTTGCGCCATCATGGCTTTGGCCACTTTCATGAATGCGGCGATATTTGCACCTTTCACATAGTCCACATAGCCATCGGGCTGCGTGCCGTATTTTACACATTGTGCATGGATGTTGCCCATGATGTCGCGCAATTTGGCATCAACCTCCTCCTTGCTCCAACTCAAGTGCATGGCATTCTGCGTCATTTCCAAACCCGACACCGACACGCCGCCGGCATTCGCCGCCTTGCCCGGAGCGTATAGGATTTTGGCCGCCTGAAACACTTTCACGGCTTCGGGCGTCGAAGGCATATTGGCACCTTCGGACACGGCTATCACGCCATTGGCCACCAACGCGCGCGCATCGTCGCCGTTCAGTTCGTTTTGCGTAGCCGACGGCAGCGCAATCGTGCATTTCTCGTGCCACGGACGGCCGCCTGCCACATATTTGCAGCCATATTTCTCGGCATATTCGCGAATGCGTCCGCGATACACGTTCTTCAACTCAAATATATAGTCCAACTTCTCGCGGTCGATGCCGTCGGGGTCGTAGATGTAGCCATCGCTATCGGACATGGTAACCACTTTGCCGCCGAGTTGCAACACTTTTTCGGCCGTATAGGTTGCCACATTGCCCGACCCCGAAATGCAGATGGTTTGACCTTTCAGATCGGTAATGCCGCGGCTCTGCAACATATTCATCAGAAAATAGATATTGCCATAGCCTGTGGCTTCGGGACGAATGAGCGAGCCGCCAAATTCGATGCCTTTGCCGGTGAATGTGCCGGTATTTTCGCGTGCCAACTTTTTGTACATGCCATACATATAGGCCACCTCGCGACCGCCCACGCCGATGTCGCCGGCCGGCACGTCGGTATCGGGACCGACATGGCGCCACAACTCCAACATCAAAGCTTGGCAGAAACGCATAATCTCGGCATTCGATTTGCCGCGCGGGCTGAAATCGGAACCGCCCTTGGCGCCGCCCATCGGCAAAGTGGTCAGCGCATTTTTGAACGTCTGCTCGAACGCCAAAAATTTCAGTATCGACGGGCATACCGACGCATGAAAACGCATACCGCCCTTGTACGGACCGATGGCATTGTTGTGCTGAATGCGATAGCCCATATTGGTTTGCACGCGCCCTTTGTCGTCCACCCAATTGACACGAAACGACACGATTCTATCGGGAATGCAAAGCCGCTCGATCAAATTAACTCTTTCAAATTCAGGATGTTGGTTATACACATCTTCTATCGAGGCCAACACCTCGTGCACCGCCTGAATGTATTCCGGTTCATTCGGAAAACGACGCTGCAAATCATCTATCACACTTTGAGTTGTCATACGTTGTATTTTTTTTGCAAAAGTACAAGAAAGGCGGTTATGTTGTATCATTTTCCGGCGTTTTTTTTCAACCGAATCGAAAAGGCACACAAAAAACCGACAAAAATTGCCATTTCGTTTCATTATATACATTTTTATTACTATTTTTGCACGATTTTTTCAGACAAACTCAGCTATGCAGATTATAACCACAAAACAAGCGTTAGAAACATTTGTATCTGACTGCAAATCAGCGAATAAGACAATCGGTTTCGTGCCAACGATGGGCGCATTGCACAATGGGCACCTGACGTTGGTGCGTCGTGCGGTAGCCGAAAACGACATCTGTATTGTCAGCGTTTTCGTCAATCCCACGCAATTTAACGACAAAAACGACCTTGCCAACTACCCGCGCACCCTCGATGCCGACGCCGCTTTGCTGACCGAGGCCGGTTGCGCCTGCGTATTTGCGCCCACGCCCGACGAAATGTACAATGCCGACGAAATGGCCACGCGTTTCGAATTCGACTTCGGCGGGCTCGACCAAGTGATGGAAGGCAAATTCCGCCCGGGACACTTCAACGGCGTAGTGCAAGTAGTCAGCAAACTGTTCCGCCTCGTGCGCCCCGACCGCGCCTACTTTGGCGAAAAAGATTTTCAACAGTTGGCCATCATTCGCCGCATGACAAAACTAATGAACTTCCCCATCGAAATAGTGGGCTGCCCTATCGTGCGCGAAGAGAGCGGTTTGGCACTCAGCAGCCGCAACGCCCTGCTCACACCCGAACAACGGCAAACGGCAATACACATTTCGGCCGTGCTGAAAGAGAGCACGCAGTTTGCGCTCGAAACATCGGTCGGCGAACTGCACGATGCCGTAGTGGCCGCCATCAACGCCAAAGAAGGCCTCGAGACCGAATATTTCGACATTGTGGACGGCCACACGCTGCAATCCATCGAACGCTGGGACGACGCCGAATACGTCGTGGGTTGCGTCACCGTCTATTGCGGCAAAATACGCCTCATCGACAACATCCGCTACAAATAACAAAAAACAACGGACACTATCGACATGGTCAAACTCTACAACGAAAATCCCAACCCGAAGATCATTGCACATGTAGCCGAAATTCTGCGCAACGGCGGCATCGTCATCTACCCTACCGACACCGTCTATGCCATCGGATGCGACATTCGCCAACAACACGCCATCGAAAAAATTTGCAAGTTCAAAGGCATCGACCCGCGCAAAGCACAACTCGCCATCATTTGCCACGACTTGAGCCACATCAGCGAATACGCCAAAGTGGACAACAGCACATTCCGCCTGCTGAAACGCAATCTGCCCGGCGCATTCACATTCATACTCAACGGCAGCAACAACCTGCCGCGCCTGTTCAAAAACCGCAAAACGATAGGCATACGCGTACCCGACAACAACATCGTGCGCGCCCTCGTGCAAGAACTCGGCAACCCGATACTGACCACCTCTATCAAAGACGAAAACGACATCACCGAATACGAAACCGACCCCGAACTGCTGCAAGAAAAATACGGCAAACAGGCCGACATCATCATCAATGGCGGCATGGGCAACAACACGGCTTCGACCATAGTCGATTGCACCGGCGAACAGCCCGAAATCGTGCGACAAGGCATCGGCGAATTAAAATAATCAAAATAATTTTGTCGAACAATTTTTTTTTCATACATTTGCAGACAAATTCGCAACACTCAAATCAAACTCAAAAAAAATAATCTAACAATGAAACACGCAGTCAGAATTTCACTCGTTATCGCCATCGGCGTATTGGCCTATTTTTGCATCATGTGCATCTACACGCCCATTCACTTCGACGAAGAACGCGCCGTACGCGAACAATCTATCATCGCAAACTTGGTCAACATACGCAAAGCCCAGATTGAATTCAAAAATCAGTATGGACGCTACACCGCAAGTTGCGACACACTCGTCGATTTCATCAAAAACGGCAAAATGCCCGTCGTGCTGAAAGAAGGCACCCTCACCGACGAACAACTGCAAAACGGTTTGACCGAAGCCAAAGCGCTGAAAATCATCAAATCGGGCAACAAGAAAGAGATTGCTAAAAACGGTCTCGAAAATTTCCGTCGCGACACAACATTCGTAAGCGTTTACGAAAGCCTGTTCGCCGGCGTGCTGACACCCGAACAAGTCGAAGAGATAGTCGTAGTGCCATTCTCCAACGGGCAACGTTTCGAGATGGAAGCCACCACACACACCAATGCGACATCGGGCATCACCATTCCGCTGTTCGAAGCACGCGCCCCGTACGACATGTACCTGAGCGACCTCGACCGCCAAGAATTGGTCAACCTGAAAGACGAAAAATCGAAACTCGACAAATACGCGGGTCTCAAAGTCGGGTCGATAACCGAGCCGAACAACAACGCAGGCAACTGGGAATAACTTCCACGCCAAGCAGTATATAATATAGTGTGGCGCAGGCAATTTGCTCGCGCTACACTTGCATAACCACCCACAACCGACATGCGCATCGTCAGCGGAAAATTCAGGGGGCGACACTTCAACCCGCCCACCAACATCACGGCACGGCCTACAACCGACTTTGCCAAAGAGAGTTTGTTCAATGTGCTGAACAACTATCTCGACTTGGACGGCAGCACGGCGCTCGACCTCTTTTCGGGCACAGGCAGCATCAGTTTCGAGTGCATATCGCGCGGTTGCGCCCATGTCAGCGGTGTCGAGATGAGCGAACTCCACATCGGATTCATCAAAAAAACGGCGGCCGCGCTCAAAATCGACAACCTGCGCGTGTACCGCAGCGATGTTTTCCGTTTTCTCGACGTCAATAACGAAGTGTACGACCTGATTTTTGCCGATCCGCCGTACCAGCTACCCAACATAGCCGAGATACCCGACCGGATTTTTGCCAAAAACAGGCTGCGCGACGGCGGCGTTTTCGTTCTCGAACACGGCAAAAGCAACACGTTCGACACCCATCCGCACTTCGTGGAACACCGCCACTACGGCAACGTCCATTTCAGTTTCTTTCGCTAAACTGTTTGTGCCGACATTTTTGGGATGCGTCCTTTATATTCTCGGTCGTTTTCTGTTCATTTTTTTGCACGAGTGAGTGTTCTTTCATTTCTTTTGCTTGACCAAGTATGTTCATTTCTTTGCACGAGCGCAAAGAAACGAACCAAAGAAACGCCCTTGCTAAGCCTGCTCACTCTGAAAAATCGGAGCGTTCAACGGCTAAATTGCTCAATCGTTCCGTCGCTTCGCGCCGTCAGTGATCAATTTTACGCCGTTTTCACTTGATTTTTCGGCTCGCAGCCTATGCAATTTTTTTTTGCGCAGAACTACTTTAGTGTGTATTCTCCCCTTTTAAGGGGAGTACGGCGCAGCCGGGTAGGGTTAAACATAGTGCAAAGTGGAAAATGGAATAGTGCAAAAAAGTTGAAAAGTTTAATGTTTAAGAGTTTCAAAGTTGTTTTCGTAGTTTGCGTTTGTTTCTACCTCCCAAACCCTCTCTGCCTACCGTAGGTAGGTGCGTCCGATTTTCAAAAAAAAATCTCAATAATGTAGGGACGCGGCGCGCCACGTCCCTACAATTTTTTGCCGGCCGCAGGGAGAAATATAGAGTTGCCGTTGATTTTACTCGTTACAAGATAACCTGCGGTTATACCCTTGTAAGCATTTTTCCACTCCCAGGTACACTCATCTAACAGTTCTGTCCATTCACCATCGGTAGGCATACGCCGCCCCAATTGGCACGAGCAGCATCGTCGGCGAGTTCAAGCACGGTTTTGTTATCCACGGTGCCATAACTGCTACTTGTGTTGTATTTGGTGAGGGTTTCTAAATCCCACCAATCATATTCTGCATCGTATGTAGCAGTTGCCCAGTTATAAGTATTCCAATCGTAATAATCTTTAGGCGTCGTTTCGCCCCACGCGTAGTAGTTACCGTACTCTTCGGGTTTGGTGGCACCTACGTTGCAGGTAGCCCATTTGGTACCACTCGGCAGGCCAAGATCAACGTATTCATGGCCGTTGGCACCGGTACCATTGTTGCCGTTTTGGTTTTGGTCGTTGTTGCCGTTTTGCCCATTGTCGGGGCCATTTTGCGGTTCGCAGGCGGCAAAGGCCGCTGCCACGCAGCACAAGGCTGCAAAAGTTTTCAAGTGTTTCATTGTTGGTTGTGATTAGTTTTATTTGTACCTACTCTTTTTATCGGATTTTCGGCTTACTCCGTGTCCGTCGTTTGGATAAAATGCGCACAAAAAAAAGTGGACTAAACTTTTTTAATCCACATTCTAAAGGTATCGCCAAACACCTATGTCGCTGAATCAACGAAGTAAAGCCCACGTTTTCACGTGAGCGTCTTCTTTACTTCTCAACGACATTGTAAAAATTTTGGCGAATTTTATAGAATGTGAGAACAAAGCTAACGCTTTTTCATGTTTTATGCGCACCGTAACGTTACGCGTGTTTCTATTCCATAGGCATATTTTTTTAGTTTTTTGATATAAAATGGTTCATCGCTACAGCCCGAATCATGCTACATAACATAGTGATTTACAGCACATAGTGCGACGAAATCGACTCGTTGTTGTTGATGCTGCTGATGGTGTTTGCAAATAGTTCGGCCACCGACAAAATGCGTGCTTTCGGGCATTTGGCGGCATCGAACGGAATGGAGTCGGTAAAGATAATCTCCTCCAATTTCGATTGCATGATGTTATCGCACGCATTGCCCGACATCACCGGGTGCGACACGATGGCACGCACGCTGCGTGCGCCATTGGCTATCATCAAGTCCGAGGCTTTGCACAAGGTGTTGGCCGTATCCACCAAGTCGTCGATGATGATAACATCTTTGCCCTGCACATCGCCGATGATGCGCATTTGCGCCACTTCGTTGGCACGTTCGCGCGTTTTGTGGCACACTACCAACGAGGCGCCAAGGTGTTTGGCGTACGAATTGGCACGTTTCGAGCCGCCCATGTCGGGCGAGGCTATGGCCAGATTGGTCAAGTTGAGACTCTGAATGAACGGAATGAAAATGGTCGATGCGTACAGATGATCGACCGGCACGTCGAAAAATCCCTGAATCTGCTCAGCATGCAAGTCCATCGTGATGACGCGATCGACACCGGCTTTGCTCAACAGGTCGGCAATGAGTTTGGCGCCAATGGAAACGCGCGGCTGATCTTTGCGGTCCTGTCGCGCCCAACCGAAATAGGGAATGACGGCCGCAATTTTGTCGGCCGAAGCGCGTTTGGCGGCATCTATCATCAGCAACAACTCCATCAAATTGTCCGATGGCGAAAAAGTCGATTGCACCAAATAGACATAACGCCCACGCACCGTTTCTTCGTACGAAACGGCAAATTCGCCGTCGGCAAAACTCTGTATATTCAGTTGACCGAGTTCGCAGCCGAGATGTTGGCAGATTTTTTCGGCCAAATAGTGGCTGCTTCGTCCCGAAAAAATCTTAAAAGCAAGGTTTTGCATAGTGTTTTTGTAAGGTTTTAGGATGTATCCCGTTCAACTTGCAAAAATACAATTTTTTGCTGATTAAACGTGCTTTTTGCAACGAAAAAACAAAAAAAAACGCAGTTGCAGACAAAAATGTTAATTTCTTGCCAAAAAAGTATTTTATTTCGGAGTTTTGTTGTAACTTTGGAAAATGATTTTTAATACCATGATGAAACGTCTATTTTGTGCACTGATTGGCGTTGTGTGCGGCTGTTTGCCGTTGGTTGCGCAACTGGTCAATCGCCCATTGCAAGAGCGTTTCGATGCGCGCGAAACGCGTGTCGGGCGCATCACTTTGCCGTATCGGGTGGCACACACCGGCACGGCGGACAACCAACAAACGCCCATATTGGTAGTGTTGTTGCATGGTTCGTCGGCCAAAGGCACCGACAATGTGTCGCAACTGACCGCTGCGGGCGTCGCACCGGTCATGCACTATCTGGATAGCGCCAACCTGCCTGCGCATGTGCTGTTGCCACAATGCCCCAAAAAACGCCGTTGGAGCGAGCCCGAAGACGAAGGGCGCGAAATGCAGGCGTTGATTCACACGTGGATTTCATCATATACCACTGAAAATCAGATTGATAAAAATCGCATATACATTATCGGCGCATCGTCGGGCGGCGCCGGCGTTTGGAAGTTGCTGAACGACTACAGCGACTCCTTTGCAGCCGGCATGTTGGTGGCGTCGTATCCGCGCTATGTAGTCGATTGGGTAGTAGCCAAAACGCCGGTATGCTGTGTCGTCGGCGCAAACGACGAGGTGGCTACGCCGGCCGAACTCACCAAATTCACCGATAAACTCAAGGCCTTTGGCGGCAACGTATTCTTCAGCATACTGCCCGACAAAGACCATTATGCTACCTGTCGCGACGGTTTTACGACCGAAGCGTTGCAGTGGCTTTTTGAACAGAAACGAACAAATAAATAATTGATAGTATGATACTTAAATTCAGAATTTCGTATTTTACACATTGGGGACAACGCCTGTTTGTCGTAGGCAATGTGCCCGAACTCGGCAACGACGACGCGGCCAAAGCCGTGCCGCTGAACTTTGTGCCGGCCGAAACGTGGGAGTTGGAAGTGGCTGTCAAGGCTGCGGCCAAAAAAGAGTTGCGTTATCGCTATTTCTTGCGCGACGAAAACACGCAAACCGAAACGTGGGAATGGGGCGACGGACACACCGTTGCGCTCGATGCCGCCAAGTGCGATGTCGTTACATGCGTCGATGCGTGGAACAGCCCGTCGATACTCGACAACACGTTCATGACCGCGCCCTTCCGCGAAGTGCTGCTCAAAGCCAACTACCCGACCGTCAAGGTGAAAGCTGCCAAAAAAGTAACGCACATTTTCAGTGTCAAAGCGCCGCTACTGACCAAAAACGAAGCCGTGTGCATCGTAGGCAACTGCGCCGCATTGGGCGGTTGGCAAACCGACAAAGCGCTGCCGATGGCATGCAATGGCACTCCCGAATGGACAACGTGTGCCGACATCGATGCAGCCGATGGCGATGTGCATTATAAATATGGTGTGTACGATCTCAAAACGAAAGCGTTCCGCTATTTCGAAGAAGGCCCCGACCGCATAGTGCCGGCCGCAGCCGCCAGAGAACAAGTCGTGGTCGCCGACACGTTTGCACGGTTTGGCAATGCGCTGTTTCATGGCGCCGGCGTCAGCATTCCTGTATTCAGTCTGCGCTCTAAACGCAGTTTCGGCGTTGGCGACTTCACCGATCTGAAACTGATGGTCGATTGGGCAAAACGTGTCGGTCTGAAACTGATACAAGTGCTGCCGCTCAACGATACCATCGGCACACACACCGATGCCGACATCTTGCCGTATGCCGCCATTTCGGCCTTTGCGCTCAATCCGTTGTTCATCGATTTGGAGAAAATCAAATTGCCCGAATCGCACGAACTGCAGCAAAAATATGCCGCCTCGCAACAACGTTTCAACGCACAACCGCTGGTCGAGTTTTTGCCGGTGCTCAACTTCAAATTGGCCTACATCAAAGCCGCTTATCTGCAACACAAAAAGGCATTTTTGGCCGACGCCGACTTCAAAAAATTCTTTGCCGACAACGCCTATTGGCTCAAGCCGTATGCCGTCTATTGCTGTCTGCGCGACAAGTTCAAAACGAGCGACTACACGCAATGGAACGACTTTGCGCGCTACGACGCAGCCAACATCGAGCCACTGCTCAAACCATCGCACCCGTGGTTCGACGAGATTGCCGTACATTGGTTCACGCAATATCAACTGCATCTGCAACTGAAAGAGGCTGTGGCCTACGCGCACGACAACGGCGTGGTGCTCAAAGGCGATATTCCGATTGGCGTCAATCGTTTCAGTTGCGACACTTGGTCGAATCCCGAACTCTTCAACATGGACATGAACGCCGGCGCGCCGCCCGACATGTTTGCCATCAAAGGTCAGAATTGGGAGTTGCCAACATATAATTGGGAAGCCATCGAGCGCACCGGTTTCGAGTGGTGGAAAAAACGCTTCGAACAAATGTCGCGCTACTTCGACACCTTCCGCATCGACCACATTTTGGGCTTTTTCCGCATTTGGCAAATCCCGACACGCCACGTCGAAGGCATCATGGGCTACCTCAACCCATCGATTCCGCTCTACGTCGATGAGTTCGAAAGCCGTGGTTTGTGGTTCGACTACGAGCGATTCACCAAACCATACATCACCGACCAAATTCTGTGGGACAACTTTGGCGAAGAAGCCGATTGGGTACGCCAAAACTGCCTGTATATCGAATATGGATTTGCTTATCGCATCAAGCCTGAATATGCCTCGCAAGCGGCTGTGAAACAGATGCGCGACGAAGGAAAAATCTCCGAACGCGTCATGTGGGGCTTGTTCGACCTCATCTCGAATGTGCTGTTGTTCGAAGTGCCCGGCAGCCAAGGCCGACAATACTATCCGCGCTATGGCATGGAGTCGCTATCAACATTCCATCACCTGAGCGAACAGCAGAAAAACGTTTTCCGCGAACTCTACGTCGATTATTTCTACCGCCGTCAGGACGCTCGCTGGTACGAATCGGGCATGCGCAAACTGCCCGCTCTGAAACGCGCCACCAACATGCTGGTGTGCGGCGAAGACCTCGGTATGATGACACACTGCGTAACCAGCGTCATGCGCGAACTTGGCATTTTGAGCCTCGAAATACAACGTGCGCCCAAAACCGACAAAATCGAATTCTTCCATCCGGCCGACGCACCCTATTTATCGGTTGTAACGCCATCGACGCACGACATGAGCACCATTCGTGGTTGGTGGGAGGAAGACCACGGCGTATCGCAACGTTTCTACAACCATCAACTCGGCCATTGGGGCGAAGCACCCTATTTCTGCGAATGGTGGATCAACCGCGACGTCATCGTGCAACACCTTTATTCGCCGGCCATTTGGGCTATTTTCCAATGGCAGGATTTGATGGGTATGTCGCCCGAATTGCGCCGCGAAAATCCCAACGACGAGCGCATCAATGTGCCATCGAACACCAAAGCAAGTTGGCGCTATCGCATGCACATCAATCTGGAAGATTTGTTGCAGTGCGACGATTTCAACAACCACCTGCGCAATTTGGTACAACAGGCCGGCCGTTGAGGCACACACAAGCATCAATGCAAAAAAATCTCACAAAATTGTGAGATTTTTTTGTCGAATCACTCGAGAAGTCAAAATAAATGCGTATCTTTGCAAGTTAATTGGGAAAAATTGCTCTCGATGCTTGATAAACGTAAATATTGGTTTTATCTGCTGCCCGTGTTGTGCTTATGCGCCTCGTGCATGTCTACGCGCAAACTCAACTATTTGCAGCCCGCCGGACATGGCATACCCGAATATGCCGACACCATCGAGTATCAAGACTACAAACTGCAAAAAGGCGACTATCTCTACATTCAAATCTATTCGCCCAATCCCGATGAAGTGGCTACCTACAATGGCTATCTATCGCAAAACAATGCGCGCATCGACAATGCCGACGTAGCAACAGCGCGTTTGTACATGTATCTGATTGGCGAAGATGGCTGCATCAACTACCCGTATGTAGGTAAAATTCAAGCACTTGGCAAGACAACACGCGAAGTCAAATTCGCACTCGAAGATGCGTTGCGCGAGTCGGTTTCGACATTCTCGGTCGATGTAAAACTCTCTAATCGCTCGTTTTCTATTTTAGGTGAATCGGGGTCGGGACGCTTTGCTATTCCCAAAGAAAAACTGAATATTTTCCAAGCATTGGCCATGTGTGGCGATATGTCGCATTACGCCAAACGCAACGAAATTCAAATTATCCGGCAAACTGAAACCGGCACGGTGGTGCGCACCTTCGATCTGCGCTCACAGTCCATCATCAACTCCGAATTTTATTACATTCAGCCCAACGACGTGATTTATGTGCCGTTTGATAACGCAAAATTCTTTGGTGTTCAGCACTTTACGGGAATTTTATCGCTCACCATGTCCACCATCTCGTTTGGCGTATTTATATATGGTATTGTAACAATGATAACTTCTGCGGCTGCACAATAATGCGAAAATTGATCAACATAGTATGTTATGCCTGCGTGCTCTTGTTGGCAACCTCGTGCTATACCCGTCGGGTAGTCGGGTTGTTGCAGGAACGCAACAGCCTGCCGGAGTACGATCGCGGAGTTTATCAGGAATATCGTCTGCGCAAAAACGACGAATTGACGTTGCGCATCATTTCGGCCGACCAAACATCGGTAGCCATGTTCGGTAACGCACAAGCCGGAATGGGTTCTACTAATAATATGGTGTATCGCATTTACGACGATGGCACTGTCGATATACCGTTTTTGAGCCGTATTCCGTTAGAAGGCATGACATTGGAAGAGGCCGAAAAATTTCTGACCGACCAAATGAAACCGTACATTCCCGATGTGCAGGTGAAATTGGCGTTGTCCACCAGCACGTTCTGCGTGATAGGCGATGCCGGACGCGGTTATTTCAATATCTACAAAGAGCGACTGACCATTTTTCAAGCGTTGGCATTGTGCGGCGGCATAAACGAATCCGGCGACATCGGACATGTGAAAATTGTGCGCGAAACCAACGAAGGCACCAAAATTGTTTCGTTCGATTTGCGATCCAAAAGTTTAATCGATTCCGAATACTACTACATTTACCCGAACGACATCATCTATGTGGATGTAACCCCGAAACGTTTCTGGGCGGTCAATTCCTATTCCGGATTTTTGAGCGTCATCACATCGTCGTTGTCGTTACTGCTGACGGTGTGGAATCTGGTCGTTACTTATCAATAACCTGAAAGAAAACTATGGCACAAGACACGAATTATACACAACCACCATTGCCCGCCAATGCCGACGAAGAAGAAGAGTCCTCATTCAACATTATGGAATGGGTCGGCCTGTTTCTGCACAATTGGTACCTGCTCGTTGTCGGACTGATTGTCGGCGTCGGATTGGCCTATTACCAAAATCGCAGTTGGACGCCGCAATACGCCACCGAAATGAAAATGCTGATCGAAGACAACACAGCCAATCAGTATAGTTTCATGCAGGGCTTCAGCGCAGGCGGCACCTACCGCAGCAGCAACAACCAATTATTTTTACTACGATCGTACAGCATGATGCGCAACACCGTCGAAAGCCTGCCATTCGACGTGGAATACTACACGCGCGGCCGATTCAAAACCACATCGCTGTATGGGCGCGCACCCATCTCCATCGAACACGATTACTTGAGCGAAGCCGCGTATGGCTACGAATATGTATTCGAAACGCTCGGCACCGATAGTTTCACCATCAGCACCAACGTCGATGAAAATCCGATTGTGATACGCGGACGTTTCGAAGAACCGTTCGAACACTCGCTAATGTTTGCCACCGTGCACCGACAAGAGGCATTAGACGGCTATCAACGCTTTTTGTTCTGTTTCCGCACCATCGCGTCGCTCGAAGAAGAGTTTTACGGACGGCTTGGCGTGGGTTGGGCCGACGAGATGTCGTCGGTGCTGAACATTTCGTTAGTCAGCGACAACCCCGCACGCGATGTCGATTTTCTGAATAAATTGGCCGAGAAATACATCGAAAACAATTTGGAAAAGAAGAATGCCGAAGCCATTCGCACCATCGAATTTATCGATGAGCAATTGGAACAAATAGCGGTTTCGCTATCCGAGTCCGAAGGCCGCCTGCGGGCATTCCGTCGCGAAAACAATATCATCGATGTGGGTAGTTACATGGGAACCGTAGCCTCCAAAATGGCGGGTCTGGCCGAACAACGCATCGCACTCGAACAAAAAGAGCGTTATTTCAAATATCTATCCAACTATTTGAAAGACAATATTGTAGAAGATGTTTTGGTGGCGCCGACCAGCATCGGCGTGTCCGACCCAACGCTGCTCGATTTGGTAAGTCAGTACAACAAGTTACAACTCGACCGCTCCGAAATCGGTGTCAAAAATCCGAACTACGAGCGCTACACCAAACAGATGCAACAAGTGCGTGAGATGCTGCTCGAAGTGTTGCGCAACGTACGCAGTGTGTACGACCTCGACCGCGCCAACTACGAAGAAGAATACCAACGTGCGTTAGCCGAAAGTCGCGAACTGCCGGCCAAAGAAAACGAAATGATCAACTTGGAGCGCGACTACAAAATCAACGATAGTTATTACACGTTCCTATTGCAGAAACGCAGCGAAGCCCAAATACGCAAAGCCTCCAATGTGCCCGACAACTCGGTGCTGCAGCCGGCACGTGTCGGCGGCGTTGTCAATGGCGGTTCGACCTCGAAAACCTACACCACCTACGCACTTATCGGATTGCTGATACCGGCAGCATTCATCGTATTGCGCGAATTGCTGAACTTTACGATCCGCAGCGAAAAAGACATCGCCAAATCGGTACGCTATTTCCCATTGGTCGGCAGCATACGGCACACCAAGAAAAACGACGAAAATCCGGTGCTCTCCATTCAAAGCACCAAATCGGCCTTCACCGAATCGCTGCGCGGCATACGCACCCGTCTCGAATCGATAGCGCAACGCAAAGCCCCAATAACCGTGCTGATTACCTCGGCCGAATCGGGCGACGGCAAAACCTACTTTTCGGCCAACTTTGCCGGCGTTTACGGTTTGATAAGCCACAAAACACTATTGATTGACTTAGACTTGCGCAAACCAAGTATCGCGCCGCTACTGCACAAGCACCACAAAGGCATCACACACTTTTTGATAGGCGACATATCGTTAGACGAAGCAATCATTCACGACGAAAACCTCGGATTCGACATTCTGCTTGGCGGCACCGTGCCGCCCAATCCCGGCGAATTGTTACGCTCCGAAAAGCTGCACACTGCACTCGCCGAATTGAAACAGCGCTACGATTACATCATCATCGACACCAGCCCGTTGGGCTTGGTAGCCGACGCCTTTGCCCTCACACGGCAAGTCGATGTTACACTCATCATCGCGCGTTGCGCCAAAACGAACAAAAGTTTCTTCAAGAGTTTCACCGAGCGCATCAAAGACGACAACTTGGAGAACGCCTACATTGTGCTGAACGATGTCGATTTGAAAAAACTCGGTAAATACGGCTACGGATATGGTTATGGCTACGGATATGGCTATGGATATGATTACGGCTATTACGGCGGCGGCAAAAAATCGAAAAAACACAAAGACACATATTACGTCAAAGCCGACTTTGAAGAAGACGACGAGTAGCAAACGCACAACTTAATAAACTGATTATCAGCGAGATTAAAAATTTTATAAAATATTTTCGCTACAAGTTTGCGCGTTACAAAAAATAGTTGTACCTTTGCACACTCATTTTGGAATAATAAATAACGCATAAATATAAGTAAAATGTCAAAGATTTGTCAGATTACCGGTAAAAAAGCAATGATAGGAAACAACGTTTCGCACTCGAAACGTCGTACCAAACGCTCGTTTGACCTGAATTTGTTTTCGAAAAAGTTCTATTATGTAGAACAACAATGTTGGATTAGCCTGCGCTTGTCGGCTGCAGGACTTCGCACTATCAATAAAAAAGGTTTGGATGCCGCTTTGAAAGATGCGGTTGCTGCCGGATATTGCGACTGGAAAGATATTCGTATAATCGCTTAATTTTAGGAGGAAAGTACAGTGGCTAAAAAGAACAAAGAGGCACGTGTGCAAGTGATTTTGGAATGCACAGAGCACAAAGACAGCGGCATGCCGGGTACATCGCGTTACATTACGACGAAAAACCGCAAAAACACGCCGGAACGCTTGGAGTTGAAAAAATACAACCCAATTTTGAAACGGGTAACTGTTCACAGAGAGATAAAATAATAAAGAAGTTCAACTATGGCAAAGAAAGTAGTAGCATCGTTGCAAAAAGGTGAAGGTCGTGGTTGGTCGAAAGTCATCAAAATGGTGAAATCGCCCAAAACAGGAGCCTATGTCTTTCAGGAAGAAATGGTTTTGAATGAGAAGGTGAAAGATTATTTTGCAAAATAATTGCACTTTGCACCTTTGATTATAACACGAAGGAATCCTTGTATCGGTCGATATGAGGATTTTTTGTTAAAAAAGTCAGCTTATGGGATTATTCGGATTGTTTAGTAAAGAGAAAAAGCAGGTGCTCGACCACGGATTGCAAAAATCAAAAGAAGGCGTGTTCGCCAAACTGACGCGCGCCATCGCCGGCAAATCGAAAGTGGACGACGAAGTGCTCGACGGATTGGAAGAGGCACTGATAACATCGGACGTAGGCGTCGAAACGACGCTCAACATCATCGAACGCATCGAAAAACGCGTAGCCCGCGACAAATATGTAAACACCTCGGAACTGAACACCATTTTACGCGAAGAGGTGGTGGCATTGCTCACCGAAAACGAGCATGGCGCACAAGGCGATTTTGCAACGCCGCTGCCCGCCAAGCCCTATGTGATTATGGTTGTCGGAGTGAACGGCGTCGGCAAGACGACCACCATCGGCAAATTGGCCTATCAGTACAAGAAAGCGGGCAAAAAAGTCTATCTGGGCGCGGCCGACACCTTTAGAGCTGCCGCCGTCGAACAATTGTGTATTTGGGGCGAACGCGTGGGCGTGCCCGTAGTGAAACAAAAGATGGGCGCCGACCCCGCATCGGTGGCCTACGACACACTGATGTCGGCCAAAGCCAACGATGCCGATGTGGTGCTGATAGACACCGCCGGACGCTTGCACAACAAAGTCAATCTGATGAACGAACTGACCAAAATACGCAATGTGATGAGCAAAGTGATACCCGACACACCGCACGAAGTGTTGCTGGTGCTGGACGGTTCGACGGGACAGAACGCCTTCGAACAGGCCAAGCAGTTTACGAAAGCCACGCAGGTAACATCGCTGGCCATCACCAAGTTGGACGGAACAGCCAAAGGCGGTGTGGTCATCGGCATTTCCGATCAGTTTAAGATTCCCGTGAAATACATCGGTTTGGGCGAAGGCATGGAGCATTTGCAAGTGTTCGACAAAGTGGAATTTGTCGATTCGTTATTGGGTTGATAGTATGTTGGTGGATTTCATTACATTGGGTTGCTCCAAAAATTTGGTCGATTCGGAACATCTGATGCGACAGTTGGCCGCCGTAGGCTATCGTGTGCGCCACGATGCGCCCAATCCCGATGGCGACATTGTGGTGGTGAACACATGCGGGTTCATTGGCGATGCCAAAGAAGAGAGCATCAACATGATATTGCAATGCGCCAAGCGCAAACAACAACACAAACTGAAAAAATTGTTTGTAATGGGCTGTTTGTCGGAGCGTTACCTGAAAGAGTTGCAGACCGAGATTCCCGAAGTCGATAAATTTTACGGCAAATTCAATTACAACGAGCTTGTGGCCGACTTGGGCAAACAGTTTCGCGCCGACTTGCAACTCGAACGCGTGCAGACTACGCCGGCGCACTACGCGTATGTCAAAATTTCCGAAGGGTGCAATCGTTTTTGCTCCTATTGCGCCATTCCGCTGATTACGGGTCGGCATCGCAGTCGCCCGATGGAAGAAATCGAGCAGGAGGTGCGTTGGCTCGCTGCGCAAGGCGTCAAAGAATTTCAGATCATTGCCCAAGATTTGTCGTCGTACGGCACGGACTTGTACCACGCACTGAAATTGCCCGAACTGATCGAACGTTTGGCCGATATTCAAGGTGTCGAATGGCTGCGGCTGCATTACGCTTATCCGGCACAATTTCCGTACGACGTATTGCGTGTTATGCGCGAACGTCCCAACGTATGCAACTATTTGGACATCGCGCTGCAACACATTTCGGACAATATGCTCGCCAAAATGCGCCGCCACATCACAAAAGCGCAAACCTACGAATTGTTGCAACGTTTCCGCGACGAAGTGCCCGACATTCATTTGCGGACGACCCTTTTGTTGGGACATCCCGGCGAAACAGAAGCCGACGTCGAGGAGTTGAAAGCCTTCGTGCGCGACGTGCGTTTCGAGCGTTTAGGCGCTTTTGCCTATTCCGACGAAGACGGCACATTTGCCAACAAACACTATGTGGACGACATTCCGTTCGAAGTGAAACAGGCGCGTGTCGATGAAATTATGTCGATACAGGAACAGATAGCCGGCGAAATCAATGCCGCAAAAGTCGGACGCGAACTGCGCGTTGTCATCGACCGCCGCGAAGGCGATTATTTTGTCGGCCGCACCGAATACGACTCGCCCGAAGTGGACGGCGAAGTGCTAATAGCCGCCTCCGAAAACCCGCAGACACAAATCGGTCAATTTTACGATGCCAAGATTGACAGCGCCGACACATTCGATTTGTTTGCACATTTATTGTAATGTATTTGGTAGTTTGCAAAAAAAAATGTAACTTGCACCGATTTTTGTAGATAAAGCGTCAACTTATGGCAAAAGGAAAAGGAATACAAGCAGAATTGGCACGCAAACTCGGCATTTCGCAAAAAGATGCTGCGCTGAAAGTGAAAGTTTTCGTCGAAGAAATCAGTGCGCAATTGCAAAATGGGAAACAGATAGCCTTTTTAGGCATCGGCGTACTCGAAACGCGCAAACGCGACGCACGTTCGGTAGTGAACCCAGCGACCAAAGAGCGCGTGTCGCTGCCCGAACGGACAGCAC
The DNA here is from genome assembly GCA_051870755.1 of Paludibacteraceae bacterium. Taxonomy (GTDB): domain Bacteria; phylum Bacteroidota; class Bacteroidia; order Bacteroidales; family Paludibacteraceae; genus W0P28-013. The sequence continues at coordinate 65,001 of JBJECE010000001.1, read as the reverse complement.
CGGCATTCCGCGTCTCGGGCACATTCAAAGAAAAACTTAAACAATAGGCGCTATGGGAAAAGAGAAAATCAATCAACAAGATTTGGTCGCCTTATTGGCCGGACATGGCGCTTTTGCCACTAAAACCGAAGCCGCGCGCTTTCTGACGGTTCTGCAAGAGGTCTTCCAAGAAACCTTGCTGACCGAAAAAAACGTCAAACTAAACGGCATTGGCACGTTTCGTCTGCAGTGGGTCGAACCGCGCCGCAGTGTCGATGTGCGCACAGGCGAAGCCATCAACATCGCAGGACACGATAAATTGGCATTTGCAGCCGATGTCGTACTGAAAGAGGCATTGGGAGCGCCAACCACCGAAAACGACGAACCCAAAGAGATGCCCTTGAAACGGCTGACCGAACAGGCCAATGAGATAAAAGATATTTTGTCCGAAATAAATGACGCCGCAGTCGAACCGCCGATTATCGAGCCGCCGCTACCCGAACCACAAGTTGGCCAAGTGGCCGAACCGCAGGAACCGACCGACGCCCCGACACCGTTACCAAGCAATGATGCGACGCCCGAAATCCCAGAAACACCGGCCCCTGACACCGACACCAACAAGCAGCCGATAGCGGAACAACCGGCAGTGCCAACGCCCACCGACGAACAACAAGCATTGATAAAAGCGATAGTCGATAATGCCGTCCGCACGCCGCAGCCGGCCAAAAAACGACATCATGTATGGGTATGGATTCTTGTAACAATCCTCGTATTGTTGGGCGGCGGCATCGCTGCATCGTGCTATTGGTATGGCGACATCATACGCACATGGTGCGAGGACAAATGGGCTGACACATGCGTGTGGTTTGACGACTGCATCGCACGTTGCACACCCGACGAGCAGGCAGTTTCCTGCGATGCGACCGACTCGTTAACCGCACAACCCGACACGACAGTCGCTCCCACGTTCGATACGATGCGCGTGTACGACCACTTTGTCGGCACGGAACACATCGTCAAAGGCGTACATTTGGCACAATTGGCACGCAAATACTACGGCCATACCGAATTTTGGGTCTATATCTACGAAGCCAACCGGCACATTATGGCTACGCCCGACGCGTTGGAGGTGGGTATGACGCTGCAGATTCCGGCATTAGATGCGCGCCTTGTCGATGCCACCGACACGGCAGCTGTAAACTATGCACATCGCCTTGGCGAAACCTACAAAAAAATTGGCGACTAATATTAAAATTAACAAAAAGGGCCCTATATCGGGTTCTTTTTGTGTATATAAAAGTTAAAAATGAATGATTTTAAGATTTTTAACGCTGTCGATAGGTTGAATTTTAACACAAAACACTAACTTTGCAGTGGATTTATGTTAATGTTTCAGTTATTAGAACAAACAATACTTTTATTTATATGGATCAAGTAGTTGATATCAGAGAATTGAACGAGCGTATCGAACGTCGCAGTGCGTTTGTCGATGCGTTGATGATGGGCATGAATCAGACCATTGTCGGACAGAAGCATTTGGTAGAGTCGTTGCTCATCGGCCTTTTGTCGGATGGTCATATTTTGCTCGAAGGCGTCCCCGGGTTGGCAAAAACATTGGCCATCAAAACCCTTGCGCAACTGATAGATGCCGATTTTAGTCGCATACAGTTTACGCCGGATTTGTTGCCGGCCGACGTAGTCGGAACGTTAATTTACAGCCAGAAGACCGACGACTTTTCGGTGAAGAAAGGTCCGGTATTTGCCAATTTCATTTTGGCCGACGAGATAAATCGTGCGCCGGCCAAGGTACAAAGTGCGTTGCTCGAAGCGATGCAGGAGCGTCAAGTTACCATCGGCGAAGAGACTTTCGACCTGCCCAAACCATTTTTGGTAATGGCCACACAAAACCCGATTGAGCAAGAAGGCACCTATCCGCTGCCCGAAGCGCAAGTCGATCGTTTTATGCTGAAAGTGGTGGTCAATTATCCGCAAAAAGAGGAAGAAAAACTGATTTTGCGTCAGAATATCGCTGCGGCACAACCGGTCGGCAAACCGATTCTGAAATTGCAGGACATTTTGGAAGCCCGCGAAGTGGTGCGCGAGGTTTATATGGACGAAAAAATCGAACGTTACATCGTCGATATTGTGTTTGCCACGCGTTATCCCGAAGAGTACGGCCTGAAAGACCTGAAAAATATGATTTCGTTCGGCGGTTCGCCGCGCGCATCCATCAGTTTGGCGCTGGCAGCGCGTGCGTATGCGTTCATCAAACGGCGCGGCTACGTTATTCCCGAAGACGTGCGTGCCGTAGCCTACGATGTATTGCGCCACCGCATCGGGTTGAGTTACGAAGCCGAAGCCAACAATATGACGTCGGAAGAGATTATCAACGAAGTGTTGAACGCAGTAGAAGTACCTTAAACACAACGAGTTATCATTGATGGAAACAAGCGAATTGTTACAAAAAGTGCGTCGTGTCGAAATCAAGACACGCGGTTTGTCGCGCAACATCTTTGCGGGTGAATATCACTCCGCATTCAAAGGGCGCGGTATGACTTTTTCGGAAGTTCGCGAATATCAATATGGCGACGATGTGCGCAATATCGATTGGAATGTAACGGCGCGTTTCCGCCGGCCGTATGTCAAAGTATTCGAAGAAGAGCGCGAACTGACCGTGATGTTGCTGGTCGATGTGTCAGCAAGTTTGGATTTCGGTTCCGGCAAATGCCTGAAACGCGACGTGATGACCGAAATGGCAGCCACATTGGCTTTTTCGGCCATGCTGAACAACGACAAAATCGGCGCAATTTTCTTTACCGACAAAATCGAAAAATACATTCCGCCGCAAAAAGGGCGCAAACACATTCTGTACATCATACGCGAACTCCTCAATTTCGAGCCTCAAAGTCGGCGTACCGACATGGCATTTGCCTTGAAACACTTCACCAACGTTGTCAAAAAGAGATGCACTGCGTTTCTGATTTCCGACTTTTTGGACACGAAACCCTACGACGACGAATTGCTGATAGCAAGCCGCAAACACGATGTGATAGTTCTGCGTGTGTACGACCGCCGCGAAGCCGAACTGCCATCGGTCGGGTTGATGAAAGTGAAAGATGCCGAAACCGGCGAACGCATTTGGATCGATACCGACGACCGCCGTTGGCGTATGATGTATAAAAATCTGTGGGACGAATCGCGCCTGCGCCTGCAACGTCTGAAACTGAAAGCCGGCATCGACGCCATAGCCGTCGATGTCAGTCAAGATGACTATGTGCGTGCATTGATTGGGTTGTTCAAACAACGAGGAAAATGAAGAAATTTTTTGTAATAGCAATAGCGTGTGTACTGACCGGCAGCATCGCAGCGCAGCCGATTACGGTGTCGGCCGTCATGGATTCGACCATTTTATTGGTAGGCGAACAGACACGTTTGACATTTACCGTAACACAATTACGCGACCGACATGTGCAAGCGCCCGTATTTTCCGACACGATTGTATCGGGGCTCGAAATTGTAGAACGGCTGCCGCTCGACACACAGCCGGCCGACGACAACTTTGTGCGCGTCAGCCAAAGTTATGTACTGACATCGTTCGATTCGGCGCTCTATTTTATCGATGCATTGCCGTTTGTCGATGGCACCGACACAGTGTACTCCACGCCGCTGTCGCTGAAAGTAGTGTCGATTCCGGTCGATACGGCGCAACACGCCATAGCCGACATCAAGCCGGTGTATGCGCCGCCATTCGATTGGCCGCTGTTTTGGCTGATAGTGCTGATAACGCTTGGCGTGGCCGCATTGGCGGTAATCGGATTTTTTGTCTATCGTTATTTCAAACGCCACGCTGCACAGCCCGTCGATGCTGCGGAGCCGCAAGATTTGCGTCCGGCACACGAAATCGCTTTCGAGCGTTTAGATGCCATCAAAGCCGAAAAGTTGTGGCAGCAAAATCGCACCAAAGAGTATCACACGCAACTGACCGATGTGGTGCGCGACTATATCGCCCGTCGCTTTGGCATCAGTGCCGTAGAACAGACATCGGCCGAAATTTTGGCGGACATACAGCCCGAGTTGAAAGAACAAAAAACGGTGTATGCCGACCTGAAGACGTTGCTGACAACATCTGACTTGGTAAAATTTGCCAAATACAAACCCCTCATCAGCGAAGACGAAAAATCGCTTGCGTTGGCCTATCAGTTTGTCGAGGCGACCAAAGAGCCTGTAACTGCCGACGACACGAAACCGGCCGATACGCCGATGGCAGAGTCGTCGAATGAGTAAACAAAACAAGGAGTCGTTATGTCATTTCAAAATCCGGAATATTTGTGGTGGTTGCTTGTGCTGATACCCATGATTTTGTGGTATGTATTCAAGCAGTTTCGCTCGCATGCGAGTTTGCAGATTTCGACGACGGAGCCGTTCAGCAAGATGCCTCGCAGTCGCAAACCCTATTGGTTTCATGTGCTGTTTGCGGTGCGGTGCGCCGTTGTCGCCTTGCTGATAATGGTCGTGGCACGACCGCAACTGAGCAATAATTTTCAGACCGAAACAGCCGAAGGCATCGACATTATGGTGGCTTTGGACGTGTCGGGTACGATGCTGGCCGAAGACCTGAAGCCGAACCGTTTGCAGGCGGCCAAAAAAGTGGCGACGGAATTTATTGCCGGTCGTCCGAACGACAACATCGGGTTGGTGGTGTTCTCGGGCGAAAGTTTCACGCAATGCCCGTTGACCAGCGACCATTCGGCACTGATAAATTTGTTCAACAGCGTAGAATACGGCATGATAGAAGACGGCACGGCCATCGGTTTGGGTTTGGCCAATGCTGTCAGTCGCATCAAGGACAGCGAAGCCAAATCGAAAGTCATCATCCTGCTGACTGACGGTTCGAACAACGCCGGCGATGTAGCGCCGCGTACCGCTGCCGAAATTGCGCAATCGTTTGGAGTGCGTGTCTATACCATCGGTGTGGGAACGCGTGGCATGGCACCCTACCCGTTTCAGACACCCTATGGCATACAGTATCAAAACATTCCCGTGGACATCGACGAAAGCATGTTGCGCGAAATAGCCGACATGACCGGCGGCACCTATTTCCGCGCCACGGACAACAGCAAACTGAAAGCCATATACGAAGAAATCGATCAGATGGAGAAGACAAAATTGCGTGTCAACCAATACAGCAAAAAGAGCGAAGAGTATCTGCCATTTCTGTTAGCAGCCTTTGTGTTGCTGATATTCGAACTTGTGGTGCGCCATACGGTTTTGCGCAGTTTGCCGATGTAACATCTTGAAAATAAAAACCATAGAAGAATCATGTTTCGTTTTGCAAATCCATATTATCTGTATTTACTGCTGCTGGTACCTTTGTTGGTGGCATTGTTTGTCTATGGGCGCATGCAGCAGCGCAAGCGGTTGCGTGTGTTTGGAAACCCCGATGTGCTAGCGCATTTAATGCCCAACGCCTCACAAGTTCGGCCGCCGGTGAAATTCGGCATCCTGATGGTGGCTTTAGTATTGATGATAATTGCGTTAGCGCGCCCTCAATTTGGATCCAAATGGCAAACCGTCAAGCGGCAAGGCGTCGAAGCCATGATTGTACTCGACGTTTCCAACTCGATGTTGGCGCAAGACGTTCAACCCAATCGTTTGGAACGTGCCAAACTGATATTGTCGAAACTGATAGACCAGATGGTTGACGACAAGGTCGGACTGATTGTGTTTGCGGGCGATGCCTACATTCAACTGCCCATCACGGCCGATGCCGTGTCGGCCAAAATGTTTTTGTCGTCGATACAGACCAATCTTGTGCCACGCCAAGGAACGGCCATCGGCACAGCCATCGATTTGGCACTGCGTTCGTTTGGTCCCAACGACACCGAAATCGGTCGTACCATCATTGTCATTACCGATGGCGAAAACCACGAAGACGATGCTGTCGGCGCCGCCAAATTGGCACACGAACAAGGCGTAACGGTACACGTTGTGGGCATGGGCACACCCAACGGAACGCCCATTCCGGTGAATGGCACCATGAGTTTCCGCAAAGACCGCGATGGCAATGTGGTGGTAACAAAACTGAATGAAGATATGTGTCGGCAAATAGCCGCTGCCGGTTCGGGCGTGTATGTGCGTGCCGACAACACCAGCACGGCCTTGAAAGTGGTGTCCGAGCAAATCGATAAGATGCAAAAAGGCGAATTGGAAACAAAATCGTATGCCGAATATGACGAGAAATTCTATATTTTCGCGTGGATTGCCCTATTTTTGGTTATCGCCGAATATTTTGTATTCAATCGCCAAAACAAACAGTTGAACAAAATAAATTGGTTTGATTGATTATGAAACGTTTAGTTTGGTTGTGCGTCGGAATGCTGTGGGCGGCTTCGCCCTTGTTGGCGCAAAAAGAGAGCGGCGATGTACGTCGCGGCAACAAAGCCTACGAAAATGAAAAATACGTCGATGCCGAAGTCGATTATCGCAAAGGCTTGGAGCAAAACAATAAATCGTTTTCGGCCGCGTTCAATTTAGGGAACGCCTTGTATCGACAGCAGAAATATCCCGAAGCCATCGAGCAGTTTCAGGCAGCCGCCACCTTGGCCGGCAACGACAAACAACGAGCAGCATCAGCCTATCACAACATAGGCAATGCCTTGCTGCAAAGCGGCGACTATGCCAAAAGTATCGACGCCTACAAACAAGCCTTGCGCCGCAACCCCACCGACGACGAAACACGCTATAATTTGGTGTACGCGCAACAACTGTTGCAACAACAGCAACAACAAAATCATCAAGATAATCAGCAGCAAAACCAAGATCAGCAACAACAACAGCAGCAGAATCAAAATCAGCAACAAGACCAAGAACAGCAAGAGCAAGACAAACAACAGGAGCAACAACAGAATCAGCAAGACAATCAACAACAAGACCAACAGCAGCAAAATCAACAACAACAGCAACAGATGTCGCAAGAACAAGCCGAACAGATTTTGAAAGCGTTGGAACAAGACGAACGCAACACGCAAGAAAAAGTGAAAGAGGCGCAAATGCGCAATGCAAAACGCTACAAAGTAGAGAAAGATTGGTAACAAAAAAACAGGAGAAAGACAGGAGTATGAAAAAAATAATAGTTGTCATTGCGGCGTTTTTGCTGCCGGCGCTTGCTTGGGCCGACGGCGTAACGTTTACGGCAAGTGCGCCCGAAGCCATTCCGAACGGCCAAACATTTCAAATCGTTTACACGGTCAATGCACGCGGCAAAGACTTGCGGGTACCCGAATTTACGGGCTTCGACGTTTTGGCCGGACCATTCCAATCGTCGAGCCACAGCGTGCAGTTTATCAATGGCACAGCCACCTCGCAAACCACGTTGCGCTATACCTACACGCTGTTGCCGACAAAAGAGGGCACGTTCAACATTGCAAGTGCAACCATTGTGGTCGATGGCGAGAAATACCAATCGAATGCGCTGACAATCAAAGTGTTGCCGGCAGACAAAACACCCAATAATACAACACAGCCCAACGATCGCGGTCAGCAGCAGGCGCAGTCGGTACCCATTTCGCAGCAGATTACCAACGAAAATTTATTCATTCGGCCGATTGTGTCGCGCACAAGTGTACGCGAGCAAGAACCGATTTTGCTGACTTACAAAATCTATTCCAAAGTCGATTTGGTGAACATCACCGAACCGAAATTCCCCGAATTGCAAGGCTTTTTGGTACAAGAAATCGATTTGCCGCAAACCAAGCAGTTCGCGCTCGAAAACTACAACGGCATAAATTACAACACCATCACGTTGCGTCAGTACCTGCTTTACCCGCAACGCACGGGAACGCTCGACATCGACAAAATGACGTGTACGGCCGTTGTGCGTGTGCGCAATCAGCGACAAGTGCGCAGCATTTTCGACGATTTTTTCGATACATATCAAGAGGTAAACCGCGCCTTGACCGCTTCGGCCGTCAAAGTGAAAGTAGAGCCGCTGCCGGCACCCAAACCGGCCGATTTTTGCGGCGGCGTCGGATCGTTTTCGGTGCAATCGACAATAAATGCGACCGAAATGAATGCCAACGATGCGGTTACAATTACGGTCAAAATCGCCGGCAACGGCAATATGAAAATGCTCCAAACGCCGAGTCTGAAATTCCCGGCTGATTTTGAAGCCTACGAACCAAAGGTAACAAACGATTTCACCAATACGACTGCCGGCGTTACAGGCATCAAAACGATTGAGTATCTGGCGATACCGCGTCATAGCGGCGAATTCGAAATTCCGGAAACGACATTCTCCTATTTCGACGTAGCGACACAAGCCTACAAAACCTTGTCGATTCCGGCCTACACGCTCACCGTCAATAAGAGCGATGCGGCAGGCAACACATCGACCGCCGTCAGCAACTACACGGCTCAAGAACAAGTGCGCATGTTGGCATCGGACATTCGCTATATCGACACATCCGACTTTGCGATTGAAACACAACACGAACTTTTGGCCGGCAGCGCCCTCTTTTGGCTGTGTTATTTATTGCCGTTGGCATTGGCTGCTTTGGCATTGTGGTTCTTCCGCAAGCAGGCACAAGAAAACGCCAACATCGCCTTGGTGCGCAACAAAAAAGCCAACAAAGTGGCACGCAAACGTCTGAAAGTGGCCGAAAAATATCTGCAAACCGACGCAAAAGCCGCCTTCTACGACGAAGTGCTGAAAGCCTTGTGGGGCTATTTGTGCGACAAATTAGCGATGTCGCCGGCCGATTTGAACAAAGAAAATGTGGCGGCACAACTCACCGCGCACCATGTGGACGATGCCGACATTGCGGCATTCATCCGCCTACTCGACGATTGCGAGTACGCGCGCTATGCCCCCGTTTCCGACGAGCATGCAGCCATGGATCTCATCTTTGGCCAAACCTTGGCGATGATTGCAAAATTGGAAGAAACCATCAAACGTTGAACCGGACAAACAGATTGATTATGAAACGAATAGCGTTAATAGCAATGGCTGTATGTTGCCTCGGAGCAATGGCAGCCGACACTGCCGAACTGAAACGGGCAGCCGACCTGTATGCCGCACAATCGTACGACGAAGCGGCGCAAATATACGCACAAATCATCGATGCGGGCGGAATTGCACCGGAATTGTACTACAACTATGCCAATGCTTGCTACAAATCCAACAAACTCGGCTTGGCTGTGCTCAACTACGAACGCGCCTTGGCACTGCGTCCCGACTACGAAGACGCTCGCTTCAACCTCGACTTTGTCAATCGGCAGATAACCGACAAAATAGAACCGATACAGCCCTTCTTCCTCACGGTATGGATTACGGCACTTGGGCGCATCATGTCGTCGAACGCATGGGCAATCACCGGCATCATATTGTTTTGTGCAACGCTGATTTTGACCTTGGTTTATGTGTTCGGCAAACGCCGATGGTTACGAAAAACCGCCTTTTTCTGCGCCTTGTTGGCACTTATCTGTTCGTGCTGCGCCACGGCATATAGTTTTTCGTCCAAGCGACAACTCGAAACGCGTAGCGAAGCCATCGTGATGGTCGGTGCAACGACGGTCAAAAGCGCGCCCGACGACAGCGGCACCGAACTATTTGTGTTGCACGAAGGCACCAAAGTCGTCATCAAAAGCACATTTGCCGACTCGTGGGTCGAAATTCGCATAGCCGATGGCAATGTCGGCTGGCTGAAGGCTGCCGACATCGAACGCATCTGACACACACACTTCACCCAAGCACTAACGTATGACGTTCATCGAACAAATCGTCGAATGGGATAAACAATTGCTTTTGTTGGGCAATAGTTTTCATACGCCGTTTCTCGACGATTTCATGCTCATTTTCAGCGGCAAACTCATCTGGATACCGGCCGCCATCGCCATATTGTATGCCATAGTCCGCACGCAACGGCGCGACGCTTTGTGGGTTATCGTGTTTTTGGCCTTAGCCATTGTTGCAGCCGACCAACTATCATCGGGTGTCATCAAACCTTTGGCAGCCCGTCTGCGACCGACACACGAACCGACGCTCGAAGGATTGGTACAGGTGGTGCATGGCTATACGGGCGGACGTTATGGTTTTGTATCGTCGCATGCAGCCAATGCGTGCGCGATAGCGCTTTTCACATCAATGTTGTTTCGGCGACGACTTTACACTTGGACTATAACGTTGTGGGCGCTGTTCGATATGTACACGCGCATCTATTTGGGCGTACATTACCCCGGCGATATAGTATGTGGCGCGTTGATAGGCGCAGTCGCCGCACTGACCGCATTTGCACTGATGAAACGCTGCGTGCCGCGTACGCTTACACATGCCGACGATGCGCACACGGACACATGTATGTATGCGATAGTGGCAGTAGTCGTCGTGTCGGTACTCGGCATTGCCGTGTGCCACAGCGCTTGGCCGATGCTTGCCTAAACGCTAATCAACTGTAAATAAGCAATATAAATTTTTTGTATAAAATAACAGCAAAAAAATTTGCAAACCTAAAAAAAATGTCGTAAATTTAACCGCAAAAAGAAACCTTATTTTTACTCATCATCTTAAAACATTATTATTATGACAAAAACAATCACTTTCAACGAGTTGCGAAAGATTAAAGACAGCCTTCCGACAGGCAGCATGCAACGCATCGCCGATGAACTTGGCATCGATGCCGATACCGTTCGTAACTATTTTGGCGGACAAAACTATAAAGATGGCGATAGTTGCGGATTCCATATCGAACCGGGTCCCGATGGCGGCTTGGTGGTGTTGGATGATACCGCGATTTTGGAGGCTGCACAACGTATTTTGGCTGCACAATAATCCACCCAACATTAAAAAACGTGTTTCTCGCAAGAGGAAAAACACGTTTGCACTATGCGTATCAAGCATCCGCCATCGGCGGGTGCTTTGTTTTATTCAAAATACCAAGTATCGTCGGACGCGCCATGCCGGCCGCGCAGCCAATCGGCTGCGGACATGCGCTTTTTGCCGGCCGGTTGCAGGCTCTCTATTCGGACAAATCCGTCGGGCACCGCCACTTTCAAATAAGTTTTGCCATCGGACACAATGCGACCGACGGGCAGCGTATGCGCTGTGTGGTCGCGCGTTACGTCGAATAGTTTGACATCGATGGTGGTGTCGGCAGCATGCAGCACGCTCCATGCAGCAGGATAAGGCGACAGCCCGCGCACGAAATTAAAAATGTGGTTGCACGATTGCGCCCAATCGATGCGACACGTTTCTTTGAAAATTTTGGGCGCCGGTTTCAGCGCGACGCCCTGCGGTTGTGGCGTTTTCGGTGCATTGCCGGCGATGATGCAATCCACCGTTTCGACCACGGCTTTTGCCCCGATAGCCATCAAGCGGTCGTGAATCGTACCGGCATTGTCGCTGTCGTCGATGGCGATACGCTTTTGCAAAATCAGGTCGCCGGTGTCGATTTCTTGTTGCAAGAAGAATGTCGTTACGCCGGTTTCCGTTTCGCCATTGATGATAGCCCAATTTATAGGCGCCGCGCCGCGGTATTGCGGCAGCAACGAGCCATGCAGATTGAACGTGCCGAGTGGCGGCATAGCCCACACCACTTCGGGCAACATACGAAATGCCACCACAATTTGCAAATCGGCGTGCAAGGCGCGCAGGTCGTTCAAAAAGTCCTCGTTTTTCAGTTTCTCGGGCTGCAACAACGGCAGATGGTGCGCCAAGGCGTACTCCTTGACGGCCGAAAATTGCACTTTATAACCGCGGCCGGCCGGTTTGTCGGGCATGGTAACGACACCCACCACATTGTAGCCGCCAGTCACCAAAGCATCTAAACTTGCCACCGCAACTTCGGGTGTGCCCATAAATACGATTCGTAAATCTTGTTTTGTCATAATACGTTGTAAATCAGTTGCGTTTGTCTATTCCCCACATCAATTTATTCTTCAGCGTGTTAAAAAACGAATGGTGCGCGAGTTCTACGGTTTTGATGGTGAAATCGGCTTTGGCAATGTGAATTTTTGTATGTTGATTCATCAGTTGCGAGCGTCCGTCAAGCGATATGAGGTAACTTTTCGAACGGCTTTCAATCTCCAATTCGATGTTGCACGAGTCGGGAATGACCAGCGGCCGTACGTTCAAACTATGCGACGCTACGGGCGCAATCAGCAAATCGTGCACTTGCGGCATCAATAGCGGCCCGCCGACACTCATGGCGTAGGCGGTCGAACCGGTAGGTGTGGCCACAATCAGTCCGTCGGCCATATAGGCGTTCAGATACTCGCCATCGACCGTGGCGTGAATGTTTATCATCGACGAGAGGTCTTGTTTGAGTACGGCCACTTCGTTCAGTGCAAACGGATAAGTGCCGGCGCGTCCATCAGAAGTACTGATTTTCAGCACACTACGTTCTCGAAGTCGATAATTATGGCGCAAAACTTCGTTGAAAATGGCTTCGATTTCATCGTCGGCGGCATCGGCCAAAAAGCCAAGCCGACCGGTGTTGATGCCAAGAATAGGAATGTTGCTATCGCCAATGATGGCTGCCGTGTTCAGAAACGTGCCATCGCCACCAATGCTGACCGCCAAATCGGCATCGAGATGGTCGCGATCGATGGTGTCGCACGCCGGAAAATCGGTGGTCGCTTGCGCAATTTGTGCGTATAAATTCCGTTCTATTAGTACAGTAGCATCGTTTTTGCGCAGAAAATTTATCGTTTTTCGCAGCGGAATGTCGATTTCTGTACGATAATTGGTGCTAAAGATGGCAATTTTCATTTTATTTGTGTAATTTTGCTCCGCAATTACAGAATTGTTTTGCAAAGGTATATATAATTTCTGAAAACGAGTTATTTCGATTCGGGAAAAACGAGCAAAAAACGATAAAACAATGACTTTATTAAGCGTAAACATCAATAAAATTGCGACCTTACGCAATGCGCGCGGCGGCAACAATCCGAATGTGCAGCAAGTGGCTGTCGATTGTCAAAAATTTGGTGCTCAAGGCATTACGGTTCATCCTCGCCCCGACGAGCGGCATATTCGTCGGCAAGATGTATTCGATTTGCGTCCGTTGGTAACGACGGAATTTAATATCGAAGGCAACCCGACGCCGGCGTTTGTGGATTTGGTGTGTGCCGTCAGGCCGGAGCAGGTTACGCTTGTACCCGACGCGCCCGACGCCATCACGTCGAATGCGGGGTGGAATTGTCGCGCCAACTTCGATTTTTTGCAACAGATTACAGCGCAATTTCACGACGCCGGCATACGCGTATCCATTTTCGTCGGTACCGATTTGGATAATATAGAGTGGGCGGCTAAAACCGGTGCCGACCGCATCGAACTCTACACCGAGCCGTATGCAGCACAGTTTGCTGCCGACAAAGAATCGGCCGTAGCGCCTTTTGTGGCGGCTGCCGAACATGCCAAACGGTGCGGATTGGGAATAAATGCCGGTCATGATTTAAGTTTGGAAAATTTACATTATCTTTGCACTCGGATTCCGTACTTGGACGAAGTGTCCATCGGGCATGCACTGATATGCGACGCGTTGTATTACGGATTAGAAGAAACCATTCGGCGTTATCGCCAAGCATTAGTAACGCTCGACAAAAAATAACCATTATTCGCACAGAAAAACAACAAAATAAAAAATAATTGAGTATGAATTTAACAATTTTATTGCAAACGCTGCCGACCACCCTTGCCGATAGTGCCGTGGCGGCGGCCTCCGACGTGCAAAATGTGGCTGCATCGCAGCCCGAAGTAACTTTGAGTTTTTGGGATATGTGCCTGAAAGGCGGTTGGATGATGGTGCCATTGGCATTGTTGTTTGTGCTGGCCGTGTACATTTTCATCGAGCGTTTGGTGGTGCTCACAAAAGCCAATCGCGAAAATTCGATGTTTATGAACCGCATCAAAGACTATGTGTACGACGGCAAATTGGATGCAGCCATCAAATTGTGTCAGGACACCGACTCGCCCTCGGCACGCATGATCGAAAAAGGCATCACGCGCTTGGGACGCCCCATGGCCGATGTGCAAGTGGCGGTCGAAAATGTGGGCAACATGGAAATAGCCAAACTCGAAAAACGACTCGGATTGCTGGCCACGGTATCGGGCGGCGCACCCATGTTGGGATTCCTCGGCACGGTACTTGGCATGGTACAAGCCTTCTTCGAGATGGAACAAGCCGGCGGCAACACCATCAACCTCAGTCAGTTAGCAGGCGGCATCTACACCGCCATGGTTACTACGGTGGCCGGTCTTATCATCGGCGTATGCGCCTATTTTGCCTACAACTATTTGGTTGGCAAAGTCGATTCGGTAATGCGGCGCCTCGAAATGCGCAGCATGGAATTTATGGATTTGTTAAACGAGCCGGCAGCCGGCAATAAATAACGTTTCAAACAGACCGTTATGCTCAAAAAACGTTCCAAAACAGAAGCCACGTTCAGCATGTCGTCGATGACGGACATCATCTTCTTGTTGCTGCTGTTTTTTATGATAGCATCGACCATGTCGGCGCCAAACGACATGAAAGTCAATTTGCCGCAAAGCAAAGCCAAAACCGCCACCAAAGCGCATCTCGTCAAAGTAGGCATCAGCGCCACGGGCGACTACAGCATTGCCGATGGCGGCGAAGCACCGCAATATGTCGATTTCGAGCGCATCGAACCGATGTTGCAACAGTTGGCGGCACAAGATTCTACGCTCTATGTAGCGTTGCATGCCGACGAAGCCGTGCCATACGGCGAGATCGTAAAAGTGCTTGACATTGCCAATCAGAATAAACTAAAATTGGTCATTGCAACCAAAGTCATGGAAAGATAACATGAAGAAAAGAAAATCAGACATATATGCGTCGATAGGCACAATCGTGGTCTGTGGCATGGTGTTGCTGATACTGCTGTTTTGCGGCATGTCGGCCTCGCGCGACCCCATCGACGACGGCCTGATGGTGGTCAGTTACGGCGATGTGGACGACGGGCAAAGCGTACCCGAAGAGACAGAAGCGCAGCCCGAAGAAACGTCGCCCGCCGCTGCAGCGCAACAGCCCACTGCACCGGCATCCACGCCGCAAATCGACCAGCCGCTGATGACGCAAGAGGACGAATCGGTGGCATTGGCACAAGCCGAAAAACGTCGCAAAGAGCAAGAACAGGCACGCCTGCTGGCCGAACAGCAAGAACGCGAACGTAAGGCCGCTGAAGAAGCCCGCATCGCTGCCGAAAAAGCCAAGAAAGCCGCCGAACAACAAGCCAAAGCCGACAAAGCCAAAGCCTTGGCAAGTGCCTTTGGACAAAAACCCAACCAAGGCAGCGGCACCACTACGGGCGAAACGATGCAGGGAAATCCTGTCGGCAGCGGCACATCCAACGGCCACGGTTGGTCGCTGAAAGGTCGCACGTTGCAGGGAGAACTGCCTAAACCAGATTATGATACAAGTAAAGATCCAGAAGGTCGCATCGTTGTAAGAATTCTGGTTGATAAAAATGGCAATGTAATGAATGCTGACATTTATGCTGACATTGATCATGAAACAAATATCGGGAAACAAGATTTGCGGGACAAGTGTATCGCAGTGGCAAAAAAAGCAAAATTTAGTGCAGGAAAAGCAAATATCCAAGAAGGTTTCATCACATTTAATTTCCAAAAATACTAATCATAATATGAACTATCTGTTTTTTGCCGACGGATTCGAAGAAATTGAGGCATTGACCGTGGTTGACGTGTTGCGTCGTGCCGAGTTGCCGGTCGAGATGGTGTCGTTGAATGCCGACTTGCAGGTATGCGGTGCGCATGGTGTAACGGTGGTGTGCGACCGACTTTTGGCCGATGTGCATTCCACAGCAGACGGCTATCTGATTTTGCCCGGTGGTATGCAGGGGGCACAACATTTGTCCGAAAGCCGACAACTTGCCAATTTGCTGCAAGCGCATCACAGCCAACGACAACCGCTGGCGGCCATTTGTGCAGCGCCGTTTGTATTGGGTCAGTTAGGCATCCTCGAAGGTGAATGTGCCACCTGTTATCCCGGATTCGAAGAACATTTGCACGGCGCAACGGTTTTGCCCGAAGGTGTGGTACAATCGCATCACATTGTTACAGCCAAGGGACCGGCTTTTGCGCTCGATTTTGCGCTGACATTGGTCACCAATCTGCGTGGTCGTGCTTGTGCCGACAACATTCGTCAAGGCATGCTGATAGCATAACCGCTCAAGCCTTGACCACAATGGCTCGTTCATTTCTTTGCACGAGCGTTGAGTTGTGTCTTTCATTTTTTGTGCTTGCGTTGTTTCATAGGATGTGGTGCGTCCCTACATTAAACTCTTAAACCTTAAACTCTGCAACTATTTTTAACCCTTTGTCGCTGCGCGACATTTCCCCTGCCTACCGGCAGGCGGATTTAGGGATAAATACTCCAAAAACATAGGGACGAATTTTTTCGTCCCTACTATCATTCAACTATTGGCGCAAGTACACAAAATATTGATTTATTAGTGTTTAGACCATTTAGTCATTGAACTTTTAGGAGTTTTCCATTGCTTGACGATTTGAGCGGGTGCATTCATACTACCATCCAAAGTGATATAGCCATCCATATATTCTCCATCATCCGTTAGCGTAAATGTATATTTTTTACCGGCTTCAAAAGTAGAGTATTCGTTGTCTACCAAAACCCAATAACCAGAATCTGCATCTTCCTCGTTATAGTAATACCCACATGGTCGATATTTCCCTGCGGCAATATCATAATACGGAGAAGTTCCTGACGCTGCACCAAACTCATGATAAGCCACTATATTATTATTTGCATCGGCACATCCCAGCGTAGGCCAATATGTATATGCGTATTGTTTACAGAAGCGTATTTGCGAAGTTAATACAGGATTATCGTTTCCATTATTGTTCCCATTATCATCCCCATTAGAAATTCCTCCTGCCAATGTTCGTATAAAATTACATGCTGCTTCTTGTATCTTAGCAAAATCTTCACCCAACGAAGATGAGCAATCAAGAATAAGCGTTACCACCGCACTTTTCTGTTCTACTATGGGTATGGCATCTTCTGCCGGTGTAAATTCGGTGTTCGGGCTCCAAGCAGTTTGCCCTTGAGCCATATACCAATGCCGCATATTAACTGTTGAAATGGCATTGCCTGCAGTATCCCCGAAATTTTCAAATTGGAATACAACATACACTTTGTTGTCTTCATCAGGAATCGCCTGTACCGACACGCCGGAACTACTAGCACAGCCGACGTACTTTATGTCCTGCAGTTGTTTGTCGGCATACACACCTTCCAAATAGCATGTAGACTGATCAGCATCTTTAGAGGTCGAATTAAGATCGAACGTAAAACGTTGGTATTCGTTTTTTTGAGGTTGCGGTATCTTTATCCGTAACGAACGGCTCTCGTGTTTTTTATAAAGCGACTCCGCCAATGCTTTGAATTTCGCATTAACCTCATCGATATTGGACACTTCCACAACATTTTCGTCACTACTTGCAAGAGAACGCAGATTTTTTTGGAATTGATCTATATCATAAACATCATTTCCACGTACACCAATCGTATAGGCATTAATAGGAAGTCCATTTACTCTTATATTCTTTATTTTACTATTCAGTGTTGCCAAATACGTCTCATTATCATCGCCATAAGCATCGGTCTTTCCATGCGAACCCATATCCAAGCCGTCGGTAAATGTTATGACAGATACGTTTCCTACATCATCGGGAAATTTACATTGCTCAAGATAAGACAGAGTCGTATCCACCGCATAATATAATAGAGTTGCTTTTGCCGTGGCAGAATTGTTAATAAATTCTACATAACAATTTATTGTCCATTGATCCAACATACCATAATGAGCCCAATAATAACCATAACTGTCATCCCAATCCCAATTATTATTTCCATCATAATAATAATGAATATCATCGTTGAATGTAGTAATCCCCAAATACATACCGGTTTCAGTATGCTGTTCTGTTCGATGTTGTTCAGGTTCCGGTTCAGGTTCCGGTTCACAAGCAACAAGTCCCATAAGGATAATCCCTAAAAATCCCAATGTAAGTTTCTTCATCTTATTTTTCGACCCTTATATCCCGTTGGTCATCGGTTCGAATTAAATTAAAAATCAAGCGCAAAGGTAACACTTAATGGAGGTTCACCCAATCAACAAATGTCTTAACATTGCTGACAAATGTGTCATAAAATTTGATACACATTTAAGAGCAAGTTATATTTCCGTATCACACAGATTATTTTGTGGGGCTTGCGCATCTGCGCGTTTAGTGTCCAATATATGGTCGCTGATGTCTTTCAGAAAATCATGATTCAATACGACGGAAATACGAATCAGCAACTGCACATCAATATTTTCACGGCGAAAAATGTCATAAACATTCGGACGGACAGTAGGAATCTGGCGGGCAAACCATGACACTGTACGTTCTTGACGCTGCAATTCCGCTTTTATTGCATGCCCGATATGAATTTGTCTATTATATTCTTTCATAACAACCTATAAATCAATTTAATAACCATCATCAGATTCGGCATTTATTTGCCGAAGCAGCGTCCGTATCCTAAAAAAATACCATACACCGACAAGTTGCAAGACCACTCCCGCAAACACTCCCAAACAATTCAATATCAAATCTTTCAGCAGCAATTTTGGGTCAAAACCCTGCTCTATCATCGGTTGCCAGATATTCAAACAAGTAGCCAACTCGGTGCTGCACACAACCAACAACGCCACCCCGATTACCCACACTACCGCCAAAAGCAACATTCTCAAAATCATTTTCGAACGCATCCCCAAATCAGCGACATCGGCAATAGGTTTCTGTTCCGGCAGCTCATGCTCCGACGAACGTTCTCCGTTGGTTTCCACGACCTCGTTTTTGTATTTTGCCATTTTAACAATCAACCAGTTCAGCAAAATCATCAACAGGGTTACAAGCCTCATGACAGATCTATTCTTAGGATTTGACAAACCCCTTGATTGAGATGTATGCATGTTTTGCAGATCCGCCTTCAACCTATCCATACGTTCCTTATGACGAGCCCTTTCCAACGAATCGACCTGTACCGGCCTCAAATCATCAATTAACAATGGTACAGGCACACCGCCGGCACAAGCAAAAGAGGTTGTCAATAGCAATGCCAACACACACAACAATCGTATACGATGCCGCCCAACAAAACAAAACGAGATAGCTTTCATAATTCCATAAATTCTCTCCATAAAAAGGCATAAAAAAAGCGCAGACCTCAAGTTGCTTATTCGCAAATCGAGGCCTTCGCATTGCCTAACAGTTCAAATAAAACAACAAGAAACCTACGCCGATATGAAACCAGCCAAACATGTTGGCAGCATGGCATCATACCCATAGGCATCTATTGCTTACTTTGATTTTTGAACTGTTGTTACGAAAGTTGCGAAGTTCCGATCTGCTCAAAACAAAGCGTCAATAAACGCTATCCAATATGTCCGAACCTACCTTACTATGAGCGACAGATTGCCCCTCGGCGTAGATTCGCAGCAAAGTTACAACAAAGTTTTTGAACTATCAAGCAAAACGGACGAAAAAACGACAACAAAAAAGTCCCAAAAAGTTAGATGAGTTAAAGTTTATGGTTATTAAATTTTGTAGTTTGCGGTACTTTTCTACCTCCCAAGCCCTCCCTGCCTACCGAAGGTAGAGCCTGCCTGCGGTAGGCAGGGGGATTTATAAAACAATGCAGAGCAAGGGAAAATTCCTTGCTCCTCATTTCTAATGGTAGGTGCCAGTGGCTACAGCGACTCGTGCGCTTGCAATCTGCAGGCTGGTCCCTACTCACTTATGGTTTTTCGGGTTACTCCGATTGTAATGGAATTACTATTATTCATTCTATGCACGCTATGCATATAAATATGATTACAAAAAGCGCATATGTAATCCATTTCATTTTCCTGGAGTACGGAAGAAAATAATTTACGACACAGAATAATATGGGCGGAATTCCCTCCCACCACCTTCCATCCGCGATGAAAACGTTGAAAGGCCTATGCCACAAATCCCACAGCAATTCACCGGCAAAAAAGCCCCCAGCAATTGAGGCTGGCAATGCAAATAACCAAGATAGAATAGTATTCCTTTTACTTGCCTGTTCTTCCAATGCTTTAGTAGCATCAAAAATAGGTTCGTATAAATTATCATACAAGACCCTTGCCATCGCTTGTAATTTCTCAGCGCTAACGGTTACAAATGATCGAGAGCCAGAGAGTTTAATCTCTATTGAGGTCGCCTTGCAAATATCTATAAAATCCTCTTTCTTAACTTCGTAGTAGACATCTTCACTACAAGTGACGTTACCATCATAGGAGTCTACGTCAGAGTCTTCTCCCGATGGTTTTATGTTGATATTCTTGGCATCATTAATCCGAATGACAATATATCCTCCACTCAAATACATCCATTCTGAGCCAGCATAATGAACATCCAGTAAAAATGCTTCTGCCTCCGGAACTGACCAATACCGAAACGACGCATGAATGCCATTACAAAGAAATACTTCTTGGGTTACAAGTTCTGTTTTGTTGCTGAACTTATCCACTCTCTTTTCAATGAACTTACTCATAATTGTAAATATTTTAATCTGTTAATAAATGTTGATTAATAGCGTATAGATATTTTGTTCTATCAAATACAAAATTATAGAAGCGGTGAGTATATATCCGAAATTCATCATATTTTAATTGCTCATTAAAAGCAAATGTCACAGTAGGTGAATTACAAATAGCTTCGAAGTCATTATATGGTACAATATACTCATCAAAATCCATATTTCCACTTGTTTCTTGGAGCATAATATTGATCTCCCCATCTAATATTGCTATTATGCGCCCATTACAGGACTTTATTCCTTTAGATAGCAATATTAACCGAATAACTTCTTTATTGACAATAGCCTTCCATCTAAATTCGAGATCACGGTATAATTGATATTGACCATCTAGCGGGTGAAATGCTTTGGAACATTGAATCTCGTAAGATGTACCATCCTCTTTTATAGAAACAAATTCGGGGTGAGACTTTAAATATTGAATATTCTTCTTAATATATTCATAGTATTTTAAGGTCTCGTAGACCTGTGCACTATCGGATGTGGTTGGCATATTCTTTGCAGATATATAACCACAAAAAGCACAAACATGCGCAAAGGCATGTTGTTCTAATTCCGCTCCACAATTAGGACAGGTCATTTTCAATTATAACTCTCTTTTGGAATATGAATTGAGAAATCTGAAGCGGTCGGAACATTCGCCTGTAGAGAGAATGAAATTGTAATCTCAACACATGAGATTTTTAAACCTTTAATAGAAGGGTCGTTCTCTTTTTTAACCTTTTCGGAAGCAAACACCAATGCCTGTTGAAAATCATCTGAATTCTCAATCTGTTTTGCTAATCTTTGAGGATACTGCTTTAAGATTTGTTCGTAGTTGTTTCCCATAATTTTACTTTTTAATTTTGTTAGACAATATGTTAGTAACCACAATAAGGGTTATTTCAAAGAATAACGACACAAGTGATGCAATTAAATAGCCGTTGTCTTGAAGTTTCTGCGGCATTAAGCAACCAAGTATGATTTCTACAATTGCCAAAATTGAGAACAGAAAAGAGAAAGATATACGGAAAGCATCTCGCACATTGAGCACATACAAGCTGACGAGCAAAACAGTATTGATAGCAATAATGCCACAATTTACACCCATATTGAAAACGCTGTATACGGAAATCAATACGCCTAATAGGATGTTGACAGTGAGTGTCAAACCGCCCAAAATAAGAATTGTCTTTTTCATAACATTATCAGTTTTTAGCTGGAACAGGTGGAGGTGTTTGTTGATTCAGCAAAGATGCTAATTCCGGCACTTGTGACAGGGGCAGCCAATCAGCCATCCCCGCTTTCCAAATCAATGTATCCGCAGTAATTGTGCCTTGCTGGAACATAGAGGCTATTTGTTGCGGCGTTTGATTTGGTAATTGCCGACCATTGACATAGGCATAATAGCCGACTATTGGAGGTGGCGCAACCGGATTAGTGTTAATCATTTGTCCAGCCATATTACCGATGGTTGTTCCAACACCGACACCTGCGCCAAGACCTGCTCCCATTGCCATCATTTGCCCTCCTGCCCCTGTGTTTCCTGCCGCAGTTTCTAACACATCGAAACTGCGCTCCATTTGATACACATCTCTGCCTGTAACCTTCAAGCGTGCGGCCAAATCTTTTGCTTCTTTGAGTCGTTGGATGCTTGGGTCTTCTTCCGGCACATTAACAGACATAATAGTAAAATCCACTAACTCAATACCATAATTGCAGATACTTTTGTTGAGTTGTTGCTGGCAATAGAAAGACATGTCCGGTAATTGTATGTTGATATCAAGAATAGATACATTATCATTTGCAATCTTTTGAGCGATAAAAGAAGATAGTTGCATAACAATCTTCCCTTTGAAGTATTGCTCTATCTTGTCTGTCGAAAAAGATGTCAAATTACCGACAAGCATCTCCAAGAAAGTGCGCGGATTAGAAATACGCATCCCATATTGACCATAAGCGCGCACAGGGACAATAATGTTATACCGCGGATCTTCCAATTGAATCGGCTGTGTGGTTCCCCATTTAATATCCAACTTGTGCAGTTGATTTATAAACCACACTTCTGCTTTGAATGGAGATTCACTGCCGAATGGAATGTTTACTAACTTGTTTAAGATAGGCAATTCCTCGTTGCGGAGTGTGTACGTACCGGACGTGAACTCATCACAAATTGTACCACCATGAACAAAGAATGCCGTTTGTGCCGGGTGAACTACCAACTGCGAACCGAGTCGTAAATTGTTAGAGGAAAACTTTGAAACCAATTCTTGGTCATTGGCTTCGATGGATATTACATCAATTAGTGCCATAGTATCATTTATTCTGATTTGGTTCTGGTTTATAAGCCACAAGTTCCACAAGGAAAATACATAAAAAGCCAAGTTAGTTTTTTTATTTTGTTAGTTGCCTATTCTATATCATCGGAAATTAACATTTTTCGAATTGCAAAAATACTATTTGAAATTACAAAAAGCGCTATAAATCCGTGTCAAAATTGACACATGTGTCAATTTTGACACACTCAGAGAATAGGCGAAAAAAATCGGTATGTAGAATGTGTGAAAGCCGCAAAAGCAATATTGTATCACACGAGGGCGCGCGCAAAATGCGATACACATTCGAGCGATCCATACCCAACTGATCCGATAGCCACGATACCGTTTTACCCTGACGCTGCAATTCCGCTTTTATCTCATGCCCTATGTAAACCACATTCATAGTTATTTGTCGTTTATCGTTCACCATCTACTTCATCTTTTGTTGCGACATTTCCACATGGTTTGTTTTTAGTTTCAAATGGTTACGGGCATAAAAAAAGCGCAGACCTCTGTTGCTTACCGATTAACAGAGGCCTTCGCATTGCCTATACAGTTCAAATAAAACAACAAGAAACCTACGCCGATATGAAACCAGCCAAGCATGTTGGCAGCATGGCATCATACCTATAGGCATCTATTGCTTACTTTGGCCTTTGAACTGTGTTTAGAAAGTTGCGAAGTTTCTGTCAATCCAGACGCAAAGCGTCAATAAACGCTATCCAATATGTCCGAACCTACCTTACTATGAGCGACAGATTGCCCCTCGGCGTAGATTCGCAGCAAAGTTACAACAAAGTTTTTGAACTATCAAGCAAAACGGACGAAAAAACGACAACAAAAAAGTCCCAAAAAGTTAGATGAGTTAAAGTTTATGGTTATTAAATTTTGTAGTTTGCGGTACTTTTCTACCTTTCCAAGCCTCCTAAACTATAAGTCCCCTTTAGCCTGCCTACCGAAGGTAGAGCCTGCCTGCGGTAGGTAGGGGGATTTATAAAACAATGCAGAGCAAGGGAAAATTCCTTGCTCCTCACTCCTAATTCCTAATTGTTGATAACTTTATCGGCACAGACACATCAATACTCAAAAAAATTGCGTACCTTTGCATGCTTAAATGGTGCATTGGCACTTTTGCGCATCTACTTGGGGCTGTTCTGGTTTTGACAGCGGGTAGAAGAGGTATGTAAGCACGCAGTGCGTTGTCGGATAGCACTTTAATCATAGACGGCAAACAATTAACTGGCGAAGGATCTTACGCTCTCGCTGCTTGATCGAAGTCATAGTACGTCAAGCTTAATTCCGACCACAGGTGTCGGAACGAGACATCTCTCGAATGCCATTCCCTGAAGCAGTTCGGTAAAGAGGTGTGGGTAAAATCGGGGATAGTCGGCGATGGCTGCGCATCGGCGGCGAAATTTTAGCAGATAAGGCGACGGTTGGTGGCTTCGGTCTTGCCGCTGCACGAAAACGAAGGCGAAGATAAGCGTGTAGAAAGCATATTGCTTCCTCGTTTGGACACGGGTTCGACTCCCGCCAGCTCCACTTTTTTTGAGGATCGTAACATCCGCACAAACAACAGCAAGCATGGAAGACAACACAACGGCACAAGCAACACCTACGGCGCAATACACCGAAGACGAAATCCGCACCCTCGAAGGGTTGGAACATGTGCGCCTGCGCCCGGGCATGTACATCGGCAAATTAGGCGACGGCAACGCCAAAGACGATGGCATTTATGTGCTGTTGAAAGAGGTCATCGACAACTCCATTGATGAATTTCGCATGCACTGCGGTTCGTTAATCGACATCAAAATGAACGACAAAACGCTGTCCATCAGAGACTTCGGGCGCGGCATTCCGCAAGGCAAACTGATAGCGGCCGTTTCGGTGATGAACACCGGCGGTAAATACGACACCAAAGCATTCCAAAAATCGGTGGGACTGAACGGCGTCGGTACGAAAGCCGTCAATGCGTTATCGGCGCAATTCAGCGTCAAATCGTTCCGCGACGGCATGGTGAAACAGGCCGATTTCGAACGCGGTAAACTCGTCAAAGAGTACGATTTGGAACCGACCACGGAGAAGAACGGCACATTGGTCGTTTTCACACCCGACGAGGAGATTTTCGGTAAATACGCCTTCCACGAGGAGTATATCGAAACGATGTTGCGCAACTACACCTATCTGAATACCGGTCTGACGCTTGTATTCAACGGGCAGAAATTTGTGTCGCGCAACGGTCTGCTCGACTTGCTGCAAGAGCGCAGCACCTCGGAAACGCTCTACCCCATCGTCCATCTGAAAGGCGACGACATCGAGATAGCATTTACCCACAGCGACCAATACGGCGAGGAGTATTATTCGTTTGTCAACGGACAAAATACCACGCAGGGCGGCACACACCAAAGTGCATTGCGCGAACACTTGGCACGCACCATCAAGGAGTATTACAACAAAAATTTCGAGTTGGCCGACATTCGCAGCGGCATTGTGGCAGCCATTGCCATCAATGTGATAGAGCCGACATTCGAGAGTCAGACCAAGATAAAACTCGGTTCGACCAACATGGCACCCGACAAAGACAGCGAGGGCAATCCGTACCAATTGTCAGGAATTAGCGTCAGCAAATTTGTGGGCGATTTCATCGGCAAAGAGGTGGATGACTATCTGCACAAAAACCCGATGATGGCCGACACGCTGCTAAAAAAGATCATCGCTTCGGAAAAAGAGCGCAAAGCCATTGCCGGCGTATCGAAATTGGCGCGCGAACGAGCCAAGAAAGTCAGCCTGCACAACAAGAAACTGCGCGACTGCCACATCCACTACAACGATGCCAAAGGCGACCTGCGCGAAGAGAGTTGCATATTCATCACCGAGGGCGATTCGGCGTCGGGCTCCATCACCAAAAGCCGCGATGTAAACACACAGGCGGTGTTCAGCCTGCGCGGAAAGCCGCACAACTGCTACGGCGAGTCCAAAAAAGTGGTGTACGAAAACGAGGAGTTGAACTGCCTGCAAGCCGCGCTGAACATCGAAGACGGACTCGAAGGTTTGCGCTACAACAAAGTCATCATAGCCACCGATGCCGACGTCGATGGCATGCACATACGCTTGCTGATGATGACCTACTTTTTGCAATTCTTCCCCGACTTGGTCAAAAAAGGACATGTGTACATACTGCAAACGCCGCTGTTCCGCGTGCGCAACAAGAAAGAGACACGCTACTGCTACACCGAAGAAGAGCGTGTGGCAGCCATCGAGGCGTTGAAACCGGCGCCGGAGATTACGCGCTTCAAAGGTTTAGGCGAAATATCGCCCGACGAGTTCAAACACTTCATCGGCAAGGATATGCGACTCGACCAAATTTCGCTACGCAAAGAGGATGCCGTAGCCGATTTGTTGGCGTTCTACATGGGCAAAAACACGCCCGAACGTCAGGACTTTATCGTTGAAAACTTGGTAGTCGATTTAGACGAACCGTAAAACTACGGCACGCCGCGAAACATCAAGCGCACCGCCCTTTCGGGAGATGCGCTTTTCTGTTGATGATACATTTCGGCTTATTTATAGAGGAAACGTTTGATGCTGCGTTTGGGCGTTTTTTCGAATTCTTTGTCCACCAACTCCACAGCCGACAAGCGGCAGAAAGTCGGCAACAAGCGATTGACACGCAAACGCATCTCTTCCATCACGTCTTGCGCCGGCACGCCGGGTTGTTCCTTGGCCATTTTGTCGGTATCGGCATAGACAAGCGCCACGAGTTTTCCTTCGCGATCGACCACCACCGACTCGACGACATACGGCATATTGTTCACTTTGCCTTCAATCTCTTCGGGATAGATGTTTTGTCCCGATGGGCCAAGTATCATATTTTTCGAGCGTCCGCGAATCATCAGATTGCCCGCTTTGTCGATAACGCCGAGGTCGCCGGTGCGCATCCAGCCGTCGTCGGTAAAGACCGCCTTGGTGGCTTCGTCGTTTTTGTAGTAACCCAGCATCACATTGTCGCCACGCACGAGAATTTCGCCCACCTTGCGTTGCGGGTCGTCCGAGTCGATGCGAATTTCGACCCTATCGACCGCCTTGCCACACGAGCGCAGTTTGAAGTTGTGCCAATGTTCGTACGCAATCAGCGGTCCGCATTCGGTCATGCCGTAGCCTACCGTAAATGGGAACTTGATGGTTTTCAGGCACTTCTCCACTTCGCGATTCAGCGCAGCGCCGCCAATGATCAGATAGCGCAAATGTCCGCCGAAAGCCGTCATCAGTTGGTTGTACACTTTTTTGTGAATCAGCCGATTGATGCCCGGCGTGTACCACAGCAGGCGCACCAACGGTTTGTGGATGGCGGGGAAAATTTTCGATTTGAAGATTTTTTCGATGACGAGCGGCACGGTCAGCATCATGTATGGTTTCACATCGTGCAGTGCCTTCATCAGCACGGCAGGCGATGGTGTTTTGTTCAGCACGGTAATGTGCGTACCGCCGGCCACCTGATAAAGCACTTCGATAACCAAGCCGAACATGTGTGCCATCGGCAACATCGACAACAGTGTATCGGCCGAGCTATTCGGAATGCGTTCTTGGCTGAATCGGATATTCGAGTCGATACTGCGCCAACTGAGCATCACGCCTTTGGGTGCGCCCGTGCTGCCCGACGTGTAGTTTATCAGTACCGGTGCATTCGAATCGAAACGCTCGAAACGCACATCGCTGCGTGTAAATCCGTTCGGATATTTGGCGGCAAAACGTTGTTCCCACTCGGCATAATGTGTGGCGAACTGTTCGGAGCGCGCCTCCAGCAGCGTCAGGTCTTCGATGGAGAGAATGCCTTTCAGATTGGGCATTTCGGACGACGTAATATTAGCCCAAACCATCGGTCCGACCATCAGCAATTTGGCATCGCTGTGATTGACCAATGCGTGTATGGCAGCCGTGTCGAAATCGGCCAAAATGGCCACTGCCACGCAGCCGTAGGTTGTGGCCGCCAAGAAATTGACTGCCCACATCGAACTATTGCGTCCACAGAGAGCGATTTTATCGCCTTTCTCGAGGCCGATAGTTTCGTACAGCACATGCAGGCGCGCTATCTGTTCGGCCATTTGTCCATAGGTGAGCGCCACAGGGCTGTCGAAATCGTCGAGTGCCGGCGCGTCCCAATTGTTTTGTAACGATGTTTCAAAATAATCGAGGAAACGTTTTTTACTTTCTTCCATAAATATACATATTTACAAATCAGACATTAACAAACGGATACACTCCTCAAATGATGAGAGAATGTATCCGCAAATGTAAGTGTTTTTTTTCAGTTAACCGTCGAAATTACTTTTTTTAACTTAATAATAAGACATTTTTGGTGGTATTATCAACTACGGAACATAAAATAGACGGCGCCGAGCATGCACAACATAGCCCAAAGATAATCGAGTTTGAGCGGCTGGTGCATAAAAAAAATCGAGAACGGAATGAATACCGATAGTGTGATAACTTCCTGAATAATTTTAAGTTGCGGCAAGGTAAATACGGTGTAACCAATGCGATTGGCCGGCACCATTATCAAATATTCGCACAAGGCGACACCCCAACTGACCAGCGCAGCCAACCACCACGATTTGTCGTTCATGCTGCGCAAGTGGCCGTACCACGCATAGGTCATAAAACAGTTGGAACACACCAACATGGCAATAGTTAATACATAAGGTTTCATACGCACAAAAAAAGTATGGTTAATGATTTAGCGGGCGCAAAAGTAGCATTTTTTGTGCATTTGCACAAGCATACGCCGCAAAAAAAAAACGGAGCCACTCCATGATGAAGCGGCTCCACGCATACGTTTTCGAGTCAAAGCGTTATTTCATAATTTCGATCAACTCAACGTCGAAAATCAGCGTCGAATAGGGTTTGATGTGACCTTGGTCGGCATCGCCGTAAGCCAATTCTTGCGGAATGTACAAGCGCCATTTCGAACCGACAGGCATCAGTTGCAGTGCTTCTGTCCAGCCTTTGATGACTTGGTTCACGCCAAACACGGCCGGTGCGCCACGTTTTACCGAACTATCGAACACAACGCCATCGATAGTCGTGCCTTGGTAGTGCACTTTGACGCGCGACATGGCGGTCGGTTTAGCACCATGGCCGGCTTTCAGCACTTCGTATTGCAGGCCGCTTTCGGTGGTTACCACTCCGGCCTTTTGAGCATTGTCGGCCAACCATTTTTCGTTTTCGGCTTTCCAATCGGCATATTGTGCAGCCATCTGACGTTGGTTGATTATTTCGACCATTGCAGTGGCCTCGTCAACGGAAAAGATGCGGTCATCGCTACGAACGCCGGCTATGAAGCCTGCCAAATAGTTATCCTTGTTGAAAACGGCATTAGAGTCGGTAGCCGTTACAACGCTTTCGAAATGCGGCATCATCTGTTGCAGAACTTGTTGCCCGACTTGCATACCGACCATTACGGCTCGTTCAGTGTCGCTCAAGTCGCCCGTTGCTTTGCAAAATCCTTGGAGGAATGCGTCCATGTGTGTCGAATCGACGCCCATTTGGAGTAAATACTCTTTCAGTCCGCGGGTGGTTGTTACGCCATAGCAATAGGTCAGCGTATCGGCTTCGGTTGTTAAATCGGCTTTCGGTGCGCTATTGCACGATGTAAAGCCACCTACCATCATTGCCAACGTGGCAATAGTAAACATGATTTTTTTCATTGTTCTTTTTATTTTTAGTGTGTAATTATTTGACAATATCCAACAATTCCACTTCGAAAATCAGGGCAGAATTGGGTTTAATAGCCTCGCCGGCGCCGCGCGTTCCGTACGCCAATTCGCTGGGTATAAACAACTTCCATTTCGAACCGACCGGCATCAGTTGCAGTGCTTCGACCCAGCCGGCAATCACTTGGCGCACGCCGAACGTGGCCGGTTCGCCACGTTGTACCGAACTATCAAAAACCGTGCCATCGATGAGTGTGCCGTGGTAGTGCACCCGCACGCGGTCTTCGGCAGCCGGTTTGCGGCCGGTGCCTTCCGACAAAATTTCGTACTGCAAGCCGCTGTCGGTTACATGTACTTCGGGACGTTTGGCATTTTCGCGCAAAAATTCCTCGCCGGCCTTGCGCACATCGGCATAAGCGGCAGCCGCTTCGGCATCTTTTTTTGCAAAATAATCATTTACCAACGCTTGCGCTTCGTGTGCCGAAATTTCGGGACGTGTGCCCTCGCACATAGCCGCCACACCTTTGGCAAAATCGGCATAATCAATACCTTTGACATTGCTCTGCCGCAAACTTTGTCCGAACAGCAGACCCAACGCATAACTTACTTTATCCATATCGTTACATTTCTAAAATTAGAGCCTACAAAAGTACTAAAAAAATTGTTTTGACACAACTTATTGCCTTGTTATTCGCAAAATTGAATATTTTTATGTATTTTTGCAAACTATTTTACGCCAAGTTAGCGATGAGGATTTTTGCAGCACCACGACATATAGCAACTGCGCTGATTGCAGTGTCCATCGTAGTATGCGGTTGCACGCGTCCGGCGACAAGCGACGTACAACCCCACATTGAGCGGTGTGCCTCCCTACCCGTCGGACACACATCGGCGACGGCGTTTGTGGTCGGCGATCAGTTGTATCTGTTAGGCGGCCGCACAGCCAAGCAGAACGCCACCAACGATTTTTATCGCTACGACCCTGCGACCGACACATGGACGCAACTACCTGCTCCGCCGCTGAAAGCACGCGTCAAAGCGACAGTTGCGGTTGTGGCCGGTGCGGCCTACATCGGACTCGGGTTCGCCGGCAAAGTGTACAACGACACCGCCTATTTGCACGATTGGTGGCGCTACGACCCGCCAACCGGCGTATGGACACGTTTGGCCGACTTCACCGGCAGCGGCACTGTGGGCGCAGCAGCCTTTGTCGGCTCCGACAACAACAGCATCGTAACAGCCTACGGCGGCTCGTATGGGCTGACACGCGAACTGATGCGCTACGACATCGCCACCGACACATGGACACCATACGCCGACAATTGGAAACGAGCCAAATCGGCATTCGGCGTCGTCGGGGTACAATGCGACGGACGCTGTTTCATCGGCACCGGTTTCAACACAGAAAGCCTCGACCAATGGTACGAATTTTCGCCCGACGACGATGTATGGCAGAAACGCCGCCACGTGCCGGGCAAACGCGAATTGTCCACAGCAGTGGCAGTCGGGCAACGCATTTATCTGCTGGGCGGGTATCATTTCGGCGGCTCGCTGACCGACGAGAAGACCTACGACGACCTGTTGGCATACGACACCGATGCCGACACATGGATCTTGTGCGGACATTTGCCCAATGGCGCACGTCGCAACATGATTGCCGGCGAAATAGCACACACTATTTATTTCGGTTTGGGCGAAGACGACCACAACGAGGTAGTAAACGATTTCTACAAATGGACAAACTGCGACGCTACATATTGATAGTCGGGCTGTGTATCGGACAGGCCGTTTTTGCATGGGCGCCCTGGCCTCTGCCGATGGACTCGGCGGACACCAATCTGGACACCATCGCCTATGGTGTGGAACTGACGGCTGTAACCTCATCGGGGACGTATGCGCCGTTTTGGCTGCAAACCAATCGTTTCGGCAGCATATCGGCGCAGCCGCATAGCGGCAATCTGAGCGCCTATATCGGCAAGGCAGCCACACGCCCCAACCGCTGGTTCGACTACGACTTCGGCATCGAATTGACCGGCCGCGTGGATACAAAAGGCGGCACCGGTTTCTTTCAGCAACTCTATGGCCACGTTCGGCTCTATGTGTTCGACATCACTGTCGGCATCAAGCCCGAAACTTGGGGCAACCAAGACCCCGAATTGTCGAGCGGCGGATTTTTGTTTTCGCCCAACGCCCATCCCATGCCGCGCATCACCATCGGCATCGACCGCTACACAGCCTTTCCGTTTACCTACGGCTATTTGGAAGTGAAAGGCGGCATCACGCACGGATGGTTTGCCGACAACGTCTATATACAAAATGCCTATCTGCACCACAAATTCGTCGGCGTTCGGGTGGGCGGCAAGTTGCCCGTCAATCTGAACTATGAATTTCACCACGCGGCGCAATGGGGCGGCACATCGCCTGTGTACGGCGCGCTCGGTTCGTCGTTCGGCGATTGGAAAAACGTTTTTTTGGCACGTTCGGGCGGCGTCATGGCCAACGATCAACTGAATGTGTACGGCAACCACATCGGTTCACAGAATTTGGGGCTTGACATCAAAGGCGAGTCGTGGAAAATTTCGGCCTATTGGCAAAATATTTTTGAAGATGGTCCCATCAAGCCGATTTGGAGCACCATGAACCTGCACGACGGCGTGTGGGGATTGTCGGTCAAGCAAAGCAAATGGCCGTTTATCAGCGGATTTTTATACGAATTTATTCAGACGACCGACCAATCGGGGCCGTTCCACGACCGCGACGGTATGGTATTCGGCGGCGCGGATTCCTATTTTTGCAACGGCATTTACCGCAATGGTTGGAACTATTTTTATCGCACCATCGGCACGCCGTTCATCACATCGCCGCTGTACAACGACGACGGCAGCATCGCCACGCTGAACAATCGCGTAGTGGCGCATCACATCGGTGTGCAAGGCGACATTTACGGTTTCCGATACCGCGCATTGGTTTCGCACGCCGACAACTACGGCCGCTACCAAGACGGCAACGACCTGTTGAAATCGCGCAACACCGCGTTGCTGTTCGAAGTCAGGAAACATGTGCCGCAAGCATGGGGTTTGGATTTTTCGATTGCCATCGGAGCCGACATCGGCACACAGTTCGGCAACGACGTCGGTTTGATGATAACCATTGCCAAGCGCGGCATAATTTGGCAATACTGATGCAACGTTTTGCATGTTACACGCATCTAAAAATATATAACACTTCACATTACACACAATCATGACTTTCACGGAACAGAGCAACCGCATTTTCGACCAAGCGATTAACGACTACCACGCCACCGACAACGTGGACGCGCCCATCGTCAACCCGTATGCCGCCAAAAGTATCGAATTTTATCTCTATCTGAAAAATTGGATCGACACCGTGCAATGGCATTTGGAAGACATCATTCGCGACCCGCACATCGACCCTGTTGAGGCGTTGGCACTGAAGCGCCGCATCGACAAATCGAACCAAGACCGCACCGACTTGGTAGAACTCATCGACAGTTATTTTTGGGACAAATACCATACCCTCGAAGCCCGGCCCGATGCAGCCATCAACACAGAAAGTCCGGCGTGGGCTATCGACCGTCTGTCGATTTTGCACCTGAAAATATACCACATGCGCGCCGAAGTTGAGCGCACCGATGTGTCGGACAGCCACCATGCGCAATGCCAAGCCAAACTCGACATTCTGATGGAGCAAAAAGTCGATTTGTCGGCCGCCATCGACCGCCTGCTGAACGATTACGAAGCCGGTCGCAAAATCATGAAAGTGTACAAACAGATGAAAATGTACAACGACCCCGAACTGAACCCTGTGTTGTACGGCCAAAAATAGCGTTTGAAACGACTGCTCGTCATACGATTTTCGGCGTTGGGCGATGTAGCCATGACCGTTCCGCCGCTCTATGCGCTCGCCACACAATATCCCGATTTGGACATCACGGTATTGAGTCGGCCGTTTTGTGCGCCGTTTTTCGAGCGACTGCCGCATAACATTCACTTTGTCGCCGCCGATTTCCATGGTCGCCACAAAGGGTTCGTCGGGTTGAATCGGCTATTGTGCGACGTCAATATCCGCTCATTCGATTACATAGCCGATTTGCACGACGTGTTGCGCACACAGTGGTTGCGTTTGGTCGGCCGTTTATGCGGCAAACGCATCGCCGTCATCGACAAAGGCCGCGCCGGCAAACGGGCGCTTGTGCGACAGCGTAACCGTTGGTTGATACAGCAAAAAACCTCGTTCCAACGCTACGCCGACGTGTTTACACGCTTGGGATTCGTTACGCACGACACATTTCGGCGGCTCGATTTTTCGGATTTGCGCACCGCTCAAAAACCCGCCAACGCGCGGTGGATAGGCATCGCGCCATTCGCCAAACACCGCGGCAAAATCTACCCAATTGCCCAAATGGAACAAGTCGTCGGAAGACTATCTGCGCTGCCAAACACCAAGATTTTTCTGTTTGGTGCCGGTGCCGACGAACAGCGCATCATCGAACGATGGTGCAAGCAATACAACCACACCCACGCCGCCAGCGGCAAGCAACAGATAGCGCACGAATTGGCCTTGATGGCACAATTAGATGTGATGCTCACCATGGATTCAGCCAACATGCACATGGCATCGTTGGTAGGCACGCGCGTTGTATCCGTGTGGGGCGCCACGCACCCGTACGCCGGTTTTCTCGGCTATGGGCAGCGCGAAACCGATTGTATTCAATGCGATTTGCCCTGCCGCCCCTGCTCGATTTTCGGCAACAAACCTTGTTTGCGCGGCGACTATGCGTGTTTGAATGCCATCACTCCGGACACCATCGTTGCCAAGTTATTGGAGGAACGTGCATGAGCATCACTTACACATTGCACAGCGGCAAAAATAACAAATTTGTCTATTACGCCAAAGCATACGCACGCGAACTGACGCCCAAGTTTGTGTGCCGACATCGACGCGAATCGCTCTTGCAGGCACTGACCACTCGTCCCGACGCCGACTATATCAAGCAGCGCATCGATTATTATTGTCGTCTTAACGCACCGATGCCGCTCGGCAGCGACAGCCCGTCGTTGGGCGAACACCGCCGTTCGAAAAGTAAAGTGTATTACTTTGATAGTTACGAATTTACACGTTATTTTCCTGACCATTTGCGATGGTGTTTCCTCAAAGGCGACATCACGTATGTGCCCGACCAACCGACCATCGTCAAAAGTCGTCCGTTGCAGTGCGACAACAGCAACTCCGTGTTACTAAAACTCGATAAAATCCGCCATTTTATATTCGTGGACGACCATCAACCGTTTAGCACGAAACGCAACAAGGCCATTTTCAGAGGGAAAATAGCAGGCAAGGAGAATCGCATCCGATTTATGCAAATGTATTTCGGCAGCGACATCTGCGATTGTGGCGACGTTGGCAACTCTACCGATACACCACCCGAATGGCACACGCCTAAACAGACTATACGCGAACATCTCGATTACAAATTTGTAATGGCACTCGAAGGCAACGATGTTGCCAGCAACCTGAAATGGATAATGTCGTCGAACTCAATAGCCGTGATGCCGCGCCCGACTTGCGAAACATGGTTTATGGAAGGCACACTGATTCCCAATTACCATTACATCGAAATCAAACCCGACTTCAGCGATTTGGAAGAGCGGTTGCAATACTATGCAGCGCACAACGACGAAGCCGAACAAATCATTGCACACGCGCATGCATTTGTTGCCCCATTCCGCGATAACACACGCGAGAAACTCATTGCACTCGGCGTACTCGACAAATACCTGAAACTTGTAAACGACACGAAATGAGTAAACTCGTTGTAAATAATGCCTATGCCGAGTTGCGCCCGTGGATAGAAACCATTCCGCAGGCATTTGCCCACAGCGGCCAAGTGATTTACGACGCACGCAATCAGATACGTGTTGTAACAGCGCCGGATGGGACACAAGTGAACATCAAGCGCTATCACCGGCCAGCGCCCATCAATCGCTTGATTTACACCTATTTTCGCCCATCGAAAGCCGAACGAGCCTACCACAATGCATTGCTGCTGCAAGCGCGCGGCATCGACACGCCGGCACCGATCGGTTACATATTGTGCGGGGGCCGACTACTCACGGAGAGTTATCTTGTTACATTGCAATCGCCATTGCAGCGACGTTTTTACGAATTTCGCGAACACGGCATTGTCGGCTACGAAGACATTATCGCGGCTTTTGCGCAGTTCTCGGCCACCTTGCATCAACAAGGCATTTATCACAAAGATTATTCGCCGGGCAACATTTTATTCGACAAACAGGCCGATGGCAGCATTCGTTTTGCCTTGGTGGACATCAACCGCATGGAATTTGGTGCGCCGGTCGGTATGGCAAAAGCATGCCGAAATTTTTGTCGGTTGTGGGGCGAACAGGATTTTTTCGAATTGTTGGCAGCCAAATACGCCGCAGCCCGCGGTTGGGACGAACAACAGACCCGCAAACTAATTATTCGCTATTGGAAACGTTTTTGGAGAAATCGGAAATGAATAACGTAAGTGTAATCATTCCCAATTATAACGGGCAAAGTCTATTGGCAGCATATTTGCCAACTGTTGATGCAGCTTTGCATAGTTGCCCCAAAATTCAACAATATGAAATCATTATTGTTGATGATGCATCAACGGATAACTCCGTAGCATATATAGAACAATATTGGCCTACCATACACATTATCCGAAATAAACAAAACAAGGGGTTTAGTTGTACGGTTAATAAGGGAATTTTACAGGCAAAATTTGAAATAGTTTGCATTCTAAACACAGATATGCAACTGCCAATTGACTATTTTACCATTTTATTGCCCATGGTAACACAACCCAATGTGTTTGGCGTAAATTGTGCTATTAGGAGTCCAAAAACGGGACAAATCATGGAAGGACGCAAACAAGCTGTCATACAGCATCATAAATTGACATATAAAGACCTCTTGGGTGAGCAAGAAGAAGGGGAATCTATGTACCTATGCGGAGGTAATGCTCTCATTTGCAAAGATAAACTACTTTCTTTGGGAGGTTATGATGAACTATTTAGTCCTTTTTATTTTGAGGATATGGATTTATCTATGCGTGCCAAGCAAAAGGGTTGGGTCTCTTTATATACTGCCCGTACCGCGTGCGTACACCAACACGCGGCAACTATCGGGAAAAACTTTACAACGGAACAAGTAAGAGAGATCTTTTTGAGAAACCGTGTATATATCAACTTGCGCTATCTTACCGGCATTACACGTTTTCTATTTCTGCTGTCTGTGTATTCTCACATACTAAAAGAGATGGTGTTGCAGACCCCTTTATGCCCTTATATGAAAGCTCTTTCCGGTTGGAATGCCCACAAGAGAGCTGGAAACACAGTAATACCACAGCGATAAATTGAGGCTGTAAGTGATCTCCTAATGGTTCGAACATCATTTGGATAGAAACTGCCAACAGAAAACACCATATGTATAGTCGATACTCTCGTTTTGGCATCATTACTGCACTTACTATAAACAATACCAACACCAACAAACCGATTATTCCGAACTCAATCCATTCCGTCAAGAATGTATTGTGAGGGTGGTGTGTCATCATACTTTTTCCAACAGCAGCAAAATCAGGAATAGACAATAATCCTCTGATAAAATTGTTATAAGTGCTTTCGTCCTGATACATTTGCTGCAAATAATCGCTGCTGAAAGTAGAAACACCATATCCTAAAATCGGTTTTTCTGCTATCTTTTGCAAAGAATATTCCCATACAACCAGTCTCGGATTGTGAAGCATTACATCCATATCCAAACGTGGATTGGCGAGAAACAAAATAGAGATTACAAAAAATACTATTGTCAGAAGAATATATAGTACTTTCTTGTTATGATATTTCGCCAAATAAGAGGTTGATACAATTAAAACAATCAAT
This sequence comes from Paludibacteraceae bacterium, assembly GCA_051870755.1. Lineage (GTDB taxonomy): Bacteria > Bacteroidota > Bacteroidia > Bacteroidales > Paludibacteraceae > W0P28-013. Next base: position 27,394 of record JBJECE010000001.1, on the reverse strand, counting down.
AGGGCAGAAAGAAATCCAGACCTGCCAACAGATAGTATAACATACGAGAATAATAGCAGCAAGACAACAGGTAATACGACTTTCACAACTTTTTTATCTACCGTTTTCAAAATATACACACCCAAAATAATAGTCGTATTTATGTATAAATTGACCACCATATGCGAGTTGATATATTGCGAACGAACTTTATTGTATAGAATGTAGTCAAAATTCAAGACTCCATATTGTGTACAATAATAGTAGGTATTAACAATCAGCATATATAAGCTTGTCAGCAACATCGCATAACCGGCATACTCCAACTTAAGTTTGTTCGAAAAGCCGAGGCATCCCACCACTCCTATGATTGCAAACGCAGTATGTCTATTCAACTGATGATAATAATACTCTGTCGGTGCAGTAGTATCCCAAAGTTGCCACAATGGTATCATGATGAACAATAGGAACATGCTTATATACATATAATTGTCCCTATTCCAACACCAACCTTTCCAGCGTTTATTCAACAAATAATCCAATACATACCCTATAGATGCAATATATAAGGAAGTACGTTGCCAATGCCCATAACTAAAAGGCATGGACATCAGCCATAGTAACAAACCAACTACTGGACTATAAGATATTATTGTTTTTGCACAATTCCACCATCTACTATTCATCTTTTCTGTATATTGTAAGATATTTTTGCATATGATTTTTCCATGAAAATGAAGTTGCATAAGTGAAAGCAGCACCTGTTTGGTTCTCTGATAAAGAATGGATGACTCTCTCTATCAACTCTGCCGACTCCTTGGGCGGATAGCCTTTCTCGAAGAATTGCACATGCATTCCTCCTATTTCTATCAAACTGGTCTCTTGTGAACAAACCACCGGCCGACGAAACAACATCGCCTCGAGCACCGGCAGCCCGAAACCCTCAAACAACGACGGGAACAAGAATGCGCTGCAATGACGATAGAGCCACACCTTTTCCGCCGGCGAAACAATGCCCAGCAAATGCACGTTCGTCAGACCTTTTTCGGCAACCTGCCGGCGAATGGCATCGGCATAAGGCGTTGCATCTTTCCCCGCGATATAAAGTTGATACTGAGGCAGATGCGACATCATATCGAGCAAAACGTGAAAATTTTTCTTCTCCTTCACTTCGCCGATGGTAAACACGAAAGGTTGCGTCGCATCCACTTGCAACGGACGACTATCAGGCTGTAAATCAATACGTTCTATGCCGTTATACACGACATCGATTGATTTACCATGCAGTTGCACAAATTTTTCGGTCTCCCGTTTAGCAAACTGCGATATGCACACAATTTTATCGGCGGCATCGACCTTGCGCTGTATTTTGCGCAGATATTTATCAATTTTATGTCCCTGTTTTTCGTACACAAAATTGAAATCGTGTATTGTCAGCACATATTTGCGACAAAAAGGTGTGTACCGCGACAGTTGATGAATGGCATGCCACACATCGAAGCGGCGACCGATGAGCCACGGGAAAAGGCGATAAATCTTGCGCGCAACCACATATTTCACAGCATGGCCAAATTGCCCGACAAAATTTTTCGGCACCAACAAGTAAAGCTGTTCGTCGGCGCAAGGCTCATACGCATCGCGAAAATAGTAACCATAGTTGAGAGCGACCTGCCCCAAACCACAATTTACATTTTTCAATATCGACAAATCTATCAGAATATTCATCCGGCGTACACGTTTAAGAGGTTTTCGGCGATTTTTTCGTCAGTGAATTTGGCGGCCTGCACACGTCCTGCGTCCACCATGCGATTTTGCAGCGTGTCGTCGGCCAAAATTTCTTGCAATTTGGCGGCAACGTCGTCGGGGCAAAGCGGATCGGCATACAACGCGGCCTCGCCACCCGTTTCGGGGAAACAGCCGCCCTGCGATGTCAGCACCGGCACGCCCACACACATGGCTTCGAGAATGGGAATACCAAAACCCTCGAACAACGACGGATAGGCAAACACGGCAGCACTTTTGTACAACGGCGGCAAATCGGTTTGCGGCACGCCGTGCAACAGCCGCAACTGCACGCCCAACCGCTCGGCCAACACCGCCATTTGATCGGCATAATGCGACGCGCCACCAACGGCGACTATCGCCAATTTAGTAGCCGACAGCGCCATAGCCCGAATCAGATTTTCGAGATTTTTGCGCGGTTCTATCGCACCAACCGTCAGCACAAACGAATCGGGCAAATTGTACTTACGGCGCACCTGCGCGCAACACTCCGCCGGCACCGGTTGCCGAAACAAGTTGCTGCATCCTTGATAAACAACTCGAATTTTGCGTTCATCGGCGGCAAAAAACTCGATCAAATCGCGTTTTGTCTGTTCCGAAATGGCCACGACCACATCGGCAGCACGCAGTGCATAACGCACTTTGGCGGCAAACAGACGGCGATAGGTGGCGCTGTACAATTCGGGATAGCGCATAAAAATGGCATCGTGCATCGTTACCACTTTCAGCAACTTCTGCCGATGAATGCCGTAGGGAAGTTCGCCCGACAAGCCGTGAAAAACATCCAGCCCTTGCATGTGCGACAAGCATCCAAAAGTGCGCCACAACGCCGGCACTGCGCTGTACAAGCCGGCAGGAGCAATGGTCGTCGTTCCGGCAAAATGATACTTGGACGAAGGTTTGGCGTAAAGCACATAATCGTTGTGCGGCGCATACGCAGTGAGTATGCGAATCACATCGCGACTGTAATTGCCCAAGCCACGCGCATTGTGATAAGCCCGTTTTGCATCAAATCCTATTCGCATGGCGTAGTCCATTTGTGTTTTACGGCTTGCAGATTGATCAATTGGTGTTGCACCGCATACTGCCGCATCTGCTGCAAACGTGCCGGTTCGTCGGCACTTCTGTCGTTGTGATCGCCTAAACGATACAAGCACTCTTTGCCGGTGTTGATGCCATAACTATAAAGCCACTCGCCATCGCTGCACCCCAAATGATCGTTATTGACAAAATAGGCGTATTCGCGCCTTTGCTCCAACTGATTGACACCCATGGTATTATCCGTATAGGGCAATCCCAGCAAGGCCATAACGGTTGGCGTAATATCTTGTTGTTGAGCAGGTTGCGTTGCTATCGTATCGGTTAATCCTGCGGCAACAATAAAACAAGGCACCGTATTGTGCCGTATGTTATAGTCGTAGCAAGTCGGTGCCAAGCTGCCGTGGTCGCCGAGCAACACAAACACGGTATTTTTGCCCCAATCCGATTGTTGCGCCTGTTCCATAAACTGCCGCACAGCATCGTCGGCATACGCCACGATGCATTGTTCGTCGTCGGCACCGGCTTCACGATATTGTTCGGGAATGACAAACGGCATGTGGTTGCTGACAGTAACGAAAAGTGCGAAAAATGGTGTGGTTGTCGTATCGGCACGCTGTTGCAAATAGTCCAAGCCATACGAAAACATATAATCATCAGGCACGCCAAAATTGTTCACCGCCTCATGCGACGGATAATCGTAGAGCGAAAAAATGCGCTCAATGCTATTGTCGTAGAAGAATGAGTTCATATTGTCGTACTGCGGATTGCCGGTTACAAAGACATAGGTGTTGTAACCGTGTTGTTGCAGCGCATACGGCAAACCCATATATTGATTGGAAGGCACTTTCATGGTGGCTTTGGCAAAATCGGGACCATAGCCATACAACGTAGCCGTGATGCCGTTGTTGGTATGCACGCCGGCCGAATAGAAGTTGTTGAAATAGAACGACTTGTGCCGCAAATCCGACAAATAAGGCGTGATATAACGTCCCTTATGCACAACGTCGAGATAATCGGTACTCATCGACTCCATCAGCACAATCACCACATTGCGTTTGCCAAAACCATCAGTGGCCGCCACACGCCGCCGTAGTGGGCAAACCGAATCGGTCGTTTGCGTGCCCAACTCCCGCCCGACAGCCGCCAGCGCCTCCTGTTCGTCCACCTGCAAAATTGTCGGTAAATCGTCCGCAATGTATTCCGCACTTTTGATAATGTTAAAAATCGGATTGACGCCCAACCGATTATAAAACGGGTGGTCGCAAAAATAGGCAAAACTAACATTCAGCGGATAACGTTGAAACGAACCACGAATGCCGCAAAAACAGAATCCCCACGACAAAACGACCACTGCGATGGCACACGCCCAATCTTTGCCGCCCGATTGTCGGGGCAACCGACACGCTGCCATACGTCGCACAAAAAAGTGCGTAAAACGCCACAACGCCAGCCAAAATAGGACGATCAATACAACGCCAATGACAATGAAAAGCCAATTCGTTGCATCGCCAAAAATCATACCCGCCGTGTCGCCGGCAAAGGCAAACCACTCGGTTACCGAAATATTCAGATGATTGTCGAAAAAACGATAGTAACGCGCATTGGCCACTTCTATCACCAAGCCAAACGTGTACACCACGCCATAGAACCACGCCGACACTTTGGCCGCCACGCCCATCAGACGTTCAAAAAACGACTCTTCAGACGCCGTCAATGCCAAAACCGACAGCGCCACCAACGGCAACGCCGACACATACGACGCTATCAAATTGTCGAATTTAATGCCGATAAGCATCGCCCGACAGAGCCACGCCCACTGTACTGTGCCTGCGGGCAAATTGGCCACGAGCAACAACACACGACACACGCTCAATGCCAACAGGCACAAAGCATGCACGCCCACAATATATGCCAGCGCCGTTAATGTTTGTCGAGTCCTACGCATAACTTCACAATTAAACCACGCGGCACGCATAGTTGCAACGCATACCGATTGCCCGGCACATCGGTGCCGGTAGCGGCATTATAATCGAATGTATATTCGCCCAACGCCGTACCGAAATCCCAAAAATTGTAGCAGACAGCCTCGGCCGAAAACGGCACGCCACGAATCGCGCCGCGATAGCGCAGCCTTATGTCGAAATTGAAAAACGAATCTTCGCGCTTGCCGAAATGTGCATCGACGGTATTGTCGCCTTTGGTATCGGCATTCCACACCACGGCCTGACGATTGCCGGCCGCATCGGTATAAAGTGCTGTACGATAGTTGGTAAACGGCGTTCCGTCTTTGAATTTGCCGCTCAACGATAGTTGCCAATTCGGTGTAATGTTCACGCCCAACTGCAGCCGTGCGATGAAAGCACGGTCTTGGTCGTTGCGCCCCAAACGACGCACACCGGCATCGGTTTGAGCCATATTGGCATTGTTTAAGGCGCTGTTTGGCGATGCTGTCGATTCGCTCAACACGCCGATATTGTTGGACAGCACACCATTGCCCAAGGCCGATGTACCCGACACGCAATAACTCTGCCAACCGAACGAGAAAAAGACTTTCCGACCATTGTAGGTGTATTTTATCAGGTTTGAGGCGAAAAGCGGCGTATTGAACAAGAAATTCGATCCGACGGCACCCTCGCGTTCCACCACATAATTGCGTTCGGTCGGATTCATCGCAAATACCTGATAATCAATATTATCATAACCATTCTGTGTAACATCGACTGCCGTAAACGACTGCGATGCCTCATCGGCAAAACGTGTAGTCCAAGTGTTGTAATATTTTTTGACACTATTCAAAACGCTTATTTCATGCCGTCCGAACGTAAATTTGAACGGCAGATCAAGCATAAAATACTGCGGCTGCATCAGGCGATTGCCCCACTGATGGTATTTGCCACCTGTGGTAGTCAAAAAATCGCCGGACACATAATTAACTATACCGTTCATATAGTCATCGCTCATATACAAAATATCATTGTACGAATAGCGTGTGCGATAATTCGTCCATCTCAAACCATTCAGCCGGTTTCATATGAATACCCAACGATGCCTCCCACGACGGCGTAACCAGCGATTTGTTTTTCAACAACATACCGTCGAGCGTAAACGCTACCATGCCATGCACGTTCAACCACGGCAGCAGTTGCTTGGCCGCATTGAGTGAAAAAGCATTCTCGAGTAAACCCGATGTAAACGCTGCCGACGACCATTCGTACCGATACAGTGGCGTATAATCCGCATCATTCAAACGACGGAATGTAATATCATTTTGCCATTCCGTAGTCGATGGTGCGAAGTACATCAACGAATTGTATGCATCGATTTTGAAATTGAGCCATGGTGCAATGCGATAATCATAATTGACCGACCAGTTAAGTTCGCTCGTCTGTCCGTCGGCATACCAAGGTTCGAAAGCTTCGCCGTCCTGATCAACCACATTGCGCGTAAACTCAAGTTCGTTATGACGCACTTTGTGGTGCGCAAACGTCAATCCTGTAGTCAAACGACCGTTACGGCCATAATTTTTTGTACCGTAGAGCGATGCCGAATGCGAAACTTGCGTAGCCAATTCGTTCTCGTTATACATAAATTCGGCGAACATATCGCCACGTTTTTGCGCCGACACAATGTAATTGAGTTGATCAACCAACCGATTTTCGGGTAACGGCACTCGGCCGTCAATTTGCACCTTATAATAATCCGTATCGTAGGTACCGCACAAACCTTGATAATCAAATTTCAGTTGTTGCCGACGCCCATAGTTAGCATACACATGCTGATAAAACTGTCGACCGAAAGCAGGAATACCATAGACAAAATCCACTTGTCCGCCACCAATTTGGTGCATGCGCGTTGTGAGCGATTCTTCCAAATAGAGGCGCGACACAGCTGCCGCATGCTGCCATTCGAGCATCTCTTTCGTGCCGGGCGCCAAGCCACCCAAACCGCCAACGTTGCCACTCAACGAAATTTTATTCGAGCGCAAACTGTCAGTGGTAAAATGCAATGCACCACGATGATAATCGAGTACAAGCGACTGTTCCATCATGTCAAGTTGGAACAAGGTGCTACCGGCCCAAAAGCGACTGTCAATCCGAAAATCGTTCAAATAATATCTGTTCCATCGGAACGAATTGCCATGCACCGAAAAAACCATCTGTTCGGGCAATGCCCACTCGCCCGTCGTTTCGGCTTCGTAAACAACATAATCGGAAAAATTGTCAAGGTAATGCTGCAACTCGCCATACTGATACCACTCGCGAAAAAATTCACTCCTACGTTCCTCAGCACCATAACCATGCACCGTATCGTTGGATATAGTCGCCGTTTGCGCCACAGCCGCGACGCTAAACAATAAGAACAGACCACGAAAACAGTACCTTAACATATTTTGAATTTAGAAGTTGCAAAATTAGTAAAAAAGGCTGTATTAACAAAATCGCATTCTGCCGATTTTTTTCGTATCTTTGCACGCACTAACGAATGTAAAAAAATAACCATTATGCTGTTCGACGAACTTGACCTGCACGACGACCTACTCGACGCCCTTTACGACATGCACTTCGAAACCTGCACGCCCGTGCAAGAACGCGCCATTCCACTCGTTTTGGAAGGCCGCGACCTACTCGCATCGGCACAAACCGGCACCGGCAAAACAGCGGCTTATCTGCTGCCAATACTCGAAAAATTGATTCGCGGAGGCCATGCTTCCGACAAAGTGAATGCACTGATTTTGGTGCCGACACGCGAATTGGCATTGCAGGTCGACCAACTTTTGGAAGGATTTGCCTACTACAGCAACATATCGTGGATTGCCGTTTCGGGTGGCAACGACGGCGTGGCATTCGCACAACAACAACGCGCATTTGCCAAAGGTAGCGACATCATCGTGGCCACACCCGGACGACTATTGGCACACCTGCGTTACTGCGAAGCCGACTTGAGTGGCGTTGAATGCCTCGTACTCGACGAAGCCGACCGCATGCTCGATATTGGTTTCTACGACGACATCATCGAAATCATCAGCCACCTGCCCAAACAACGACAAACACTGATGTTCTCGGCCACATTCCCGCCCGACGTCGAAAAATTGGCACGCACCGTCCTCGTCAATCCTGCCGAAGTAAAAATCGCTGTCTCGAAACCGGCCGACGGCATCACACAAGGAGTTTATTTGCTGCAAGAAACGCAAAAACTGCCGCTGATAAAAGCCCTTTTCGCCGAACAACAGTTCGGGAAAACGCTCATCTTCGCCGCATCGAAAGAGAAAGTACGCGACCTCTACCGACAACTGCGACAACTACACCTACCTGTGGCGCAAATGCACAGCGATTTGGAGCAAACCGAACGCACCCAAGTAATGCTCGACTACAAAAACAACAAAGTCAACATTTTGGTCGCCACCGACGTGGTATCGCGCGGCATCGACATCGACGACATCGAACTCGTCATCAACTTCGATGTGCCCAAACAAGCCGAAGACTATGTGCACCGCATCGGACGTACGGCACGCGCCGGCGCCAAAGGTATCGGTCTGACGTTTGTTACACCCAAAGACCGCCTGCGTTTCGACAAAATCGAAAAATTTATTGAAAAAACCATCGAACGGCGGCCACTCCCCGACGATATTGCCAGCTTGGCCGACCCCGTAGCCGACGTGCCGGCCGACCCAAAACCACGCAAAAAATTCTACGGCAAAAAGCGCAGCAACAACAAACACCATGACAAACGCAAAGCGAAAAGAAATAAACAAAGTTAGCACTATTGCGTAATGCATCCGTCGCTTCGCTCCTCGTTCCCCTGCCTACTGCAGGCAGGCGTAAAAATTTTCCGTTCATTTCTTGAACGCATCATTATGGTAGAAGTATATATTATACATAAATAAGTCCATTGTCGGATCCGACAATGGACTATAGAAAAGTAAGTGTCTTTGTGATTTTTATTGGATAAATTCTACATCATCAACATACATATTGATATCGCCTTTTGTAAAGAATCCAAATCCGTTGTATTCGCATGGCATATAACGTAATTCAAACACAGGTAGGTTTTGGAAAGTTACCGTTAAATCGCCACCATTGTTTTCAAGGACTAATTCATAATTTTCTCCTTTTTTTAGTTTTGGGAAAGATATGCCTTGATATATACTACCAACGACAATGTTGTCAACCGAACGCTGACAATAGATTTTTTTAGCCGATGGACTGAGCACAATCGCATAATATGTACCATTATCTCTCATATTAAAGCGTATACCACAAATATAATCCTCATCATCATACCTGAAGTGTGTTATAACCTTAAATGGTTTTTGAACATCAATTGGAGCATAACACATTGATTCAGAAAAAGAATACATCGTTTCTCCGGTAAACATATTAAATGTTTTTTCGGAATGTACAGTTAATACGCCTTTATCTATGAACGATTTGATGTTTTCCTTATTATCAATCGTACATTCTGTCCATTTCAAAGAATTACTATCAAAAGTTTCTTTAAAAGATTGCCCTAAAACATTTACTGTTGCCAAAAGTGCTATTGTGCACAATAAGATTATTTTTTTCATAGTGTTCAAAAATAAATTAGGTAAAAAAATTATAAACTACTTACTTTTCCTATTCTTGTTTGTAATTCTTGAATCATAGGTTCAAGTTCTTTAACAATGCGATCAATTGCTGTAAATTCACCATGTTTGGCGGCGCTAGCATTTGCTACTTCAGATTCAATTTTGATTTGGAAAGCGATTCTGTCTGGAGTTGAAATATCACGAATGGTAACACGATTTCGTATTTGCTTATTTGATTGCAAAAACGTTTTATATTGCCATGGTGTTTGAACATAGCCACCATACATATCTGTCATAGATAGTTCATTAAAGTAATTTAATAAGATTTGGTGTAACAATTTCCACGCTGGTTTAACGTTGATTTCACCATTGTCAATAGTGTAATAACGAGGATCTACATCAACAGTAAAAAACTTGTTGACAATGCCAGAGGCTGCCGAAGCTCTATAAAAGCCATCACTTTGTAATGTAAATGAAAGATTGGTGCGCTTATCCGTCCCATAAAATTTGGTTAATACGGGAATGTATTCTGCATTTTCAATGCGAATAACAACAACAGCATCTTTTTTGGGCTTTCTAAATTCGCCATAACCATTGCCAATAAAGGTATTATTGACATAAATTGCTGCTTCTTTTGGTTCTACGCTAATAGAAACCATTTTGGGTTTTGCCACTAATGTTGTAGCACCCAACATCAACGAAAAGATAAAAAATACTTTTTTCATAAAAAATAAAAATTAGTGTGATTGAATAATAATAGGATTTGTTGAATATTTATAATTATCTTGTAAGATAATATCGAATAATCGATTGTTCTCGTGTTTTACATAATAGGTGTTAGAGTAAATTTCAAGTCCGTCAACGCGACAAGAAACTCTAACATACTCTACACCCTTTGGTACTACATACGAAATCTGATTATACCCCATAAATTGATCTTCGACATATATTTCGACGTCACTTTGATTACATAAAAAATGTACTATCGTGTGGCAAGAACTCAATATAATAGCGGAGAGTCCAATTATAATTGATTTATAAAATACTTTATACATAAAAACATTAATTTAGGTTTACGGACATTATTGTATGAGAAAAATAGGTTGATACGCGCTATTTATTTGAATACCGGGCGGACGGATTGACCATAGTCTCGTTCGCCGTAGATACTCCTATTCACGCTGTTTGGGCCGAAACGCACGTCCCACGCATAGCGCGGGTCTTCCGTGCGGAGCGAACTCGACCAATAGTAGCCGCTGAGGCCCGCGTCGGACAAGCCATCGTAGCGGCAACAGCCCGCCGCAGGGAGAAATATAGAGTTGCCATTAGGCCCGTGTACTCTATACCCGGTCACATCATTCAGAATTGTCCATATCCATTCACATTGTTCACGCAGTTCCGTCCATTCGGCATCGGTAGGCATACGCCATGCACCATTCCAGTTAGTATGGGCGGCATCGTCTGTAGAGGTGAGCATGGTTCGGGTGTCGGTAAAGCCGTCGCTGCCATAGTAAGCGTTGTTGCAGTACTTGGTGAGTAGACAATAATAGTCGCACCACTTGTAACTAACCCAGTGGTAAGTGGTTGGAGCTTTGGTTTTGGTTTCACCCCAAGCGTAGTAGTTGCCATAGTTCTCGGGCGCGGTGGCACCTACGTTGCAGGTTGCCCACTTCAGACCGCTGGGCAAGCCAAGATCAACGTAGTCGTGGCCGTATTCGGTACCCGATACAATATAATCCAAATCATCAAAGATAGCGGTATAAGTTGTATCGGCAGTTACGGCAATGGTACGCGGGTTGTCTGTGCTGCCGTCATCCCATTGCTGGAAATAACATCCTCTGATCGGCTCGGCCGTTAAGGTGGCCGTAGTGCCATATTCATAATCGCCCACGCCTGTCACAGTACCCCAAAGTTCTTGGTTTGAGTTCGCGGTAATTCTTACAGCCAAATGCACGGAATCCACTTCGCCGTAATAGTACTTGTTATTAACCGACACATACGCGCTGTAATAGACATAGCAGTCTCCGTCCAAACTATCTATTGCCACCGCATATTCGTTGGCATGCTCGCCATGCAATTCGGTCATACATTTCACCCTGGTTGCCTCTTGGTATTTATGTGTCAAGACGGCTTCTTTGGTGTATGCCCATTCTATCCCCCAAACAGGGTCGTGTCCTATTATCCCCAGCGAATCAGTATTCAAACTGCCATACAATGTTACGCTGTTGTACGCTACATCGGTGGCATTACCCGTAATCACCAAACTCGCCGCATCGGACGCTGGTCCGTTATCGCCGTTTTGGTTGCCGTTTTGCCCATTGTCAGGGCCGTTTTGTGGTTCGCAAGCGGCAAAGGCCGCTGCCACGCAGCACAAGGCTGCAAAAGTTTTCAAGTGTTTCATTGTTGTTAAATTTTTAAGTTTATAAAAAATGAGTTGTTTTTTTAAGAGTTTCATGGATGTAAGGTAACTGCCCGTCGCTTGAAGTACGCTGCAAAAGTAACACAAACCTTATCAGGAGCAATCATCCATTTCATCCATTTTACGAAAAAGAGTTGCTAAACCTCTTTTTCATAGGGGCACTGTTCCATAGCTCTCTCGCCAATATAACGAAATGCACATTCGCCATTAGCAGCAAGTTCTCGATTTGGGAATTGGGATTCAAAAACAGCCTTCATATTTACATGATAAGCAAGATTTTGATCATTATTGTTAATATCACATTTATACAATACCCTACCATCTTTTGTGATTATTTGGGAGAAATGCTTACATTCAGACATAATATTATTCTTTTATATTTACAATTAAATAAATAGTTAATAAAATTTTATTAAAAATTACTTCTGTTACAAAAAAACTATAGCCGAAAAGATAGATAAATACCGCATCGGCTTTCAAACCGTTGTTATAAAAATCCGCTCATGCCCACAACGTTAGACATGGTGCAAAAACCTACATGTGCTTTCATAGCCGTCAGTATTTAGATGGTTATAGGTGTACTTCGGGAGACACCATTTATCCCTATGTATGAGTGAAAGATAACACACACATCTTGTAATAACATGGCGTGGTTCATGGTCGTGCAAATGTTAGTCCATCTCCAGCAAGCATCTCTTGCCTGATAAACAGCCCAAAATCGTGATAACAAGCACCTTGTTGGTCTATTCTGTCCCAGCACTGCCTGAATACCGGTCTCCGAAAAGCATCTACCATGCCCGCTTGCCATTCGTGCCACACTTTTTTGCTCAAATATTTCTGTTGATACAAAAAATATTCTTCACTACACAAATCGTAATACGCACGCATAATGGGTAATATTTGCTGCAATACATCATCCGCTACAGGCTGTCCGTCATAAACACATTCCGGCAACCGGACAATAATCTGTTGATACCGTTCGGTATATCGCGCAAAAAATTCGAGCCGTTGTTGTCGATTGAAATGAACACAAGCTACACTCACCCCAATCACACTTACCACGAACATGCCTATTTCAATCCCAAGTTCCATCATCTTTTTGAGGTTACTAAACCGCTTATGGCAGAATTTGCCTGTTCACATACAGCAGCCGTGCCTGCTGCGTGCTCGTTATAGTCAGAACTTAAGCGCTACTACAGCAAACGTTTCGTTGTATAAGTTCGGGACTGCCACATTATAGTACAAAAGTACATTGACAATCGCACATCGCAAATAAAAAATAGAGATACAAAATGTCGCAAAATGAGACTAAATTTTTCTCACAGGAGCATTTTCCGACGTTTTATGTGATTGGAAATCGGAAGATATATCCGCAAAAAAATCATAATCGAGCACTTCGGAAAGTCGCAAGAGTAGTTCGGTATCGATAGTAGAGCGACTATAGATGTGATAAATATTCCGGCGTTCGCAACAGAGCTGTTGTGCCAACCATGAGGCGCGAATACCTTTGGTTTCGACTATTTTGCGTATTTTTTGGCCTATATGTATCATAAGAACGTGGACTACACTCTGTCAATCCACTCTCTTAAGGTATCGCCAAACACCTATGCAGCTGAATCTACGAAGTAAAGCCCACGTAACAATTACGTGAGCATCGGCTTACTTCACAGCTGCTTAAAATTGGCGATTTTAAAGAGAGTGCGTCGAAAAGCTAATGCTATTATCTAATATGTCGTTTTTTATCTTATTTTAAGCAACAAAATTACTAATTATGATTAAAAAAAACAACATTTTTTCTCACTGCCCGCATCACAGCAGATGGTAGGTTACCGTCAGGCCGGCCATCACGATGCTGACCATCGACATCAGTTTGATGAGAATATTGAGCGACGGACCGGCCGTGTCTTTGAACGGATCGCCTACCGTGTCGCCCACCACCGTGGCTTTATGGCAATCGCTGCCTTTGCCGCCGAAATTGCCCTCTTCCACATGTTTTTTGGCGTTATCCCACGCGCCGCCGGCGTTGGCCATAAACACTGCCAACACAAATCCGCAACTCAATCCGCCGATAAGCAGGCCAAGCACGCCGGCTACACCCAGCAACAAGCCCGTTGCTATCGGCACGATGATAGCCAACAGCGACGGCAACAACATTTCGCGTTGCGCACCTTTGGTCGATATGGCCACACAGCGCGCATAGTCGGGGTCGGCTTTGCCTTCCAATATGCCTTTGATGGTGCTGAACTGACGACGCACCTCCTCAACCATCTTCTGGGCGGCACGACCTACGGCATTCATCGTCAAACCACAGAACAGGAACGCCATCATGGCGCCGATGAATATGCCGACCAACACCACAGGATTCATCAAATTGACGTTGTAAGCGTCCATGAAGTCGATGAGCGAGGCTTCGGCTGCCCGAACGCCATTCGGCAAGGCTGCGCCCACGCGCACCAACGCCATTTTTATCTCCTCGACATACGATGCCAACAGCGCCAAGGCTGTCAAAGCCGCCGAACCGATGGCAAACCCTTTGCCCGTGGCAGCCGTCGTATTGCCCAACGCATCGAGCGCATCGGTACGATGGCGCACTTCGGGGTCGAGGCCGCTCATTTCGGCATTACCGCCGGCGTTGTCGGCTATAGGGCCGTAGGCGTCGGTGGCCAACGTGATGCCAAGGGTCGAAAGCATGCCCACAGCTGCAATGCCTATGCCGTAAAGGCCGAGCGACAAATTCGCTGCCGTCAATTCTACCGAGAAACCATTGGCGCACAAATAAGCCAAAATGATGGCCACGCCAACCGTAACCACCGGAATAGCCGTCGATAACATGCCCAAGCCCAAGCCGGAAATAATGACTGTGGCAGGACCCGTTTGCGAACTTTCCGACACTTTTTGCGTCGGTTTGTAGCTTTGCGAGGTGTAATATTCGGTCGATTTGCCGATAATCACACCGGCCAGCAGACCGACAACCACCGACAACGACACTTGCCACCACTGATCGGTTTCGGTGCCAAACAACCATGCAAAAATGCCGAACGTAGCCACCGCTATCAGCACAGCGGCCGTATTCGTGCCACGGCTCAACGCTGCCAGCAACTGTTTCATGCCGGCATTTTCTTTGGTTTTAACCACAAAAATGCCTATCAGCGACAGCAACACGCCCACCGCCGCAATGAGCGACGGCGCCAGCACGGCTTTCAACTGCATACCTTCGACCGCCGATGTGGCAAATGCGCTTGCGCCCAAAGCCATGGTCGCCAAAATGGAACCGGCATACGATTCGTACAGGTCGGCGCCCATGCCGGCCACATCGCCTACGTTGTCGCCCACATTGTCGGCAATGGTCGCCGGATTGCGCGGGTCGTCTTCGGGAATGTTATATTCGGTTTTGCCCACCAAATCGGCACCGACATCGGCGGCTTTGGTGTAGATGCCGCCACCCACACGGGCAAACAAGGCCTGCGTCGATGCACCCATGCCAAACGTCAGCATGGTGGTGGTTATTATAATAAGGTGATTTTCGGCCGGTACAAAATAGTCGAGTACCAAAAACCACACCGAAATGTCGAGCAACGCCAAGCCAACAACAACCAAGCCCATGACGGCACCCGAACGAAACGCCACCTGCAAACCGCTATTCAGCGATTGCCGCGCGGCATTGGCCGTACGAGCCGAAGCATAAGTGGCCGTTTTCATGCCAAAAAATCCGGCCAAACCGGAGAAAAATCCACCGGTCAGGAAGGCAAACCAAACCCACCCGTTTTGCAAATCGAAGTAGGCCATCACGCCGAACAGCACGGCCAAGACTACAAACACGATGGTTACCACTTTGTATTGTTGCTTGAGGTAAGCCATCGCACCTTGGCGCACATGCGCAGCGATTTTTTTCATCAAATCGGTGCCTTCGTCTTTTTTCAGCATCTGACGATAGAAGACAAACGCCATCGCCAATGCCAACACGGATGCCGCAAGAACGACATAAATTAACATGCGTGTTTCCATAAAAAATTGTGTTTTAATAGTGATTAGATTTAAGGTGTTTTTCTGTGTTTTTTCGTGTTTATCGATACAAATCCAACATCGAATGCAGCAGTGCCACATTGTATCGTGCCGAAAATTCGGTTTTGAAACGCATGGCCGCCTCGTCGTCGGTTACTTCGTTGGCGGCATCGGTTACCACGCGCACAAACACGCACGGCACGGCAAATTCGGCACACACCTGCGCCATGGCCGCGCACTCCATATCGACACACACTACCGACGGCAAATTGCGGTTGATGGCCGCTTTGCGCGCAGCGCCGGTTATCAGCAAATCGCCACACGCCATATCGCCAAGTTGCAACTTCGGTGCCGACACGTTGTAGGCCAGCAAGTCGCGCCGCAACTCTTTCGACTGTTTCAGCAGATTGTGTACCGCATCGGCAGCCAAGCGTTGTTCGTGTTCCTGCGTGGCATACGACGTTACGCCCGACAGCGGCACCTCGTAGCGACGAAACACGGGGCGCATATCCATATCGTGCTGGAACAGCCGCTGCCCCACGACCACATCGCCGACAGCCAATTCGGGAATGACAGCACTGCTCGTCCCGACCGAAATCAAAACGTCGGGTTTGAAACGCTCGAGCAAAATCGACACGCTCACTGCCGCGCCGACTTTGCCCCAATGCGAAAACACCGCCACAATGTCAAGACCGTCGTGTTGGTATTCGTAGAATACGCGTCCGCAGGCTTCGACCACATTTTTGTGTTCCACCGGCTCGACCAGACGTTCTATCTCTTCGTATTGCGATGCTACGATGCCGATTTTCATACCATTTCGTTATTTTGCCAAACGTTCTTTGATGGCTTTCGATGCCTCTTCGTAGCCCGGTTTGTCGAGCAACGCAAACATATTCTTTTTGTACGCTTCGACGCCCGGTTGGTCGAACGGATTGACGCCTAGCATATAGCCGCTGATGCCGCATGCTTTTTCGAAGAAATAGAGCAACTCGCCCAAATAGTATTCGTTGAGTTGTGGCAACTCGATTTTCAGGTTCGGTACACCGCCATCGACGTGTGCCAACATGGTGCCGAGTTCGGCCATCTTGTTCACTTCATCGACACGTTTGCCGGCCAAAAAGTTGAGTCCGTCGAGGTTGGCATCGTTGGCAGGCACGCGCACTTCATGATTCATTGCGGCCACCGATATCACCGTTTCGAAAATGGTGCGTTCGCCATCCTGAATCCACTGTCCCATCGAGTGCAAATCGGTTGTAAAATCGACCGATGCCGGGAAAATGCCTTTATGTTCTTTGCCTTCGCTCTCGCCGTACAGTTGTTTCCACCACTCCGATACATAGTGCAATTTCGGGTGAAAATTGACAAGAATTTCGATTTTTTTGCCTGATTTATACAATTCGTTGCGCACGGCCGCATATTGTGCCGCCGGATTTTCGTCGAAATTGTCGGAAGCACAAACCTGCTGCATGCGCGCCGCACCGGCCACCAATTGGCGAATGTCGAAACCGGCCGCAGCAATGGGCAGCAAACCTACCGGCGACAACACCGAAAAACGACCGCCCACATTGTCGGCAATGACAAACGTTTTGTAACCTTCCTGCGTGGCCAATGTACGCAAGGCGCCGCGCGCTTTGTCGGTGATGCACACTATCAACTCTTGCGCGGCGGCTTTGCCTTGTTGCTCTTCGAGTTGCGTTTTCAGCAGGCGGAATGCCAACG
Source organism: Paludibacteraceae bacterium (assembly GCA_051870755.1). Lineage (GTDB taxonomy): Bacteria > Bacteroidota > Bacteroidia > Bacteroidales > Paludibacteraceae > W0P28-013. Next base: position 9,887 of record JBJECE010000001.1, on the reverse strand, counting down.
CCGACTCGGTCGTCGTGCCCGATTTCGAGATGGAAATGATGCCGAAATGTTTGGTTTTCAGCATCGATTGCAATTCGTACAGATAATCTTCGCCGATGTTTTGTCCGGCATAAACGATTATCGGTGCCTTGTGCTCTTTTTTCAGCCACTCGAACGAATCGGCCAGCGCTTCGTTCACGGCTTTGGCGCCGAGATAACTACCGCCGATGCCGACAACCACTACCACTTCGCACTTGTCGCGCAGGGTTTTGGCGGCCGCCTCTATCGCATCGAGTTCAGCCTCGATGTCCGACGGCAAACGGAGCCAACCCAAAAAGTCGTTGCCTTTGCCCGTACCTTCGTGCAGCATTTTCAAACATGCGGACGCTTGCGACGCATACTGTTTCACGGCGTCGGCCGACACAAAGCCAAACGCTTTCTCAATGTTCAAAGTAATGTCTTTCATAATCAATTTGATATTTTTATTTTGTTATGATTGTCTTTTACATCAGTTTTTTGGTCAGTTCGCGCATCACGCACGACGGCTGACGACGCTGATACAGAATGGCATACACAGCATCAAGTATCGGCATATTCACCTGATATTTTTCGTTCAATTCGTGGATACATTTGGTGCCGTAGTAACCTTCGGCTATCATCTCCATCTCCACCTGCGCCGTTTTCACGCTGTAGCCTTTGCCTATCATGTTGCCAAACGTGCGGTTGCGGCTGAACTTGGAATAGGCCGTTACCAGCAGGTCGCCCAAATAGACCGATTCCTGCAAATTGCGATGGAACGGATGAGCGGCATTGCAAAAACGGTTCATCTCCTGAATGGCATTCGACACCAACACCGCCTGAAAATTGTCGCCATACTTCAAACCATGGCAAATGCCCACAGCAATGGCGTAAATATTTTTCATCACCGACGCGTATTCGATGCCGTACGTATCGTCGCTGGTGTACGTCTGCACATAACGATTGGTGAAAATGGGCGACAACTGACGCGCCCGTTCCCTATCGGCACACGCAATGGTGAGGTACGACGTACGCTCCAGCGCCACCTCTTCGGCGTGGCACGGACCGCTCAACACCGCAATCTGCTCGAACGGAATGCTATACACCTGATGAAAATATTCGGACACAACCATATTTTCGTCGGGCACGATGCCTTTGATGGCCGACACCACTATTTTACTGTCGAGCCGCAAGCGCAACTTCTTCAGATGCTGTTTCAGAAACGGCGATGGCGTGGCAAAAATTAGCACATCGGCATTTTTCACCGCCTGATTGATTTTCGATGTAAAATGAATGCGATCAATATCAAATTTGACACTCGACAAATACGACGGATTGCGACTCGTACGCATAAATTCGTCGATCTGCTCCTGCCGGCGCATGTACCAAATCATCTCCGGTTCGTTGTCCATCACTATTTTTGCAATGCCGGTAGCCCAACTGCCACCACCCATTACAGCAACGCGTAAACGTGATTCTCCCATAATTAGTTACATTTTTAGGTCCGACCGCCACACAACGCCACGCGCCGACAAATCGGCAACAAACTAACGTACAACGCATTAGCCACGTCAGCCGACCCATCGCCACACAACGCTGCGCAACGATTCTAACAATCCACAAATGTAAACATTTATTTTTGAAACGTACAAATTTTTATGCCAAAAACCGACATCATCAATCGCAACACACTGATAATCAATCAGTAAAAAATCAAAATAACAATAACTGTGCCAAAACGATGCGTAATTCGATTTTTTTTTGTACCTTTGCACGATTTTTTAAGAGGTATAATTTTAATTCTGTAATTTTTTATGAATGTAGTTACAAAAACCATCACACTCGGTGATGGACGTACCATTACACTCGAGACAGGCAAATTGGCCAAACAGGCCGATGGTGCCGTAATGGTAACTTGCGGAAAAACCATGTTGTTGGCCACCGTATGCTCTGCCAAAGAGGCCGTGCCTGGCACCGACTTCATGCCACTGACAGTAGAATACAAAGAGAAATTTGCTTCGGCAGGTCGTTTCCCCGGCGGTTTCACACGCCGCGAAGGCCGCGCCGACGACTACGAAATTCTGATTGCCCGCTTGGTAGACCGCGCCCTGCGCCCCTTGTTCCCAAGCAACTACCACGCCGAAACGTTCGTCAACGTAACGCTCTACTCGGCCGACGGCATCGAAACACCCGACTCGCTGGCCGGTTTGGCCGCATCGGCTGCACTTGCCGTGTCCGACATTCCGTTCGAAGGCCCGATTTCCGAAGTACGCGTAGCCCGCGTTGATGGCAAAATGGTCATCAACCCCACGTTCGAACAACTCGAACACGCCGACATTGAACTGATGGTGGCCGCCACGCTGGACAACATCATGATGGTGGAAGGCGAAATGAAAGAGGTAACCGAGCAAGAAATGCTCGAAGCCATCAAAGCCGCACACGAAGCCATCAAACCGCAATGCCAAGCCCAAATCGAACTGATGGAGGCCGCCGGCAAAACGGTTAAACGCGAATACTGCCACGAAGAAAACGACGAAGAGCTGCGCCAACGCGTGCACGACTTCTGCTACGACCGCGCCTACGCACAAGCCACTTCGGCCGACACCGACAAACACCACCGCGAAGAGTCGTTTGCCGCCATCTGCGCCGACTTCAAAGCACAATTCAGCGAAGAAGAACTGGCCGAAAAAGAAGGCATGATCGACCGCTACTACCACGATGTAGAAAAAGAGGCTATGCGCCGCGCCGTACTCGACGAAGGCAAACGTCTCGACGGCCGTAAAACCAACGAAATTCGTCCCATCTGGTGCGAAGTGGGCTACCTGCCCGGCCCGCACGGATCGGCCATATTCACCCGCGGCGAAACGCAGTCGCTCTCGACCGTAACGCTCGGCACCAAACGCGACGAAAAAATCATCGACGAAGCCTTGATTCAAGGCACCGATCGTTTCCTGCTGCACTACAACTTCCCACCGTTTGCAACGGGCGAAGCAAAAGCACAACGCGGCGTTGGCCGTCGCGAAATCGGCCATGGCAACCTGGCCTGCCGCGCACTCAAAAACATGATTCCCGAAAACTATCCGTACAGTATCCGTGTCGTTTCCGACATTTTGGAATCGAACGGATCGTCGTCGATGGCTACAGTTTGCGCCGGCTGCCTCGCACTGATGGATGCCGGTGTGCAAATCAAGAAACCCGTTTCGGGCATCGCCATGGGATTGATTTCAGAAAATAAAGGCACCAACTACGCCGTTCTGAGCGACATTCTCGGCGACGAAGACCACCTCGGCGACATGGACTTCAAAGTAACCGGCACCAAGGACGGCATCACCGCCACACAAATGGACATCAAAGTTGATGGATTGAGTTACGAAATTCTGGAAAAAGCCTTGATGCAAGCCAAAGAAGGCCGTGCACACATACTCGGCAAAATGCTCGAAGTGATGCCCGAACCGCGCGCCGACCTGAAACCGCACGCACCACGCATCGTTACCATGACGATACCGAAAGAACTGATTGGTGCTGTGATTGGCCCCGGCGGCAAAATCATTCAAGGCATTCAAGCCGAATCGGGCGCCGTTATCTCCATCGACGAGGACGACAACGTAGGCATTGTGGAAGTGGCCGCTTCGAACCGCGCCTCTATCGATTGCGCCATCGAGAAGATCAAAGCCATCGTGGCCTTGCCCGAAGTTGGCGAAGAGTACGACTCGAAAGTGAAATCGCTGATGCCATACGGCGCATTCGTAGAATTTATGCCTGGCAAAGAAGGTCTGTTGCACATCTCCGAAATCGATTGGAAACGTTTCGAAACCATCGAAGAAACTGGATTGAAAGAGGGCGACACCATCCGCGTGAAGTTGCTCGACATCGACGAAAAAACAGGCAAATTCAAATTGTCGGCACGCGTGCTGAAAGAGAAACCCGAAGGTTATACCGAGCCGGAGCGCCGCCAACGCCCCGACCGCGGCGAACGCCGTCCGCGGCGCGAGCACTCGGCACCGACCGACTTCCGCGACCCTGAAAATCGTCGCGACATGTAAAAACCGCCGGCATCGCCCAACCGGCGATGCCGACATGCGCCCATAGTTTAATGGATAGAATGAGGGATTCCGGTTCCCTTGATTACGGTTCGACTCCGTATGGGCGTACAATTTTGATAGCGAAGTAGTTGAATATCAATTATTTCGCTATTTTTATTGTCAGTGGTTTGTCAATGAAAAGTTATTTGGTGCACACATAAAAAGAACCAGACAGCACACAAATAACACAAACCCTAAAACTAATCATTCCACTCGTAAACTTTTCCACTATTCCACTTTGCACTTTGCACTATTTGTACTATCTTTGCGCCCGAAAAAAACGTATAAAACCTCAACAAAAACACAATGAAACCAACTATAGCAATCGTGGCAGGCGGCGACTCGTCGGAATGGCAGGTGTCGCTGCGTAGCGCTGCCGGGCTGAACGACTTCATCGACAGCAACAAATACACCAAATATATTGTAACCATCGTGGGCAAACGCTGGCAAGTCGAACTGCCCGATGGTCGGCACTTGCCCATCGACAAAAACGACTTCTCGTTCACGCTCGACGGCACAAAAACCACGTTCGATTTCGCCTACATCACCATCCACGGCACTCCCGGCGAAAACGGCATTCTACAAGGCTATTTCCGCCTGATGGGCATTCCGTTCTCGTGCTGCGACGTATTGGCGGCTGCACTCACATTCGACAAATATCCATGCAACCAATATCTGAAAAGTTTCGGCGTAAATATTGCCAAATCAGTGTGGCTGCACCGCGGCGACACCGTCAAGGTGGTCGATATTGTCAAAGAAATCGGGCTGCCCTGTTTCATCAAACCATGCGACGGCGGCAGTAGTTTCGGCGTTACCAAGGCCAAACATGTGTCGGACATTCTGCCGGCCATCGAAAAAGCCTTTGCCGAAGGCTCCGAAGTGATGGTGGAAGCGCTGATGACCGGCACCGAAGTAACTTGCGGCATGTACCGCACACGCGACAAAGAGGTGGTGTTCCCCATCACCGAAGTGGTTACCGACAACGAATTTTTCGACTACGATGCCAAATACAACGGACAAGTGCAAGAGATTACGCCGGCACGCATCCCCGACGAATGGGCAAACGCCATACAAGACGAAACGCGCAAAATCTACACCGCCATCAACGCCAAAGGCATCATCCGCATTGATTACATCATCGATCCGTCGGGCACGATAAATCTGCTCGAGGTAAATACCACGCCGGGCATGACCGCCACAAGTTTCATACCGCAGCAAGTGCGTGCCGCCGGCCTCGACATCACACAAGTCATGACAGACATCATCGACAACGAACTCAACAGCCGGCAGTAAACCACAGCCACACCGGCGGTTTTGACCAACAGACAGGGCGCATTCATCTGCAATGCGCCTATTGTTTTATATAACAAATAATAAAATTAGTTAAACTTGGTTATTTTTAATAGCGAATAGGCAAATTGTAAGAAAAAATAACTATCTTCGCAGCGATAACATTTTGAAATTCAGACAATCGTGCAAACTTACATCGAACAACAACTACAACGCCTCAATTGGGACATCGCTCCGCAGCAATTATACCACCCCATCGGCTATGCGCTCGAGAGCGGCGGCAAGCGCATTCGCCCACAGTTGGTGCTGATGGGATGCGAACTTTTTGGTGGCACACGCGAAGCCGCCTTGCCGGCTGCGTTGGCCATCGAGGTATTCCACAACTTCACGCTGCTGCACGACGACATCATGGACAACGCCGATATGCGCCGCGGGCGTCCGACCGTACACCGTAAATGGGACGACAACACCGCCATTCTCAGCGGCGACGCCATGATGATAAAAGCCTACGAATTTTTGGAACAACTGCCCGACGAACAATTCGTAAAAATAGTGCCTTTGTTCACCAAAACAGCACTGCAAGTATGTGAAGGTCAGCAACTTGACATCGACATGGAAAGATGCGAAGCGGCCACATTGAGCGAATATTTCGAAATGATTCGCCTGAAAACGGCCGTCCTGCTGGCTGCCGCGCTCAAGATGGGTGCCATCGTAGCCGGAGCCGACGCTACCGACGCGCAACTGCTCTACGATTTCGGCATCGACATCGGCATCGCATTCCAACTGCGCGACGACTATTTAGACACATTTGGCAACGCCGCAACATTCGGCAAACGCATCGGCGGCGACATTCTGTGCGGCAAAAAGACGTTTTTGCTCATCACTGCGCTCGACAGAGCCGACGACACACAACGCCAAATCATCAAGCAGGCCATTGCCGACAAACAATTAGATGACGCACAAAAAATAGCCATCGTAACCAAATTTTATCAACAATTCGAGGCCGATAAAGCGTGCGAAGACGCCATGAACGAACGTTATCAACAAGCATTAACCCATTTGCAACGCATATCAGGCCACAAAAACGACAAGGAGCCATTCGTGGCATTGGCCGCCCAACTGATGGGACGAAACACATAATCCATAAATAATAACCTTAAAAAAACAGATACCATGCCTTATCGTCGCCTACCAAACACCGATCAAGCGCGGTTGCGCGCTTTGGAACGCATCGTCGATATAGACGAAACTCTGCCGGATTTGCCGCTATCGTACAAGCAACTGAACGATGCGCGCACATCGTATCCGCTGTTTTTGAATTTGGTGCAACTATACAACCAAACATTTGAAAATCAGGTAAATGCCAATAAAAAATATCAGCAAATTGTGCGTAACGCAAGGCTCTACATTTCGCATTTCATACAAGTGTTGAACTTGGCGGTCATTCGCGGAGAAATCAAAAAAGAGTACAAGCGTTTCTACAAATTAGACCCCGACAATTTTACGCTGCCCGACCTGACCAACGAGCAAGCCATCACCGATTGGGGGCGCAACATCATCGATGGCGAGAACGAGCGTATGCGCAACGGCGGCGCACCGCTGCAAAATCCGTCAATCGCCAAAGTCAAAGTACATTACGACATTTTTAAGGAATACAAAAACAGTCAGAAAGTACACCAAAGCAGCACGGCGCGAAACCTCGAAAACGTGGTCGAAATGCGTAAAAAAATCGATATTTTGATTCGCGACATTTGGGATTCAATCGAAAAAAACTATGCGGCACAACCACCTTACAAACGCTGGAAAGCCTGTTCCGATTGCGGTATCGTGTACTATTTGCGCAAAGGCGAAGAGCCATTGACGCCCGAAAGCGACATTGCTTGAGCCTACAACCGATTGTTTCAAACCACAACGTCGCGCGCTTTTGAACTTCTTTGCCAAAACACCATTTTTGCGCCTATTCGCATTTTTGGCCGCAGGTATCGTTGTGGCCGAATGCATCGGCTACAACTTGTGGGTTGCCATCGCCTTGACCGGCATCGGTTGTGCGCTGATTATCACACCATTAATCATCAAAAACGCCACGATTGCCTACCGACTGCGCCACGCTTTCGGCATCGGCACGGCGTGCCTGCTTGCTGCCATAGGCATGCAGTTGCTGCATCAGTTTGACCAACGCGCCACACTTGATTTCGACCAACAGCAAGGCATCTACGAGGCCACCATCACGACCGCTCCCATCGAAAAAGAACGGAGTGTCATGTGTCGTGCCCGGCTACATAGTTTCAGCGATAGTTGCGGCACACACGCCACCGCCGGCGAAGTGATTTTGTACATTGCCAAAGACTCGACCTCCCTTGCCCTGCAACGCGGCACCACGCTGTTGGCCGCAACTACCATCGGGTGCCCCCGACTCAGCGGCAATCCCGAAGAATTTGACTACGGCAAGTATCTGCGCCGTCAAGGCATCGGAGGGACAGGCTATGTGCCGGCCGATGCGTGGCGTAGCATCAAGCAACAGAGCGACTTATCGGTTTTAGCGTTGGCCGACGCCTGCCGACAGAAACTGCTCGCAATTTATCGTCAAATGGGGTTGTCGGGCAACGAGTTTGGCATGCTCGCTGCCCTCACGCTCGGCTACAAAGATGCGCTCACGCCCGAATTGCGCGAGAGTTTCAGCACCACAGGAGCATCGCACGTGTTGGCCGTCAGCGGGTTGCACGTCGGCATCATTTATGCGGTATTGAATTGGTTGTTGGCGCTGTTTCTACGCCACAGCAAACGCAACGAGCGCATTCGTTCGGCACTGATTATCGTCTTTTTGTGGTTTTACGCGTTTATCACCGGCCTGTCGCCGTCGGTCATGCGGGCAACAGTCATGTTTTCGTTCATGGCGTTGGGCGGCATTTTCGGGCGCAAATCGCAAACCTACAACACCATTTTTTTGTCGGCATTCGTATTGCTGCTCTACCGCCCGACCTTGCTGTTTGATGTCGGTTTCCAACTCAGTTACAGTGCGGTGTTGGCCATCATCTATTTTCAGCCGCGCATCGTCGGATTACTTTACGTCAAGCCCCGTGTGCTGCGGTGGGCGTGGGAGTTGACCGCCGTGTCGTTGGCGGCACAAATCGGCACTGCGCCATTGTCGGTATACTATTTTCATCAGTTTCCCAACTATTTCTTATTGAGCAACTTTGTGGTAATTCCGGCCGCCACGCTCATCGTGTACACCGCCATTTTGCTGTTTGCCGTAGCGTGGATTCCGTATGTCGGTTTTGCGGTAGCGTGGTTGCTCAATGCAATTCTGAAATCGATGTATTTTCTCATCACCTGCATCGAAAGTTTGCCGCATGCGCTCTCGTTCGTATGGATTGATGCGTGGCAGGTGCTGTTGCTGTACATCGCCATCGCTGCCTGCGGATTTTGTTGTTACAGACTCTCGTTCAAGAGTTTAGCGACCATGCTGACCGCCATTTTGGCTGTCATCTGCTTGCAGATTCAGCACAACTACACGGCACTCACCACCAACGAAGTGATCGTGTTCAATCACTCCAAAACAGTAACAATCAACAAGATAACACGCAACGAGAACCTCGTTTTGACAAACGACAGCACTATCGCACGCCGCACAGCCGCCGACCATTGGCAACGCGTTTCGGCACAAACGCCGCACTTCGTGTGCGACAGCACGTTAGCATCCAAAGCATTCACTCTCGATGGTCAAAAATGGCTGTTGCTCGACCAAAATTGGTTTCGCCAACTCACCACCGACCGGCAACTCGCGGTCGATTATCTGATCGTTACGCGCGCCGTCTATCCTTCGGACGAATTATTCCAACACATACGTCCGGCCACTCTCATCACTACCGGCGACGTCTATATGCGCAACAATGCCAAATTCAGCGAGTTAGCCTCCGAAAACGGCATCAACTTCTACGCCATAAAAGAAAGCGGCGCACTACATCTGACCAAATAGACCGCACACGAAAAGCGCCGCAAGCCATGACTTGCAGCGCCCTCTTTTTGAGTTATGATTACAAAACACTTTTTTCGGTTTTGTGCCGGCTCGTCAAAATTATTTGCAGAATAATTTTTTGAACCAATTGCAAATGCAGCAACCTTTGTCGGCTTTGGCATCGCAAGCAGCGGCTTCGGGAGCAGCGGCTTCCAAACACGGACCTGCAGCCACAAGTGCTTTACCGGCCTCGTTGGTGGTGTATTTGCCAAAATTCTTAACGAAACGGCCTGCCAAATCTTTGGCTTTCTCCTCCCACTGTGCGGCATCGGCGTATGTGTCGCGCGGGTCGAGGATTTTCGGATCGACACCCGGCAATTCCGTCGGAACCTCAAAGTTGAAGTAAGGAATCGTTTTGGTAGGAGCGTTCAAAATGTCGCCACCAAGGATAGCGTCGATAATGCCACGCGTATCTTTGATGGATATACGCTTGCCGGTACCGTTCCAACCGGTGTTCACGAGGTATGCTTTCGCACCCGATTTCTCCATCTTCTTGACGAGTT